>NZIV01000070.1 GCA_002689995.1 Fidelibacterota bacterium
AGGTTTAGAAAATGTATTATCATCAGAATTGTTAGAATTTCCAAATAATGTTTTTGGAATGGCTATGAATTTAGAAGAAAACAGTGTAGGTGCAGTACTATTTGGTGATAGTAAATTGGTTAAAGAGGGAGATATTGTAAAAAGAACCGGTAAAGTAGTTCAGGTTGGAGTAGGAAAAGAATTTTTAGGGAGAGTTATTAATCCTTTAGGACAACCTGTAGACGGCAAAGGTCCAATTGATGCAAAAGAATTTTTACCAGTTGAAAGAAAAGCTACAGGTGTTCTATCAAGATACCCGGTACAAGAGCCACTTCAAACTGGATTGAAATCCGTTGATGCGATGGTTCCAATTGGTCGTGGACAAAGAGAATTAATTATTGGAGATAGACAAACAGGCAAAACTGCAGTTGCTATTGATACTATTATTAATCAAAAAGATACTCATAGTTCAGACACTCCAGTACATTGTATTTATGTTGCGATTGGCCAAAAAGAATCTACAGTTGCAAAAGTTGTTGCAGAATTAGAAAATGCAGGAGCTATGGAATACACTACGGTGGTCACAGCAAGTGCGATGGAACCTGCGCCATTATTGTTCTTGGCACCTTATACTGGAGCAACATTAGGTGAGTATTATAGAGATAATGGTATGCATGCTCTTGTAGTATATGATGATTTATCGAAGCATGCATCAGCTTATAGACAAATGTCATTACTTCTAAGGCGTCCTCCTGGTCGTGAAGCATATCCTGGGGATGTATTTTATCTACATAGTAGGTTATTAGAAAGATCAGCAAAGCTAAATGAAAAATTAGGATCTGGTTCACTAACTGCATTGCCAATTATTGAAACTCAAGAGGGTGATGTATCAGCATATATACCAACAAATGTTATTTCAATAACTGATGGTCAAATATATCTAGAGTCAAATTTATTTAATTCTGGTCAAAGACCTGCTGTAGATGTTGGATTATCGGTTTCAAGGGTTGGAGGTGCTGCCCAGATTAAAGCAATGAAAAAAGTTGCTGGTACACTAAAATTAGATCTTGCGCAATTTAGAGAGTTAGAAGCTTTTGCTAAATTTGGATCTGATTTAGATAAGGAAACACAAAAACAACTTAATCGTGGTTCAGCTTTAATGGAATTACTAAAACAGAAACAGTATTCTCCAGTTTCAACTGAAAAACAAGTAGCTTTAATTTATGCTGGGACTAGAGGATTTTTAGATGATGTTGAAAAAAGTAGATTGGTTGAGTTCGAAGAAAAGTTTTATGATTTTTTAGATGCGTCATGTGGAGATCTATTAAATACAATAAAATCATCAGGTCAATTAGATGATAGCACTGAAGAAACTTTAAAAACTAAAATAACTGATTTTGTAAAAGGATTTTAAAAATTGGCTAGTTTAAAAGATCTTAGGAACAAAATTAAATCTGTTAAAAGTATTCAGCAGGTAACTAATGCAATGAAAATGGTTGCAGCGGCAAAGCTTAGAAAATCTCAAGAAGATATGGAAAAGGCAAGGCCTTACACTAATGCTATTGAAGAAATGATTCATCATCTTATTCCTGATATAGATAGATCTTTACTACCAATTTTAGATTCAAGAGACATTAAGAAAAAATTATTTTTAGTAGTTTCAGCTGATAGGGGAATGGCTGGTGCTTTCAATGCAAATATAATTAAAAAAACTGAGCAAAAAGTTTCAGAATTTGGAACTGATAACTGTTTGATTATCTGTATTGGTAAAAAATCTCATGATTATTTTAAGAGAAGAGATTTTAATATTATTAAAAGCTATAGAGATTTTTGGAATACATTAAATGTTAGTGATGCACTATCAATTGGAGATATGATTACTGAAAAATATTTAAGTGGTGAAGTCGATTCAGTTGAAGTTATATACAACGAATTTGTTAGTGTTGCTTCTCAAAAAATAATTTGTAAATCATTTTTACCTATAACATATGATGTATCTGAAAAAGATTCATGTGATTTACTCTATGAACCTAGTAAAGAAAATGTTGTAAAAACATTAATTCCAAAACATTTAAATGTGCAGTTATGGCAGTTCTTGTTAGAGTCAAATGCGTCTGAGCAAGCAGCGAGGATGGTGGCGATGGAGAATGCGACAGAAAATGCTGGTGAAATGATATCAGATTTAAGTATAGAATATAATAAAGCAAGGCAGGCAGCAATAACAACAGAGATTATCGAAATTGTTAGTGGTGCTAATGCTCTAGAAGGATAATAAAGGAGAGATATGAGTAAGCAAGGAAAAATTTCATCTATTATGGGAGCTGTAGTTGATATAGAATTTAGTGACGGTGCTTTACCTGAGATATATAATGCAGTTGAGGTAGATCAAGGTAATAATGAAAAATTAATAGTTGAAGTTGCTCAGCATCTAGGTGATTCAATGGTAAGAGCAGTTGCGATGGACTCTACTGATGGTTTACAAAGAGGAACTAAGGCAGTGGATACAGGTGCTCCAATTTCTGTTCCAGTTGGAGATGGAGTTCTAGGTCGTATGTTTGATTTACTTGGAAATACAATCGATGAAAAAGAAGATGTAAAATCTGATGTTAGACTTCCTATTCATAGATCAGCTCCTAAATTTGATGAATTAACAACAAGTTCAGAAATTTTAGAAACTGGTATCAAAGTTATTGATTTGATGGAACCATATACAAAAGGTGGTAAGACTGGACTTTTTGGTGGTGCAGGTGTTGGTAAAACTGTACTGATACAAGAGTTGATTAGAAATATAGCAACTGAGCATGGTGGCTATTCAATATTTGCTGGTGTAGGAGAGAGAACCAGAGAAGGAAACGATCTTTATGGAGAGATGATCGAGTCTGGAGTTATTGATAAAACAGCTATGGTTTTTGGACAAATGAATGAGCCTCCAGGCGCAAGACTTAGAGTTGCTCTAAGTGCGCTTACTATGGCAGAATATTTTAGAGATGAACAAGGAAAAGATGTACTATTGTTTGTTGATAATATTTTTAGATTTACGCAGGCTGGTTCAGAAGTATCTGCTTTATTAGGAAGGATGCCTTCAGCTGCAGGTTATCAACCTACATTGGGTACAGAGATGGGAGAGCTTCAAGAGAGAATTACATCTACTAAGAAAGGTTCAGTAACCTCAGTACAGGCTGTTTATGTCCCAGCTGATGACTTGACTGACCCAGCTCCAGCTAATACTTTTGCACACTTAGATGCAACGACAGTACTAGATAGAAAAATTTCTGAGCTTGGAATATATCCAGCTATTGATCCATTACAATCATCTTCAAGAATCTTAGATCCAAGAGTTATAGGTGACCGACATTATAATGTTGCAAGAAATGTTCAGCAAATTCTTCAAAAATATAAAGACTTGCAGGATATTATTAATATTTTGGGTATGGATGAACTTTCAGATGATGATAAATTAGTTGTAGGAAGAGCTAGAAAATTACAAAAGTTTATGTCTCAACCCTTCTTCGTAGCTGAGCAGTTCACAGGAGTTGAGGGTAAGTATGTATCACTTGAAGATACAATATCAAGTTTTGAGGCAATTGTAAACGGTGAAATGGATGAGTATTCAGAGAATTCATTTGCTTATGTAGGATCTATAAATGAAGTTGTAGATAAAGCTAAAAAATAATGAGTGATAAACTAGAAATAAATATAATTACTCCTACCTCTACTTTAGAATTTCCTGAAGTAGACTATTTAAGAGCACCATCAACTGAAGGCTTATTTGGTGTATTGCCTGGGCATATAGCATCTATTATTGCCCTTGATGTTGGAGAGGTTAAAATATCTACTGATAACAAATCTATTCACTTTGCAACCAGTGGAGGCTTTGCTGATATAAGTGATAATAAAGTTACTTTAGTTTTAGAATCAGCAGAAGAAGCCAGTAAAATAGATTTAAGTCGAGCTGAAAAGTCATTAGATAAAGCCCAACACTATTTAGATGATAAGTCAAATGATATTGATAGGGCTTTTAAAGCCATAAAAAGAGCTAAAAATAGAATTTCAGTATCAAGAAAAAATTCTAATTAAGTAATTTTATACATTCAGGTATAACTTTTATATTAATTGGAGTTTCACCTTTTATTTCTCCATCAATGTTTAAAATATCATTTTTCAAAGTTTTCAAAGAAAATGTTTCTGCTTGAATATAGGTTACTTTTTTATTTTTTATATGATTACCTGAAAATAATTGTGGAAATAATTTAAGAAGTTCAAGTTTACTAAAATTATCCTTAATCATAATGATGTCCATTTTTTTATCATAAAGAGATGCATTGGGAGCCATTTTCATTCCTTTACCAACATGAATTGTATTGCATATAGTTATCAGTGCATAACTATCATCATATTTGATGTTATCTATTTTAATAGTAGCCTGTCTTCCTTTATACTTTAGGATTTCTATCACACTTGCAATATTGTATCTGATTGGACCTAACCATCTCATTTTTTCTGCTCTAAGTCCTATATCATTTCCCATTCCCCATCCAATAAGATTCATTGAGTATATTTTTTTATTTAATGTTGATAATTCCAGGATATCTATTTTTCTAATTTTATTTTTTAAAATAATATTAATTGTATCTTTAATATCAAATTTTCCAAGATCATAGAGTAGAGAATTCCCACTTCCAGTTGGAATATTTCCTATAGGTAGGTTTATTCCATCTGCTCTTTTTAAAAGTCCATTAATTACTTCATGCATTGTGCCATCCCCACCTAAAACTAATATGGCATTAAAATTTAATAAATCAATTGATTCAATAATTTGTTCTGCATGCCCAGAATATGTTGTTGTTTCAGTTTTATAGTTGATAGAATTGTGTTCTAAAAATGGCTTTAAAATATTTTTAAATACACTAATAGATTTTCTTTTTCCACTATTAGGATTAATAATTATCAAGAAGTTCATAATTCTATATTATTTAAAAGTAGAATTAATTTACCATAATTAATTTTTATTTCAATTTTTACAGGGTATCTATTTTCATCATTAGTGTACCAAATTTTCATATCCCCATTATTTTTAATTAAAGGTTTTTGAGTATTAGATACAGGACTAACAACAATTGATTCGAAATTACCCAATGATGTTTTAACATAATCTTTCTTTAAGACTTTCATCTTAATATTATTTATTTTACCTATACTGTAGATATTATATTCATATACATCATTTAGCATTAGCATTTTATTTCTTAATTCATAAATAATTGATAGGGGCGAATAGGGAAAATCTACATTGATAGATTTTGATTTATTCATCACTTGTTTTAACTTTTGATTATATGTAGCCTTGTGTTTTTTGCGATATGAACCTTCATTTATTTTATTTATTACTTTCAATAAAGAAAGATCTTTTGAATCTAAATAAATTGTAATATCATCCCTTATTTTATATATAAGATCAACAAATTTATTTGTTTTTAGTTTACTATCTAACCTTAACACGCTATTATTGTTTAGGGTATCATTTTGGATTTTAAGATAAGCTTCACCAGCTTCCATTCCTCTAAAATAAACAGTATAATTTAGTTTAGTATTTATTAGATCATCAGATAATAAAATTGTAAAGCAGGAGAATAATATAGTAATGTAGGATTTCAAAGTATATCTCTTAAAATTTGATTTGAAATATTTTGTTTCTTACTAATGAATTTTTTTAAATCATTTTTATATTGTTCTAAAGTATCCACATCAGATATTAAATCTAATACATTAGTTAATTCATTGGAATTATTAATTGGTATAGCCAATTTTTCATTTACTAATTCTATTGCTTCATCTAAAATTTGGTAATTAGGCCCAAAACATATGAGATTTCCATATATTGCTGGCTCCATCACATTGTGTACTCCTTTTCCAAATCCACAGCCAATATAAGAAATGGAACTAAATTTATAAGCATCTGCTAATATTCCTACTTTATCAATAATTATTGCATCTAAACTATCTTGATTCAAATCATCAGTCATATTACTAAAACGAACACAATCTGTAGATAGTTCCTTTAATTTTCTTTCAATATTTACAATTAATTTTTCTTCTGGTTCATGTGGTACAAATATTAACTTAGAATTATTTTTTCTAATTTTTAAATAGTCAAATATTAATTTAATATCATATTCATCAATACTACCAAATAGTATATTCTTAGAATTCTCGAATAAGGGTAGTTTTATTTTTTTATTTTCATATCTATATTCTATTTGATCAAGCCTTGTATCTCCGATAACATTAATTTTATCATCATCAATTATATTAGTTAATTTAGTTTTCATCGATTCTGATACAGTATAAATACAAGTAAAAAAACTAAATATATATTTATAAAAGGATTTTATGACAGGGAATAGTCGCTTTGATTTCTCTGGCAAATTTGCATTTATTAAATATACATCTTTACAAAACCATTTAGAAAAAAATAAGTGATTTGGCCATATATCATGTCGGGTAATAATATATTTATGTGGTTTTATTTTTTTAAAAAAATTATATACTGTCCAAGGAAAATCAAATGCTTGATATGAGAATGCATCTAACTGATTTAAGGGTATATGATTGTATGATGAAGGTGATGATATAGTAAGCATTACAAAATATTTATTTCTATCTATCAATCTAAAAATAGGTTTAATTTGCTCAAGTTCACCATTAGAGGCTGCATGAAAAACTAATATTTCCTTATTAGTTTGTTTTACTTTTACAATTGAATCTTTTAATAAAAATTTATAAGAGTTCATTCTTAATCTTATTTTTTTATTTAAAAAAGATGCAATATAAACAGCTACCCATAGAAATGGAGATAGTATTATATATGCTAGATGAATTATCATTTTCTATATTCGAGAATTAAGTCAGCAAATTCCCTAAATGATCCATCTCCACCTCTTCTTTTAGTAATGTAATCAGGATTAAATTTATCTAAAATAGGGCTACTGCAAGGCATTGCGCTAATACCGACTTCCTTTAAAACTTCTAAATCATTGATATCATCTCCTATGTATGCCACTTGATTTAAATTAATATTAAGTCTATTGCATAGATATTTTATCCGTAATAGTTTTTCTTTTTCGTTAATATAAACATACTTAATACCTAATTTTTTTGCTCTAGCCGTTACAATTTTAGAATTTTCACTAGTTAGAATAGCTATTTCTATATTTCGTTCTTTAATTAACCCAGTTGCCATACCATCATACGTTGAAAATGATTTCATGTATTCACCATTTTCAGTATAATGCATTCTGGCATCTGTCCATACTCCATCAATATCTGTTGCAATTAACTTTATATTATTGGCTTGATCAATAAAAATTTGTTTAGACATTACTCTCCTTTTTATTTAAATATTTAGCGGTAGCTCTTAAAATTTCTAAATCAAGAAATGTATCTATTTGACGTCCATATTCTTCGGGGAATATTTCATAACCTATCTTCCCTCCCAATCTGTTATTGTTTTTAATAATCAATTTGGGATTAAAAATATAAACAGATCCATTTTCATCATAAATGAAATCATCTTTTTTAAATTGCTGCCTCATAGGTCTATTTTTATAATCATATTGACATATTAATTCATCGGATTTTAATTTCCAGTTTAGGGGATGGCATGGACTTATTGATACCATAGAATCGAAATTTTTATTTATGAAATCAACTAACATTTTATCTAGAACCCCAATAGGTCTTATTGGGCTAGTAGGTTGTAGCAATACAATTATTGAATCTGAATGAATATTAAACTCATTAATAATATGTTTTATTGCTAATTCTGTAGATGAATCATCTCTTGATATATTTTCTGGCCTATCTACAATATTAGCATGGTATCCTTCTGCAATTTTTTTAATTTCACGAGAATCAGTACTAACTATAACTTCATCAACAAATTTTGATTTTTTAGCAAAATTTATACTATGGTAAATCAATGGATATCCATCAAAATCTATAATATTTTTTTTAGGTATTCCCTTACTACCACCTCGTGCTGGTATAATGGCGTATATTTTTTTATTATTTATCATTTAATAGTATGATTTCCTTATTTGTTATTAACTTTTCTACATAGTCGCGTTCGTGCTCGTTGTTATGTTTATGACCTTTATTTAAAATTTTATTATTCACGAAGTTCATTAATTTTGAATCATAGTAATGTGCTTTAGAATTTATAAAAAAATCAAATCCATGTATATACACTTTTTCAAAGTTATTTAATGCCCATTTTATAGCATAAAGTCCTGTTGTGAGTCTATTGGAGCATACTTCTGTTTCATATTTTTTAACTTCTTCTAGTGTTAATAATGTAAGATTATTATAATCTTGGCCTACTCTTCGCGCAATATAATCATTTAAATTTTCCTGATGCTTAATTATAATTTCAGATGGTGGAGCAACGATTACTTGCTTTGGCATTATTTTTGGAGATACTAATTTACTATTTGCGCCATTAAACCAGATATCAGTTTTTGTACCAACAAATAATTCAAAATCATTAATTATATAATTATTGATTCGTAAGACTTTGTCAAAGCTATCAATCTTTGCTTGAAGTCTTTTTTTAAGTATTGATTCTCCATTTCCTATAACTACTATTGATTCATTATTCATAAATGTATATTTTTTACAAATTTTTAAGTTCTATTAAATCTAATGATATATTCAATTATTTTTTATTTAAAAATAGATAAAAGTTAGTTTTATATGTTTAAAAAATATCTATTTTTTTTGGAAAAATTATATCGATGAAATTGAGAATATTATTTTTAATATTCATATATTCAATTATATAATTATTAAATAAGGTTGCACAGGTTTTATAAGAATAAAATACTTAACATTTTTATGAATACATTTATAAGAATATTACAATTTACTAAATCCTATAGATCTATAATGATTTTATCAGTTATAGCATCTATAATTTATGTCCTATTAAATTCTATGTCTATATGGTTGATAGGGACAATGCTTGCAAATGTAATGGGTGGTAATTCATTATCAATAGTCAACCCTACGACTTTAAATGAACATCTTAATTTCTTTATTCAAAATCTAATTGGTAGAGGTCAACAAATTGATCAGTTGAAAATGCTTTGCATACTATTAACAATCATTTTCATATCTAAAAATATTTTATTTTATACGAGTAATCTTATTATGGCGTATGTTCAAAATAATGTTATTACTGATATTCGGGTATTGTTATTTAATCATATTAGCAAGTTATCACTTTCATTCTTTAATAATACAAAAACTTCTGAATTGAGTTCAATATTAATAAGAGATATATCAGGTATGAGAGTTGCATTTTCACAGAGTCTACAAAAATTAATTGTTGAGCCCATAAGTATTGCTTCTTTTTTAATCTTACTGTTTATTATTGATGTAAGATTTTCTATTCTAGTGATAATTATTATACCCATTTCTGGTTTTTTCAGCTATCAAATTGGACAGAGTATTAGGAGAAAATCTAAACGAAATAGTATTCAAAGTGCTGGAATACTAAATATTATTAAAGAGGCTCTTAGTAATATTAAAATTATTAAAATTTTTAACTTAGAAGATTCTGAAAACAAAAAATTTAAAACTGAAAATAAAAAATATTTTAATTTAATTTTAAAAAAATCCATCTTATCAAATCTTCTTACACCAATCAATGAAACAATTGGACTCTCCGTTGGAATATTATTAATCTGGTTTGGAGGTATTAGTGTTTTAGAAGATCAAACGATACAATCAGATGATTTTATAAAATTTATACTTTTACTCTTTGCGATGCTACAACCTATTAGAAAATTATCAAATGTTAATGTCGTTTTTCAAAATGGTATAGCTGCAGCAGAAAGAGTTTTTAGTATATTGGATAATGAGAATAAAATAGTTCAAAGAAAAAATCCAATTCACATAGACGATTTTAATTCATCTATTAAATTTAAAGAAGTTGACTTTAAATATGCTGGTAATGAAAATATTATTCTTGAAAATATTAATTTAGAAATTAAAAAAGGGCATACTGTTGCAATTGTTGGCAAAAGTGGAGCAGGAAAAACTACTCTATCAGATTTAATTCCTAGATTCTATGACCCTTATAATGGAAATATTTTTATTGATAACAATGATGTAAAAGATTACTCTCTGAAAAGTTTAAGAAGTTTGATAGGGATAGTTACACAAAATATAATTTTATTTAATGACAGCATTAAAAACAATATTGCATATGGTTCAAAAAATGCAAATGATAAAGAGCTTACAAATGCATTGAAATCAGCAAATTTATATGATTTGGTGTCAAAGTTAGATCGTGGAATAAATACCATAATTGGTGAAAATGGAGTTAAACTATCTGGCGGTGAACAACAAAGACTATCTATTGCTAGAGCATTAGTCAAAAATCCTCAAATATTAATTTTAGATGAGGCCACTGCTTCACTAGACTCAGAATCAGAGAAGAAAGTCCATCAAGCAATAGATAATGTGATTAAAGATAGAACTGTTTTAGTTATTGCTCATAGGCTCTCAACAATTGTTAATGCGGATAAAATTATCGTTATGGATAAAGGTAAGATTGTAGAACAAGGCAATCACAAAGAATTATTAGAATTAAATGGCATATATAAAAGACTATATCAAATACAATATAACTAAAAGTTCATATTAATAATGAAAGCCTTTTTATTTATTATACAATTTGATTCTTTTTCAAAGACATTAATACCTGTAATAAAATACTTACTTGATAATGATTACCCTTGCGATATTGTTTTACTAAAACAAAAATTTTATAAAAAAGCTTGGATCTCTAAAGAAATTTTATCTCTATTTGATAATATTAAAGATGATTTAGGTATTTTTGGTTTGTATTCAAAAAGAAAAACCTTACAAATTATTAAAAAAAATAATTATAGCGTTATTACAATTGGTACAACATATACTTCGCTAATTGAAAGAGTGCATTATGAATCAAAGAAAAATAAACTAAAATCTAAAATTGTTTCTGGTTATGTTGGAGCCTTATTAAAAAATAATAATGATGGTTTTGTTAAAGGTGTAAAACGAAGATCTTTTTCAGATCTTATTTGGGTTCCAGGTGAGGAGGCAAAACAACAAATATTATCATTAAATTTAATTAATACATCAAAAACTAAAATTGTAAATACTGGATTACCTCGTTTTGATAATTTGTTTGAAAAATTAGAATCAATAAGGAAAGCAGATAAAAATAAAATTATTTTTTTTGAGCAGCCAACGTTTCCTGTAACTAAATCTGAAAGAATTTTATTAGTTAGGAAACTAATAGATTTAGCTAAAGTGTATAAAGAAAATATCATTTTAATTAAACCAAGATTTAATGAAAAAATAGGCCATGCTCATAGACCAAAATATTTGCTTCAAGATATATTTAATAAAATAAGTAATAAGCCAAAGAATATTAAGATATCAAATGATAATATATATAGCTTATTTAAGGAATGTAAACTGTCTTTAACAATAAGTTCTACAGCTGGTTTAGAATCATTGGTATGTGAAATACCAACATTTTTCATAAATGACTTTTGTAATAATCAAAATTTATATGGAAGTGATGATTTTAAAACATTTAATGCACTGATTTCATTTGATGACTTATATAATAAAAATTTACCTCAAATCAATTTCAATCCAATTTTTAACACTATTAGATGTGATGGTAATAATACATTGAGATTGTCAAATGAATTAATTACTATTCATAAGCAAAATAATTCAATATAAGAGAGATAACTATATGAATTTTGATAAAGCATACGTCATTGGTTCTGAAAAAATATTTAAAAAAAGATTAGATAATTTTTTTAAAAAAAATTATCTAAAGAATAAAGATATTCAAATATGGGAAGCAATTAATGGCGCAGATGTTAATATTAAAAAATATCAAGAATTAAACTATTTGGTAGATGATTTTAAAGTTAAAATGCCAGGTAGTTTAGGATGCTTATTAAGCCATTTAACTCTATGGAATCATTGTTTTGAAGATAAAAATTGTGATATTGCACTCATTCTTGAAGATGATGTTATTCTTAAAAATAATTTTGAAGAACTTGTTGATAATATTGACGGCTCTGCACTTCCACGAGATTGGACCATATTGAGACTATCATATAAAGGACTTATTGGTAAAAATATATCCAAAGACATTGTAAAGCCTGATTGTATTAAAAAGAAGGGTGTAAATGCAGGTAGTTGGTGTTATTTACTTAACTCATCTAATGCAGAAATTTTAATCAATACAATAATACCCTATGAAAATAAAAATTCTATGGATGTTCTATTGAGAAATAATATTGATAAAATTAATATGTATTTTTCCAAAAAAAATCTTGCTATACATGCAGAAAAAAAATATTCCCCAAGAAAAGACTTGAATAACCCTAAAAAAACTTTATTACAATATATTAAGTTTACATTAAGAAAATATTTTTATAGCTAAATATAGATATAATTGGTTTTTATATAATTTTGCTTTATAAAAGGTAACCTCAACTTTAAATTATTAGTAATAAATAACCAATGTTCCTGGGAGATTAACTATTACATTATTTAATACAATAAAAAATAAAATGAGTGATAGTTTATTATTGACTATCATATATACGTTAGGGCATTTTGTTATTGCAGTGTTATGCGTAAAATTCATAACTGGCGCATCATTAGAGCTTGCAACTCTTGATGCATTAATTGAGCCAGCAATTAATGCAATATGGCTATATGTTTTACATAGACTTTATTCAAATTATAATAAAAAAAGGTAGGGAAATAATGCTAAACTATACAGTCCCAAAAGTTATTGCAGAAATTGGATGTAACCACAAAGGTGACATGGAGATTGCATATGAGTTGATAAAGCTTGCAAAAGACTGTGGAGCTGATATTGCGAAATTCCAAAAACGAAATAACAAAGAGCTATTAACTGATGAACAATATAATAATCTTCATCCAAATCCAATAAATTCATATGGAAAAACCTATGGTGATCATAGGGAGTTTCTTGAGTTTGATGTCAACCAACATCAATTATTAAAAAATTATTGTGATAACTTAGGTATTGAATATTCAACATCTGTTTGGGATGTTACATCTGCAAAAGAAATGGTAAGCTTTAATCCTAATTTCCTTAAAGTCCCCTCAGCTTGTAATAATCATTTTAAAATGCTTGAAGTACTAAGAGATGAGTTTAAAGGTGAAGTCCATATTTCTATGGGGATGACTACAATCAAAGAAGAGGAAGAAATTATTAATTTCTTTAAGCATAATGGCCAAAATGATCGCCTAGTAATATATTCATGTACATCAGGATATCCTGTTCCGTTTAAAGATGTATGTTTGCAAGAAATAAATAGAATGTATAAAAGCTATTCTGATATTGTAAAATCAATTGCCTTTTCTGGTCATCATTTAGGTATAGCCATTGATATTGCTGCATATACTTTAGGTGCAAAATACATTGAAAGGCATTTTACTAAGGATAGAACGTGGAAAGGGACTGATCACGCAGCATCCTTAGAGCCTTCTGGATTATCTAAATTAGTTAGAAATCTGCATGCTTCATATGAAAGTTTAAACTATAAAGATTCAGAAATTTTAGATATAGAAAAAGTACAAAGAGATAAATTAAAATTTAGAAAACAGTAATTTATTTTTTAATCTTCAGAAGCAAGTTTTTTAGATAAGCCTGTCATCCAATTAAAATTACCATATTATCCAGGATGTTTTCCTGAAGAAGATAAACGAAAAGATGAATCTTGGATTGATGAAGAATTATTAAAAGAAGAAAATCAGATTAAAAATCGGAAAAAAAGACCATTTAAAATTCCTTATATTGATGAAGATTGGATAATGGGGCATATCTGTGAACCTAGCGAATTAGAGAAAATTATTCCTCGTGTAATTAAAGAAAAAGATAAGTTTAAAGAAGAAAGAAAATATTGGGCTAAGAAAAGTGGATGGAAATTTGATGGAAAAAATAGTAAACGAATTTTGTATATGATAAAATTTTTTATTTTAAATGGTAAAAAAAAACAAATTGAAGATATTCAATGATTTCTGCAATAATACTTGCAGGGGGTAGCTCGATTCGTCTTGGTGGTGAAACTCCCAAACAATTTCTTGAAATTGATGGGAAGGAGTTAATTGATTTTTCAATATCTACTTTTTTATCTGTTAAAGAAATAGATGAAATTATTTTAGTTATACCTCAGAGGTATAAACAAAAAGTAGAAGAAAAATATCCAAATTTAAATGTAGTTATAGGGGGTTCTTCGAGGCAAAAATCGTCCTATAATGGGATTTTGGCTTGCAGTGAGTATACTGAAAAAGTATTAATTCATGATGCTGCTAGAGTTTTTATAACATCTAAACTAATAAAAAATTGTATTGAAACTCTTGATAAATATGATGCTGTCACATTAGCTATCCCATTAGTTGATACAATAGCATTGTGTGAAAATAATAATATAAAAAAAATAGAAAACAGAGAAAATCTAAAGGCTATTCAGACACCACAAGGATTTGATTATAAAAAAATAAAATTAGTTCATGAAAATTTTAAAAACGATGCAACTGATGATATGAAATTAATGCTAGAGTCCGGTTATCCTTGTAAAATTATAAATGGACATGAAGATAATTTTAAAATCACTACTCAAGCTGATTTATTCTATGCAGAATATAAAATTAAGGGACAAAAATGAAGGCTATAATACTTGCCGCTGGTATTGGTTCACGTTTAGGTAGACCACATCCTAAACCATTAACAGTACTAAGTACGGGTGAAACTATTCTTGCAAGACAGATAAGATATCTTTCAAAATTAATTGGAGAAGATAATATTATTATTGTAGTTGGTTTCAAAAAAGATTTAATCATGGAGGCATTTTCAAATCAATTATATGTATATAATAATATTTATGATACTACAAATACATCTAAAAGTTTATTATGTGCATTAAAAAAAGTAAAAAATGAAGATGTAATATGGCTTAATGGAGATGTAGTATTTGATGAAAATGTTCTTAATCCAATCATAAATTTTAATGGTTCATGTATGGCTGTAAACACTCATTCTGTTGCTGAAGAGGAAGTAAAATATAATGTATTTGAGGACGGCTCAATTAATCAGGTCTCAAAAGTTTTGACAAATGGATTAGGCGAAGCTGTTGGAATTAATAAGATTAAAAAAGAAAACTTATCAAAACTAATTGAAGAATTAAATAATTGTGATATTCAAGATTATTTTGAAAGAGCGATTGAATTTTCAATAGAAAGCGGAATGAAAATTTATCCAGTTGATGTATCGAATTATTTGTGTATGGAAATTGATTTTAATGATGACTTAGATATAATGAATNAAAAGTTAGAGTCTAATTGAAAACTTATCATAGAATAACTATCGAAATTTTAAACAAACTTAATATAAAATATATATTAGGATCTGATTCTTTAGTAGGAATTAGTGAAGGAAATATATATAAATATACTCAAAATTTAAAGTTATATGTATTTCCAATTAAATTTTTCCAGTTATTTTTATTATTAATAGGAAAAAAAATCATTCTTAAACCTAAAAATATATTTGGTCATAAATATTATAAAATCCGACATAAACCTAACCTATTNAGTAAAAAAACAGATTTTTTGAAAATATCTATATTTGAAAAATTAGATGAAAAAAAGTATGGTATACATATAGGAAATAAAATAACTTTATTTGAAAAAAAAGACCTAGACATTACAAAAATAAAATTTGAGAATAATAAAATTCCCGTACCTCAGAATTATCGAGAATTTATTTCTAAATATAAGTTAGAACTATTATCTAATTTTTATAAAAATCATTCAATTAAATTTGATTCTAAATCAGAAAAAGAGGCTATAGATTTTTTATATCAAATAAATGACATATTGAAAACTTCAAATTTATCATATTGGATTGAGGGTGGTACATTATTAGGAGCTGTTAGGGATAAAAAATTAATACCATGGGATCATGATTTAGANATGGGTATAATAAATAAATCAGACAAGNATATTAAAGCAATTATAAAAAAATTAAAATTAAAATTTTACGTAAGTGTAAAACCTTTTGAGGGTAAAAGTACATGGGAGTTAGGAAAGTATAGAGTTTTAAAAATATATCCCAAAAAGTGGATATTCTTTAGAAAGAAATTATGCTGTGATTTATTTGTTTATTATAAAGGTGAATATAATGGGGAAGAAGTCTATAAATATGTTGTTTGGGGTAAAAATGCATTTCATAAAAAGGAGTATTTTGTAAAGACCAAATTAATAGATTTTTATGATAAAATAATTAATATTCCAAATAATTCTGAATCTTTTCTAGAAGTCAAATATGGAAAGGATTGGAATATCCCAAAAGAAATATGGAACGTTGCATTAGATGACGGGTCAATTGTTAGGTCTTAATTCAATTCTAATTATTGGTAATAGTCCATCAATACAAAACTTTAATCTAGGAAGTAAAATTGATCAGTTTGAGAATATCGCACGCATTAATAATTTTAAAACTGTTGGATATGAGAAGTATATTGGCTCTAAGACTTCAATATGGTCAAATGGTGCTAATCAGAATCTAATCAAAAGGACAGAGAAATTTAAAAGTACTATAGTATTTATTCCGCCAAATATACTGAATGAAAAAGGGAATTTAATTCATAAAAGAATTAAAAAAAGGTTGGGTTTAATAAATAGTAATTATGATTTAATTCCAATTGAAAAAATGAAATCTTATGAAAAAAAGTGTGATTGTTCTCGAATTACAACAGGAACAAATACAATATTATGGGCAATAGAAAATTTTGAAAAAGTTGTAATTCATGGATTCGATTTTTTTCAAAATGGTAAAGAACATTATTTTGATGGTAAGTTAAAAAGATGGCTTTTTAATCATAAATGGATGAAGAAAGGTGGAAAACATAATTTAATTCAGGAAAAAAAGTATATTGAAAAATTACTAGAAAATGGAGAAATTATTCAATTAAAGGATATGAAATTTGCTAATTGATACAATAGTAATTATACCAGCAAGGGGTGGAAGTAAAGGTATTCCAGGTAAAAATATCAAATTATTTAATGGTATTCCTTTAATTAATTATTCAATTAAATATGCCTTAAGTGTAATTCCTAATAACCAAATTTATATCTCTACTGATTCTGAAGAAATAAAAGATATAGTTTATGAATTTGGTGTCAAAACAATTGATCGTCCAGATGAAATTTCAGGAGATATAGCTACTACAGAAAGTGCTATATCTCATGTTCTAAGTTCTATTGATATAAAGCCAAAGAATATTGTTCTACTTCAAGCAACAAGTCCATTACGGCCAAAGAATAGTTTAAAAACACTTATTCAATATTTTGAAGAAAATGATTTTGATTCACTTTTAACTATTAGTTCGACGCATCGTTTTTTTTGGGAATTAGATGGAAAAAATGCTTTACCGCATTATGATTTTGAAAATAGGCCTCGAAGGCAAGATATGAAGGAAGCTGAGATGAAATATATTGAAAATGGATCTGTATATATGTTTTCTTACAATCATTTTATTGAATATAATAACAGGCTTGGTGGTAAAATAGGATATTATATTTTTCCTGAAGAATGTGCATTTGAAATAGATTCAATAAGTGATTGGATAGCACTTGAACAAATCGCAAAATTAAATAAATATTAAAAAATGAAGAGAAATTTTATATTACCAAATAATACTTTAGATAATAATTCTTCAGCATTCATAATAGCTGAAATTGGTATTAATCATCAGGGTAGCATTGATATTGCAAAAAAATTAATTTTACAGGCAAAAGACTGTGGCGCTAATGCTGTAAAATTTCAAAAGAGGTCAATTTCTAGAATCTTAACTAAAGAAGGTTTAGAAATGCCATATAAAAATAGAAATAGTTTTGGTAAAACTTATGGAGAGCATAAATATGCTTTAGAATTATCTAAGGATGATTATAGAGAATTAAAGAAATTTACTGATAATCTTGGACTACTTTTCTCAGCTTCTGGATGGGATGAAGAAAGTATAGATTTCTTAATGGAAATTGATGTCCCATTTTTTAAAATGGCATCTGCTGATTTATCTAATTTCCCATTATTAGAGCATACGGCTAAAACGGGAAAACCAATTATTCTCTCTACTGGTATGGCAGACATGGAATTAGTTAAAAAAGCTGTAGATTTGGTCTCAAAGTTCAATTCCAATATTGCAATTTTACAATGTACTTCAACTTATCCTGCTCAGTTTAATGAAATTAATTTAAATGTAATAAGAACTTACTTAGATATATTTCCTAAATATGTAATTGGATATTCTGGGCATGAATTAGGAATTGCTATCTCAGGAGTTGCTGTTGCACTTGGTGCAAAAATTATAGAAAGACACTTTACATTAGACAGAACAATGAAAGGTGGTGACCATGCAGCTTCATTAGAGCCACACGGTTTTTCAAAAATGGTAAGAGATATTCGTCATATAGAAGGTGCAATGGGTATTAGAGAAAAAGAATTACAAGAATCTGAAAAACCAATTTTTAAAAAATTAGCAAAAAGTATAGTAACATCTAAAAATATAAAAAAAGGTGAGAAAATTAAGTCTGATATGCTAACAACAAAAGGTCCTGGTAGTGGTATTTCTCCTACTAAGTTTAATGATATTATCGGTAAATCTTTGAATAAAGATGTCTCAATTGATGTGATAATTAAAGATGAAGATATAATTTGGAGTTAATGTGTCAATTTCTAAAAAAGCAAAAAAAATAAAATTAATTGGTACAGATATTGATGGTGTTTGGACAAATGGTACTATGTTTTATTCACCAAATGGTGACTATATGAAGGCTTTTTCAACTTATGATGGTATGGCCGTCGAAGTCTTAAAAGAAGCTGGTTTAGATGTTCTAATTATGACTGGTGAAAATTCTGAAATGGTTCGTAAAAGAGCGGAAAAACTAAATATTAATAAAGTTTACCTAGGTGAGAAAGAAAAGCTTAAACGGCTAAAATATATTTGTTCTCGATTTGAATATGAATTAGATGAAATTGCTTATATAGGTGATGATATAAATGATTTTGAAGTTTTGAAAGTTGTTGGTTTATCTGCAATGCCATCCTCAAGCCCAGTATTACATAAGTTCACTCCAGATATAGTTACAAATCGAGGAGGTGGTGAGGGTGCTTTTAGAGAATTTGTAGAAGAAATTTTAGCTTATCATTAAATTAATTTAACAAATACATCATCAATCCATAAACTAAAAAACTAAAAAACATCATTGCTAAAATATAAATTTGATATTTCATTTTAGTCCACCCATATTTCTTCTGACTAAATTCATGCCATAGCACTATAAAAGTCGCTAAAATTAAAATAATAAAAAACACCCATATCATATCCATGAATTTTAATTTTCCTATTTATGTTTACTTGAATTTATTCCAAGATGATTCTCAATCTGGTTAATTTGACCTTAGTGTTTTGATTTGTGTTGTCATTTTGATAAATAAAATTACAAAAGAACTTTCAAATTAAACAGACGAAAGTAGTTCCGATTATAAATCTAATAAAAATTAGAAGTAAATTTTGATTAAAATAAATATTAATTGAATTAATCATTTATTAATCCTCATATAATTTTTCAACCTGAACTCGTCCATCTTCTCCATACCATATCCACTCACCTACTTTTTTAGAGTCTATATATTGACCATGAGCCAAAATTTTTCCGTTTTCATGGTATTCAACATACTTGCCTTGAATTAATCCATTTTTATAGTATTTTTTGGATTTCAAATTACCACTAGAATAAAATTCTGAACATAATCCAGTCTCATTTCCAGGTTTTGGATTACCTACAATTTGTAATGTTCCAGTCTCATTAAACCATTTTAATTGATTTTTAACTTCACCATTAGCATATGTTACTTCAGTTTTTAAATTCCCATTTTGATAGAATTCTGTCCAAGTACCTTCTCTTTTTGAATTTTTATAATATTCTTTTTGTTTGATTTTAGAATTATCGTGGTAATATTCCCAATAACCTGTTTTTACACCTTTATCAAAACTACCTCTTGATTTTAATGTTCCTTTTTCATGAAACGTTTTCCAGACGCCATTTTTTTTTCCTTTAGAAACTTTTCCAATTATCATAATATTGCCATTTTTATAATTTAACTGGTGTACTCCATTTTTAAGTTTTGTTTCTTTACTTTTTAAAAAAAAGTTTATTACATCTCCAAATCCCATTAAAGCTCCTCACTCGTTTATT
Organism: Fidelibacterota bacterium; assembly: GCA_002689995.1. Lineage (GTDB taxonomy): Bacteria > Fidelibacterota > Marinisomatia > SCGC-AAA003-L08. The sequence continues at coordinate 20,350 of NZIV01000070.1, forward strand.
AATTGGTCAATTGTAGAAGATATCTCTAAATAAAAATAATCATTTTGCATGTTAGTTAAATTTTTTTTATCATACAAAAACCCAAATTTATCAATTATAAATAAATCTCTATTCATTGCATCAAATTTATCCCATGTTTTATTCTCTGATTTATCTTTTACCCAAGGTGTAACCTTATTATCGGAAAGAATTTGATTTATAGGTAAAGAATTATTTTTACCTACTCCAATCAGGATAGTATTTGTAAATCCAGAATCTTCGTCAATTTTTTCTTCATAAATTTCATATAATTGGCCGAACCGGTCAATACAAGTATTTCATGTTTCATTTGATGTAAAATAAATAAGAACAACTTTCCCATTATAATTCTGAGGACCAATGAGATTTCCATAAGTTGATGATATTGCATTAATATCCTGCAAAGAAAAAAACAAACTATCACCAATTGCAAATGGAATTATTATATCCTCTTCATACTGAATGGAATCACATGAATATATGATAATAGTTAATAGGAAAATAATGATTCCATGTATAAAAGAATAAAACTTTTTCATAAATTACTAAAAAATTATACCTTCAATAATATTATTTAAAAAAAGTCGTTCATATGAGCAGCTTTTTTAAATAAATATCTGTTAAACAACACCTTGGTCTAACATTGCATCTGCAACCTTAATAAATCCTGCAATATTTGCTCCTTTTACATAGTTAGTGAAGTTTTCTTCATTACCATATTCTGTACATTGTCTGTGAATATTATTCATAATTTCTTTTAATTTATTATCCACTTCATCTCTACTCCAATTTATTCTCATTGCATTCTGTGACATTTCTAATCCTGAAACGGCAACACCACCTGCATTGGCAGCTTTTCCTGGTCCAAATAAAATTTTTGATTCTATAAATTTTTCAATAGCTCCTGTATTACTTGGCATATTAGCACCTTCTGCTATGGCAATACAGCCATTTTGTATTAGAATTTTTGCATCATTCTCCTCAATTTCATTTTGAGTCGCACATGGTAATGCAATATCACATTTAATAGACCAAGGTCTTTCACCATTTTTATAAATAGTATCAAATTTTTCTGCATATTCTGAGATTCGACCTCTTCGATTATTTTTCAAATCCATAATCCAATGAAGTTTTTCAGTATTAATACCATTTTTATCATAAATTGAACCTGAAGAGTCGGAAAGGCTAACAACTTTACCACCCAATTCTATACATTTCTCAGTCGCAAACTGTGCAACATTACCTGATCCACTAATAGTAATAGTTTTATTTTTTAGTGAATCACCTTTAGCATTCAACATATTTTCTGCAAAATAAACACATCCATATCCTGTTGCTTCTGGACGAATCAAACTTCCTCCCCAATTTAATCCTTTTCCAGTAAGTACGCCTGTAAATTCATTTTGAATACGTTTATATTGTCCAAACATGAAACCAATTTCACGACCACCTACACCAATATCACCTGCTGGAATATCTGTCGTCGCCCCAATATGCCTCGAAAGTTCTGTCATAAAACTTTGACAAAAACTCATAACTTCATTTTCAGATTTTCCTTTAGGATCAAAATCAGAGCCACCCTTTCCTCCTCCCATTGGAAGTGTTGTAAGGCTATTTTTAAAAATTTGTTCGAATCCTAAAAATTTTAAAATACCAAGATTAACAGATGGATGAAATCGAAGTCCACCTTTATATGGTCCAATTGCAGAATTAAATTCTACTCTATATCCACGATTTATTTGAACTTCACCCTTGTCATTTCTCCAAGGTACTCTAAATATAATTGCGCGCTCAGGCTCTATAATTCTATCTAAGATATTTGCATATAGATAATGAGGATTATCTTGGATATATTCCCAAATTGAATCTACTACCTCTTGCACTGCTTGAATAAATTCTGGCTGAGCTGTATTTTTTGAAGATACTTTTTCCATAAACTCATTTACTGAGTTATACATTTTTTACTCCTAGTAATATTGATTTCATAATTGATTTTATTCTGACTTTGAAAGGAAATGATTATTAAATTTTATTAATAATATTTAGTAAATCATAAACTTCTAGAAATATTCTAAAATTATAAGTGATAAAATACATATTTATATTAATTCCACTCAAATGCTATAAATTAATAACTATTTTTTTTAAAAATATTATTTAAGTCTAATATTTTATATAGTATAAATTATTGAAGGATTTACCAATTTTATAAAGATAGCCGTATGGGAGGTAAAATAAAAAATTATTTTTATGTACTATTTAAATTGATGTCCTTAATATGTAAGATTAATCTAAATATTATTAAATTTTGATTTTATGTAATTCATTAAAGAAATTATTTCTAAAGAGACCATTTTATGATAAAACTAATTTTAGTAATTATATTTAGCTTAATATTATCTCAGGAATTTATAACAGAATATCTTGTTATTAATGAAGATACACTTGATAACTTTGTATATCAATTACCCTTATCTTTAGATAGTCCTGCACCTTTAATTGTTGTATTTCATCAATGGGGAGGTTCTGCAATATCTACAATTGGTACTGAATTTGATAACCAAGCTTTTGCTCGTGGATGGTACTTTTTATCTCCATGGGGTGGCTCTTCAAATAATTATAATCATCAACAGGCACAATATTTATGGGAACAAGAAATATTATGGATGATGGAACGATTTAATATTGATTCTAAGAGAATTTATATGGTTGGAGGGTCAATGGGAGGTGCCTCTGGGGCAATTTATGCTAATAATCATTTAGATCCAAATAAGCCAATGGTTGCTGCAACAGCATCTGCATCTGGTATTTTAGACTGCGAAAGAAGATATTATGAAATGAATGGAAATAATAGTATGACTGAATGGTTTGGTGGATCACCTGAAGAAGTACCTTTTGAATACCATAGGAATAGTGCAGTATTTTTTGGAGATAGTAATCATAGTATGCACAAAAATCTAATTAATACACCTTTATATTTAGATTTTGGGGCGACTGAACCACATAGAGGACATGCAGAAGACTTATATAATTTGCTTTTAGGTGAACATGATAATATGTGGATTGAAACAAGCTCATTAAATGGGCATGGATTTCCAGTAATTGATGAAGTACATGTTTGTGATTGGTTCTCTCAATTCGAGTTAGTTACAAATCCAAATATAGTAAATGTGAATTTAGATGAACCAGGTAGAGCTTATTGGGCTGAAGCCATAAACATAGAAAACGAAAGAAATTTTATAAAATTATTTGTTGAAAAAGAATTTGAAGATTTTATGGATATTGGTTATAATAATTTCACTCGAATTGAATTAAATAATTATGAGAATTCTGATTCATTATTATTACATATTATTGATTTCAAAGTTGATTTCTTACAAATTAATTGTAATTATGAATTAAGTAATTTAAATATTGGAATTACTGGTCCTCTGATAAACTTTGTTGAATATTATGAAGTTTCTACTCCTGTATTAACTCAACAATTTAATGTTCAAAATGGGATAATATGGACGAATAGTGATGATTTAGGATTTGAAGATTTTGTGAATAATTACCGTTTTTATTATTCTGTAAATGATATTAACTTTGATTTTATTTGGGATGTTACTGATATAATATTAACTTCAAATCATATTCTTGGAAATGAAATATTAAATGAGTATCAACTGAGTTTTGCAGATTTAAATCAAGACTATTTAATTAATATAATTGATATCTTATTTATAGTTGATTTAGTCATAAACTAGAAACTTTATTAATTATAAATTTATATAATAATATAGTGCAAACTATCTGCTATGGATTATTATACCAAGAAGCTATTTATATTTTAACTATCTGCTGACTCCTATTTAAAATTTTATTATACAAGCAAATTAATAATTATATAATCTATTTTAACGTTACCTCTGTAATTCCTGCACCGCCAGAATCAGGGTGGGCATATTGAAAGCTTGCTATAAAGGATTGAGTTTTTAGATAGTTTTTTACAGCTTTTTGTAATGCACCAGTTCCTTTTCCATGTAGAATACTAACAGTTTGTAAACCTGAAACTAAAGCTCCATCTAAAAAATCAATTAATGATTCAATACCTTCATCAATACGTTTTCCACGTATATCTAATTGTATACTTACTGGTTTAGAATAATCAATTTGAGTTATTAAATCTTCTTTTTCATCTGAAATATCATCTTTAATTGGTATAATTTGATCTTGATGTAATCGTAGTTTTTTACCGTTAAGTTCTACTATCAATTGTCCTTTATTATTTGGTTCCTGAACAATCAAACCGTAAGCATTAAACATTGGAATTTTAATTTTCATTCCCTCAATAAGAACATTAGAATCTAATAGATTTTTTTTATATGATTTTGTTTTTTGATTTTTTTTGGATTTTCGTCTTCGCTCTGTTACTGTTCTAAGCTTTTCATCTAACTTTTGTCTAGCTCTTTTTACAGATTTAGTATTAGCTTTTTGTGATTTTATTTCATGGATTAATTTTTCAGTATCTTTTCGAGTTTCTAATATAAGTTTATGTACATCATCTAAAGCATCTTGCTCAGCAGTGTTATATTTTTGTTCCGCTTCAGACTCTAATTGTTGAATGCGTTCTTCAGCTTCATGAATATATTTTCGTTGTTTATTTATCCTAGATTTAATTTTATGAACTTCTCTTCGTTCATGTTCAAGTTCAGTTAATAAAAACTCAACTTTCAAGGATTTATCACCGAGGAGCTCTTTTGCTCTTTTGATGATGCTTTTATCCAACTGCATACGGGATGCAATTTCTAAAGCAAAGCTTGAACCGGGTTTCCCTAACTTAATTTCATATGTTGGCATAAGTTCTTTTTTATTAAAAATCATTCTACTATTCATAATCCCTTTGGTTTCTTGTGCCCATAATTTGAGGCGACCTAAATGAGTAGTTGCAATTAACCATGCTTTTTTATAAAGCATGTGTTCCATAATTGCTTGAGAAAGAGATGCTCCTGCATCAGGATCAGTACCTGTACCTAATTCATCCATTAATATTAATGTATTTTCATCACATTGATCTGTAATATGTGAAATTTCATTCAAATGTGCAGAATAAGTAGATAAATCATTTTCAATAGACTGCCTATCACCAATATCTGTAAAAATTTTTGTAAATATTGGTATTTTAGCTTCATCAACAGGTATATGAAATCCACTCTGTACCATGATAGAAAAAAGTCCAATAGTTTTGAGAACAACTGTTTTTCCTCCAGCATTTGGACCTGTAATTAATACTATTTTATTCTCAGAATTAATTGAAAAATTTAGTTTTATTACTTCTTTATTTTGAATAATGAGTGATGGGTTTTTACCTCCCCTGATTAATATCTGATTATTATTTTGAACAAAGTTAGGTAAAATACAATCATATTTTTTTGAAAACTTTGCCATGCATGTAAACATATCAATTTGAATTAAAGATTCATATCCTTGTAAAATTAAATCTAATTCATCACGAAAAAAATCAGAAAGTTGAAGAAGTATTTTGAATATTTCAGTTTTTCTAGCTAACTCTAGCTCAATAAGTTGATTTTTAATTTCAGTTACATCAATAGGTTCTATGTAAGTTGCTTTTCCTGAGGATGATTGTCCAAATATTATTCCTGGTATTTTCCGTTTATGACTAGCTTTTATTGGAATTACTTTACGCTCATCCAGTAATTGGATATTATCTCCATGAAGCCAATTATTATTTTTTGCTTTTTCAAAAATTGAACTCAATTTTTTATCAATTGACATCTCTTTAGATTGAATCTTATTATAAATATGATTCAATTCAGGACTTGCATTTTTAGAGATTTGCCATTTATCATCAAATATTTTTAGTATTTTCTCTTTTCCAATTTGATTTGAATATAAGCTATTAATCTCTATTTTTAATGAATTGAATGAGCTTTTACTTAAAGTTGATTTTAAATTAGTTGAAATTTCAAGAATTTTATATAAATTTTTAAATTGATTCTCATCTAAAGGATTTCCTTTTATTTGTAACGTAGTAAAAATTGATTGAATTTCAGGAAATATTTCAATTGGAATAGATTCACCACTATAAAGTGATGATAGAAGGCAATCAGTTTTGTTAAGTTTATTATATATTTCTAACTTTTTAGAAGATGGGTATATTTGAAGAATTCTTTCAGTAGTTTTCTTTGAGTGAGAAAATTTTGCACATTCTTTTAAGATTTGCTTGAAATTTAAATCTATTAAAACAGATTGTTTCAACTCCATATTAAATTAACTACGTGTTTTTTCAAGAAGCTCCTGAATATAATTTTCATCTGTTTTTATTTGCATTTCCTGTTGAATGTGGAACATTATTTCTTCATTAGATAGTGATTGAATTGTCCAATTTTTGAGACTATTACATATACCATATAGAATAGATTCTTTTTTTAATTTTGCTCTTAAATCTAATGTCTCAGGAAAAGCTTCTAGAGTAAAAATAATAAGACTTGTGATAAAGAGCCCTTTTAATCCACCTAATAACAAGCCTAAAATTTTATTTAGCCATCCAAGTAAAACCAATTTAAATAATTGGTTTATAATTTTTGCAATAATTTGAACCAAGATTACTATTATTAAAAATATTGAAATATATGCTAAGACGTTTCTTGCGGTAGGATTCTCAATATAGGGACTAAGTAGCTCATAAGCATGTAAATGGAAAGTGTTAGCACAAATATATCCAACAACAATACTAATAATTTGTGCAAGTTGTAAAATAAAACCTGATTTAATTCCTGTAAAAAGAAAATAAATCCAAATTAATCCAATTACTATATCGACTGGATTTAAATTCATCTTTGTAAAATTTCTTTAACTATATTTGAAGCTATTTTTCCATCTCCTTTACCTGCAATTTTTGGCATTAATAAAGGCATAACTTTGTTCATATCGGCCATAGTTATGGCTTTGCTTTCTGAAATAGTTTCTTTTACTATTTCTCTTAATTCATCATCGCTAAGCTGTTTAGGAAGATATGAATTAACTATATTTAACTCATTCAATTCACTTTTCGCCAAATCCTCTCGACCACCATTTTTATATTGTTCGATAGAGTCTTTTATTTTTTTTGCCATACTTTGAATAAGTTTAACAGCTTCCTCATCAGAAAGTGTTTTCCCCAAATCAATTTGCTTTGCCTTTATTAATGATATCATATTGCGAATTACCTGCAGTCGTTCTTTTTCTTTCTTTTTCATAGCTACTTTCATATCAGCCATTAAATTTGATAACATATTTGATAAATCCTTTAAAAGTATATAAAAATTATAGAATTAATTTTACATCGAAATTCGTCAAAATATATCATAATTTCTACACAGTGTTTTTTATAAAAAAATAAATTTTAGAATGACAAAACCAACGAATATTCAAAAAGCTCAGTTTAAATTCTTTATAAATATAGAGACAAGATGGTCAGACATGGATTGTATTGGACATATAAATAATGCAACTTTTCTAACATATATAGAAACTGCAAGAGTAAGACTTTTGGAAAATTTAGGATTTTCTTCAGTTCCAATTATTATGGCTTCAATTAAAATTGATTATGTTAATCAGTTAAAATATCCATCTGTAATTGAAATAGGGCAGAAAATTTCAAGACTAGGAAACTCTAGTTTTGATATATTAACAGGGATTTATAATAAAGAATCTGAAGATTTAATTACTATTTCTACCACAACATTAGTTTGTTATGATTATGATTCTCAAAATTCTATAAAAGTACCAGATATGATTCGTGATTTTGCACTAGAATAGTTAATTTATGATTAGTGATTTTGTTGCTTTTCTTTAAATTCTTCAATTTTTGGTTTTATAACTAATCTACAATATAGCTGTTCTTTATTATTAGAATAATAATCTTGGTGATAATTTTCGGCCTCATAATAAATACCTAATTTTTCAATTTCAGTTACTACTTTATTCTTATATACCTTATTTTGTTCTAATTGTTTTTTATATGAGTTTGCTATCTGTTTTTGTTCTATACTATTATAAAAAATAGAAGATCTATATTGAGTACCTATGTCGTTACCTTGCCTATTTAAAGTAGTTGGGTCATGTGTACTCCAAAATACTTTTAGTAATTCTTCGTAGCTTATTAAATTAGAATCAAATGTAATTTTAAGCACTTCTGCGTGACCAGTTTTACCTGAACAAACCTCTTCGTAACTTGGGTTTTTTGTGTGTCCTCCAGTATAGCCAACTGATAAATCAATAACACCATTTAATTGACTAAAAATAGCTTCTATACACCAAAAACAGCCGGCACCAAAAACAGCAATATCCATATTCTATATATTTTTATATTTTATTTTATAAATTAATTCATTTTTTCTAAATGGAGGTATTACCCATGGAGAATTATATTGAGCTACCATTAAATTGGAATCAACTTCTACAGAATTTTCCTTAATATAATCATTTAGCTTCTTTTTATATTTATTTATTCGATTATCACTTGCCCACATACCAAAACTAATTGATATTGTTTTATATAAATTTAAGCTATCAATAATAACACTCTTATCTTTAGGTATAGGTAGCTCATCGATAGAATTTTTATTTAATATGAAAAATATCATTTCATAATTCTTCTTTTGTGATTGCTTGGTGATAACCGGAGCTGTCATCGGTATTTTTTCATTATTAGAATTAGCTCCAAAAATATAATTTGCCAATACTCTAAACATTGAACTATTTCCTTGACCATTAGAGTTTGATTTAGAAGTTTTAATAATTAAATTATTATTGTACTCTCTAATTTCAATATTTTTATCTTTTTTAATTAAGTCAAAACTTGGTTCTCGGTATTTAGATGATGAATCATAACATCCAACAATAAGTACTAATAGTAGAATTAATAAGATTTTATACATAATTTGATATTTAACTTTATTGAACTAGTTTTGATTTGGATTTAAAACTAAATTAACTAAGTTAACGATATCAAGTACGTTTAGTATGGCATCATTATTAATATCTCCAAAAAAGATATCATTATTATTTTGTGAACTTGGGGATAAAACTAAGTTCACTAAATTTACTATATCTAGTATGTTAATGATTTCATCGTTATTAATATCTCCAATAAGGTATTCACAACAGTCATAAGTACCATTTTCGCAGCCATCAAAGTCCTCATTATAATTAATTGCATATGAATCATTACAACCATAATTTAAGTTTATAGGATCACCAATATAGTTAAAAAACCAGTCAAGCTGACTAAATACCTTAGCATAAACACCAGGATAACCAGCCTGTGCGCAACCATAACCCCAACTTACAACTCCTATTAACTCAAATTCATTGTTACTATTAGTCATTATTAATGGTCCACCTGAATCTCCTTGACAGCTATCTTCTCCACCATTGGAATCGCCTGCACAAACCATATTAGAGGTTATTTCGTTATTTGAATAGTATCCACATGAATTATCTACAGGTACATCTACTTCTAATAAGATATCAGACCCCCAACCTCCTGAATAGGTAGCACCCCAGCCCATTGTAGTAGATGTCACAGGCTCATCATCATGAGAATTATTTGTAATCAATTGTATTGGTTCAAAATTAGAGTTAGATGTTAGATGCAATAGAGCATAATCGTTGTTCATAGAGCTACTATTATAGTTTGGATGGATAATGATTTGATCAACATATTTTGTTTCTGAACCAGTTGTCCCATTTACGTTATGCAAGCCTAGTTTCACTCTGAGATTACTTGCGGATTCTCCTTGCACACAATGTGCTGCAGTAATTACCCAATCAGGTCTTACTAAAGAGCCACCACAGAAATGTCCACCCCAGTTTGATTGAATTGAGGCCATGAATGGATATTTACAATTAGGACATGCGGGGTTTACAGGATCACCTCCAACAATATATGGTGCAGGATAATCTCCTGGAAGCTTATTTAAAGCTTCTTCAGTTTCGGTAATTGAAAAAGAAACGAAAAGTATAAATAAATATAATTTCATCTAATACCTCATTAATTAGTTACATATATATTAAATTTGTTTATTATAAATTTCTGATTATTTTTTTATTTAGAAATGTATCAATTTAATAACTTATTAGGTATATAAATAACTGAGTTCAACTAGATTATTTTTATTATTTAATAATTGATGTGACTGGTTATTGCTGTAGGCTGATATACTGTAAGGTTTAAAAATGAATTTATAAGATAAATCTCTCACTATTATTTTAATATATCTTGTTATAATGAGCTAAATATGATATTAAGTTGCCTAATAAAATTTTCAGATAATTTTAATAAAATTATCTGAATTTAATCTAAATCTTTTACCGTAGACTCCATTATTTGCTCTTTTTCCAACACTAATAACCATATTTATTTCGGCTCCATTTCCTAAGTTGAGCATTTTTTTTATTCTTTTTGAATCCATTCCCTCCATTGGGCATGTATCGTAACCATAAGCTCTAATACTTAGCATTAAATTTTGACATGCTAATGCAGTTGTTTTATGGGCCCATACACGCATATCAGATTTTGATGTTGGTTCACGAGGAATAACTTTAAATATTCCAATAAAAAAAATCAATATTTTTTTTAGTAGTCCTACTATTCCAAATAATCCTTGCGTGTATACGATTGGTACTATCTTTTTATAATATTTTACAGATATACCACTTTGATTATTAATTGAAATAATTTTATTTCTATTTGTTTTCCAAGTGTCTATTCTTGCTACACAAACTATAAGTTCTTTAGCAGTTTTAGCTGCTGATTGATTTAAACAAAATTCCTTTAATTTTTCTTTTTTTGATTTATTTTTTACCCAATAAAATTCCCAACATTGAAGATTTGATGAAGTTGGTGCTAATAAAGATAGTTCTAAACATTGTTTTATATCATTTGAATTTACATCTTCATCACTAAAAACGCGGACACTCCTTCTGCTCTTAACTAATTTAATAAATTCTTTTTTATCAATTTTAATTGCTGGTTCTTGATAATTATGTTTTTTTTCTTCAAGTATTGAGTTCAATTTATTATTCATTTTATTTTCTAACTAACTATTTTTTCATGGTTTAAATATCTTTAATTTATACAAATTAAATTAGAAATTTAATTACTATTAGTTATACTAAAACAAAATTATAATATTCAAATTGCTACATTTTGAAACTATTAAACTATTTTTTAAATATTATAAAATTAATACATGATATTTAAACATTTTATGAGGAAGATGGTAGTGATTTTATTATATGTATTCTTATGTTTAGGTGGTGTTTTTATTGGTTTTTTAAATTTGAATCCACAGTTTGGCTCTAATCCAAGCTCAATTCAAAAAGAAAATTATTCTAAATATGAAAATTACTTTAATGAAAAATTCCAAAATATCGAAGAAACGATACTAGCTACTGATGATATATCGATGGCTAATTTTTTCCGTAGAGATTCAAATCGAGTGCCTCAAAAAGAAATTGATCATGATTTAATAAATTCTAAATCATTTACTAGTTTAAAAAATAATTCAATTAGATTTGCGTGGCTTGGACACTCTGCATTTATTTTTAATATAGAGAATAAATTAATTATGCTAGATCCAATGTTAACAGAATATGCCTCTCCAATTCCAATTTCAAGTTTGAAAAGATTTGGGCCTGATCCTGAGAAAGTTCTTTCTATTAAAGATCTAGATAGTATAGATGCAGTTATATTTTCACATGATCATTATGATCATCTAGACTATAATTCAATAAAAATATTGAAAGATAAGGTTAAGAAATATTATGTTCCTATAGGCTTAGGTAATCATCTTTCAGATTGGGGAGTTAATTCAAAACTTATAACAGAATTAAATTGGAACGAAAAAAGTAAGTATCATAATATTGAAATAGTATGTTTGCCATCGAGACATTTTTCAGGTAGAGGTCCCTTTAACAGAAATAGTACTCTTTGGGCGTCTTGGGCTATACTAAGTGAAGATGGTAAAGTCTATTTTAGTGGCGATAGTGGATATGGAAAACACTTTAAAGATATAGGACAAAAATATGGACCATTTGATATTGTTTTAATTGATAGCGGGCAATATAATAAAGCATGGAAACATTCTCATATGTTTCCAAATGAAGCTGTCTTAGCAGCTAAAGATTTAAAGGCTAAATATTTTATGCCAATACATTGGGGAGCATTTGTTTTATCCACACATGAATGGGATGAGCCAGTCAATGAGTCAGTTCTTTATGCAAAAAGATTTAATCAAAGAATTATAACTCCAAAAATTGGACAAGTTTTGGAGTTAAGTAAGATAAATAAAAAATTAATTAGTTGGTGGGATAATTAATCTTAAAGCTTTGATTTAAATCAAATTTTTATTAAAAATCGAAGAAAAAATAATGTTAAAAAAAGCTATTATAATTGGTGGAACCGGAGCAACAGGTAGTCAGCTAGTAAAAAAAATATTACTAAGTGATAATTGGGGAAAAGTCACAACGATAGGAAGAAAACCCGTATTAAATGGTAGAAAACATGCAAAGCTAAATGATATAGTGCTTGATAACTTTAAAAGTCTTGATACAACTAAAGGACTTTGGGCAGGTCACGATGTTTTTTTTAATTGCATTGGAACAACTATAAAAAAAGTAGAAAATCCAAAAGAATTTAAAAATGTTGAAGTTGGGATTTCTGAAATTGCTGCGAAATTAGCCTCAGAAGAAAAAGTTAAAAATGCTTCAATAATTTCAGCAAGTGGTGCAAATAAAAATCAATGGTCAAAAGATTGGATTCATCCATTATTCTATTTAAAAATTATGGGTCAAAAAGAACAAACAGTTTTAACAAAAAGATTTGAATCTACATCAATTTTTAGACCTGGAATGTTAGTAAGATTATCAAACAATCAGCAGTCAATTATAGATATTTTTCTGACAAAAAGTGGCTTGGGCTTACCTGTTGATTCACTAGCTTCTGCTATGATATATAACCAAGAAATTTTAAATTCTCACAAAGATTTTATAATTAATAAATCAAATACTTTTACTGGGAATAAGGTTATAAAAGCAATTTTAAAAAAAAGATAAACAATTTAAAGATATTGATAATCTAATTGTTTTACCACATCCTGCAGATTATAAGATTGCTAAAAGATATAATGGAGTGATACCAAATAAAGATCAAAATATAAACCAAATTATATATTTATCAGATTTAGTTATTAGTGATGTTTCATCTATATTAGCTGAAGTATGCTTGCTAGAAAAGCTAGTGTTTCAGATAATATTGGATATAAATGCTGGATGTTTTTCTCAAAAAGATAAAAGTAAAAACGAATCATGGATAAGTTAGGAAAGAATCAAGGCTCAAACTTTATTTGATAGAGAGTCTCAATCATTTAAAATTCTATACATAGATGAAGATTGGTTACTAGGATATTTGTGCAAATCAAATAAAATTTATGATACTATACAATTAGTATTAAAAGAGATAAAAAGATATGAACAAAATAGAAAATATTGAGCAAAACAATCTTGATGGAAATCTGATGGGAATATATCTCATAGAATGGTAATAATTAAAGAAGAGTTTTTAACATCTGGTAAACGTTCTCAATTATGAAATATTTAAAAGATTATAGGGTATAATAAAATAATGAATTACGACAAGGCATATGTAATTGGCTCTAAAGAAATATCAAGAAAGAGGCTAGATAAATTTTTTAAAAGAAATATTTTAAAGAATAAGGAAGTTGAGGTTTGGCCAGCAATAAATGGAATGAGTGTTGATATTAAAAAATATCAAAACTTAAATTATTTATCTAAGAATTTTAAAAAAAATAAACCAGGTAGCTTAGGGTGTCTTTTAAGCCATCTTACTTTATGGAATCATTGTTTACTGGATGATAGCTGTGATATTGCTCTAATTTTGGAAGATGATGTAATATTAAATAAGAATTTTGATGATTTACTTTCACATATTGATACTTCTTCTCTGCCATCTGATTGGACCATATTACGCTTATCATACAAAGGTCTTACAGGTAAAAAAATATCTAATGACATCATTAAACCTCATTGTGTAAAAAAGAAAGGTGTAAATGCAGGTAGTTGGTGTTATTTGCTTAATTCTCACAATGCAGAAATTCTAATAAACTCTATAATACCTTATGAAAATAAAAATTCAATGGATGTAATTCTAAGAAATAATATTAAAGAAATTAATATGTACTTCACAACCACAAAGCTTGCCATACATCCAGAAAAAAAATATTCACCTAGAAAAGATTTTAATAATAATAACAAATCTTTCTGGAAAAATGTTAAATTTAAATTAAGAAAGTACTTATATCATTAATATCTCAATTTTATATTTAAGATTAAGTTAGAAAAAAGATAGAATAATATAACAAGATAGAAATTAGATTTTAACTAAAAAGAGGTTTGTAATCACATAAATTAATACAATAAGAACTAAAATGAATGATAGTTTATTATTAACTATTATATATATACAATAGGTCCTTTTTTTATTGAAGTTTTATGTGTGAAGTTCGTTACTGGCGCATCCTTAGAGCTTACAACTATTGATGCATTAGTTGAGTCAGCGATAAATGTAATATAGCTTTATGTGCTTCACAGAATATATTAAAAGTATTATAAAAAAATATTAATGTTTATCAAATCTGCAGATATTAAATTATTTTCCTGTTTATGAAAAATATAAATATTTGAGCATTTTAGAAAAAGAAGTCGTGACTTCTCAACTCTGAAAAGAAATAATAAAATAATTATTGATATATGGTTTTTTTTCGATTTTTTTTCTTTTCTGAATTATGTTTTTTATTTGATAAACGTTTTTCCACAGATTCTTTAGTTGGTTTGGTTCTTAACCTATTAGGAGGTTTATAGTTATATTTTTCTAAACGAGATCGAAGTTCTTTAATACATTTTATTTTATTTAAATATTGGCTTCTTTCATCTTGACACATTGCCTGTATTCCGGAATCAATATGTGTTATACGCACTGCTGATTCTGTTTTATTTGCATGCTGTCCTCCTTTACCACTAGAGCGAAATGTTTCTATCTTACACTTTAGTAAAAGAGTCTCATCAGAATTAGGAATATTTACATACATATATTTTTTGTTTTAAAAATAATTATTTAGAAAATCCAAAAAAATATATTAAAGTAGGTATAATTAGCCAAAGTAGACCTTTAATAAAGAAAAATAAAAAAGTATACTTGGCTAACTTTTGTCCATATTTATTAATTATTTTTTTCAAGTTAAATCTTTAATTGTGATTATATTTTTAATTATAACATTTATTTTGACTGAATAGTATTTAATGAAAGAATTTCTAAGGAAAAAGAGCCTTCTTGTTTATCAGAAATTTGAAAACCAATTAGTTTAATTTTATCAATCTTTAAATTTTCATATTTTGTAATTTCTCTACCTCTGTAAAAAGGTTTAAACTTTTTTAAAGCGATTTTTTCTGTAGTTAATTTATTTTTATTTGTTTTAAAATCTACAGAATAGTAAACTGATGAATTGTAAGTTCTTAAAATTAACTTATAGGTTTTACCATCACCCTTTATTTTTAGTTCAAATGAATCAAAACTTGGTAGATTTTTAAAGTTAAATTCTTTTCTACATGATGCAAAGCCACCATTATTTTTCAAGGAAATATTTCCTTGAAAAATTAAGTTATTTTTTTTATTAACTTCTATTGAAGAATTAGAAATACCGCCCATTACGTCATCATTAACAATAAACCAGTTTGTTTTTTTGACTTTTTCAGATGAATTAATTATGTAATTATTATTTGAAATACCTATGTTGAGCATATTTATAAAAATTAAATATTTATACAAACTTGAGATAAAATCACTCATTTTATGATAAAATAAACTAAATTCATGTAATTTATGATTTTTTTGGAATAAATAAATCTGTGATAGTACCTTCAAACGCTTCGGCGGATAAACCTATGGATTCAGAGAGTGTAGGATGAGGATGTATTGTAAGTCCAATATCTTCAGCATCTGCACCCATTTCGATTGCTAAGCATCCTTCAGAAATCATATCACCTGCATTTTGGCCAACAATACCAATACCCAGAATTTGTTTGTTTTCAGGATTAAAAATTGTTTTTGTTAGACCTTCTGTCCTACCGTGTGCAATAGCTTTACCGCTCGCTCTCCATGGGAATTCACCCTTTTTATAAGGGATATTTTGTTCTTTTGCTTGGGCCTCTGTTAGCCCAGCCCAAGCAATTTCAGGATCTGTAAATATAACTGCAGGGATACATTTTGCATCATTTTTTGCTGGTAATTCAGCAATTACTTCAGCAGCAACATGGCCTTCATAAGTTGCTTTATGTGCTAGCATTGGATTCCCTATAATATCTCCAATGGCATACACATTTGCTATTGAAGTTCGCATTTTAGAGTCTACCTTTATAAAACCATTCTCATTAACTTTTATACTGGTATTTTCTAATCCAATATTGATAGAATTTGGTTCTCGACCTACCGCGACCAGAACTTTATCAAACTTTTCTTCTGTTATTTTATTTTTTGATTCAAATGTAACATTTAAAAAATTATTTTCTGTTTTTATGTCAATTACTTTTGTTCCAAGTTTTATAGCTTGAAATTGATTTTTAAGCCTTTTTTGTAATGGATTAACTAAATCGGAATCCGCTCCAGGCAGAAGTGTTTCTAAGAATTCAACAACTGTTACTTTTGAGCCAAGCCCATGGTACACTGTTCCCATTTCTAATCCAATATAACCACCGCCAACAACTAATAATTTTTTAGGAATATCATTTAATTCTAATGCATTAGTTGAATCCATAATACGATCATCATCTGGAAAAATTGAAACCTTAGCAGGAGATGATCCTGTTGCGATTATACAATTATCAAAAGTTAAATCAATTTCTTCTGATTCAGATGAGATTTTTATCTCTGAGTTAGATTGAAATTTAGCTATACCAGTAATAACACTAACATTTCTTGCTTTAGCTAATGCTGAAATTCCTTTGTTTAATCTTGAAATAACAGATTCTTTCCACTTTCTCACACTATTTAAATCAACATTAGGTTCTGAAAATTTCACTCCCATCTTTTTTAAATCTAGTGCTTCATCCATTACTTTCGTGATGTGAAGAAGTGCTTTTGATGGAATACAACCAACATTCAAACATACACCACCTAAATTTATATTTTTATCTATTAATGTAACTTTAAATCCTAGGTCAGCGGCTCTAAATGCTGCAGCATATCCACCTGGACCTGCTCCTATAATAGCAACTTGAGTATTTAATTTTTTGGTCATTAATATAAATCCAATCCTGGGATTTTTTCTATATCAGCCATTAAACTTGAAAGAAGTTTCGTGAATCGTGCAGCATCCGCACCATCGATTACACGATGATCATAAGATAAAGATAATGGTAGAATCAATCTCGGTTTGAATTCGCTTCCATTATACACTGGTTCCCATTTAGTTCTAGATACTCCTAAAATTGCGACTTCAGGTGGATTTACAATTGGAGTAAATGCAGTTCCACTAATACCGCCTAAACTAGAAATTGTAAAACATCCGCCTGTAAGCTCATCAGGTTTAATTTTTTTATCTTTTGCTCTAATAGATAAATCTTCAAGTTCTACAGCTATTTCTGGTATAGATTTTTTATTAATATCACGAATAACGGGGACAATTAAGCCGTTAGGAGTATCAACAGCAATGCCAATATGGAAATATTTTTTTATAATTAAGGACTCTCCTGTAGCGTTTAAACTAGAATTAAATTCTGGAAAGTCTTTTAGTGCTTTAACTATTGCCTTCATTATAAATGGTAAATAACTCATCTTAGGACTTGATTTTGATTTAGAGTTATTTAATAATTTCCTGAGTTTTTCTAAAGCAGTTATATCTGCTTCATCAAATTGTGTAACATGAGGAATTGTATTCCATGCAGTCTGTAAGCGTTGTCCACTAATTTTCCGAATTTTATTTAATGTTTGATACTCTATATCACCAAATTTAGAAAAATCAGTAGATGGTAGTTGAAAGCCTATAGAAGGAGAAAAAGATTTTTCTTCATTTAATTTTGTTTTAATAAAATTTTGAACATCATCTTTAGTAATTCTTCCTTTAGCACCAGTTCCTGAAATCAATCCCAATTCACAACCCAATTCTCTTGCAAATCTACGTACCGATGGACTAGCTGATACAGGTTTTTTTTTGGTTTGTTCTTTTTCGAGAGAATTATTAGACTTAGTCTCCAATATTTTAGAATCTATTAGCTGAGTTTTTGATTCGTCAACTTTTCTATTTTCTAATGTTTCTTTTTTTGTAGGTTCAGTCTCATTGAGTGTAGGTTCAGTCTCATTGAGTTTTTCAATTATGAAAATTTCAGTTCCAGGACTAATATTATCACCATTATTGATTAATACTTCTTTAATTACTCCGTCGACAGAAATAGGTATCTCCATTGATGCTTTTTCAGTTTCAATAATTAAACCAATATCATCTTTGGTTACTTTATCACCAATACTTACGGAGATTTCACTAATTTCAACTTGGTCAATGCCTTCTCCAATATCAGGGAGAATAATTTTGTCACTCATAATTTATTTAATTCTTAATTTAGTATAATAAAAGACTACTATAATTTAGGTGTTATTTTTCTTTCATGTCAAAGATGATAATAAGATAAAAAAATATAATCTACTGAAATAGGGGACTTACCTTATTCTGATCGATATTATATTTTTTTATAGCATTAGAAACAAGTTTGGTATCAATTTTATTTTCTCTTGCAAGAGCATCTAATGCTGAAAAAACAATATAGTACTTATCAACTTCAAAAAAACTTCTTAATCCCTCTCTAGTGTCACTTCTACCAAATCCATCAGTGCCTAAGGCTGTATAATATCTCCTTCTGATGAATGGTGCAACCTGTTCTGCAACTAGTTTCACATAGTCACAAACAGCGATTATTGGTCCATCATATTTCTCCATACATTCATAAATATATGGCATTTTATCTTCCTCTTCTGGATGCAAACGATTATATCTATATACTTCCTCACCATTTTTACGGAGTTCATTATAACTTGTTATACTCCAGATATCTGATTCAATTTTCCAATCCTTTCGAAGAATTTCTGAAGCCTCAATGACTTCATTAATCAGAGAACCACTACCAAATAATTGTACTCGTAAATCAGATTTACCACCTTCCTTAAATAAATACATACCTCTTATAATTCCATCTTCACATTTTTTTGGCATTTTAGGATGTGAATAGTTTTCATTTTCAAGAGTCAAGTAGTAAATCACATCATCATTTTCTTGATACATTCTTTTTAAGCCATGTTGAATAATAATTGCAATTTCATATGCAAATGCCGGATCATAAGAAATTACATTAGGAACAACCGATGCCTGAAGCAGGCTATGACCATCCTGATGCTGCAGACCTTCACCATTAAGTGTTGTTCTGCCAGCGGTACCACCAATCAAAAACCCTCTTACTCGCATATCAGCTGCTGCCCAAATCAAATCACCAATACGCTGAAATCCAAACATTGAATAATATATAAAAAATGGAATCATATGAATATTATTTGTGCTGTGAGACATACCGGCCGCAATAAATGATGACATTGCACCTGCTTCTGTAATTCCTTCTTCAAGAATTTGACCTTGAACATCTTCTCGATAATATAAATATTGATCTGAATCAACAGGGTCATACTTTTGTCCAGCATGAGAATAAATTCCATATTGTCTAAATAAAGGTTCAATTCCGAAAGTTCTAGCTTCATCAGGGATGATTGGAACAATATTTTTACCTATATTTTTGTCTTTTAACAAACTAGCCATTAATTTGACAAAAGCCATAGTTGTGGAGAATTCTCTATCCCCACTATCTGCTAAATGAGATTTAAGATCTACTAATTTAGGTATATTTAACTTTTCTGATATACTTGAACGTTGAGGTAAAAAACCGCCTAAATTTTGTCTCTTGTTTTTAAGGTATTTAATTTCTTCGCTATCATCATTAGGTTTGTAAAATGGCGCATCCACGCATTCTTCATCGGACATTGGAATATCAAACCTTGATTTGAATTGAATCAATTCTTTCTCATTTAATTTTTTTTGTTGATGAGTGATATTTCTTCCTTCACCAGACTCTCCAAGGCCATAACCTTTAATAGTCTGAGCAAGAATTACTGTGGGTTGACCTTTGTGATTAACTGCTTCTTTGTAGGCTGCAAATATTTTAGCAGGATCATGGCCTCCCAAATTAAGGTTACTAAGATCGTCATCTGATAAGTGTTCGACCAATGGAAGTAATTCTGGATATTTACCCCAAAATTCTTTTCTAACATATTCACCGCCTTCTACTACATATTTTAACGCTTCACCATCTAGAAGTTCATTCATCCTTTTAACAAGAAGTCCTGAGCTATCTTTTTCAATAATTGAATCCCAATCGGAACCCCAAATAACTTTAATAACATTCCATCCAGCACCTCTAAAGGCACCTTCTAGTTCTTGGATTACTTTCGAATTACCTCTAACTGGTCCGTCAAGTCTTTGCAGGTTACAATTAACTACAAATATAAGATTATCTAACTTTTCTCTAGATGCTAATGTTAGGGCTCCTAAAGATTCTGGTTCATCCATCTCTCCATCACCTAAAAACGCCCATACTTTACGCTCACTTTTTTTAGTTATCTTGCGGTCACTTAAATATTGGAGGAATCGAGCTTGATAAATTGCTTGTAAAGCACAAAGACCCATTGAAACTGTAGCAAATTGCCAAAAGTTTGGCATAAGCCAAGGATGAGGATATGAAGAAAGTCCTCCTTCTTTTGCAAGCTCCTGTCTGAAATTGTGAAGTTTTTTTGAACTTATACGACCTTCTAAATAAGCACGAGCGTAAACCCCGGGAGTTACATGTCCTTGGAAGTAAACCATATCTTCGCCTTTAGGATTATCTTTGCCCTTAAAAAAATGATTAAATGCAACTTCAAGTAAGGTTGCTCCCGATGCATAAGACGAAATATGTCCACCAATCCCGTGATGTTCTTTGTTGGCTTTAACAACCATTGCCATAGCATTCCATCGAATGAGTGATTTAATTCGCCTTTCAATTTTTCTATCTCCAGGAAATTGAGTTTGCTGCGAAAGAGGGATAGTATTAACATAGTCAGTGTATGGCTTAAAGGGCATTCTCAAGCCATTTCTACGACCAAAAGAGATTATTTTTTCAATTAAAAAGTGCGCACGATCTATTCCTTCCGACTCTATAATTGATTCTATAGAATCAAGCCATTCTTGCGTCTCTTGTGGGTCTGTATCATATTCATTGTTGATAGGATTCATTAAAATTCCTTTTATAGCAAATTAGTTTATAATCACTTATGTAAAATTACCATGAAAAGTAAATTCTATGAAAAGAGATTAATATTTTTTATTCAAATAAAATCCTAAAAAAAACTGCATAAAACTAGGTGCAAATAGAGGTTTTAACTTAAATTTGAGACTTTAATAAAAACTAAATTTAATAATGAAAATTGCCTTTTTAACAGCAGGAGGACTTGCTCCTTGTTTATCAGCCTCGATTGGAAGATTAGTTGAACAATATTACCTAAAATTCCCAGACTCAAAAATGATAGGATATTTGAACGGTTATAAAGGATTATTAATGGGTAACTCGATTAATTTCACCGAACAGGTTAAAATTAATTCAAAAGTTTTATATAATTTTGGAGGAAGTCCAATTGGAAATAGTAGAGTAAAATTAACTAATATTGATGATTGTATCAATAATGGCTATATTAAAAGGGGTGAATTGCCCCTTGAAATAGCTGCAAAGCAGTTAGTAGATGATGAAGTCGATATTTTACACACAATTGGAGGCGATGATACAAATACAACCGCCGCTGATCTTGCAAAATATTTAGAAGAAAATAATTACAATCTAACTGTTGTTGGTTTACCGAAAACGGTAGATAATGATGTTTACCCAATAAAACAAACACTAGGAGCTTGGACAGCCGCTGAACAAGGTGCTAGCTTTTTTAGAAATATTGCAAATGAGAACACGACAAATAGCAGAAGTCTGATTATACATGAGGTTATGGGACGAAATTGCGGCTGGCTCACTGCGGCGACTGCTTTAGAATATAAAAAGATTTTAGATGCAGAAACGTTTTTACCTGAAATTTTAATTGAAAGAGAAAGATGGGATATTGATGCAATATACATCCCTGAAATCGAGCTGAATATAGAAAAGGAAGTTTCTAGACTAAGAATGATGTTAGATAAGAAAGGTTCTGTAAATATTTTTCTAAGTGAGGGAGCCGGCCTAAAATCTATAACTTCAGAAATGGAATCGCGAGGAGAAAAAGTTAATAAAGATGCTTTTGGACATGTAAGGCTTGATGAAATAAATCCTGGAAAGTGGTTCGCTAAGCAATTTTCACAGAGAATTGATGCTGAAAAAACATTAGTACAGAAAAGTGGATACTATGCTAGGTCAGCAAAACCATGTGAGAAAGATTTAAAATTGATTTTTAAATCTGCAGATTTAGCACTGAAGTCAGCTGTAAAAAATCAGAGTGGAGTAGTTGGTATAGATGAGCAAAACGACAACGACCTAAGATGTATTGAGTTTGAAAGAATTAAAGGTGGAAAGCCATTTAATCCTGAAGTAGGATGGTTTCAAGAAATGTTAGTTGAAATTGGTCAACTTAGTAAAAATAAAAATTAATACGTGAATTATCGTAATGACTTTATTAAAGTTACAAATGAAGTAGCTGTTTCTATAAAACTAATCTCGCGGGTTATTAGAGCAGATATTTGAGTAAAAGAATTGCCTTAAAATAATAATTAATAACTATTAAATGACTGTGATTAGTATCACAGAACAGTTTTAATAATAGATATTAGTATAAATTTTTAGCATTGAGCTTGGAAAATAAGAAGGTGATGTAATAAATTGTAATTGTTGTTTTCAGGTTTTAAAAAAAGAATGACTAGCAACACAACACAGGGGAAAAAAATGATAAGATACATCAACACAAATTTTAGAATTAAAATTACTGTAATTTTTTTAGTTTTCGTCAGTTTAGCCTACTCAGTTAATACGCCTTGCGAATTGCCTGCAGATCATATCTATCTAAATGATGGTGAAGTTTGGTACAATGTTGAGTCAGATATTGGTGGATTTCAGTTTAATATTGATAATGCAATTGTTAACAGTTCTTCAGGTGGTGATGCTGCCTTGGCTGGTTTTGTTGTTAATGCGAGCAATACTACTGTGCTCGGATTCTCGTTTTCTGGTGCTTCTATCGATTCTGGTTGTGGAGTATTAACAAATTTGTCTGTTTCTGGTGAGGCAACAGGTTTAAGTGGGATTGTTATGTCGAACCCCTCTGGTGTTGCATTTGATGTAGAATATTATATTATAGAAGACGGTTGTGACGATTTAGATGAAGATGGTTTATGTGATGATGTAGATGATTGTATTGGATTTTATGACGAGTGTGGCGTTTGTAATGGTTCTGGTATACCTGAAGATAGCTGTGATTGTAATGGGAGCATAGATTTAGGCTGCGGTTGCGACGAGCCTGGTCCGACTGGCTGCGATAATCAGTGCGATTCTGTCTTAGAGAGCGATCAATGCGGTGTATGCGGAGGAGATAATAGTACTTGCGAAGATTGTTCAGGTGTTCCTAATGGTGATGCAGAAATTGATGATTGTGGTGTATGTGGTGGTGAAAACGACTGTTTGAATGATAGTCATTATAACGTTGAAATAGAAGAAACGGGTATAAGTCAATTAATTATTTTTGAAGACACAATTAATGAATTGCAGGCTGGGGATGAACTTGGAGTTTTTGATTTAGCAGGAATTTTGCCAAATTCAGATTGTGGCGATGAGTCCTATGGAGAATTATTGGTAGGTGCTGGGGTTTGGAGTAATAGTCAGCTTGAGATTATTCCTATTGGCTCATCTACGGCTCCATGTCTTGGTGGTGGAGGTGTTTTGCCTGGCTTTGTTTCAGGTAACTCGATGGAAGTACGTATATGGAGAGATGGGGAAGAAATTATTCCACAAATTGAGTTTTCTTTCGGCGACGGAGAGTTTGGAGAATTACTACCTGATGTGATTTCATCATTAATTTTGTGTGAAGGTATTATAGATGAATGTGGTTTATGTAATGGTGATAATTCTTCTTGTACTGACTGCTTAGGTGTTGTGAATGGAGATGCTGAAGAGGATTGTTTGGGTATATGTGGCGGTGGTGCAGAATTTGATGAATGTGGTGTTTGTAGTGGCGATAATTCGTCATGTTCTGGTTGTACAGATGTTTATGCAGATAATTTTAATCAAGAGGCAATTTTAGATGATGGTTCATGTCAATTCCCACCTATTGATATTGATGAACCGGAAGAATTGGCGTTTTATGATAGTAGTGTTAATATTGATCTTCCAGGGGTGATTTTTGAAGAAGTAGAAGTGAATATTGATATACCTGCAGGTGCGTTGGATATTCCGGAAGGTACTGAAGTTACTTTGGAAGCCTCTGAAGTTTCGGAGAATCAAATTCAAGACATTATTGATAGCTCCTCGTCTGCAGAAGCTGGTTTAGAAGTGTTTGAAGGTATTTCTTTTGAGGCGACTGATGAAAATGGTGTTACTGTAGATTTATCTGAAGGAGCAACGCTAGATGTTGAGATAACGTTTGAGCCAGAACGAA
Source organism: Fidelibacterota bacterium (assembly GCA_002689995.1). GTDB lineage: Bacteria > Fidelibacterota > Marinisomatia > SCGC-AAA003-L08. The sequence goes on from NZIV01000070.1 coordinate 45,179, forward strand.
ATGATTATGATTTAGGTTATATATCTGAGGGTGGAGAGATTATTGCCCTAGGAGCAGATTGTGTTGATAATAGTGATGGAACGTGGACATGCAATGGTGATGGACCAGGATTTGGATCTTACATTGTCTATTCATTTGATGAATCCATTGTAATAGAGGGCTGCACTCTGGCTTTTGCATGTAATTATGATGAAGGGGCTACTTTGAATGATGGAGGTTGTCTATATTTTGATGAATGTGGTGAGTGTGGTGGTAATAATTCTACGTGCGCAGGTTGTGATGGAGTAGCAAATAGTGGGCTAGAACTTGATGAGTGTGGAGTGTGCAATGGTCCGGATGCAAGTTTTGAATGTGAAGATGGTTCTTTTGTATGCGAATATGCAGACTGTTGTAATGGAATTCAAGGATTCTATCCAAGTTATGGACCTGGTTGCGCATGGAACCCAATAGTCTCTACAGTTCAGTCATATATTATTTTTGATGAGATTACATTTCAGGGCGAACAGATTAGCCAAGGACTAGAGGGTGGTTCTAATGGCCAGTGCCCTGATGGTGATTGTGATATTTTAACAGCAATTTATAATGGTCAAAGTGTCGGCTGGTCTTATTGTCCAGAAATTAATAATGGTATAACAATAGCGATTGAAACAAATGATGGTACAACTGCTGGGACAGAAAATTACCCTGCTATTAATGCAGCATTTGCTCCAATAGTTTCATTTAATTTTTATGATGCGAGTGAAAATAGGACATATTACAGCGTTGCTTCTTCTCCTTTACAAACTGGAGCAGCATATTTATTTGGGAATCTTGAAATAAATGGAGATGAAGATTACCAGAGTTGTGATGGCTTTTTATTTGGTGAAAGTACTTGTTTCGACCAAGAGCCAGGCTGTCCTTTATCTTATGATTCAAATTTTAATCCAAATGCTGGTATAGCAGATTGCAGTTATTGTAGTGTTGATTATGATTTCTGTGGTTGTACAGACCCAGAAACATCAACCTATAATTCTGAGGCTACTTTAAATGACGGTTCATGCGAATATGGATTTTCATTTACTCACCAATTAGGCTTTGGAAACAACTTAATTAGTTTCCCTGGTTATTTAGAAGACGATAGCTCTCAAAATCTCTTGGAAGGCTTAATTTTTGAAGGTCCAAATGTTGCATTTTTGCTTAGTCAGGGACTTGGCTTATTTAATACATCCGGCGGATGGTCTGGGAATTTAAATAATATTTCGCCAACGTCTGGCTATTGGTTGAATGTTGAAGGCTCTCATAACTGGACAATTGAGTTTAGTTCAGCATTAGAACCATGTACATCATATGAAATTGGTTTCGGAAACAATTTATTATCATATAAATGGGGGGATGATAATGCCCTTACGCTAGAAGCACTAGGAGGTTCCAATGAAGATGGTACGGGATTTGCTGATCAAAATTTTAATTTCATCTTAGGACAAGGCGTAGGACTGTTTAATACGGTAAATGGATGGTCTGGTAATTTAAATACCCTTACGCAAGGTAAGGGATATTGGGTTAATATTTCAAATAGTAATATTGACTTTAGGTGGGGTTTTAGTCAATGTTCAGATGTCAATGGTTCAACTACTACCTCAGAACCTATACTGGCAAAACAGATGCTTTCAGATTTCAAGTTCACCCAATCTACTGAGCAGGCTTTTTATTTAATAAGAAATATAAAAATTGACGGCAATCAACCGAAAATAAATGATATAGTTTTAGCTTATAATGGTGACATCTTAGTAGGCTCCACGTATTGGGAGGGAGAATATACCGTATTGCCTGTAATGGGTAAGGATTTTTCAGGGCAAACAAGTGGTTTTTGTGAAACTGGAGATAATATTAAATTAAAAATTTACAGGCATATTGAAGGAGATATATTAGACTTGAACGGGAAAATAGACCCATGGGATAATTTGCTAGTAACTGAAATTAATATGCTTAAAGGGCAGGATTTTCATGAAAGTCCTGTTTCTTTTAGTATTAAAAAAGCATATCCGAATCCATTTAATCCTGTGACTAATTTTAACATAAATATCCCAGTGGATGAATTTACTCATTTAGGGATATATGATGTTAAAGGGAAATTAGTAGAAACAATTGTTAATGAAAAATTGGCTGCTGGTTCTTATCAATTTAATTGGAATGCCGAACAGAGTCCCAGCGGTTTATATTTTATCAAGGCTCAATTTAGAAATACTATTTTGTCAGAAAAAATAATACTGGTTAAATAAAATTTTGAAAATACATAAATATATATCATTTTTTGCCGCAATATCAATTTTGATTGGTGGTGGTTATTATCCGAGTTATGGTCCTGGATTTGAATGGAATACAATTGAATCTACGACTAATGCATTTATTATATTCGACTCAATCAATATCGATGGAGTAGAAATTGATTCCGGTCAGGAAGGTGGTGTATCAGGGAGTTGTCCTGGGAATGATTGCGATATAGTTGGTGCAATTTACAATGGTATATGTGTTGGCTGGACTTATGCACCAGTAGTTAATGGGGGAGTGACTTTAGGTATACAGCTAAATGATGGACTTACCAGTGGTATAGAAGATTATCCACAAGTTAACGCTGCCTTTGCTCCAGTAGTAACATTTAATTTATTTGATGTTAGTGAAGGGGTTATGTTTTATAATATTGCCTCTTCACCTTTACAAGTTGGGACTGCCACTTTATTTGGTGCTTTGGAGGTTGTAGGAGATGGTGATTTTCAGAGTAGTGATGGATTTTTATTTGGAGAGCCAACAGATTTTCCTTTAGGTAATCCTGTCTGTAATGTAGTTGCTGGGCCTGATGGTTATTATGTGAATTTCACACCTTTCGGTGCTAGTGGTAACTCTTTACTGTGTGGCTATGGTGGTTGTATGGACAGCTCTGCCGATAATTACGATAGCTCTGCTGTTGAGGATGATGAGTCATGTGTTTATGCTGGATGTACCAATGAAGATGCTATAAATTATAACTTAGATGCTACAATTGATGATGATTCTTGCGGATTTGTAGGATGCAATGATCCAACTGCAGGTAATTTTGTAGAAAATGGCCCTAATTATACTGGTCAATTATATGATTGTTCAGGAAATCCTGGAATACTAGATATGAGCTGCTGCCAGTTTATGGGATGTAATGTTGAGGGAGCCACAAACTATGTCGATACAAGTTCAGATTGCTTGGGAGAGGTAGGCGGTAATAATGACTCTTGCTGTACTTATGCTCCAACTGATATAAATACGTCGTTTATTGTGATAGAAGAAATTGTAAATTCAGAAATATATTCAACTTCTAATTTAGAACTTTCATGGAATGAATCTGATAGCTGCCCTGAGGGTACGGAGTGGAGTTATTTAGTATGTTTAGATAATTCATCGGACTGTGATACTACATCTGCAAATTCAATTATTTATGATATTGGGTGGAATAATTCTGTTGGTTATTCAATTTTTGCATATGGTTGCGCTTTGGATATTTATGATGAGTTGTATGGTTTTGAAGTAAGTGGTACTCTGAATTCAGATGAAAGACCAGTCCCCGAAGTACCAAATACTCTAGCTATAGTTGATGATTCGGGTGAAGGCTATGTGGAGTTGTCTTGGAATAATGCCTATCAAGCAGATTACTACAATATTGTATTTACTAATATAAATAATATGGAGGATTTAATTGAGTTTAGAGCGTCAGGCGATAGTTCTGACATAGTTATTTCAACTGAAAATGGAATGTCTTCTGCAATTTTATATCCTTTAGGTGCAGGTAAAACTTATAGTGCTAAAATTTCATCAGTTAATTTAAATTCTTTTAATGAAGAGCAGAACTCTTCCTATAGCTTAGACACGGAGAATATTGTAGTTTTAGATTTTCCTGAAGCTCCAATAGGTGGTTTTATGGATGTTGATACGACTTCTTATCCTTATAGTATTGAGCTTTTATGGGACTCTGCTCCAAATTATGGTACATATCTTCAGGAGTGGACATATGAAATTTTCCAAACTGGTATAGGTTCAATTATTTCAACAACAGAGAATTCTGCGTTAGTTTCTGGTTTAAACGCTCAATCTTCATATGAATTTATAATAACTGCTACTTCTGGATACGGACAGATTCAAGGAGCACCTTTTATTGTATCTACTACGGCTGATGGCGATGGTGCTGATTGGGGTTTTCAGGTAAAAGTAAATCATTTAGGTTATGGGTATATTCCTGTAGATGATGAAAATAATTTTTTTGGCTTTGCTGATGAGGCGACAAATTATTACGATAATAATCTAGACATTGTTGAGCCACCATCAGCGTCAGATTTTGTGAAGTTTTATTTTTTAAGAGAAGATTGGGAAGAGGATCAAATAGGGTGGGGAAGTCATTATACTCAGGAAGTAAGAAGTCGTCATGATGAAGAGTATGCTTTTGATAACTATTCAGAAGAAGATTTAGCCATTTTTAATGCACAGTTAATCTCAAATATGCCTGGTTTTGCGACACTTGATTTTGATTTAATTAACTTCTATGGTGATGCACCAGTTAATAAAACAGATGCAAATTATTGCCCTGTATTTTTAAAATTAATAGCTTTTGATGAAATTAAATATTATAAAATTGAGGATAATACTAGAATTACAATACAGATAAATGGTTGGACTGAATATGATATGGAGTTTATTGTTGGTAATATGGTTCCGGTTGAAATTGATAATTTTATTGGAATGGCAAATAATACACAGTCAGACCCATTTAATTTACGTCCTTTCATAGATTTAAGCTGGGAGAACCATGATGAGTGTGTGTTGCATAATGACGTCGAGATTTGTAATTCAATTTCATCACGATATCCACAGACAAGTTACGTTATAGAGTTTAATGATGGTTCGGAGGATGTAGAACTTTCTACTGATATACTTTCTTATTCACATCCAGAGGTTGGAAGTTTATCTTATGAAACAGAATATAGTTTCATTTTAAGCGGTAAAAATAATTCTGGAAAAGGAGAATCATCCCAAATAAGTGTTCAAACTTTTGATAACTTGTCGCCAAATGCATACGCTGGTAGTTCTTATGATGATGAATGTGTATGGGATGATTATGGATGTGGTAATACATATTTAACTCCTCATGACGGAAATCCAAACTCATCAAACGTAGAAGTTACTCTGAGAGGATCTGGCTTTGACCCTGAAGGTTTAGGTTTACGCTTTTATTGGAATCAAATTTCGGGTGATAGTATAGCTGATTTATCTGAGACTTACAGTATTCAATCATTAATAGACTCAGCAGTTCATGAGCCAACCTTTCAAGCAGGGTTGGCATTAAGTTCTCAACCTCTCGTTTATGAATTTGAGCTAGCTGTAACAGATACATTTCCAATTGGCTTGACTCAGAATAATGGTTTTAGTGTAAATAGGGATACGGTTAAGATAACTATCTTACCTGAGAGCAATTTAAGCCCTGTTTCCTTCCTTGATGTAACTAGGACTTACAATGAAGCTGGCGATCTAGTTAAGTCTGTAGATTATATATGTATGGCTGGTGATACAATTATATATAATTTTGAAGAAAATTCTGTAATCACTAACCAAGATGAGTGCGAACAAACTGATGGTGAATGGGTTCAGCATAATGTGAATGATTTTTTAAATTGGAATTGGGAGGCTGAAAATCAAATTGGGCCGATTTGGAGAGTACCACATGATGGTAATCCTATTACAAATTTTGCAAACATTCAATTAGTCAATAAATCGTATGACTTGGATGGTGGGGAGAGCTTTTCTGATATCAATAATAATGGTCTATGGGACTTAGATGAGATTTATACCGATATAAATCAAAATGGCCAATACGATGAGCAATTAGATGAAATATACACTTTATGGAACAGGACGACACCTCCTGAAACCTATATAGATGCAAATAATAATGGGATATTCGATTATGGCGAGCCATTTAATGACTTAAATAATAATGGATATTACGATTGGTCTGAAGCAATTAACCTAGATGTCTTGACAACAAGGTCTACGCCGGGAGTAGATACTGTTCAGATTTTTATAGAAGATTCTTATGGTTATAAGGATACTTCGCAAATGATAATATTAATTTTAGAAGAGCCTAATGAGGAACCTGTAGTAAGCATAGGTCAAGATAAGATTGTATTTATAGAGCCAGAATATGAAAGTACTTACAGTTATAAATGTGATAATCCAGAAGATGAATGCTATCCAATAATAACTGATGCTGATAATGATGTTAATAATATAGTTGATACATTAAGCATATCATGGCATAATGGAAGTAATAATATTGAAGAAGAATTTATACTGCCTGAAGGTGACCATGAATTAACATTATGTGCTACAGATCCATATGGAGCAGAGGCATGTGACACAAAAGTTATTACGGTATATCAAGAGCCATTGCCTGATAAGGTTAATTCTTTTAATTCATATCAGGACCTATATTATATCGAGCTTACTTGGGAAGCATCAGATTTATTAAACTTAAGTGATGAATATTCTGATTTAGGATATGATGACTCTTTATTGCAGCATATTGAAATGTACCCATATAATTTGAATGCAGCCAGATATGAAATTTATAGGAATAATGAATTATTAAGTATAGTAAATCGTGAAACTATAGATCAGACTGAATTTAGGTATATAGATAATGGATTAAACCCATCTACGACTTATGAATATAAAATCATACCGTTGAATAGTCATGGAAGAGCAGGAGTGCCAAGTGATGATAAAATTATTTCTACGACAGACAGGCCTACAATACGCCTAGTATCACCTAATGGGACTGAGATTTGGGCTTCTTCCTATTATGATCCAAGTTTGGGGCAGGAGATTATTAGAGCATTTCCTGTAGACTGGGAAATGACTTCAGTACAGAATATTCAAAAAATCAATATTTATGTTTCTCATGATAATGGTCAAACGTGGGAGCAGGCAGAGAACTTTTATGAGAAAAATATTGAAGCTGTATGTTCAGATGGAGAATCTAGTAACAATGAGTGTGAGGATATAAATTTAGAGTTATACCTCAATCCAATGTCGTGCGAGGCGATGGGGCATAAATGGGTTTATGACGGCATTGATAAATGTTTTGCTCAGTTAGTAGAATTAGATAGTTATTCTGAAGATGCCTCTAATCAGGATCTCGCAGTGCAAGAATACACTCAAGATGCATATGCAATCAGCCCGCAAATAGATTTTACTTTAGACTCAGATCCCGAATTGATTTTTAATCAAGGTGATCAATACATTATTCAAGATGTAGTGGAAGATGCAACCTACATTAAAGGAGAAGGTATTGAAATTAATCATAATACACTTGTTAAAATCGTTGCATATGACAGAGGTGATTATTTTGATATCTATAACGAAACCCCTCCAAATGGATGGAATAGTTCTGTAACAATGATAGAAGATGTCAGCGATGGTTCATTTACGCTTTCTTCAAATAAAGTGACTCGGATATTCGATATTGGGTGGCATTTATTTGGGCCACCCGTTAAGCCGTATATCCCAAGAATGTTTGATGCGTTCCAAGAGCCACACGGGTTTGGTGATTGGGCATATGATTGGATTTCTTTTGCTCAAAGCGGCTCTTTTTCAGATTTATATATGCAGATGGGTAGAGGTTATTATCTAAATAATACATCTATTGGTAATCTAACTATATATGGAGATCCTGTAATCAATTCAGATTTCCTTGAATATGATATTAGTGATATAAATAGTGGAAATTATTCAATAGCAGATATAAAATTAAATAAAGGATGGAATTTGATTTCTAATACATTAGTTCGACCGATTACAAAATATAATTTTGAGGTCATCCACTTGGAAGATAATTCAAATTATACATATGATCAAGCTGTGAGTTACGGATTTGTTCAGCCAAATATTTATGGATATGAGTCTGGCTATTATACAACAAATTCAATTTATCCATTTGAAGGTTATTTCTTACATGCGGCTCGTGGAGATATGTTGTTAAAAATTAGACCTCATGACTTTGAGCAGCTGGGTAAAGTCGTTGAGAATGATGTATGGGAGTTAGAATTAACAGCAAAAATCGAGGATAATAATTATAGGGATAGGATTGTTGTTGGCTTAGGACAATCTTCGAAGGATGGATTTAAATATGGTGAAGATGAGGTTAAACTTCCACCTTTTACAGATGAAGCTGTATTAAATTTAGCTATTGAAGAAAATTTCATTGGGGAAATCGATGAAAATGGAAATATTGCAGAGTCAAATTTATATTATTCAAGTATCAAATCTATGATTAATGAACACCAAAGTCAAGTATGGAAAATTAATTTTGAAAATAATTTACCTGAATCACCGCTAGAGTTGTCATGGCATTTTGAAGAAATAAATGATGATATTGACATTAATTTATATTTTGAAGGTAAGGTTGTGAATATGAAGACTTTAAATAGCACTGTTTTAAATACATCTTCGTATGGTTCATTCATTTTAGTAGTTGGCCAAAATCCACTTGCTTCAAGTCTAGGTGTTCCATTAAGGTTTAATTTAGGTCAAGCATATCCAAATCCATTCAATCCGGTAACAAGTTTTAAAGTTGAATTAAATAATGATGGTTATGCAAATATTAATATTTACAATGTTACAGGGCAATTAATTAAAGAAATTCATAATGGCTTTATGCCTGCAGGATACCATCAATTAAGCTGGGATGCGTCATATCAAGCTTCAGGTCTTTATATTTTAAAGGTTAAGCAGGGCGATAATAATGCAACTCAAAAATTATTATTAATAAAATAATTTGTGAGGAATATCATTTTTAAAATGGACGAATTAAGTAAACATTACATATGTCAAAATTTTAATTTTAAATTAAATAATAAAAGAATTTGTTTAACATAATGAAAAAAAATATTATAATTATATTATTTTTAATAGCAAGTACGATTTTGGCTCAAGAAAAATACACTCATGAGCCCACAGGACTTTATTTTTATGAAACAACGTTATATCAAAGCTTGTATATAGAATCTCTTGAAATTGACGATATTGAAGGTGTTCTAGCTGAATATAGTCTTGGATATCAGCCCACTGGTGGAGATGTGGAGCAGATGTTAAGTCCCTTAAATCCAGGTGATGCTGATGCTATTTTTATTTTTTATAGTGATGATCAATGGTTGACAGAAGATTGTGTAGGTTGGACTTATTTTGGTAGGAATGAAAATGATCTTACAGGCTTAAGAATTTATGGTAATGATGGTTCTACTGCTGAGTCTGAAGTAAGTAATTATCCTTCAAATGGTGCTGTAGGAAATATGTTTAGATTCAAGGTATATGATGCAAATGCGAATGCATTTGGTGAAGTAGATTTACTGAGTCAAACAGATGGTCATGTCAGTCAAAATATTCCATTAGATCAATTTTTTTATGCAAGCAATAATGTTGATGGTTTAAAATTAGAAGCTCAAAATATTTTTGGCTGTGAAGATGAAGATGCCTTCAATGAGAATCTTGATGCTACAGCTCCCTGCGCACTTTCTGATGAAGAAGATTGTCTGGATTGTGGGTATGAAGTATCAGAATTAATATTAGAAGCATATGTAGGCAATATGATTGTAGATGGGAATGAGCCTGTTTATTGTGACTCTACAGAGCATCCACTATATAATAGTGAGTCTGGAAATGATATAACGCTTACATGGGAGACTCCAACAACAAACCCGATAGTAACATCTGATCCAAATTTTCAGTGGATATATCGTATAGTTGTTGAATTTGAGGGTGCTCCTGCAGGTGCTATTGAGGTTGTTGATGTCAACTCATATGTGATTGAGGGAGATAACTATGATGTATCAATATGGGGATTACCAGTTGAAGTTTATGTATATGCATGGAACGGTTACAATGAGATTCAGAATCTCTATATGTCTTACTCAGGTGGTGAAAATTATGACCAAAACCAGATTCAACTACAGCTGTGTGATGAACCACTGCCAAACCCTCCAAGCAATTTAATTCCCGTTGCAGGTGAAGGTCAGGTTTTGCTTACATGGAACCGGCCAGATAATGACCATACACAATCTTACAATTTATACAGGAACGGAGATGAGGATAATCCAATAAATATTGTATCAGAAGAATATTTAGATGATGGCTTGGAATCAGACAGAAAGTATACATATTACGTTAAAGCTGTAAATAGTGGAGGCGTAGAAGGTGACCCTTCCCAAATAATCGAAGTTACCACTGATCCTATGAATCAAGTTCAAGATTATTATTTACGCGTTGGATTACAAAGTATTGAATTAAATTGGGAACACCCAATTCCTTACAGTGGAGATGGTTATTATAATTATACAATTTATAAATGGCCTTCAAATATAGCTGATCCAGAAAATCAATGCGAGCCGGAGAATCCACCATGTGAAGAGGAAAATATAACAGGGTATTGTAATAATAATCTAGATATATTAAATCAGGAAGAGTGTGAAGATACTGGGCGTAAATGGATATATGATAAGCAGTGTGTATCATATACATACTATTTTGAAAATGTTATTCTTGAGGATGAAACTACTACGTCGCATGTTGAGGCTTTTTGGTTTGACTCAAACGGAGATAAAGTTTTTCAATTAGATGAAGAAGTTTCTGAGTATTTTAATTGTTCTGAGCCTAACCCACAGAGTCCTATGGGTATAACTCAAAATCGTTTGGTGATTGATGATAACCTAGATGATAGTCAGTATTATTGTTTTTCTGTAGTAGCAGAACATAGTCAAGGAAAGTCTGAGCATTCTAAAATTATTTGTGGTAAACCGCAACCTTTATTTAATTGGCAAATAGATATTGATGTTGAGCTTGAAGTTTCAAATACTTATTCAGTTTATGATACCTCAAATATTATTGGTTCATCTGGTGGTAATGGCATGTGGGATCCAAATGAAAATTATACGGATGTTAATTTCAATGGAATATATGATGAAGGTGATATATTTGATATAGATGAACATGATATTGGTGCTACAGATGGATATGATCCTAGATTTGATCTACCAGAACCAATGACTCCACCGAATCAATGGGTGCAGCTTTATTTTCCCCATGAAAATGAAGGTATGTGGCAAAATAGTTTTAATTTAAATAAGTTTACACAAGATATAAGGGAATTAGAATATTACCAGAGCAATCCCAGGACCTGGCTTGGGCATATAGTCACTGATTCACCAGGAGAATTAAAGATTTCATTTGATATTAAGACTGAAATAAACGAAGATAATCCAAACGGAAACGAAGATACATTAAAGTTCTTTACCTTTATTCGAGGAGACTTTGTTGATGACCCTATAATGGTGCTCGATAAACTTGTTATCGACGGTCATTCAGGTGTTCATATGAGTAATGGGACCTGCCCTTTAACCCTGAGCGGTACAGAGAATGAATTGTGTAATGAAACTATCGAAGAGTTATTTGTTCAGCCAATGGATACAGTGCAATTTGCAATTACTGTAGGTTACAAACCTCCTCAGGCTCGTCAAGGGCTAGAAGCTATAGGTGATTACAGGCAGATTACAGTTTTTTGGGATGAGCCAGATGAATGCTGTTCTACAGATGACGGAATATTTCCGCCAGAGAATTATGATATTTTCAGAAATATGTCTATCTTCGGTGAAGATACAACAAATTCTATGATAATGGATGGGCTAGAACAAGAATATTATGTTGATTTAGGTGCCGATATAAGTGTAAATGATGACTGGTTTACCAATAACGAAATAGTTGTATTCGGTTATCCTGATGATCCTAGACGATTATTGGATGAAACTGAATATTTTTATACTGTCAGGGGGAACAATGTTGCAGGTTCTGGACCTTATACTACTCAGACTTCTGCAATTACAGGGGATAATAGAAGTCCAGTTGCGATAATATCACAAAGTAATGGTCTTGGATTAGATGGAAATATCATAGCAGAGGATGTTGATACAGTATTTACTCAAATACCCCATAATGGCTTAGGAGATTTAAATCCAATTTATATTTTTTTAGACGGATCTCTATCTGAAGATTTAGATTTACCAAAAGATGATATTGCATTTGACTGGAATCTTCTTGATGGAAATGCAAGTATTGATTTTGATAATTCTGAATCTGAATTTATTGAGATAACATTGCGAAATCAATATGATACTGACACTAACTATTATCATTTAGAGCTAATTGTAACAGACACCTATTATAGAGGTGTTTGGGATGATGGAGAGATGAATATTCTGCAAGATCATAATATAGTTAAAGATACAGTAGTAATTGTTGTTGCACCTGAATTAAATCAGGAACCCGTCGCAAGAATTATGATAGATTATGGTGATTATCTTGAAGATGGTTTTATTGCCAATTCAATAAATAATAGTGAACAGGAATTTGATATAGTACCGCAAGAATTTTATTCGTATTTATCAATAGATCAAGAAGTGCTTGAATATCAACCCTTTATTTGGATACCACCACATGATGGTGATCCTAATACCGATTGGGCTTCCATTGGGCTAAGAGGTTTTGGGGAAAATATAATAGATGTTAATGAAAATGGATATATGGACCTAGATGAAAATAACCAAGAATTTGAGGATTGGGATGATCTTGATATGAATGGCAGCTGGACCTATGCATCAAAAGACGCTGATGATTATCCAAATACAAGTTTAGCTTATTGGGGGATAGAGGGTAGTACTGCACCTTCTGGAGGTCTTCATGATACATTATACTTTGATTGGCTAATTGGACAAAATCCAGAAACTATAATATTTGATTCTGAGCCATTGGGAGAATATAACGAAGGTGATATATACGTAGATGCTAATAATAATGGGTTTTGGGATGCTGGTGATCCATATACCTTTCAGAATTTAGAAATATATAGACAGCCAGGTATATATGATATTAGTTTAGTAGTTAGAGATGATTATTATTACAGAGATACAGCAAGCTTTAAAATTCATGTCTTACCAGAGTTTAATCAAATGCCTAATGTAAGATTGGGGAATTTTTATAATGATAGGCTTAGTTATCATCTACCTGAAGGAGAACAGACGTTCTTTATTCAGTTTCCTTTAGATACTTCAGGTTGTGTAAGTTGGTATAATAATTCTGCTTCTCCTGAAATATATGCAAATTGTGGTTATCCTTATGGGACAATTGTTAGTGAACCATTTAATGATAATGATGGCGATGGTGTTTTTAGCGATGGAGATCAATTTCTTCCAGAGCATGATCTGTTTCCAAATGGACGCAGAGATGTTGCACTAACTACATTGTATGATTCGGATAACATTGTAGAAAATAATGGATTTTATGATACATTGTTAGTTCATGAAATTAGCGATAATGATTTCTGGACAAATAATGATGAAGAGGTAGTATACGACCAGCTTCAACATAGGTGGTATGTTGATGGTATTTTAAGAGGTGAAGAAGCTGAGTTTGGGTATGATTTAGACATAGGAACGCATGAAATTGTTATAGAGGTAATTGATCCTTATGGAAACTTTGAGACTGAAAAAACCACTGATACAATTACAGTCTATATTTCTATGGAACCTCCTCCAGCCCCAGTTATAGCATCCCAGGCGGAATTAACTGAAGATTTATACTATGTTGAGTTAAATTGGATGGAGTCCGAATTTAATAACGATAATGATGTTTCAGGGATTGAGGCAGATAATTGGCCATTTGGTTTTCCGCAAATAGCAGAAAATGCACACATTGCAACTGAGTATAAAATTTTCAGAAAAAGACCTAATGCACAAAATCCGATAGAGACTATCTATATGGAAGTGGCTACATTGAGTATTGATGAAGAAGATGATTATTTTTATAGTTATGCACCTAATGAATCTTCTAGAAAGCAATTTACTTATATTGATAATGGGTTGTATCCTGGAGAAGAGTATTGCTACCAAATAAAACCTGCAAATAGTCATGGTCAATTAGCGGGGAGTATGATATGTGGAGAAACATGTGATCAAGAAGATGCAGATAATCAAACTGAATTATGCGTAGAGACTGTAGAGCAGTTTCAGATTGAATTAAGCAATTTTATTAAGCCTCATATTATAAACTCTCTTGAATATGATTCTATAGGATACAAAATAGGAAACGAAGAACTGCAAACAGATAATGCTGATAATTCAATAAATGATATTGATTTATGTGATGTTTTTGATGGGATTTGGAATCCTGTTGATCAATCTTGCGAATTAGATCCAAGACCATTTTTAGATAGAATAGAAGTTGCATATCAAAGTAATCAAATGAATGGTCATAGTGATTGGGTTGATTTGCCTGCATTTTTATATGAATATATTGTTGCATCAAATTCCTATGTTACGTATTTAGATATGAATAACAACTTATCTATAGAGTACATTGAAGATAAACTTATGCCTAATGGTGATATAGGTTATATTATTAATGACAATGAAGGTTATGTTCAATTATATGCCAATGATGGAGATTTGTCTAATGATTATTTATACAGTGAATATTTAGAAGATTCAAATGGCAATTTTGGTACAAATGTATATAATGATGATATATATTTTAGATTTAGATTGTATGATCATGGTGATTTTGATGGACAGAATTGTAGTTCTATACTTGATATCGATAGTTGTTATAGTAATCCAAGTTGTAAGTGGATAGAAGAAGAGTCTATATGTGATAATTATTTCTTTGAAGTGTCTACCTTGAGTCCATTAATTATGACTTCAAATACATTGATTCATCCGCTATGGACAGTAGACTCCGATCCATTTGAGAATAATGTTGGTGCTGCAGGTGCTAAGTTTATGTTTGGATTACCATTAAATATTGAAGAAAATATTTTACTTAACGAGTCATTTCTTGCGAATTTTATTGACTCAGAGATTTTAGAAGGTGAATTTAATGATGAGTGGCTGATTACTGATGATTTGGGAACTTCTGGTAATCTATTATTAACTGGGCAGGCTAATATTTTATGGCTACAATATCATAACTTATTCAAAGTAACGGGGCAGACGCTTAAGAATAAATCAATTAGTATTACTGAGGGATGGAATTTATTGACAAACCCATTAGTTGCTAAAATTCATAAAACTTCATTGCAGTTTATTTCTGGAGAAACGATGCAGGAAATAATTTCATGGCAAGAGGCAAAGGAAGCTGGAATAGTTTCATCTTCACTTAATACCTGGAATGCTGAAGAAAACAGATACGATGATGTTGAGATATTGGAACCTTTTAATGGTTACTGGATTCATATCGGTGATTTAAATAATGATGGAGAAATTACTCAAAATGGTATAGATAATAATCATAGATATTATGTTTATTATGAGCCATCTAAAATGCCAACCCTAGAAGAGACAAGTGCATTAGACGTGATTGATTGGAAATTAAGATTGAATATGAAACCAAGAAGAAGTGATGGTGCATTAAGTAATCAGTATGGTGGTGATTATATTGAGGTAGGAGTAGGTGATCCATCTATTTTTAATAATGATTTTAAATTTGGTGAAGACGAATATAATCTTAAAACTTTTCCAACGTTAACATATCCAGGAGATTTATTCATTCAAAGAGCTGATTGGGCAGATTCTCAGTTAGCGCCGGATAATTTAAGATTTTATAAGGACTTTAGGGCAATTCAATATAATTGGAATGAAATTAATATTTCCAGCGGATGTTCTCAAGAATTTGCCCAGCAGAGTCAGGAGAGTTGTGAATCTGCTGGAGAATGCTTCTGGTTGAATGATGTTCAGGAATGCGAATATAAGTATGATGGTGCATACGTATGGGAATTAACTTCTATTATTGGCAATGCTAGTAATGTTAGTGAAAATACTACAGATGATTGGATTGTAAAATTTGAATGGAATATACAAGATGCAAACGATGCTTTAATAAATATACCTAATTTACCTGAAGATGATCCTGAGACAGTAAATACGGATGAAAGTGCTAAAATACATTTACATTACGTGAAGGTTTTAGATAGTGAATCAGGAATAGATGATGAGTATCAATATAACACCATAAAGGTACCTATGAATATGTATCCATTGCAGGAAATTGATGCAAATGGTAATCTAACCCCTATAGAAGGAGAATGTATTACTTCCGACCCTACTGATCAAAATCTCGTATGCATAGATATTCCATATTCAGATATGCTAAAGTTAGACAACATGGGTATCGATGATGAATACACATGGAATGTAAGAATAGCCTTAGGTAAAGAGGTTAAGAGCGATACGCAATTCCTTGGAGAGGAAGAGTCGGTTACAGATTTAGGATTACCAAAGCAGTTTAATTTTGGTGATGCATACCCAAATCCATTCAATCCAACTACAACATTTGATTTTGCATTACCTGAAGCTTCGGACGTAACTATAGAGGTATACAATGTCCTTGGTCAAAAAGTTTTAGTCCTTTTAGATAATCAATTTATAAGTGCAGGTTATCATCAGGTTATTCTTGATGGTGCAGACCTATCAAGTGGCGTTTATATAGTAACCGCACAGCTCGGAAGTAATTATAGAAAAGTAAATAAAGTTATTTTATTTAAATAAAAAACTGACTGATTCGTTCCCTTTTATAATGTTGGAAAAATAAGGTCTAAATAAGTAAATTAAACACTGTAATATTTCCTATTTCTTTAAAGTATTACATATTCTATTTTATAAAACTTAAAAAAGGGATCATTGGCTTTGAAAAAGATTTTTTTTCTATTCCTCACTATATTTTTTGTTGGCTGCGACAATGAAGTATCGGAAAATAACACAGATAGTTTACAAAACACCTTAAGCCAAGATCTTCAAGGTTATGCGGGTTCTTATGAAGACTACTTTTTTCAATTAGATAAGAAGTTAAACATATCTTACCGTACCAATTATAATCCAGAGTACAATAACAGTGATACCTTGAATCTTCAGACATTTCCGGAGTATCTGCTCTATGTAGCTTCAAATTCAAGTGGAGATTCAACTCTATACATGTCTGAGGAGATTGATGATATTGAGTCTTTACTATTTAATTCTGAAAGCATGGAGTTTGAGGGAGTAGAAATATCTATAAATAATGATACAACTTTAGCAAGTACAGTTGTAGTATCATCTCCCAAACACAAGGACTTCAAAAACTATGAGTGGAGCTATGAATATGGTAGGTATATAGGTTCTCAGGATATAGACCATCAAGATTGTGCTCAAAATGCATCAGAATGTATATCTGTCACTTATACAGGTGAAGGTGCGGAGTTGGGATTTGAATTTGATTCAACTTCAAATTTAATTTATGTAGAAGATCCTATTGTTTTTACAAAGATAACTTCTATTATTGATTCATTGGAGGAGGATTTTTATTCATATATTGACCTTTCTGACTATGATACGACAATTACAGAAATTTGCGAGCCTGACTCGGTAGTTATTTCTGCAGATTCTGTTAGAATTGATTGTCAGGCATTTAAAGATACGTTGATTTTTGAATATGAGGTTGGAGTTTTAGGGCTTGATTCTTCAATGTTCCTCACAGAGGTTGGTAGTAGTGGCGAATTTATTGTTGGTGAACTACCTAATAATTTATTAATAGATATTAATGGTGATACATTAACAAGTTTTATTCCTGATCAGACTTATACACTTGAGAATGGTGAAATAATAACTCCTGTAGTAATTCAAACATATAGAGATACAGTAGTTAAGCCATATACTGACTATATGGAGAAAATCATGCTATTGGAGAATCATATAATTGATGAAATTAATGACGATAGTCATACTTATAACGTAATGAAATCAACTGTCGGTTGGCAAAATAATGGCATCAATATGAATTCAAGCGGATACTTTATATACAGAAATGAAGATCAGTTTCTTTATGAATTGATATACCCTTCATATTTTAACTATTATGGTGGAGTTTGGGATGGTGTTAATGAGGAATTTATTGATAATGGCTGGACATCACATGCAGACAATAGAGATTCAGTTTTATTCTATTTACCATTTAGAGATGGTGAAGTTGTTGAGCATGAATATACAATATTTTTTGATGATTCTTATAATGATTCGGGGGAGTTTACTGGTAATTCTGCTGAATATTTTATAACTTCATATTATGATGTAAAATATCATGATAGTTTTGAAATTGAAAATATTTCAATTAATAATGAATTATTTGATTTAAAATCTTTTGATAATGTTTTTGAAGTCAACAAGGTCGGATCGATGACGATGATTGGTAGTGGTGTTAAATATACTGAAAAGCAAACATATTGGCTAGCTAAAAACTATGGAATTATTAAGCAATTAATTGAATACCAGTGGGGTGATTATGAAATGGTTACGGCGCATGAATGGACAATGCAAAGGTATAATGAATCTGATTCCTCAAGCCCAGTCGTTTTAAATAGTTTAGATGAATTAGCCAATCAATTCGGGGAAGATCGTTTTATTCCTAAAAAATCTTCTGGGATTGTAAAATTTGCACCAAAATATAAATAAGGGTTCAATATGAAAATTTTAAAACATATTTTCACAATTGTTTTAACTGGCTCATTGTTAATTGCCGGTACTGATGGTACAATAAGAGGTCGCATTACTGACGATAAAGGTGAAGGATTACCTGGTACTCAGGTTTATATACCAGGAACATCTTATGGTACTATGACGGATGGTGATGGAAACTATATTCTATTAAATCTTCCAGTAGGTGAGTATGACGTAACTTTTGCTATGATTGGGTACAAGCAACATAATGTGAAAAACCTATCAGTTGTAATGGATCAGACTCAATGGCTGAATGTTAAGTTACAGGTCGAAAGTATATCAGGCGAGGAGGTTGTTGTCGAGGCCCAAAGAGATATGGTTGAGCATGATGTGACAGGTACAAAACAAACAGTATCAGGCGAAGCAATTAAGTCATTACCTTTAAAAGATGTGAGTGAATTATATTCTCTTCAGTCTGGTGTTGTAAAAGTAGAGAGTCGTCAGCAGGGGATTCCTGGACATGAAGAGCGTGGGCTAGAAGAGGTGCATGTTCGAGGAGGTCGTTCTGGCGAAATTGCTTATATGATTGATGGAATGTATATTAAAAATCCAGTCTTTGGTGGTATTGGTAATGGTACACGCTTAAATCTGTTTGCAGTAAGAGAGTTTGATTTTCAGCCTGGTGGTTTTTCTGCAGAATATGGTGATGCAATGTCAGCTGTCGCAAATTATCACACTGCTAAAGGTGGAGATGATTTTTCATTTAAATTTAAATACGAAACAAGCGAGTTAGGTAGTGAGTATGATCGTAAAAAAGCATACAATGACTATAATTTTGGATTAGGAGGTAGAGTGCCGATTCCAGAGTCGGCTGGTAAACTTTTTTATTGGATGTCTGGTCAGATGACAAGTTCAAATTACAAAGTTTTAGAGTTTGATGATAATGTCTTTAACGAGAATGATAAGGGTAATAGTATTAACAGAGAAAATTTAGTACAACCTTTTGATGATAAATCAAGTTTTCAAGTTTTTGGATTTGAGAATGTCAATGATATCTTTACGAAGATTACTTATAATCCAACCAATAAAATAAGAACAAATTTTTCTTATTGGCAGGGTAATGCTCATAGGAAAAGATTTGATCCTACATATCAATATTGGAATGAAGGTCAGAATGAATTGTTTAGAGATACAAAAAGATTTTATTTTGAGTTTAATCATTCACTATCATCTAAAACTTTTTATAATTTAAGGTTATCAAGATTTCAGCAAGATCAGTTTCAGGGAGTGCGCTGGGCTGATAGTGATGGGGACGGATATCCTGATTGGTTTGAATGGCAACATGCAGCAGGCAATAGGCCCTATTCAGATCCTTACGATGCAGATGTGGTCCCCTATGAAGTTGATAGAGGTAATATTGTTTATACAAAATATGATGACAAGAGCGGTTGGTATATGGGAGCTAAGCCAGGTAAATATGATTGGTCAACAGCGGAAGATTGGGAAGATGATAACGGTGACGGAATTTGGGAAATCGGTGAATCTTTTACTGATTGTGATGTGAATTCTAGCGGAACTTTAATTTGTACTGAATGTCATTATAATCCTTCCTCGGAGAACTATATATGCGAAGGTTTGACTCAAGGTGATTCTGAATGGAATGGACCAACATTATTAAAAGAAGCAATACATAGAGATGGTTCAACATGGTTGCTTCCTGATATGTTTGTTAATTATAATCAGTTAAATGATAGAGCCTACCATCAAGATGAATTAATGTATGATACATATCAATTTATGGATGAGGGTGGTAATTTAGATATTGAAGCATTTAATGATTATGTGTATAATGAGCATGGTGATAGCTTGTATTATTTTGGCTGGAATGAGTTTAAAGCATTTGGTGGTAGTGATTACTACTATAATGAATCATCTACATACACAAACGAGTTAAAGTTTGATATTACATCTCAAATAACAAATAGATGGAAGGCTAGATTAGGATTGAGTATAAAGTCTCATTTAATTGAATATTATGAGGTACAGGCTCCCTACAGAAATAATCCTATTACAGAAGATTTTTCCGAAGACTTTAAAGATTTTGGTAGTGATAGAATTTTAGCACAAGACTATACTGCTGATGAATGGCTTAGTATGACTGGCTACAGTCCTGAGGAATGGTTGAATAACAGTAGTAATGATTTAGATACTGACAATGATGGTATAAGCGATAATGAGCTTTATCAGCTTAGAACTTCTGGTAATATATTAGTTTTTCCTGACGCTGGTGAGAATAATGGTATATGGGATTATGGTGAAGATTACTTTGATTTAAATAATAATAAAGAATTTGATAGAGGTCGTGAACCCGAGGAAATTTCATTTTACTTAAATAATACAATTGAGGTACCATGGATGGTTATTAATGCTGGTGCCAGAGTTGATATCGTAAATTACAATACAAGAATGTGGTCTGATCCAAATGGAAATATTTCACCATATACGCCATATTTTTATTTAGATGCCAATAACGATGGAAATTGGGATAAAAAAGATTTTTATGATTATGGCTGCAATGGTATACCAAATGATGGTGATTATGGTGAGGGAAATGGAAGTATGGAGTTTGATGAGAGTATTGGCTGTTTTGAAAGCTATAAAGAGCCAATTATTGAAGACTCATATAATCCTCAGGCAAATGTATTATTTGCAAATACATCCTTTTTATACAAAATAAGTCCTAGATTAGGATTTAGTCATGTAATAACAGATAAATCAAATTTTACATTTAACTACGGTGTCTATTATCAAAATCCAATATACAGGAATGTATTCATAAATACAGGGCAGTTAGAAAATCCGAATCAAATTTTTGAGCAATCTGTACCATTGGTAGGAAATGCTGGTATGACCGCAAGTCGTTCTATTATTTACGAGTTCGGTGTTAACGTTCAAGTCGGTAGGAACTTTGCTTACTCAGTTATTGGTTGGGCAAAGGATATGGATCAGATGTTAACTACTGAAAGGCAAAATTTTGGCGTATTTAGTTATAATGTCTTTAGAAACTATGATTATGGTTCAGCTAAAGGAATTGATTTAAACCTAGAGCAAAGGGGTAACTTTGTAAATACCATGTTGCAATATACATACTCGATTGCGAAAGCAAATCGTTCGTACGATTGGGAGGCTTATTCAAAAGTGACTACTGGTGAGCCTGCACCTACCCAAGAATATCTTCAGTCATACGATAGGACTCATGATATTGCTTTAACACTATATACCGTATTGCCTTATGGGGTTAGAATGGGACTTACAGGCTTTTATCAATCAGGATATCCTTACACGCCTATAATTTATTCTGGTAATCAGGCGGAACAGGGTGCGAAAAATTCCGAACGATCACCTTCTTATAGAGATATGAATTTGACTTTTTCTAAATACATGTCTCTTGGAAATACTAAGCTTTCTTTAGGTGCATCAATATATAACCTTCTTGATATTAAGAATGCATTAGATATTTATTATACTACTGGAGATCCTCTTGATCCAGGGCCTCAAAGTTTGGAAAATGTTGGTCTGCCAGTAGATGGTGGGACATTATCAAACTCTTATTACGATACGCCTTGGAGAATTATGCCTCCAAGACAAATTAATTTTCACATTAAATTAGAATTTAATTAGTAAACATATATGAATAAAATAATTTTGAATTTATTATTAGTTATGGTGTGTATTTCTTTAGTATTTAGTGCAGATATTGATGTACGCAATCAAGAAGATGTGTCTAGCACTACAAGTAGTTCTGCATTATCGGCATCAGGTAGTAAGCCAAATGACCCATTAATGGATAGGGCGAAGGGATATTTAACCAAGGGAAAATTTCAATCCGCAATAGGCAATTATGGTACATTTATTGATTGGGATCATAACCCGAGTGGTTTGTGGGGTGACTATCAATATTTTCCTGCTCTAGGTTTTATGTTTGGCGTGCCAGGGTCTCACTACTCTCATTTATTAACTAATAATACGCTCGCTGAAGAAACAAGTGATTGGTATATTGTTACAAGTGCAATAGTTGGTGGTAGTCTTTATAATGTCTATAAATCTTCATTAGCCTATGATTTATGGGTTGATGGTTCAACTGAAAATTTTTCTGGTGTTCTTTTTAATATGGGTTTAGAGAGTCAAACAGCAGTTTTTAATCCAATTGTATCAATTAGTGATTCAACCTGCTCTGAGGAAGTAATTATTGCTGGCCAACTTTTTAATGGAACCCATCAGTGGGCGATATGTCAGGAAGAACAGGCTGTATATATTTCTGTTAATGAAGACGAAGATTTGTCTTTATCGAGTTCAAGAGTTGGATTTATACATCCTTGGGCAAAAAGACCGGCATATAAAAAGAGGGAATTAACCTCACCTTATAGAGATGAATATGAATATGGTAATGATGGTGATGCTTGGACAGAAGATGATGAGTATGCTTATTATGGTGCTAATGTAGCGGAATCCTGGTTTAAAGGAGAGTTGAATACTGATTGGCAACCAAGCTGGGGGTCAAGAGGTGAAACTCATGGAACATCTATAACTGCCGGTGATATATACGGCGGTGAATATACTAGTCCTGATGATTCATATCCTATGCTTGCTACAAGTACTTTGCCTGAGACTTGGCCAACTCATCCCGAAACCAATCTGCCTACTTGGCCTGGATGGTATGCTGAAATTTTACAAGAAGGTTCAGGAGGTGGTGTCGATGGAGTAGGTGGCACTGTCGAAGTTGGAACATTTATTTCAGACGAAGATGTATATATGGAATTTGATGATAGGTGGGCTCATCGTGGAAATCCTGTTGAACTAGGTGATGAATATCAGAATATGGGATATCCTCTGGGAATCAAAGTTAAGGCTATGGCTCATTCTTATGGTGTTGCTTTTGCAGAAGATGTTGCATTTTTTACTGTCAAAGTAAGTAATGAAAGCGGTGATTATATTGATGAATATGGGAATTTTAAAGAAGGTATGATGATGCCTGATGGATCTAGACTTAATAATGGTCAGGGTTTTAATTATAAAAATGCATCAATGGGTTTTTACTTCGATGTTGATTCTTATAGTGCTAATGCAGATGGTAGTTACGGTGGTCGATCAAATGATGATGATATGATGGGATTTGATAAAGATTTTAGGTTTGCATATATTTATGATTTAGATGATAATAGCTATGGTGCGACCAATTTAGCGTATTCTGCTGTTAAATTGCTAGATACTCCTTTGTCTGCAGGCTATGTGGATACCGATGGTGATGGTGGACCAGATATATTTCCGGGGGATACATTAGGTATGACTGATTGGCATCATTTTAGTTGGTATGCTAGACCAGGTGTTGTTGAGGCTGAGAGCAATACGACTTCTTGCTTTGCTGGGAGTGAAGGCTGTCCTGTCGCTAAAAACAAAGAGGAAATACAGTTTAAAGTTATGTCTGGAGATACGACTAATTTGTCTGGGGAGGAGCATGATAATTATTTTCATACAGCAGATATGGATGAAGACGATCCAACTACTTTAAATCCACATTTTGATTCAATGGATGGGCTTTTGGCGAAATATGATGAAGGATTAGATTGCGTGCTTATGATGAGTTGCGGTCCATTTAATTTAGATGTAGGTGAGGAGGTATTTTTCTCTTTTGCAGTGATTATGGGGCAAAATTTAGATGATTTAAGAAATAATGCTACTATGGCTCAGTTGATGTATGATGAGTCTTATCAAGGATTCTCTCCTCCAACTACCCCTGAATTATATGCCGTTGCTGGGCATGAAGAAGTTACATTGTATTGGGATAATACAGCCGAATCTTCGATAGATAGAATAACAAACTATTCAGATTTTGAGGGATATAAAATATATAAAAGTAGAGATGGTGGAAAGACATGGGGTGATAATGCCTATGATATGATTTTTGATAGTGATGGAATACATATAGGATGGAAACCATTAGCGCAGTTCGACCTCACATATGAACAAGATATTGAAAAATACGGAAAAGATATTAGTGGGTCAGACCCACTTGCACCATGGATTAGTTTAGGAGCTAATAGTGGAATTGTAAACACTTTCGTTGATTCTAACGTTGTAGATGGTAATGAATATACATATTCTGTAACAGCATATGATATGGGTGTGGATGCTGACTATGTTGTTGAGTGGGAGTTCCAAGATAGTACTCTTGTATATGAATATGGTCAAGTTAGTTTGCCTGATAGCGTTGTTTATTATGTATTTGGATCTCAAATTGGTTTATTTGGAGATTCAGACCCAGATTTTCTAACTGACGTTGAAGAAAATTGTTTAGGTTTAGATTATTATCCTGATTGTGGTTCTCCTATGAACTTTAACGAATGTTGTGATACTGTAAGTACATATATAGGTACAATTGCACTAGATTCAACCTGGGCACAGACAGGATTTTATGCCGCAGATACTATCTATAATGAGATTACTAACCCAGATCACTGGGCCAGCCCACACGGATTAGTGAGTTTAGAAACTCCAAAGGGTACGAGTTTTAGAGATAAAAACTATGTTGAAGTAACACCTGGATTTAAGCCTTCAAATGTCTCAAATCCTGATATTGATAGTGGTGATAATCCGTTTGAAGATTTAGTTTCTTTTGGTAATGGTGATAAGTTTTATACAATAATTAATGAAGAGACCCATTCATTTGAAGTTGATGGTGGTATAAATGATAATTTATATAAATATGAAATTTCAGCTGATGCAATGCCAACTTCCTACCAAAAATTAAAATTAAGGAACCCGCAATTATTTGCTTATGAAGTAGAGAATACTGCTAATGGATACCAGGCAAAAGAGATGATAGAACAAATTACTAACTTATATATCTTAGAATTTGATACTACAACTATATCCTCTGATTCAATAGAAATTGACACCTCTATTGTGATGATTGATGGAGATTACGCATACGCAGATACTTCTGTATTTGATTATCCTGGCGTTGAGATAGTTTCTAGAGATGAAAATTCAGGTAAAATTATTTATTTAGAGCCTAATTATTCTCTGAGTAACTTTCCTATTGGTTATGAAAGCGATGAAGATTTTGAGAGTAATTGGTCTGATTTTCATAATGGCTTAATGGTTAGATTTGACAATCCTCCTAAGCAGGTAAGGCAATATACTCGTGCAAATAAAATAAAAGAATTGGAATATAATTTATCCGGAGATGGTGATTTATCATGCGTAGAGCTAGAAATGCATGCTAAAGATTATCCACAAAATGATATCCTTAAATTTTATGATTATGAGGTTGTGTTTGGAGATTCAAGTATTGCTTACAGAGGTGGTGGAGCTTCAAATTACCAGTTCTATGTTCCAGACCCAGAAAGTAAGTGTCATAACTTGATTTCAGATAGCTGTGAATTAGAGAGTGGATGCGAGTGGATACCTCAAGATGGTTATTGCTATGAACCGAAATCAGGTTTAGGAAGATGTGAAGATCAATTAGTACCTTATGATTGGAAATATCCATTTTCAGTTTATAATCTTGAAACAGGTGGTAAAGTATATTTAGGACCAGCTTCAAATACTTATGACCATGATAATAATCCGGATACAAGCCCAATTGAAATTACAAGCTATGTTAGGGGGATTGAAATTCGATTTTTAGAATCTGGAGTCACGGATTCAACTTATTATCCTCATTCCCACATTGAGCAAGGTGCAACAGATGCTTGTGGTGATTATTTGTATATGACATTTATGATGGATTTAGACTTGATATCACTGCCATATTCTGATATAAATTGTCCAAACGATCCGTGTTGCTTGGGTCAAGGTGAAACTGATTTAGATATAGAAACACCTTGGATGTATAATGAAAATGACAGAATAGAAATTACAATGAAGCGTGCTTTTGCTGATGGTGATTCTTGGATTTTAGATATGTCTGACTTTGGAAAAGCAGAACAGGTGACAAAAGAAGATTTAGAAAAAATTAAAGTAGTACCAAATCCATATATTGTCGCATCAGGAATGAATGAAACTAAATATTCAAAAAGAATGGCGTTTACTAAGTTACCTGAAAAATGTACAATTAAAATTTATACAATTTCCGGAGAACTTATTAGAGTCTTAGAGCATGATGATACATTCCTATCATCTGAGTTTTGGGATTTAAGAACAAGCAATAATCAGGAAATTTCTCCGGGTTTATATATTTTTACTGTAGAAGCTGATGGTCAGAAACATATCAGTAAGTTTGCAGTTGTTAGATAAAGGGAATTTGATGAAAAACTTAAAGAAAGTTAGTTTATTAATAATTACTTCTTGTATCATATTTGGAAATCAGCCAGATATAGTTACAAAGGAAGCCACGGCAGCATTTAATTTTCTTAAATTAGAAACAGGTATTAGGGCTGTTGGTATGGCAGGGGCGCAAGTTGCTGCTGGAATAGGAGTTGAATCAGTTCCATATAATCCCGCAAGTATAGCAAGAATTAAGCAAAGTGATGTATATATGAGTAAGACATCATTATATAGTGTTGGCATTTCTCATCATGTTTTAGGTTTCGGTAGAAAAATGACTGCAAGTGATTTTGTTAGTGGTCATTTATTTTATTTAGATTCAGGTTTGATGGAGGAAACATCTACGGTTGAATCAGATGGTACTGGAGGCCAATTTAGAGTGTATGATTTTGCGTTAAGCTTGACTTATGCCAGAAGAATGACGGACAGATTGAATCTAGGACTGACTGTAAAAATGATACGAGAAACTTATACAAATTTTTCGATGGGGGCAGAAGCCGTAGCAATAGATATTGGCTCTGTTTTTGACACTGGGTTATGGGGTTTGATTTTAGGTATGTCTGTTAGCAATTTTGGTTCAGAGGTGAATTATTCTGGTGAATCTCTCGAGATAGATAAGGATCCAATTACAGATGAACCAATACAGTCAGTTACTAAATCTTGGCCATTACCATTAATTTTTAGAATGGGGATAAAAACTGATTTAATTGGTAAAGATAGTTATTATATAAAAAATCAAATACATAAATTAACATTGGCTCTGGATGCCGTTGACCCAATAGATAATTTATTGATGGGAAATGTAGGTATGGAGTATTCTTGGAATAATATAGCTTTCGTAAGAAGTGGTATGCACTTGAATCATGATACTGCAAGACTTGCATTAGGGGGAGGACTAAAATGGAATATAAGGATGTTAGTCTTAAATTTAGATTATGCCTTAGTTGATTATGGTGAATTAAATTATACTCATCAATTTGGAATGAACTTCAAATTTTAAAATTAAATAAAAGGAATAAATATGAAAAAAATAATTATTTATGCGTTAATTCCTTTGGTCGGAATTCTTTCCGCAAAGGTTAAAAATACAAATAAAAAGTCAGCTCGTGCGCTTGGTGTAGAGCAGACACCTCCAGCAAACTATAACAGTAGATATGAAACTAATATCTATTATAGAGATTTTGAAGGAGATGTTAGTGATTGGATTCCTGATGCAGGCTGGATGCACAGTGATGGGAACTCAAGTTCTCCTGATTATAGTTTTAATTCACCAAACAATGAGACTACGGATGCAGAAGGATCGGCCTTAGATTCAGCAAGAGCTTTTTGGAATATGCTTTCTCCTGATATCCAAATACCAGAAATTGCTGATAATGATGATATTTATTTTAAGTTTGATTTAAGATGTGATATGCCTGATTCTGATGGTGACGCTGATATAGACGGTTACTTGGATGATTATTATGGTGTTTCAGTAAGGCAGATTGATGCAGTATGGCATGCATCAGATTTTAATTCGAATAATGGAAATAGTTATTGGGCTGGAGATGAGGAAGTTGGTGGCTATTTAAATAGTTGGATTCAGTATCTAGATACACCACCTATTGATATACCTTCTACAGGTGCTGTTATGGATACAGATATGTATTGGTATATTGAAAGTGCCGCCGGTGCTGCCGGTGCTGTTCCAGACTATCCAGAAATAGATGGTTGGGATCAAGCTGTCGTGCTTGTTTCTGATGATGGTGGTTCTACCTTTAGTCCTTTATATTCAGATAATGGTTATGATTTTGAGTGTGGTTATGGCGGTGCATGGAATGGTTTAGGTTGTTTACCAGGTTGGGCTGAGCAGTCAGCTTGGCATAATGAATCATTTAATTTAAGTGCTTATTCTGGTCAAAATATAATTATAAGGTTTGCATTCCTTTCAGATCCTTGTTATGCAACGAGTGATCCAGAGTGTACTGGGCTTACATATCCTGATACAGGATTTCAAGTTGATAATATTGTAATAAGATCTGGTGATAGTGTGCTTTTTAGTGATAATGCCGATGAAGAGCAGCAGATGGTTGCTTCAGGATTTGGTAGTTGGAACGATGTTTTTTATGATTATTGCGATCCAGATATAGGTTCTAGACCAGGCTCATTGGATTGGCAAACTTATGAACCAGGGTTAGCATTTAATGGAAATGTAATGATGGATTTATCTGATTTCCAAGGAAAGACAGTACGATTTAAATTTGAAACTCGCTATGATGATGATGATTATAATCCAACGCCAGAACCAGGTACAGGATTATGGGTTGATAATTTTGGGATTTATGTAAATACAATGTATGGAGCTCCTACAGGTATAACAGCTGATGGTATGGATGCTAGTGCAATGATTTCATGGAACTCAGTTGATTCAATAGCTGGTGTAACATATAATGTCTTTCAAGATAATGCAATTATAGCAACTGGCGTAATGGACAATTCATTCATGGCGACGGGATTAATGAATAATTCAGACTATAGTTTTGCTGTTTCATGGGTACATCCTAGTGGAGAAGAGAGTCTTCGCTCTGGAGAGGTTTCTGTAATTCCGCAAGCTGAAACAGTGATAGAATATGCATATGATGATGGTACTTCTGAAGATGGTATAAATTTTGGTTCGCAACACTCAACCGCAATTAAATTTAGTGCAACTGGAATGGTATTGAGGTTTAATTGGTATCAAATGCAAAGCGGAGGAGCTTTCCATATTAAAGTTTGGGAAGATGTTGATGGAGTTCCTGGAGGAGAAGTTTATAGCAGGATAGTCAATAATGGTTCTGTTGGATGGAATACTTATAATATTAACTCTGATGACCCAACTCTCGTTGTAACAGGCGATTTTTGGATGGGATTTTCTGAGTTTAGTACTACGAGTCCTTTTGGATTTGATACTTCATCAGAGAATAGTACAACTATGTATCGTACTAGCCCATCTGATGCTTGGTCTCTGATATCAGACGCTGGTTATATAGGCAATGTTATGATTCATGCAGTCATAGATACTGATTCAAATATAACATGTCCTCCTGGAGATTTAAATTTAGATGGTAGCGTAAATGTTCAGGATATTTTAGGCATGGTTAATAGTATTTTAGGTGCTATTTTATTAACTGATGATCAGCTTTGTTCTGCAGATATGAACGGTGATGGATTTGTAAATGTTTTAGATGTTACATCGGTCGTTAATATCATTTTAAATGGTGAATGATAGTTATATATTAAAATATAATTAGTTTATAACAAGGTTTCATTTATTTGAAACCTTGTTTGTTTTCAGGATGAAATTAAATATGTGTAAGATTATTTTGGCTTTATTGATTAGCTTAGCATTTAATAATGACTCTAGAAGCTGTGGTACTAATGCTTCTGATGATGAAATTATAGAAGCTTTATATTCCTATAAAGAAAATAAAACTCAATATTTAGAGGAAAATAGGGAGTTGTACTGGATTCCAATTCAATTTCATATTATTCAGCATGACAATGGTTCAGGAGGCTTAAACGAAATCATTTTACCTGGGGTAATTGATGATTTAAATATGGATTATATAAATGCTAATATTCGGTTTTATCAATATGATGCAGTAGACTACATATTAAATTCTAACTTTTATAGTACAGATGGTGACTTTGAAATAAATGAATTAAGGTTAATAAATAATACTAATAATGTAATTGATATCTATGCTGTACCCAATTTAAGTTCAGATTCTGGACAATTATGTGGGAAATCATCATTCACTTGGTATGGAATTCAAGGAATTGTGATTGCCAATGATTGTTTTGATAGATATACTATAAGTCATGAGGTTGGTCATTATTTTGATTTATTTCATCCGCACGAAGATGCTAATGGCCAAGAATATGTGAATGGAGATAATTGTATTATTAGAGGTGATGGAATATGTGATACACCTGCAGATCCAAAATTAAATCTTGATGGGATGGTGAGTTTATGTATTTATACAGGTGTAGCTACAGATCTAAATGGTCAGGAGTATGATGATTGTCAAGGCTATGACATTTGTGAATTATATGGAGGGCCAGATACAGGGAATATTATGTCCTATGCTCCGGATGATTGCGTTAATCATTTCTCTGTTC
The DNA here is from genome assembly GCA_002689995.1 of Fidelibacterota bacterium. Taxonomy (GTDB): domain Bacteria; phylum Fidelibacterota; class Marinisomatia; order SCGC-AAA003-L08. Next base: position 76,207 of record NZIV01000070.1, read on the forward strand.
AGCAATATGAAAAAATTGAATATATTCTATTAAACGAGAGACCTGATTATATAAGTCATCCTGATTATGTAGAATATAATGTTGAGATTCATAGTATCTCAGATATTTATGGTGATAATGATTTAGTTATTAATCCAGGTGAAGAAATTCAATTACTTTTAAATATCAATATAAATGAATCTTGGCCAGTAAGTGCAAATGAAATTATCTTAACTTTAAATACTAATGAAGAAGGTGTAAATATTATTTCAGACCAAGTACATATACCTTACTTAAATGCTGGTGAATTTTTCTTAAATGAAGAAGAGCCATTTCAGATACAATTTAGTGCAAATGCAGAATTAAAAGACTATAATTTTAATTTAAGCATAATATATTTATCTGAAAATGGTAATAATCATGAAGCCAACTTTGACTTAGATTTAAGCGTATCACTTAATCAATTCGGATTTCCATTTGAATCTTATTCAACCATAAAATCTTCACCTATAATTATTGATTTAGATGGTGATTTTAATAACGAAATAATCTTTGGTAGTCATGGTGGTACTGTATATATATGTGAAAGTTTAATGGATGGATGTATTGAGTTTGCTGCTGATGGACAAATATGGAGCTCACCTGCAGTTGCTGATATAGATAATGATGGTGAATTAGAGGTAGTATTTGGTTCAATTGATAAATGGATTTATATCTTGAATTCATTAGGTGAATTAGAAAATAAATTCTACACCGACCAGTTCTTGGTCGGTACTCCTGCTTTAGGTAATCTTGATTTAGATCCGGAATTAGAGATCGTAGTTGGAGGGTTTTCAACATCTTCAAACTTATTTGCTTTCAATCATGATTTAACATTAATAAATAATTTTCCGGTTGAAATTAATGAGAAAATTAAAGAAGGAGTTGCATTGGCAGATGTTGATGCTGACGGTATAGATGAAATATTTTTAGGTACCGAAGACGGTAACCTTTATAAAGTAAATCATGGGGGTGTATTATTTGATAATAATTTAATATTCACGGCAAATGATAAAATTGTATTTTCACCTATTATAGTTAAAAATGAAAATAGCTATTTAGTTGGGTTTGGTAGTGATGACGGGAACTTTTATTTACTAGATTCTGATGGGAATATTCAGTTTTCTTATTTTACGGGTGCTAAAATCAGATCTTCAGCATCAGTAATTCAATTTAATAGTAGCATATACTTTATGTTTGGCTCAGAAGATGGTTTTTTATATTTAATTGATATAGAGGGAAACGATAGATTTGGCTGGCCTGTATTTATCGGTGAGCCTGTAGAAAATGCACCACTATTTTTAGACTTAGAAAATGACGGAATATCTGAAATAGTAGTTGTGGCTGATAATCAAATTAGACTGCTAACTATTGAGGGAGATTTTATTGAAATAAAAATTGAAAATAATTATTCAATCACCGGGAGTCCTGTTGCAGGTGATTTAGATTTAGATGGTGACTTAGAATTATTTGTAGGAACAAATTATGACCTAATAGGTATTGATTTAAAAATGCCCGGTAATGTTTTGAATTCTTGGTCAATGTATAGAGGCAATTTTAAACGAACTGGCTTTATTGACTTTTCTGACTTAAATAATAAAAACCCCTCTTTTTTAAGTGAATTTGAGTCAGACTATCCATTTCCAAATCCTTTTAATGGTAAAATTAATCTACCATTAAAAATAGACTCACCGGGCGATTATTTAATAAAGGTTTTTAATTTAAATGGAGTGCAGGTCTTGTCTGAAAAAAAGTATTTCAACTCTATTGGGAGGTATAATTTTTTAATTGAATTCAATGATTATGTTAGCGGAGTATATTTTATTCAGTATGAGTCAAACAAAAGTATTAAAACTAGTAAGATAATATTATTAAAATAACATTGTTGTCTGATACAAGATTTTACAAGAAACTCTTGTAAGGTATGTAGTAAAATTAATAAAATGAATGGTACTATTCCGTTTAAAATTTCCGATTTAAAAAAAGTAAATATAATTAGGAGAAATAATGAAATTTTTCTGTAAAATTCTTACCATAGCAGCGGTTTTGTCTTTTGCGATTGGCGCTTACGCGACAAAAACTCCTGTAAAGATGAGTAAGAAAAATACAAAATACTTAAAACTGAAAAATCAAAGAGAATTCAATGAAGTCTCTTCAATAACAACATCAGATAGTCAACCTATTTACTATCCTAAGTCAACTAGAGATGACAATTATTCATCATTTTCTTTAGTTGATTCATCAATGAACGGATATGGGTTGATAGTTGCACCGACTCGTCCATTAGATGTAACAGAGGATGGTTGGTTGATGGTTTATCGTCAGTTTGTTGAATATCCTGGAGGATTTTCTGGTCAACTTGGTTCCGCTTATTCTTCAAATGGAGAAAATTGGACTACTTATACGAATCTTAATGCTGGCGGTGCTATGACTGGTGCGGGTACTCCAATGGCTAGGTATCCAAGTGCTATCATGTCTGCAGATTATCCATATGCTATTTGGAATGAATATACTACTCAAACGGGAACTTATGGTGGGAGACCATATTATTCTTGGGATCAATTTGGTTTTGGTGGTAATTCATGGTCATATCCTGAAGACTCAGATCCATTATGGGATCCATTAAAAGATTTATGGGTAGGCTCCCCTTCTTATTCTGTTGATGAAAGTGGTATGGGTCATTTTAATATCTCTTACTCAGATTGGACTCGGACTGAAGGACCAAGGTTATTTACTTCTGAATTTGTAGACGCAAGTGGACAAATTATTTTTGGAGCAGAAAACTTAATTTTTAATGAGCAGCAGTGGTTTGTTGGAGGAGATGATGAAGGTTCTTTTACCTCTTCTCCTGTTACAGCATTTAATGGTGCTGGTACTGGCTATGTTGCTGTTACTGCATATTGGGCAGGAGCAGATTTAGAGGCAAGTCCTTATGATAATTATCATACAATGTTTCTTAGGAAAACAGAAGATCATGGTATGACATGGTCTGAGTCTAGTAATCATGATGGAACTCCATATTACACTGTACCTGACGATGTTATGTTGCGTTTAATGGAAAATTATTTTGGTACTGGATATTATGATGAATGTGACTTGGTTGAGTATGTATTTAGCGGCGTATTTATGGCTTATGACTTTGACATGAAGGTGGATTCTGAAGGAAACCCTCATTTTGTGGTAGGTGTTTTAGCTGAAGGTCCAGACCCAGTATCTGGTGATAATTATATATTCCCGGACCAAGACGGTTCTGGTTATTACTATTTTACCATAGATAAGGAAAATTTAGATGACCCTGGAACTCCTTGTGATTTAGGTAGTGAGAATTGTGTTGGTTCTACAGGGTGGAAGTTTTCAAAAGTAATGGACACTCAAGACTGTTGGGGATTTCAAACACCATCAGGTGGTTCTTATTGGCAGACTGCGTTTCCGAGTTTTGCAATTAGTGAAGAGAGTGAAGATCACATGTGGGTTGTCTCTACATTATTTGTTCCAGGAGAGGGTAATGACCCAACACCAGAAGATCCATGTGATTACAATACAATTTATGATTTGGGTACTGAAGATCTTGTAGTTACTAAGACCACTGATGGTGGCGACTATTGGTGGGGCTCATATAATGTTTCTTCAACACCTGCAGACCCATCTACTGAGTGGGATGATTTAGCAGAGAATAGTGCTCATGTGGGGGTCGGAGCTACAAATGATAGGGTGAATGTGGTGTATCAAATGCCAAAATGGGATTGGAATACTACAGGTGATCCAGATGGACCAGATCACACATGTAGATTGTATGCTGGTTTTGTTGAATACACTGAGGAAGAAAAAGATTATGTTGTTGGTGATGCAAACTGTGATTCGCAGGTAACTATTCAAGATATTATAATGCTTGTTCAGTATATTTTAGGTCAGGCTAATATTGACTGCGGTGAAGGTAATGGAGTTTTAGGCGCTGATTACAATGAAGATGGTATTATCTCTGTAAACGACGTTATTGAGATTGTAAATTATATTTTGACTGAAACTAAATCTAAATCAGCTACATGGGTTAAGATGATAAATAATTCAAGTAATTTGTCGTATGATTCAAATGGCGAAGTTGGTGCTTTTGATATAACAATTTCACATGATGAAGGGTTTGATTTACAATTAACTGACGATGCAATGGTAGCATTTTCTGAAAATTACGGAAAAACAACTAGAATGATTATTGTTTTACCTGGTGCTAGTGAATTATTTTTTACAGATGATAAGTTCGAGATTCAAGATATTTATGTCGTATCTAGGGATGGTGATATAGAGGTTATAAAACCAAATCAATTGAGCTTGTCAGAGGCGTATCCAAATCCATTTAATCCTACAACTTCTTTCAAAGTTTCTATGAATGAAGAGGGTGTATTGAACGTAGCGGTGTATAATGTAGCAGGGCAATTGGTAGATGTTTTATATAATGGATATGTAGCCTCCGGATTTCATCAGTACAGTTGGAATGCAGGTAATCAAGCCAGTGGTCTATATATTGTCAAGGCTAGCGATGGGAATCGAGTCGTGAGTCAGAAAGTAATGTTGCTTAAATAAATTTTAAAAATTTACGGGAGCAATCAAGATTGTTCCCGTATTAAACTAATTTTAAATAAAGGAAATAAAATGAAAAAAATATTATTAAGTTTTTTAATAGTAGGCTTTATGCATGCTGGAATGGCAGACTTATCTGTTTCTAGTTGCTTAGATAACGGAGATGGTACTGTTACATTCTCGTTGAATATGCAGAGTGATGCTCCTCTTTATGGTTTTCAATTCACGGTTGATCCAGGTGCAAATTTAAACGCTGGAGCTGGTGCTGCAGGTGGATTAGCTGCTGGTGCAGGATGGTTAGTTCAGATTGGAGCAAATGGAACTATTTTAGGTTTTAGTATGAACGGAACCTCTATAGAACCACAGACAGAATCCGGTACATTGACGGAATTATCTTTCGAAGGATCCTGTGATGGTGGTATGAATTTATTTGATGCTGAGCCAGGTGCGACAATAGAAGTTTGGGGTACTGAATTTACATTTGGTGGCCATAGTTTTAGTTCTTTTGAGTGCTCGGATCCAATGTATACAACGTTAGATGATTGCTCTGGTGCAGGATTTAGTTGGGAAAGTACAGTACTTGATTATACATGGAATAGTGGGACAACTGAGTCTACAAATACATTTGGTCAAGTTATTAAAGAATTTAAATTAAATAAGAATTACCCAAACCCATTTAATCCTTCAACCACAATTGTATATGATGTTGCGAGTGCAGGCGATGTAAAGCTATCTGTATATAATATGAAGGGTCAAGAAATCAACGTTTTAGCTCAGGGATACCATGGCGTAGATTCATACTCCGTCGTTTGGAATGGTAAAGATAATTCAGGTTCGGAGATGCCTGCAGGTATATACATATATAAATTAGTAGCTGATGGTTTTATTCAAAGTAATAAAATGTCTTTTGTTAAATAAATGAAAAATTTTTTTCTTCTACTATTTATGTCTATGCTTTTTTCTAATGTAGATGTTTTTATATCTGACGTTAGTTACGTAGAAGAATATGTAGAAGTATCTATAGTCACTAACGAAAAAATTATAGGATTTCAATTTGAAATATTTCCTTCACCAAATCTTAATGCTGTATTTATGGTTGAGGATATAGATTTAAGTGGGAATGATGTTGATGATTATACGTTGAGTGGGTATTTAGAAGATGATTTTATGAATGGAACAGCAGCTGAGGTAAATGGTTTTAACTTGTTTGGTGATTCAACAGGATTTATAATAGGGTTCAATCTTAGCGACCAGCAACTGCAATACATTGAAGGAACAGGTGATCCACAAGTGTTATTAAGAGTACCTTGGACCTATGAGGTTGGTCAAGAAGGAACAATAGGTATAGGTGAAAACCCTAGGTTTATTAAGCCTGGAGAAGGAGGCAATCCTCCTCAGTATTTACAAACAACTCAAGCTCAATCATTCCCATTAAGTATTGATTATTTTGATGTTCCGGATGAATTTCAATTAGGTAAGGCATATCCAAATCCATTCAATCCAAAGACAAGGATAGATTTTGGTTTACCGTATAATACAAATATTGAATTGATTATTTATGGATTGGATGGGAGGCATATTAAAACATTAATTAAATCTCAGATGTCTTCGGGGTTTCACTCCGTTGAATGGAATGGCACTGATGATGCAGAAAATATGGTCTCTTCTGGATTATATATTTATCAGCTTATCGCAGGAAATACGATACTGTCAGATAAGGTGTCTTTAGTTAAGTAAATTTATAAAATTTTTATTCTATATTTCTTAAAAAAAAAGAGAGTATGATATACTCTCTTTTTTTTTCATTTATTTAATAAAAAAATAAAAAAAAATTGCTTCATGGTATGGTATCTGTCTTATATTTTAGACCTTTGCCGGAGCTGATATTTAAGAAATAAAAAAAATATAAAATTTTAAAATTATTTCTTTTTTAGTATGAGACGGAAGTAGTAATATTACAGGCTGTCCTTTAAAGAGAGATAGCTGATTTAAAGATTTTTGAAATTGAGAGTGTGCGTGAGGATTCACGTCAATTTGAGTAGTACCAAGAACACTTAAAAATAATAAATAAACTAGAATCAAACATTCTGTACAACGGAGAGTTTGATCCTGGCTCAGGATGAACGCTGGCGGCATACTTAACACATGCAAGTCTTAGGAGAACGCATCCTTCGGGAAGCAAGTAAACTGGCGAACGGGTGAGTAACGCGTAGACAACCTGCCTCTTAGATTGGAATAACTCCGGGAAACCGGAGCTAATGCCAAATAAAATTTTAAATTTCACTTTTTATAATAAAAGCGGGCTTAGGCTCGCGCTAAGAAATGGGTCTGCGTCTGATTAGCTTGTTGGTAGGGTAACGGCCTACCAAGGCAACGATCAGTAGCTGGTCTGAGAGGGCAATCAGCCACACTGGAACTGAGACACGGTCCAGACTCCTACGGGAGGCAGCAGTGGGGAATTTTGCGCAATGGGCGAAAGCCTGACGCAGTAATGCCGCGTGATCGAAGAAGCTTCGAGGAGTGTAAAGATCTGTCGTTAGGGAAGAAATGAAGTTAATCTAACAAATTAATTTCTTGACGGTACCTAGCAAGAAAGCCCCGGCTAACTTCGTGCCAGCAGCCGCGGTAATACGAGGGGGGCAAGCGTTATCCGGATTCATTGGGCGTAAAGGGTTCGTAGGCTGACCGATCAGTCAAAATTGAAAGACTCTGACTTAATCAGAGGAGCGGTTTTGATACTGTCGGTCTTGAGTGAGGTAGAGGTGAATGGAATTCCTGGTGTAGCGGTGAAATGCATAGATATCAGGAGGAACACCAAAGGCGAAGGCAATTCACTGGACCTATACTGACGCTGAGGAACGAAAGCGTGGGGAGCAAACAGGATTAGAGACCCTGGTAGTCCACGCCGTAAACGATGAGCACTTGGTGGTGGGGGAATCGACCCCTTCGCTGCCGTAGTTAACGCGTTAAGTGCTCCGCCTGGGGACTACGACCGCAAGGTTGAAACTCAAAGGAATTGACGGGGACCCGCACAAGCGGTGGAACATGTGGTTTAATTCGATGCAACGCGAAGAACCTTACCTG
>NZIV01000071.1 GCA_002689995.1 Fidelibacterota bacterium
TAAATTAGAAGTAGGAAAATTGAAACACCACCTCTCAAATAACCAGTTAAACCTTTAAAATATTTATATTTAGGTAAAGATTTTAAATCATTATATTCTTTTCCATCATAAATTTTATTACCCTTAAAAATTATTTGACCTTCAGATACTTCTCCTGGCGGATTTGGAATTAATTGAATTAAAGATAGTACAGAAACAGATTTTCCGGAGCCAGATTCGCCAACGATACCTAGTGTTTCACCTTCATAGATATCTAAATCTACTCCACGAACAGCTTTTGCCCATTTGTTACCAATTTTAAAACGAGTAACTAAATTTTTAATTTGTACTAATTTATTCATTATCTCAATCTTGAGTGAACTTTAGGGTCAAAAGCTTCTCTAATTCCTTCACCAATAAATACAATTAATAATAGTGTGAGAAATTGAGCACCTACTGGAGCAAATACCATCCACCATTTAGAAATATTTTGTAATCCAACATCAAGCATTTGACCCCAACTAGGAGTAGGTGGGGGCATACCAAATCCTAAATAATCTAATCCTACTAAGGAACTAATTCCTGCTATAATACTGAACGGGAAGTAGGTGATTATAGGAACGAGTGAATTAGGTAAAATATGTTTAAAAATTACAGAACTATTACTTTGTCCAATTGAAATTGCAGCTGCTACATAATCTTTAGACTTTTCACGATAGAATTCTGCTCGCATCATGTATGTCATACCAATCCAGTTAACCAATAGGTAAATTCCAATTAAAATAAAAAAATTGGGCGTAATAATAGATGCAATAATTATAATGACGAATAATAATGGAAGTGTGGACCAAACTTCAATTATTCGTTGAAAAAATAAATCAAACTTTCCTCCAAAATAACCCATCGAACCACCAATTGATATGCCAATAATAAAATTAATAACAGTCAAAATAAGAGCAAAAGAAATTGAAATATTAAAGGCATAGAGTAGTCGCGCAAATACATCTCTACCTGTGTCATCTGTTCCAAGTAAGTGTGCTCCAGGTCCAAGAGGTGGCTCATACATTTTATTACCTGAATTAATATCACTATAGGGGTCATGGGTGTATAATGGCATGATTAACCAATTATCACTGGCTGATGTTTTCCAGGAGTTTCTTAGTTTAAGGTAATCTACTTCACCGGGTTTATTTTGCCCAAAATCTTGACCTAAATAAGTCTTATTTTTTACGATGCTAAAATCATGGAATGCCGGATAATAATAATTCCCTTCATAGCTAACAATTATCGCTTTATTATTCACTAATAAAGGTAGTAACCAAGAAATTGAATAAAGTGCTAAAATTAGTATAAATGAATAATAACCTCGTTTCATAGATTTAAATTTCATCCATCTTTTTTGAGTAATAGATAAAGAATGAAAATCTAAATCTTTTTTCTTTGAAAAAATCATTTAAATCGAATCCTTGGGTCAACAGAAGCTAGAATTAAATCTGAGAGTAAATTCCCTATTAGTTTTAGCATAACAGTAATTACTAAAAAAGAGAGAACGATAGGGTAGTCTCTATCTAGTATTGCCTGGAAAGATAATTTCCCAAATCCATCAATATTGAACACTTTTTCGATTATATAGGAACCTGATATTACAATTCCAATGATGTGTCCAATACCTGAAGCTATTGGGATTAATGAGTTACGAATTGCGTGAAGCCAAACAGCTCTTTTTTCTGATATTCCTTTTGCAAATGCAGTACGGATATAATCTTGCGAAAGCTGTTCAAGTAAACCATTTTTCATTAAAATTGTTAGTGTTGTAAAACTACCAATTGTATAAGCAAATATTGGTAAAATTGCGTGATGCAGTTGGTCCAATATTTTCTCCCAAATAGTATATGTTTCCCAAATTTCAGTAGGCGAACGAAAGCCTCCTAAAGGGAAAATATCCCAAAAAGAACCTCCTCCAAACAATACAAGCAAAACTCCTCCAAATGCCCATCCTGGTATTGAATAAGCTATAAATATAGTTACACTTGATAAAAAATCAAAAACTGAACCGTGATTTAATGCCTTTCGAATTCCTAGTGGTACACATACAAGATAGGAAAGTGTCATCCCAATTAAACCAAAAAATATTGAAATTTTAAATCGAGGTTTCATGACTTCAGTTACGTCCTCTTGATAGGTATAGGATTTACCAAGATTACCAGTTAATATGCCTGAATATTCTGTCTGGAAAATCACCCCTTCAGATTTACCGTTTTCAGTTTCTTCTATTTTACCAAACCAGTCAGAACTGATATTTCCATTTTTATCTAATACTAATAAATTTTTGCCTTCTTTTCGAACAGTTACATATATTTTTTTACGTTTTTTTTTGCCAACTTTTTTTTGAATTTCATCTTGACCATCTTTAAAAACTACATCACGATGTTTAATTTCTCGTTCCCATATACCTAACCAAATTAAATATCGTTTCCAAATTGGTTGATCAAATCCATAAAAACGTTTTAAATCATTTAATGCTTTTTCAGGTAGAATTTGGGAGCCGCCGCTCATTATATCAGAAACACTTCCCCCAACTTCTGCTCCTTGTTGACTTGCACCCATTTGTAGTCTTTGTACTGCTTGCTCCAATGGACCACCAGGAGTCACTTGTAAAATTATAAATACTAATAAGGTACAACCAATAAAGGTTGGCAACATTAAAAGTATTCTTCTGATAAAATATGTGCCCATTATTTTTTAGAAGTTTTAATTATTATTTTTTAAATATTCAGGCCAAAATTTTATGTCTAACTCATCAACAGGTAAAGAAGTCCCATTTTCCATTGCATTTTCTAGTCTTTCAACTTTTTCAGGGTCAAACCACCAGTATGAGAATATAGATGTATAGTCTCCACCAAAACGAGAAACCATATGTTCAGGATAACCAAAAACATCCCACCACATTAGTCTTTGATAGTTTCTTGCAATCCCCCAAGCAGCTGGATGAATATCTGAGTAAATACCATCAATTTCTCGTATAATTTCAATTCTTTTTTGTTGTTCAAATTCTTTATCATATAAATCTAATAATTCATCTACACGATTATTTTTGAATCCGGAAATATTATTATTATTATTTTTGTCCGCGAGTTCAGAAGATAAAGAGGTCTCAGGATTTGGAAATACTAATCCACCCCAGCTTTGCATGTAAATAGTGAAATTTCTTTCCATTAAATTATTCCAATTTGTATTTCCATCAACAAATTTGATTTGCATATCAATTCCGTATTCTTTTAACATTTGCTGAACAGGTGTGACCATATATGCGGTTCCTTTTTGGATTCCAATTTCAAATTGAAGAACTTTTCCATTTGTTTCATGAAATAACCATCCCTCTTCATTTCGCTGCCTGTAACCAGCTTGGTTTAAAAGAGCCACAGCTTTTTCAGGATTGTATAAGACTTTTTCATTATTTGGATTTTCATAAACAGAGCCAGAATACAGCGAATGCATCATAGAATATTCATTATAATACATCTCTCTATTCATCTTTTCTCTATCATATAAATAGCTAAAAGCATAGCGAATACGTTTATCATCAAATGGCCATTTTCTCATATTAAAAGCATAACCACTTGTACCTGCAGGTTTTTCTGAAAAAATACGATGTTTCTTCATCCAACCTTTTTGTATGGCTTCAAAATCAGTTTCTTCAACCCAAACTCTTGAGCGAGCCATTGTATAAAAGTCTTGCTCTCTTTTCTTGAATTTTTCATATTCAAGATTGTAGTTATCTTTTACTACAATGAATTTAATTTTATCAAAATTATTTAAATATTTTTTCGTTCTTCTCTCACTAGCCCAATAATCTGTTCTACGAGTTAAAATAAATGACTCTTGATTAACAATATCATCTGTATGGATTGTGTATGGGCCTGAACCGGGCATCATTTTAAATTGATATTCTTCAAGGTATTCAGAACCATCTAGTTCATCTAAAATATGTGCTGGAAGAATAGCCATACCTCCAAAATATAATAAATTTCGCCAAGAAAGTTTTTTACATTCTACACGAACAATATATTTGCTCTCTTTAAATGGTTCAAATTTTCCGTATACTAATTGAGCAGAAGGTTCTAAAATAGTTTCATCCATTTGCAAATCCCAGGTTGCAAGGACATCATCAGCTGTTACATGCATTCCATCAGAGAATCTAGCGTCTGGATTTATTCTAAACCAAAAAGTCATTTTATCATCAGAAACTTTCCAATGAGTAGCTAGTTGCGGTATGAAATCTAAATTTACTGGATGCGTAGTGATTAGACTCTCATAACATAATCCTTGAATGGTACTATTTTCAACATAATTTGAGTTTTGTCCTACAATTCTTAATGTATTTGGGAAACGAGATGTGATATGTCGAAGTGTACCACCTTTTACAGCTTTGGGGTCTCCGAAAAACTTGTAATCTTCTTCGGTAAAAAAATAAGTTGTATAACCTAACTCTTGTGCAAGATCTTCAAACCCAACACCTCCAAGTTTAGCTGAAACTTGGGAATCATCAATTGAAGAATTTATCATATTATCTTCAAAATTATTAGTATGATTAGACTGACTACTCTTCTTATCTCCGCAAGAAGTTATGAAAAATAATGATGTTGCTAAGATGATTTTTACAATTAACTGATTCAATTATTGCTCCAATTTTTTTTGAAGTTTTTAAATTATGAGAAAGATATAGACTTAATATTACTCATTATTTATAATCTGCGACTATTGAAATAATATCAAATTTTATGAATTATTAATTTTATTGAGAGTATCCTTAAATTCAGGGAAAGATATATTAATACAATCAGTATTATTAATTATTATGTTTTCACTAGTTAAAAGTTTAGCAATTTCAAATGTCATTGCAATTCTATGATCGTTAAATGATTTGATTTTTCCTCCAGTCACATTGGAAGGCCCTTCAATTACAAATCCATCTTTTAATTCAATTATTTTAACACCAATGTTTTTAAGGTTGTTGCAGATTGATTTTATCCTATCTGATTCTTTATGTCGAAGCTCTTTAGCACCTTTCACGGTAGTAATGCCATCTGCTTGAGAAGCTATTAAAGCAAAGATAGGTAATTCATCAATCATTGCGGGAATATCTTTAGATTTTAAGTCAATTGAGTTTAGTTGGCTGTAGGATATTTGAATATCGGCTACCAATTCGCCGAGTTCTTTCCATTTTTTAATAACTTGGATTTGGGCATTCATCCTTTTTAATACCCTTATAAATCCAATTCTAGAAGGATTGAATAGTATATTTTTTAAAATTAAATTTGAATTAGGAATTATTAGTGCCGCTCCAATAAAAAATGCTGCAGAAGAAGGATCTCCAGGCACTGTTATATCATAATTTTTCAATATTTTTTTTGTAGGTAATACTTCAATATATTTTCCATTAACTAAAATCTCTGCCCCCATATTTTTCAACATTATTTCAGTATGGTCTCGAGTTTTTAATACCTCTTTAAAATGTGAGGGTGATTTTGCGCCTAAAGCAGCTAAAATTAGACAGGATTTTACTTGAGCACTCGCAACAGTAATTTTATAATTTATGCCATTTAATTTTGAAGAAAGTATTTCAATTGGTAAAAAACTCTTCTTTGAAACTAATTTAGCTCCCATGTGTTCTAATGGTTTAATAATCCTATTCATTGGACGAGACGATAAGGATTTATCACCAAAAATTGTTGCATTAATTTGGTTTCCTGCTATAAGTCCAACAAGTAGTCTCGCTGTAGTACCTGAGTTTCCGCAGTCAAGTGGTTTTTTTGGTTCAGATAATTCTGATCCAAAAATCTCAACTATTTGCTTGTTTTTATTTGATTTTATTCCGCAGTTTAGAAGACATTGCCTTGTAGACTCAACATCTAATCCGGTAGAAATATTATGGATTATATTTTTACCTCGAGTGAAAGGAGAAAATAGTAAAGTCCTATGTGAAATAGATTTATCTCCAGGTAGTGAGATTACACCTTTAATGGCCAAGAGTTTTTAAACCTAAGAATAGTGTAAGATTGTTTTTTAAATCATGAATTTTTTCTTCAAGAATATTTAGTCCGTATAAATCAGAACAAAATTTACTTCCTATAACGCCTGCTGTTTTAGGTAATTTATTTTCACTTAATCTTCGAGCTGCTTCCGCAGTATCGTCAGTTTCTATAAGTGGTATTGTCCAAAAATGTTCAGATAAATAATTTCGACACTGTTTTAAAGCTTGTTGGTGTGAGTGTATTTCTGTTATTTGTCCTATATGAATCCCTGGTTTAACCAATAAATTTTGACTAATTTGCAAATGAAACATTTCTATGATCTCACATCTATATCCTGCTAAAGCGTCTACAGATTCAATTACAACTCCACCTTGAGCATTTTCCATAGCAATTATACCATAATCAATTTCCTTATTTTCTAAGGATTTTAGAACATTCTTTGAGCTAATCAAGTATTTTAATTGAAATTCTTTTAATCCATGATTTTTTACAAAAACATTTGATGCTTCCTCACTGAAACTACCTTTTGCCCCTTGAAGTCCAATTTTCACCATTTTTTAATTCTAATTTCTAAAAAATTTTTAATTAATTGCATTCCATATTCTGTGAGAATAGATTCAGGATGAAATTGTACACCAAATATAGGATAATTTTTATGCTCTAATCCCATAATTAATCTATTATTTGTTTTAGCTGTGATTATTAATTCTTTTGGAAAATTATCTTCAATTGATACTAATGAATGATACCTTGTTGCATAGAATGGATTTGGAATATTTTTGAAAATGATCGAATTGTTATGGTTAATTAATGACCTTTTGCCATGAACGATTTCATTAGCTCTTTTAACTACTCCACCAAAAGCGATAGAAATTACTTGATGTCCGAGACAAACTCCTAGTATTGGGATTTTATTGAAAAATTCTTTGACAATATCGATTGATATTCCTGCATTTTCCGGATTTCCTGGCCCAGGAGAGATAACTAGATGACTTGGTTTTAATTTTCTTATTTCTTCTATTGATAATTTATCATTCTTTACTACTTTGATATAAGGATTGAGTGAACCAATATACTGGACTAAGTTAAAAGTAAAAGAATCATAGTTGTCAATAACTAAAATCAATTAATTAAGCCTGAATTTTTTAAATATTTTATAATTTTTGATATTATTTTACTTTTAAAACAAAAAAAATAACTTTATTGAATTAAGCCTGTAAATAATTTTTTATTTTTATTCGTTCTTAATTGTTAATTCAATTGTTAATTTTTAATAACTAAGTTAAGATTAATTTTAATTTTGTAATAACAAATATTCAAATTAATCTAACTAGTTTTACTATCAATCTTAGTTATTAAATTTCCCATTATTTTTAATTTATTTCTGTTAATATTTCTAAAATAAAATTTAATTTAGATTTTTAAATACAGCAATTATTAACTATTTAATATTATTAATGAATAATACAGTAAATTATTAAGAGTTAGATAATATTTTCAAAATTTTATATTGTATTTATATTATTTAAGTTTTGTAATTTTAAGTACGATTAAAAAGAATTTAGATGAAATTAGATAAAATAGATAAAAAAATACTGATTGAATTACAGGTTGATGGGCGTGCAACTGCTAGTAATATTGCTGAAAAAGTTGGCTTGTCTGTTCCTGCGGCAGCAGAAAGAATAAGAAAACTACAGGATTCAGGCTTAATCAAGGGATTTTGTGTGGTTCTTGATACCGATATATTAGGATTAGATGTATCAGCCTTAATTACTATTGTATCTGGATCATCTAAGTATTATGAAAAAGTTATAATTGAAGCAAATAAAACACCTGAAGTAGTTAGATGTTTTTCAACAACAGGAGATGGTTCTCATGTATTACTTATCCAAACAAAAAACACAAATTCATTAGAAATTTTACTAAGAAAAATCCAGTCTTGGCCAGGAGTAATAAGAACTAATACTCAATTAATATTATCATCTTATAAAGATTTAACACCAATTTTTTTTGACTGAAACTATGAAAAATAAAAGGAGACAATATGTCTAAAATTAAAGCTGAGTATATTTGGATGGATGGCCATACACCTACACAAAAATTAAGATCTAAAACTACCGTTATTAATGGGCCTATTACAAATTTAGAGCAATTATCCGATTGGGGATTTGACGGTTCGAGTACAATGCAGGCTGAAGGTCATGCAAGCGACTGTTTGTTGAAACCAGTTTATTTTTGTCCTGATCCCATTAGAGGAGGAGATAATGTATTAGTTTTATGCGAAGTTTTTAATCCAGATGGTTCTGTGCATCGTTCAAATACGCGTGCTGCATTAAGGGAGTTAATGGAAAATCATGAGAGTCAAGAGCCGTGGTTTGGTATAGAGCAGGAATACACATTTTTTACCGGAAGATCTCCTCTTGGATGGCCTGAAGGAGGATATCCTGCACCGCAAGGACCGTTTTATTGTGGTGTCGGTGCAGATGAGGTCTTTGGTAGAGAAATTGTTGAAGAGCATATGTCTGCTTGCATAGAAGCAGGGATTAATATATCTGGAATTAACGCTGAAGTTATGCCTGGACAATGGGAATTTCAAGTAGGTCCTGTTGGAGCCTTGGCAGCTGGTGATGAGGTGTGGGTAGCAAGGTGGTTATTATATCGTATAGCAGAAGATTTTGGTGTTAGTGCGACACTACATCCTAAGCCAGTCAAAGGGGATTGGAATGGTGCGGGTGCGCATACGAATTTTTCAACTAAATCTATGAGAAGTGATGGAGGCATTGATGTTATAGTTGATGCATGCGAAAAATTAAGCAAAAAACATGATGAGCATATTGCTGTTTATGGTGCACATAATGAAGAAAGATTAACAGGGCTTCATGAAACATGTAGTATTAAAGAATTTAGATATGGTGTAAGTGATAGAGGTGCCTCTATTCGAATTCCTATGGCAACACAAAATAATGGAAAAGGTTATTTAGAAGATCGTCGGCCTGCTGCAAACATGGATCCATATAAAGTTTGTGCAAAACTAATTGAAACAGTTTGTGAATAAATAATAGATAAATTGCGTAATTTAAAGCCCTCCAGAGAGGGCTTTTTTTATGATTATTACTCCTTATAAATTATTTCTAACTTGTCCCAGAGGATTTGAGTCTACTTGTAGCCAAGAGTTGAAATCTCTTGGAATTAAATATCGTAAGTTAGAAGAAGGTGGTGTTTCATTTAAAGGTTCCATAGAAGATATTTACAAAGTTAATTACTTATCTCGTACAGGTATGATATTATGGGTCGAAATATGTTCTATTGATACGAATAATTCAGATTCTATTTATAACTCTATAAATGTAAAATCATGGGATGAATTATTTAAAACTAATTCCACATTTTCATTCAAATGTATCCAACGATCAAAAAAGTTTAGAAATACACATTACATTGCGTTAAGAGGAAAGGATGCAATTGTTGATTATTTTAAAAATAAAAAATTACCTAGGCCTAATGTTAGTAAGGTTGATGCTGATTTAAATTTTTTAATTGTAATTGATAAATATAATGGAAAATTACTTTTAAATACTAGTGGGCAAGCTTTGTTCAAAAGAGGTTACAGGACAATAAAGCATGATGCACCTTTAAATGAAACATTAGCCTCTAATATACTGAAATATGTGGGATGGGATAAAGATACACCTTTGTATGATCCATTTTGTGGCTCCGGCACTATAGCTATTGAGGCAGCTCAGATAGCAAAAAATATCCCTGCAGGAAAGCACAGAAAAAAATGGGGTTTTTTTCATTTTCCAGAGTTTAATACTTCTAAATGGGTAGAATTTAAAAATGAAGCTGATTCAAAAATAGTTGAAAAAATATCGTTGGAAATTTATGGTTCAGATATAAATAAACTTTATGTTCAATCTTCAATAATTCATGCAAAAAATGCAGGCGTCCAAAACTTTATTAAATTTAGGAATATTGATATAAAAGATTGGCTTCCATTTTCAAGTAATGGTACAATAATAACAAATCCTCCATATGGAATTCGTCTAGACCAGTTTAAAAATTTAGCATACCTATATTCACTTTTTGGAGATACATTAAAAAATCACTGTGAAGGATTTAAAGCATTTATTATTTGTGGTAATAGAGAATTAATAAAAAGTATAGGGCTAAGAACTTCATTTAAACTACCATTGCGAATAAGTAAATTAGATGGAAGGCTAGTTGGATATGAATTATATAAAGGTAAAAAAACATTTTAATAATTGTTTAGTTGTTTTATGATTTTTTTACTAAGTTCCCAAGATAATATTTACAATAATGATTATATCGAGAATGTTAATTTCATTATCGTTATTCAAGTCAGCTACTGATTGATAATTATTTGTTAAAATTAAGTTTATTATAAAAATTATATCCTGTATATTTATTAAGATATCACCATTTACATCTCCAAATATTGTATCTAACGTAGTAAAGAAATGCCATCCTGCAATTGGATGAGATATTACATTCCCATTATTATTTTCTGCAGTAATATAGTAGTGAATCTCTGAGTTTGGATTCAAATTTGGAAAGTTTCCAATATAGTTTCCTTCTATTGAAGAGTTTAATTCAATACTTCTATTGAATTCAGCCTCACTTTCATACCTCCAGACTATAATTACATTTTCTATAGAACTTAGAATTTGAGAATAGTCATAAATTTCAGCTTCTACTGTAATAGTATTGGTTAAAATCTCCTCAGTTCGTATTGACTTATGAGAAATATGCATCATATTTGGATTAAAAACTCCAATAGTTCTGCAATGAAGAGCGTCTTCGGCAAACCATGGATTATTAGGATCTTCATCAAATCCGATTACTTCATAGCCTGGCATTGCAATTTCGTAGGTGTTTAAAGCTAGTAAGTCTTCAGGAATTCCGTACTGCGGCACTAATACTTTATTGTTTAAAATTAGTGAATTTGTATAAGCGGCAACGGAATTGATTTCCCAAGAACCACCATTAATTTCTGGACAAAAAATTCGATGAATTTTAAATGGCCTATCATAAAAAGTATTTAATCCATAAAAAGAATTAGCAAAGCTTTCTATACAATTATATTCAGGACTATCTAATTGTACTTCTTTAATAATTATTGTTTCGGGATTTACCAGCTTTGCCATACAGTCAATATGCTGAATACTAGATTCATTAGGATTGTCAAAAACATGATAATTATTTAAGCTCAGCTCCTCCTGAGTAATAGTCATAAATGAGTTTAAATCTATATTATTTTCATTTAATATTATTTCTGTTGAAAATCCCATACCATAGCCATCTGTAATAAAATTACCACCTGTAAAATAGAGTGATAAATCTAAGATATCCCAATCCATATGATTTGCAAAATCTATATTTGTATTATCATCTTCTTCCCAACCTCTGATTTGATTTTCAGTAGGACGTCCGGAATTTATTCTATTGTTGTAATAGATATTATCATCACAATATCCATATGGATCATCTCCATTCAAAACACAATCTCCACAATCCCAACCATACTGACTACATTGAAAGTCTAACCCCCAGCTTCCATCATCGCAATACCCATCGCCAATCCAGTCCATAATTTGACCATCATTATTAAAATCTTGGCAGAATTCATTATTAACATAGCAATCATATCCATCAGATGCATATTCAGGTTGATTGTTACAGAATTCTATACCACTACAGTCATGCATTATCATGTTCTCATCGCATTCTTCATTGCAACCACTTTCCTCAGGATATCCATTAAATTGCTGATTTATAACTTTCCAATAATTTTCACCAATTAAAAATTGAGGTCCATAATCTCTAGTCCAATGGCTGTATGTTTCTGTAAGAATAAATACAATACTACTACTATCAATTCCCCAATTATTGAATGAATTATTAGCTTGATTTTGCTCATTTATATTTTCAACTAAAACATATAAAGTATTATCTCTCGCAAGCTCAACTACAAGCTGGGAAGGTATTCCTAAAGGCCAGCGAATCATTGTTCCAAATGCTGGTTCCCATTCAGCGACTATTCTTCTTTCTGGGATTTCACTAAAAATCAATGAAGTTATTAAAATTATAAAATAAAGCTTATTCTTCATACATGTTAAAATCCTTATTTCATTTTATTCCAAGCTATTATTCCGCCTTTAACATTCTGAGCATTTATTTTACTATCACTCAATATGGAAATAGCTGATGCAGACCGTGCTCCACTTAGACAAATTACATATATTTCTTTAAATTTTCTCAATTTAATATCTTTTAAATGATTGCTAATATTTGACAATGGAATATTTATAGAACCTTGAATATAACCTTTAGGTCCATTATACTCATTAATTGTGCGGACATCAATTATACCAATATTATCTTCAGTTTTCAATTTATCTCGTAATAAGTCTACAGAAATTGAATTTTCGTTCATTCTCTCTCTCTTAAAAATATAAAAGGAAATAGTTAAAGCAAGTATTAAAATTGTTATTAAATTATTCATATACTAATTTATTAATTATAAATAACCTTACTTTATAAATTAAATCTAATAATCAGTAGCTAATAGGCGTAATGAGAAATTGACAGGAAATAAAAATTTAATTTCAGAAAATAAATTGACAGAAATAATTATTTCAGGGTGCAAGCTTTACAATGAAAATAAAATTAATAATGCTCATTCAAAATGGGAAAAAATTTGGAAGGATGGGAGCAAAGCTCAAAAGAATACAATTAAGGGTTTAATACAGGTATCAGGTGCAACTCTTCAGTTTGAAAGAAAAAAAGTAGATAGTGTACTTTATTTGTTTAAACTTTCTGCTAATAATTTGTTAGTTACAACTTATGTACTGTTATAGATGTAGACTCATTAATTTTAGATTTAAAAAAGATTATAATAAAATTAGAAAATAACAATCTCAAAGAACTTAAAATTAATATTAAATTTTAAGTCATTATTATTTTGCAAAATGACAAATACACATAAAAAACGACCACGGTTATATATTAATTTATTTGGAGCTCCACTAATGTTGGGCGCCATGTATTACGGAGATATATTTTTTATATTACTTTTTTCAGGAGTAAGTTTTTTCAGTATTTATGAGTTTAGTAACATGTGTAAAAAAATGGAATATTCGCAAATAGAATTAATTCCTTATTGCGCTTTATTTTTATTAACAATTTCATCATTAGATATTTATTTAGTAAGCATCCATCAAGTCTTATTACTAAGTATCATTATTGGAATGATTTTAACTGTTATAATGGATTTAAAAGAGCCAATTGCTGCAATTTCATTATCTATTTTTAGCACGGTTTGGATAGGTTTATTCTATTATAGTATTGTGAGTATTCGGTTAGACGAAGTTTCAGGACTGCCTTTAACGATTGCTATGTTTGTTTCTGTATGGATATGTGATTCAGCGGCATATATTTTTGGAAAGCAATTTGGAAATAAAAAAATAGCTCCAACTATAAGCCCAAAAAAAACATTGATAGGTTCTTTGAGTGGACTTGTATGTGCTTTATTATTTATGTCGAGTTTTTACCAATTTAATTGGTTAGGATATGATTTATCTCTTTTAAATACTATTTTATTAGGTTTTATTTTTGGAGGATTAAGTCAGTTTGGAGATTTATTTGAATCCAAATTTAAGAGAATTGCAAAAATTAAAGATTCTAGTCATTTTCTGCAGGGACATGGAGGGTTTTTAGACCGTTTTGATTCATTGATGATATCTGCACCTACAACATTATTTATTTTAAATTTTTAGGAGAAAAATTGAGAAGATTAATTTCTACCTTATTCTTAGCATTTCTATTGAATTGTGGCGGAGAGTCTACCACTTCAAACTGGAATATTGATATAAAAGATATAAAAATAAAAGACAATAAAGGCGATTGGCTAGTTGTGCATGAACTCAGTGATACTGATGGCTTGAATCCATTTACATCTACAGGTGCAGGTGGAACTTATATTTATGCAATGAATCTTTTCGAAACATTAATTATTCAAGATAATCAGACGTTAGAATACAAGCCATGGATCGCAAAATATATGCCTAAAGTCTCTGATGATAACTTAACCTATACTTTTGAATTGAGGGAAGATGTATATTTTTCGGATGGCAAGCAATTAACTGGTGAGGACTTAATTTTCACTTTAAAGGCTATCAAGAATCCTTTTACGGATGCAGCACCTTCCCGTAATTATTATAAGGATGTCATTTATGCAGAATTAGTTGATGGAAATCCATTTAAAGTTCGATTTAAATGTAGTGAGGTATATTTCAAGCATGTTGTATTTATAGGTGCCAATATTTACATTATGCCAAAGCATATTTATGATCCTGAATCCATCATGGATAGGTATTCATTTAATGATTTAGATAATATATTATCTAAAATTTCAAATGATGGAGAGGACTTAGATTTTTTTCAAGATGAACCAGCATATAAATTTGCTCAATATTTTAATAGTCATGAGGTTGGGCGAAATCCAGTTGGTTCTGGCGCATATATTTTTAAAGAATGGCGAACTGATGATAAAATAGTTTTAGAGAAAAATTTAAACTATTGGAAGCAAGCAGAAACAGTCCATTTGAATTCAATAGACAAATTAATATACAAAACCGTTAAACAATATGATGCTGCTCTTACAGGATTAAAGGCTCAAGAAATTGATTTAATTAGGTCTTTACCGCCAGAATTATTTTTCAATCAAACAAATACTCAAAAATTTAAATCTAATAACAATAAGGAATCTTTTTATTACCCTAATTACTCATATATTGGATGGAATAATGAACATCCAATCTTTAAGGATAAAATGGTAAGAAGAGCTATGACTCATTTATGTAATAGGGAAAAAATAATTGAAATTCTTTATTATGATAAAGCTAAGACTGCAAATGGGAACGTATATTTTAAAAGACCAGAATTCAATTCAGAAATTATACCTTGGGAGTTCAACCCATCAAAGGCAAAACAAATTTTAGCTGAATCTGGATGGATAGATACGGATAATGATGGAGTTTTAGATAAAATAATAGATGGTAAGAAAGTACCATTTAAATTTGAGTTTAAAACAAATCAGGGAAATGAAATTCGTAAAAAAATTGGCTTAATTATGGTTGAGGAATTGCGTAAAGTAGGAATTAGATCTGATGTCCATACTATGGAGTGGTCAGTTTATTTAGATAATGTTCGTGACCATAAATTTGATGCAATGATATTAGGCTGGGTATTTGGAGTAGATGGGCCAGATCCTTATCAGACATTTCATTCATCTCAAGCAGTTGGAAGAGGTTCTAATTCAGTTAGCTTTAAGAATCGACGCGCTGACGAAATCTGTGAATTAAATAGAAAAGAATTTGATGCTAATAAAAGAAAATAATTAATGTTGGAATTTCAAGAAATTCTTCATGATGAACAACCATATACATTTTTAGTTTGTTCTCAATCTCATTTAGTATATCACAAAAGATACAAAGGTGTTGAGATATATCCTTTTCGACCAGGATATGATTTGCAGGAATGGTGGGTTCCTAAACAAATTCAAAAGTATACTAAGTAAATAAAAAGCCGTTTTATGCTCAGTTATATTTTTCAAAGAATCCTACTAGTATTTCCAACTTTATTTGTAATTACGATTTTATCGTTTGCAATTTCAAGACTTGCTCCCGGAGATCCTGCTGAATTAAAGGCAGGGGTAGGTGCATCACAAAATCTTTCAACGGGTCAAGGTAAGGATCTTAATGAAAAGATGATTGAGTTAATCCGTAAACAATGGCATTTAGATAAACCTGTTTTTTATTTTACACTTTTTGATGATTATGATGAAAAAAATCCAAAATCAATTTTTAGGCGTATTAGTCTAAAATGGAATGGATTAAAAAATCAATATCATATTTGGACCGCAAATGTTTTAAAACTTGATTTTGGTAACTCATTTCGTGATAATCAGCCTGTATTAGATAAAATCAAAGAGCGTATTCCAATAACGTTAGTTCTTAATTTAGTTTCTACTTTTTTAGCTTATATTATCGCAATTCCTCTCGGAATTTTCTCTGCAGTAAAACAGCATACCTTCGCAGATAGAATTAGTACTATAATTGTTTTTATTCTTTACTCATTGCCTAATTTTTGGATTGGAACAATGTTGATTATATTTTTTGGTGGCGGAGACTTTTTTAGTTTGTTTCCTTATGCAGGATTATATTCTAATAATTATGAATATTTAACAACCTTTGGCAAATTTAAAGATATAGTATGGCATTTATTTTTACCAATCGTTGTTTATACTTACGGAAGTTTTGCCTATTTATCTCGTCAAATGCGCGTTGGTATGCTTGAAGTTATTCGTCAAGATTTTATTAGAACGGCTCGAGCTAAAGGATTAACTGAAAATATAGTAATATTTAAACATGCACTTAGAAACTCGCTTATTCCAATTATTACAATTTTAGCCTATATTTTGCCTGCGATGATAGGTGGTAGTGTGATTATAGAGACTATATTTACTATACCAGGGATGGGCTCTTTAGCCTTTGAAGCAATTACATCGCGTGATTATCCAATAGTGATGGCTGTATTTACTATCTCAGCTGTGCTTACATTGATTGGAATGTTGTTAGCAGATTTATTGTATTCAGTAGTAGACCCACGTATTACATTCGGAAGTAAAAGTTAAATGGTTCAACAGAGTCAATCATATAAAAATATTGTCATTCGACAGTTCCGTAAGAACCTACCTGCGGTAATTAGTGTTTATATGATTTTAAGTATATTTATTTTAGCTGTTTTTGCCGATTTTATCGCAAATGATAAGCCTTTAACCTGCGTCATAAATGGAGAAAGATATTTTCCGGTTTTAAAGGAGTATGGTGTGAAATTTGGATTAACCAATTGGCAAAAAGAATTACATAATGCAGACTGGCAGAAAATAGAATATGACTCTGTAATATTTCCTTTAGTACCATATTTACCTACCAGTTTGGATTATACTGCAAGATTTCATTCCCCTCGCCCAGGACATTGGTTTGGGACTGACCAAATTGGACGAGATGTTTTAAGTGGTATGATTCATGGAACAAGAACAGCACTTGCTGTGGGGTTAATCTCAATGGGTATAGCAATTATCATTGGTGTGATTTTAGGAGCATTCGCAGGCTTTTATGGCGGTATAATAGATATATTAGTTCAGCGAATAATTGAAGTCATGATGACAATCCCAACTTTTTTTTTAATTATTACTGTAGTTGCATTTTATCCTGGAGGAGGGATTTGGCTTATTATGGTAATTATAGGGCTTACTTCATGGCCAGCAGTTGCTAGGTTTACAAGGGCTGAATTTTTAAAAGTTCGTAATATGGACTATGTTACAGCAGCTCAAGCTTTAGGGTTTACAGCACCTCGAACAATATTTAGACATATTTTACCAAATGCAATAGCTCCGGTATTAGTTATATTAGTCTTTGGAATTGCGTCAGCAATTTTAACTGAATCAGGCCTGAGTTTTCTTGGATTCGGCTCTGCATCTACAGTTTCATGGGGTTCAATTTTATCTGTTGCGAGAGGTGCAACTTATGCTTGGTGGATGGCTGTTTTTCCAGGTACTGCGATTTTTATTACAGTTACAATATACAATCTGGTTGGTGAAGGATTGAGAGATGCAATGGATCCACGATTAAAAAAGTAAAGAAATATGTCAGGTAGTTTTCAATTAGATAAAATAAATGTAATATTGGCCACTGATTGCGGTTCTACTACAACAAAAGCTATATTAATACAAAAAGTTGATGGCGTTTATCGTTTAACACATAGAGGTGAAGCACCAACCACAGTTGAAGCACCTTTTGAAGATGTAACTCGTGGTGTTTTAAATGCAATAATCGAACTTGAGGAGCTTTCAGGAATAAAAATTCTTGAAGATGAAAAAATTCTTAGTCCATTCAAAGATAATAATGGAATTGATATATTTATTTCGACTAGTTCTGCTGGTGGAGGGTTACAGATGATGGTTGGTGGAGTTGTTAAAAGTATGTCAGGTGAAAGTGCTGAGAGAGCTGCCTTAGGAGCTGGTGCCATTGTTATGGATGTTCTGGCTTCTAATGATGGTAGACTTTATCATGAAAAAGTAAAAAGGATTCGTCAGCTAAGACCAGATATGATACTTCTATCAGGTGGAATTGATGGTGGAACAGTAAATCATGTAGTTGAGCTTAGTGAAGTTTTACAAGCAGCAAATCCTAAACCAAGACTAGGAATAAATTATAAATTACCTGTGATTTATGCTGGAAATAAAACTGCGACAGAAATGATTCAAAAGCGATTGAGTAAATCGACAGATTTAACATGTGTAGATAATATTCGCCCTACTTTAGAAGAAGAAAATTTAAAACCTAGTCGTGATAAAATTCATGATTTATTTATGGAGCATGTTATGGCGCAAGCACCAGGATATAAGAAGTTGATGAGTTGGACTAATGTTCCAATTATGCCAACACCTGGAGCAGTTGGTGAAATCATTCAAAAAATTGCAAAACAAGAGCAAATATCTGTATTAGGTGTAGATATTGGTGGAGCTACAACTGATGTTTTTTCTGTATTTAAAGGAAAGTTTAATAGAACTGTAAGCGCAAACCTAGGCATGAGTTACTCAATTTGTAATGTACTTGCAGAAGCAGGAATTGATAATGTATCTAAATGGGTCCCATTTCAGTTAGATGAAAAAGAGCTCACAAATCGTATTGCAAATAAAATGATTCGCCCTACAACAATACCGCAGACCTTAGATGCATTAAAGATTGAACAGGCAATTGCAAGAGAGGCTCTTCGATTATCTTTTAAACAACATAAAGAATTTGCAGTGGATTTAAAAGGCGTTCAAAAAGAAAGAACTATATCTGATGCTTTTGAACAGTCTGGTTCTGGAAATACTCTTGTAAAAATGCTTGAATTAGATATGCTTGTTGGCTCTGGTGGTGTTCTTTCCCATGCACCGCGCCGTTCGCAGTCTGCTAGGATGTTGATTGACGCATTTCTACCAGAGGGAATAACTCAATTAGCTGTTGATTCTATTTTTATGATGCCTCAACTTGGAGTACTGTCTACTGTCCACAAAAAAGCTGCCATAGAAGTTTTTGAAAAGGATTGTCTTATAAACTTAGGTTCATGTATTGCACCTGTAGGAATTCCTAAAGATGATAAAATGGTATTAAAATATGAAATTAATATTGATGGTAATTTTCAATCAGGAGAAATTAAATATGGTGAATTGACATTAATAGAATTAGGAGATAGATTTTATGATGTGAAATTAACACCCGGTAAAAATTTAGATTTAGGCGCTGGAATAAATGAGACAATTTCTACTAAAATAAAAGGTGGTGTAGTAGGGATATTTTTAGACGGAAGGGGAAGGCAGCCTTTTAATATTTCAAAACGTGAAAATAAAAGATTTAACTCTTTATTGAAATGGTCCAAGTTTAGTAAAGAATATCCAGAAGGGGTTGAATAATGGCAAGATCTTATACTCCAGGGTTAAAGGTATTATCAAATACAATAATTACAAAGAATAGAAGACTTCCATTAAAAGGAAAGGTATTAGTTAAGGTTGGTGATAAAGTAGATATAGATACTATTGTAGCATCAACAGAGATTCCTGGAAATGTACAAATGGTTAATGTTGCAAAAAAATTAAATATAGACCCTGATATAGTAAATAAATGCATGTTAGTAAAAATTGATGATAAAATATTAAAAGGACAAATAATTGCAGAGTCAAAAGGTCTCTTTGGATTTTTTAAAAGTGAACTTAAATCACCGATTGATGGTACTGTTGCAAATATTTCAGATGTAACAGGCCAGGTCATTTTATCTGAACCGCATATTCCAATCGAAATAAATGCGTATGCTTCTGGTAACATAAAATCAATCATTAATGAAGAAGGCGTTGTTATTTCATCCGAAGGTGCATTAATTCAAGGAATTTTAGGAATTGGAGGTGAAAATCAAGGTATTATACAATTTGTTGTAGATTTACGAGATGAAGTATTAACAGCTGATAAAATTAATGAAAATCATAAAAATAAAATTATAATTGGTGGTTCATTTTTAGAGGATGAAGCATTTATAAAAGCAAAAGATATTGGTGTTTCAGGTATTGTAGTTGGTGGATTTAACTACGAATCGTTATCAAAAATATTAGGGTATAATTTAGGTGTAGCGATTACTGGGTCTGAAGAATTAGGGACTTCCTTAATGATTACAGAAGGTTTTGGTGAGATTGCTATGGCTAAAAGAACATTTGATATATTTAAACATTTTGAAAATAAAACAGCGGTTATTAATGGCTCTACTCAAATTAGAGCTGGCGTAATTCGTCCTGAAGTTATTATCCCTAATACTGATGAAAATGAGAATAATGAATTTAAAGAAGAAGATATGATAATTTCAGAAGGATCATTTGTCCGTGTAATTCGTACTCCATTTTTTGGTATGGTTGGGACCGTTATAGAACTACCTTCAGGTTTAACTAAATTAGAATCTGAAACTGAAGTTAGAATTGCAAAAATTAAATTTGAAAATGGTGATGAAGAGATTATTCCTAGAGCAAATTTAGAAATGATATTATCTTAAAATGAAAACTCATCAATTAACAAAAGCAGAACAGGCACATATAATAAGATTGGCAAAAAGAATATTTGATTATAGACTTTCTGTTCCTGTAATTTTGTTTTTAGATATGATGAAATATGTTTCATTTTATGGTAGTCAGGCAATGGTGTTTTTTGGCCCGATTCTTACTATTTTTATTAAATCTGATCCATATTATAGAATGGCAGAATTGATGCAGGATAGAAATAATATCGAATTGTTATTAAAGGAAATTGAAAAATTAGAATTTTCAGATAAGGCTTAGTTGGATAAAAAAATAATAAAATATGTTGGGATTTTCTTTGGACTATTAGTTGTATACTTCTTGGGTAGAGGTACTATTTTTGTAACTGATAAAGATTCTATGTTTATTTCAGTAATAATAGTTTCATTGACTATTAAGTACTTTATTCAAAAAGCTGAGTCAGGAGAAGAAATTTATTTAAGACCCTTGTCTGCATTAAAGGCAATCGAAGAAGCTGTTGGTCGTGCAACTGAGATGGGCAAATCTGTCTTATTTGTCCCAGGAATTTCAGACATGGATCAAGTTGAAACAGTGTCTGGAATGGTTGTCCTAGGTCATGTTGCAGGAATGACTGCTAATTACGAAACAGGGTTAAATGTACCTGTTTCTAAAGCAATTGTAATGGAGGCAGCTAGAGAAGCATGTAGTGAGTCATATTTAAAAGCTGGAAGACCGGATTTATTCTATGACGATATGGTACATTATGTCTCAGAAGATCAATTTGCTTATGCAGCAGGTGTCAATGGTATTATGCTAAGAGAAAAACCTGCAGCTTGTTTTTATCAAGGTAAGTTTTATGCAGAATCATTGATATTTGCTGAAACTGGTAATTCAATTGGAGCTATTCAAATCGCTGGTACAGGTTCACAATCACAAATCCCATTTTTCGTA
This sequence comes from Fidelibacterota bacterium, assembly GCA_002689995.1. Classification (GTDB taxonomy): domain Bacteria; phylum Fidelibacterota; class Marinisomatia; order SCGC-AAA003-L08. The sequence goes on from NZIV01000071.1 coordinate 21,613, forward strand.
ACAGCATGTGATTATACATTGATTGGTGAAGAATTTTTTACAGCAAGTGCTTACTTGTCTGGAAAGCCTCAAATGCTTGGTAGCATTAAAGGTCAAGATATAGTAAAGTTGATGGTAATGGTCTCTATTATTACAATTCTTATTTTAGATTTATTTAATCAAACAGGTTTACTCAATTTCTCAATTAAAGAATTAATATTAAATAAATAATGATACTGAAAAGAATTATTCCATTATTAATTGTTATTTCAATTGGCTCTCTTACATTATTTGGACATTTTATAAATATTGAGTCTATTCAAGATTTTGTAAACAATGATTCTACTCAATGGTTTGATATAATTTCTTCTTTTGCAATATTTTTAGGTTCATTGAATTTAATAAAAATGCAGTCTCTGAATATTATAAAAAAACGAAAAAATTGGCAATATAGTATTTTGACAATACTATCATTTATATTTGTCATTTTTGCAGGCTTCTTTTTTAGAGGATCAAACTATATTGAAGTATCAGGAGTAACTGATAAAAATAAAGTTGCTGAAATGGTATTGAAATATTCATCCATACCAAAAAATCAAATTATAAAAAAAATTGATGAAAATAATGGTGTGTTTGAAATACCTAAAATTTTTATACTAAAATCTTCAGCAGAAAAACAAATGGAGGAATTTTTAAAATACTCTGCTTATGGTATAGTAAAACAAAAAAAATGGGGAGCACATCTTAATACTGATGGTTCATTATTTTATTGGATTTTTGATTATATTTATACGCCGCTTTCTGCTACGATGTTCGCATTACTAGCATTTTTTGTTGCATCGGCGTCTTATAGAGCTTTTAGGATTAGAAACTTTGAAGCTACGTTATTATTGGTATCAGGGGTAATACTAATGTTAGGTCGAGTTCCAATAGGAGCATTAATTCCTGCATGGACTATTGGCTGTATTTTAGTATTTAGTTTTGGAGCATTTATTGCTCCAATGGTTAAAAATAGAAAAATTCTATTTGGAATAATATTATTGGGACTAATAATTAATTTTAGCCTAGCCTTTGTAAATGGATTTAACCCTCAATCACCATCCTTTTTATTTTTACCAAATTTGCAAAGTTGGATATTTAATGTACCAACATCTGCAGGAGCTAGAGCTATTATGATTGGAATAGCTTTAGGTATTGTAGGAACTTCGCTTAGAATTATTACCGGATTAGAAAGATCCTTTTTGGGAGAATAGTATGAATGCCATAAAGCGATTATTTATTAAATTAGGAAATATTAATCGACAATGGATTTTCTTTATTGTTGGTTTATCTGTATTGATTCCTCTCATTTATCCAATTAATATTCCTATTCAGACTAGTGTTCATTCTCAAACTGTTTATGAAGCATTAAAAGACTTAGACGAAGGTTCTAGGATATTACTATCTTTTGAATATGGTCCAAGTACTAAGCCTGAAATTCACCCGATGGCGATTGGACTATTGAGACTACTATTTGATAAGAAGCATAAGATTTATGGTATGGCACTTTGGCCTGATGGTTTATTTATGTCTCAAGAAGCATTTAAACAAGTTGCTGATAATGAATTAAATCTAAGTTATGGAAATGATTATGTGAATTTAGGATTTAAACCAGGAAATGAAGCTGTAGTTAAAGGAGTTGCGTCTGATATTCGTCAATTATTTTCAAAAGATACAAAAGGAAATAAATTGGAATCACTTCCTATAATGGATGGTATTAATAACATCAAAGATTTTGATTTTGTATTTAGCCTATCAGCGGGATTTCCTGGTTCTAAAGAATGGCTACAATTTGCTACAGACCCTCACCAAATTCCTATGTCTACAGGATGTACATCAATTCAGGTAACAGAAGTATTACCATATGTTGAAAGTGGACAAATAAAAGGTATCTTAGCAGGTATGCCTGGAGCTGCAGAGTTTGAAAAATTGATTGGGATTCCTGGCACAGCTACAGGTTTAATGGCTGCACAATCCTTCGCTCATGTTGCGATTATTATATTTATAATTTTAGGTAATATTACTTACTACTTAAAACGTAAAAAAGGACAGAAGTATTCATGATAAGTGTAGAAATTTTTGGAGCATGGTTGTCGATTCTTTTCACACTAGCAATTTTAAGCTATCTTTACAAAGATAATCCTTTTTATAAAGCTTCTGAGCATATTTTTGTAGGAATTTCTTCGGCTTACTGGGCTGTTACTTTTTTCTGGACAAAAGTTCATCCTAATTTATTTGGAAGGCTCTGGCCATCTTCTCAATATGAAAATACTGAGAGTTTAATAAATACACTTTGGTACTTTCCTTATAAAATTATAAGAGGATTTACGACGATTTTTGGAATAGTTGACAATGATGTTTTTCCAAAAAATGGTATAGATAGTGGTTGGAACGATATTTCTTATTCTTATTTAATCCCCTTTATGCTTGGAATTTTTATGTTATTAAGGTTGGTTCCAAGTTTATCATGGTTAGCAAGATGGGCAATTGCATATATAGTTGGGATGGCTGCAGGGCTTAGATTTTATGGATATTTAAACTCCGATATTTTAGAGCAAATTACAGCTTCTACTATTGATTTAAGTTCCTCACCAACTGATATAATTAACTCAGCTATAATAATTTTTGGAACCTTATCAGGTTTACTATACTTCTTCTTTTCTAGGTCTGATACTGGAATAATAAGTAAATTTAGTAAAATAGGTATTTACTTTTTAATGATATCTTTTGGTGCATCATTTGGGTTTGCAGTTATGGGGAGGGTTTCATTATTGATTGGTAGATTTAATTCGCTTATCGAATATAGTTCTAAGGATTATTATTATGGTTCATTTTGGATATTTGGAGTAATGATTATAATTTTAGCAATATGGGCATTTAAATTTGATAAATCTAATGATAATATGAGTGCATAATAATTGAATAATCCAATTTTACAGATAAAAAATTTAAAAACTTATTTCCATACTGATAATGGTATTGCACATGCTGTTGATAATGTCTCTTTTAACTTAAATTCAGGTGAAACTTTAGGTATTGTAGGTGAATCAGGTTGTGGTAAATCTGTTACATCACTCTCTATTATGAAGTTAATTGATCAGCCCCCAGGATTTTATGAGAGTGGTGAGATTCTTTATAAGAATCAAAACATATTAACAATGTCGGAAAATGAACTGAGAGGAATTCGCGGAAATAAAATTTCTATGATATTTCAGGAGCCGATGACTTCATTGAATCCTGTTTTTACTATTGGAAACCAAATCATTGAGGTTGTTCAGCTACATCAAAAATTAAACTATGATTCATCTAGAAAAAAAGCAATAGAAATGTTAGATTTAGTCGGGATTCCAGCTCCAGACCAACGTATTGATGAATATCCACATCAACTTTCAGGTGGAATGCGACAGAGAGTTATGATTGCAATTGCTTTATCATGTAATCCTGAAATATTAATTGCAGATGAGCCAACTACAGCCTTGGACGTAACAATACAGGCGCAAATATTAGATTTAATTCAACAATTACAAAACGAATTAGATTTAGCTGTGATTATGATTACTCACGATTTAGGTGTAATTGCTGAAGTTTGTGATAGGGTACTTGTTATGTATGCTGGACAAATTGTTGAAAATGGAAAAATTAGAGAGATATTTAAATCACCAAAACATCCATACACACAAGGATTGATGAAATCTATTCCAGTGATTGGTGAAAATAAAAATAAGGAACTATTTAATATTAAGGGATTAGTTCCTAATGCTACAGAATTTCCATCAGGTTGTCATTTTAATCCAAGATGTGAAATTCGAACGGATAAATGTTCTAAAGATTTACCAATGTTAGAGGCTTTACCAAATAATGAAAACCATCTAGTTAGATGCTGGGAGGCATGAATAAAGGAAATAAGTATGAATGATATTTTAAAAAAATTAAGTGTGAAAGAAATGAATTATGGCTGTGGAATTGGTGGATCTGAATCTTTTGCTACCGGTAATGGGGGTATCTTGGAGTCATTTAATCCAGCAACTGGTGAGAAGTTAGGTTCAATAAAAATGTGCTCTGAAGCAGACTATGAAAGAGTTATAATTGAATCTCAAATAGCTTTTGAAAGTTGGAGAATAGTTCCTGCCCCAATTCGAGGTCAACTAATTTTAGAAATGGCAAATGAATTACGTGATAAAAAAGATTTGCTAGGAAGCTTAGTTTCTTTAGAAATGGGTAAAATTAAAGCAGAAGGAGATGGTGAGGTCCAGGAAATGATTGATATTGCAGATTTTGCTGTTGGGCTTTCTCGACAGCTATATGGACTGACAATGCATTCAGAGAGACCTTTGCATAGAATGTATGAACAATGGCATCCTCTTGGAATTGTAGGAGTAATTTCTGCTTTTAATTTCCCTGTTGCAGTTTGGTCATGGAATGCATTTATTGCAGCTGTCTGTGGTAATGTTACTTTATGGAAGCCTTCTTCTAAAACACCATTATGCGCAGTTGCAATTCAGGAATTATGTAATAATGTATTAAAAAGAGAAGGATATCCTGGTATTTTTAATATGATTATAGGGCGTGGTTCAACAATTGGTGAAATGCTTGTAAACGATAAGAGGGTACCATTAATTTCAGCAACTGGATCTACTAAGATGGGTAAACGAATTGGTGGAGTTGTTGGTGAAAGGTTGGGTAAAGCTATCCTTGAATTGGGTGGAAATAATGCTATCATTATTGATGATACTGCTAATTTAGAACTTGCGATTCCAGGTATTGTATTTGGTGCAGTCGGTACTGCTGGGCAAAGATGCACAAGTACACGGAGGGTATTTGTTCGAAAGGATATGAAGGATTTATTAGTTGATAAACTAATAAGTGCATATAAACAAGTTGATATAGGTGACCCACTATTAGAGAATACATTAATGGGACCACTCATTGATAAATCAGCAATAAAAGATTTTGAAAATGCTTTAGTCAAGGTTAAAGAACAAGGAGGTGAAATTCTTTATGGTGGTAATACCTTAGATTGTGCTGGTTCTTTTGTTGAACCCACGATTGTATTAGCAAAAAATGAGTATAAAATAGTTCAAGAAGAAACATTTGCACCAATATTATACGTAATTGAATATGATACAATAGATGATGCTATCAGAATGCATAATGATGTCCCTCAAGGGTTGTCTTCATCAATTTTTACGTCTAACATAATGAATTCTGAGAAATTTTTATCACATACGGGTAGTGATTGTGGAATAGCAAATGTTAATATTGGTACTTCTGGTGCAGAAATTGGTGGTGCATTTGGCGGTGAGAAGGATACTGGAGGAGGGAGAGAGTCTGGTTCTGATTCTTGGAAAGCATATATGAGAAGACAGACGAATACAATTAATTGGAGTTCTGAGTTACCACTAGCTCAAGGTATTAAATTTAACTTATAAAATTTGAGGTTGAAATGAAAGCATCTGAAGTAAAAAATATATTAAGTAAAAATATATTAGCCGATGGTTTTGATATAATAATGGATTTAGATAAAAGCCAAGGTTCTTGGGTTGTAGATGAAAGAGATGGAAGTAAACATTTAGATATGTTTACTATGTATGCTTCAGCATCAATTGGATATAATCATCCTAAAATCCACTCAATGAAAGATGAATTATTTAAGGCTTCCATACATAAACCGACCTTATCAGACTTATATAATACTATGTTTGCAGAGTGTATGGAGACTTTTGATCGAATAGCAGTACCAGAATATTTAAAACATGCGTTTTTTATTGAAGGTGGTGCTTTAGCAGTAGAGAATGCTTTAAAAATTGCATTTGATTGGAAAGTTCGTAAAAATTTAGAAAAAAATATATCAATAACAGAAACTAAAATTATTCATTTTAAACAAGCATTCCACGGAAGAACTGGATACACATTGTCCCTTACAAATACAACTGACCCAAGAAAGACAATGTATTTCCCTAAGTTTGATTGGCCGAGAATTGATAATCCTAGCGTCAAATTCCCTTTGAATAGTTATAATTTAGAAATGGTTAAAAAGAAAGAAGCAAAGGCTATTGAGCAGATAAAGAAAGCTTTAGTTGAAAATCCAAATCAAATTGCTGGTTTAATTATTGAACCAATTCAAGGAGAAGGCGGTGATAACCATTTTAGATGTCGTTTTTTTGAAAAACTTAAAGAATTATCTGAAGAAAATGAATTTTTATTAATATACGATGAAGTACAAACAGGTATAGGTATTACAGGTAAAATGTGGGCTCATCAGCATTTCTCACCAGAAATATGTCCATGTGATAAAAAAATTAAAAAATCACCATTACCTGATATTATATCATTTGGTAAAAAAACACAGGTTTGTGGTTTATTAGCCGGTGATAGAATTTTAGAAGTTGATAAAAATGTTTTTGAAGAATCGAGCAGAATTAATTCTACTTTTGGTGGGAATTTAGTTGATATGGTGAGATTTAAAGGAATTTTAGAATTAATTGAGGATCAAAACTTAATTAATCATACAAAAAAAATAGGCGACTATCTCTTAGAAGAATTAGAAGGATTAACGGACGATTATCCTGGTTATGTTACAAACTCTCGTGGACTTGGGCTTTTCTGTGCTTTTGATTTACCATCTGGAACTGAAAGAGATGATTTATGGAAAGAGATGATGAATAATAATTTGCTTATTTTACCATCTGGTGATCAATCAATTCGGTTCAGGCCACATTTAAATGTCACAAAAGAAGATATAGATATTGCAATATCTATTGTAAGAAAATCTTTAAGTAATTGCTTAAAGTAAATGAGTGGAACCCTCTATATTCTTGCTACTCCCATTGGCAATTTAGGGGATATAACTTTTAGAGCAATTGAAATACTTAAATCCGTTGATATAATTGCGACGGAGGATACACGACAGACTAGGAAACTATTAAATCATTATAAAATTGAAACTTTAATGGTTTCCTATCATGAATGGAATGAAATTAAGCGATCTAAGGAGTTATGTAATCAAATTTACAAAGGTAAATCAATTGCTGTTGTAACAGATGCAGGGACTCCATGTATTTCTGACCCGGGCTTTAGAATTGTACGAGAAGCTCAAAAACAACAACTAAAAGTATCTCCAATACCAGGTGCTAATGCCTCTTTATCCGCTTTATGTGTTTCGGGTTTACCTTCTGATAAATTTTATTTTGAAGGTTTTCTTCCGAAAAAAAAAGGACGCAAAACTCGCTTTGAATTTTTATCTAGTTTGAATACATCTATAGTTTTATTTGAATCTCCGCATCGACTTTTAAAAACTTTTAAGGATATTCACGATTATATGGGAAATAGATTCATTTCTCTTTCAAGGGAGTTAACAAAAAAATTTGAAGAAATTGAAACAAAACCAATAGAATATTTTATTAAAAAATATGAAATTAAAAAAGCTAAAGGTGAATTTGTAATTACAATAGCAAAAAAAGAATTTAAACTGTAATGTTTATTACATTTGAAGGTATTGATGGTTGTGGTAAAACAACTCAAGTTAAATTACTTAAATCTTATTTTGAGACAAAGGGTTTTGAGGTAATTTCTGTAAGAGAACCTGGAAGTACAAAAATCTCTGAACAAATTCGTAGCATTCTTTTGAATTCAAAAAATACTGATATTGGCTTGGAATCTGAGGCTCTATTATTTTCCTCAGCCAGAGCCCAGATTGTAAAAGAAGTTATTATACCCTCGCTTAATGATAAAAAGATTGTTATTTGCGATCGATTTATTGATAGTACGCTCGCTTACCAAGGGTATGGTAGAGGAATGGATTTAAAAAAATTAGATGTAATTAGTTCATTTGCGATTAAAGATAATTATCCTGAATATACATTTTTTATTGATATATCTATCGAAGAGAGTAAAAAAAGATTAAATAATGCTAGTCTTGATAGAATGGAGTCAGCTGGTAATGATTTTTTTACTAGGGTTAGAAACGGTTTTATAGAGCTTACAAAAGTAAATCCTAATCGAATACATTTGATTGATGGTAAACTTTCTGTCAGAATGATACACTCAAGAATAATAAATATAATTAATAGAAAGTAATTAAAATTTAAATCAAAAAAAACGATAGTCGATTTTTAGTTACTTTTAATATAAGTTTACACAGTAATTATATTTTTTATGTTAAGAGTCAAATATTCATATTTTTATGTAAATTATGAATAATTTTAATTAATCTCAATTTGTTAATGATGAACTTTTTGTAATTTAAATGATTAAATAGGAGAACCTTTTGGATATTTTAATAGCACAAAATGCCTCTGGGCAGACAAATTCATTTGCAATGTTTTTGCCAATGATTATTATTTTTGCAATTTTATATTTTATGATATTGCGTCCTCAAAATAAGCAACGTAAACAACATTTAAATTTTTTAAGTGGTTTGAAAAAAGGTGATAAAATTATTACAAGAGGTGGTTTAATTGGTGTCGTTAAGTCATTTCAGGGCAAAAATGATACCGTAGTTGATGTTGATACTGGTAATGGTACAGTCGTGAAGATTTCAAGAGCATATATAGCTGGTACACCAGAGCAAAATATGTCCCCAAAGGAAAATACATAATGTCAGTTTTACCTGTTGTTAAATATGGCAATACCATTTTACGTAAAAAAGTAAAATTTATTAACCCTGATATGATTAGTGATTTAAGGAATTTAATAAATAATATGTTTGACACGATGTATGAAGAAGAAGGGATTGGCCTTGCCGCAAATCAAGTTGGTTTTGATATGAATTTGATGGTGATTGATGTTTCTCATCTAGATGAATATAAAAATATAGAACCGATGGTTTTTATAAACACTGAGATTCTAGAAGAAAAAGGATATATAGAAATTGAGGAAGGATGTCTAAGTATCCCTGAAATTCGTGCTTCTGTAAAGAGAGCAGAAACTGTAGTTGTAAAATTTTACGACGAAGAGGGAAATAGAAAAACCCAAAAATTTAGCGGAATGCTTTGCAGAGTCATTTTGCATGAATTAGATCATTTAAATGGTAAGTTTTTTACCGATTATTTATCTCCTGCCAAACGTAAATTGGTACATAATAAGTTGATAGAAATATCTAAGAATGGTTATCCATCTACTGGAGTCATTCTTTAAAGTTTAATCAACTTAGTGTTCCAGATTTAAAAAAAATGGTTATTCTAGATGAAAAATATAATTTTTATGGGAACTCCAGATTTTGCAGTTCCTTCCTTAGAAGCGATACATAATTCAAAACATAATATTTGTGCAGTTGTTACTAACCCAGATAAGCTAGCGGGACGTGGACGTAAGTTAGTTTCTTCAGCTGTTAAACAAAAAGCTGAAGAATTAGGTTATTTTGTTTTACAACCAAAAAATTTAAATAGTCCTGAATTCTTAGATGAAATAAGATCTTTAAATCCTTCATTAATGGTAGTTATTGCTTATAAAAAAATACCTTCTAATTTATATGAAATAGCAGAAAATGGTGCTGTGAATTTACACGCATCGCTTTTACCTAAATATCGAGGTGCAGCTCCTATTCATCATGCTTTATTAAATGGAGATAAAGAGACTGGTCTAACAACTTTTAAAATTAATGATAAAATCGATACAGGAAATATTTTATATCAGAAAAAAGTAAATATCGAAGAAAATGATAATATAGGAACATTATGGACTAAACTTTCAAATTTAGGAAAGGATGTAATATTGAAGACATTGAATCAATTTGAGTCAGGTATTTTTAATTATCAAATCCAAGATAATCAATATGCTACAAAAGCGCCAAAAATTAAATCTGAAGATTTTAAAATAAATTGGATGAATTCAGCTATTTCAATTCATAATCAAATTCGTGCATTCACACCTAAACCAGGTGCTTACACAACTTTAAATGGTAAAAGAATAAAATTATTTTCTTCTTTTGTTAGTTATCCATCTAAAGATGAATTTGCTAAAACACCTGGTAAAATAACATCAAAAAAAAATAGAATATTAATAATGACAGGTCATGGAGTGTTGAATGTGCATGAAATTCAGCCAGAAGGTAAACCTAGAATGGATGTTGCAAGTTATTTGACTGGAAATAAGATTTTTAAAGATGCAATATGCCAGTAATTGAAAAAAAATTAAGAACAAGGAAATTAGCATGGGAGATTATATTTAAAGCTTTTGATGAAGATAGGAGACTATCTGAAGTTACTCAAGAAAAATTAGTGAAAATTAATTTAAGTGACAGGGAGAAAAGATTTACTATTGATTTAATTCAGGGTACAATTAGAATGCGAGGGCGTCTCGAATGGGAATTAAAACAGGTTTATAAAAATGACTGGCATAATCTCATATTAAAAGTAAAGATATTGCTTTGGATAGGTGCTTATCAAATTAGCTATATGGATAGTGTCCCAGCCTATGCTGCTGTTTCAACAAGTGTTGCGCTTGCCAAGGGTATTCATTATAAAGCTACAGGATTAATAAATGCTTTATTGAGAGTATATAGTGAATCTTGTAAAAAGTCTTTAACTGAACCAAAAGAAGAAGAGCAATGGGCAGAATTTATGAGTCACCCTAGGTGGCTTATACGTAAATGGTCTTTATTTTGGTCACGCGAAGATGTAAAAACTATGTGTGAATGGAATAATAAAAAACCGATTATTTGGTTTAGATTAAATTCAATACAAATGTCTATTCAAGAAAGAGATAGATATCTTAATGAAAATAATTTTGAATTTTCAACTTGGAAATATGATAATCGATTTTTTAATGTAAAACAAACATCTAGACTATTAAATGATTTAATTTTCGATGAGGGAAAGTTAAGCATTCAAAATCCTGCTGGAGGTTTAGTTGTTAAATTGTTAAATCCACAGAAAAAAGATATAATCACTGATACCTGTGCGGCACCTGGAGGAAAAACATCTTTTATTTCTCAATTAATGGAAAATACTGGGAAAATTCTCGCTTATGATTCAAGTATGATTAGACTAAAAAAGTTGGCCAAGGGTATGTCAAAGTTAAAAGTAGACAATGTAAATGCTGAAATGGCAGATATGTCAAATTATAAATTAATAAAATCTTCAAAAATGATTGTTGATGTACCTTGTACAGGTACAGGGGTAATGTCTAAAAGAGCAGATTTAAGATGGAGAAGAACAATTAAAAATCTTAATGAGTTAGTACATCTACAGCGTAATATATTATCGAATGTCTCTAGTTTCGTTAAAAAAGGTGGTATTTTGGTTTATAGTACATGCTCCCTAGAGCATGAAGAAAATTGGGGTATAGTAGATAACTTCCTTCAGACAAATAAAAATTGGAAGATTGAGCCTGCAAATAAATATTTACCTAAAGAATTTATAGACTCTAGAGGAGCACTATATACTTTTCCACCAAAACATGGAATTGACGGTGGTTTCGCAGTGAGACTAATTAAAAAATGATTCTATCTGGAGTAAAATATATTGTTGCACTTATTACTTTAATTGGATCAGGGTTATTTATTTTTGATTCAATTATCCTTCCAATTTATGTTGGTTATAATAATGAACATTATGTCCCAGATTTAAGAGGTGTAGGTAAAACTGAAGCAATCCAAACATTAAGGTCTATAGGATATCAGATTGAAATTATACCAAGACCTTTTGATATAAAGAATAAACCAAATACTGTTTTAAATATTTCTCCAAGACAGTTTACAAAGGTAAAAAAAGGTAGAGAGATTAAGTTAACTATAGCAGGAGACAGAAAACATGTTAAAGTACCAAATGTTATCGGATTATCTGAAAGAAATGCTATATTTAATATCCAGCGAAATGAGCTAGTTGTTGATACAACTTATCATGAATATAATACAGAATATTTGAAAGGTTATGTTATATCTCAATTACCTGATGCAGGAGATTTAAGACTTACAGGTTATGATGTCACTTTGATAATTAGTAAAGGAAATCCACCTGATTATTTTATTGTGCCTGATTTGATTAATCTTTCAGAAAAAAAAGCTATAGAAAGAATTATTGAGACTGGATTTCAGTTAGGTCAAATTATAAAAGAGTATCAACCAAACTTACTTAATGGTACTATAATTGAACAAAGTCTTACTCAGGGTATGCGATTGGCATTTCCAGCTAGGATAGATATTCATATTAGTACAGATATAGAAAGTTTAGATACGTTGAAAAATGAGGAGTTAGAATGAGAAATATATCACCTTCTATAATAGCAGGAGATTTCTCAAAGCTTGATAGAGAAATTAAAGAAATAGAAGATTTAGGAATAACAAGATTACATTTAGATATAATGGATGGTAATTTTGTTCCTAATTTAACGTTCGGTCCACTACTAGTAGAAGGAATACGAAAACTTACAAAAATGCATTTAGAATGCCATCTAATGATAAATAATCCAAAAAAATATTTAAATGATTATATATCTGCTGGTGGTGATACAGTTATCGTACATATAGAAAATAATCCAGAGTTTGAAGAAAATTTGAGTGAAATTAAAAGACAAGGTGTTAAGGGTGGAATTGCTTTCAATCCTGACACTCCGATTAAAAATATATTACCATTCGTAAATAAAATGGATTATGTACTAATTATGTCAGTTTTCCCCGGATTCTGCGGTCAAACTTTTATAGAATCTACAATTGATAGTATGAGTGAGTTTGTAAACCAAAAAAAGAAAAATTCTAGTTTAGTTGTTGCCGTTGACGGTGGTGTTAATATTCAAACAATACAGCAAGTTTATGATACTGGAGTGGATGTAAGCATCGTTGGCTCAGGTTTACTGGGAGCAAAAGATAGAAAAAAACGCTATCAAGAGCTAATGAATGCTTGAAAAAATTTCATTAAAAGGAGAAATGCAAAGGAAATTGATTCATATTAGCTCTGGATTAATACCAATTATGGTTATATTTTATGGTAAATCCAAGATTATACCATTTTTATTACTTTTTACAATTTTATTTATTTTATTTGACTTTTTGAAAAATAATGTAAAATGGGTGCAGATAATTTATAAGTTTTTTTTTAAAGCATTGTCTCGGAAACATGAAATTACACATTTTACAGGTGCATCCTATGTCCTTATTGGATATTTAATTACGTTACTATTTTTTTCTGAAAATATTGCAGTATTTTCAATGTTTGTTTTATGTTTTTCAGATTCATCTGCGGCTTTGATAGGTAGAGTTTATGGAAAAAATAAAATAGGTAATAAAACTTTAGAAGGTACATTTGCATTTATTTTAGTTGGACTGTTAATATCTTTATTTTTTCAAAGTATTCCCTTGCCAATTCGAGTATTAGCTATATTTCTTGCTGCTGTTATTGAATTAACAGCTATCAGAATTAATGATAATCTATCTATTCCCTCGACCATTTCAATAGTTTGCTATATTGGGATGAGTTTTTAATGACATTCTTATCACCATTTTTCTTATTTCTTTTACCATTAATATCAATACCTACATTAATTCATTTATGGAATAAGTATCGTGTAAAAGAAATTGAATTCAGTACAATCATATTTTTAAAAATATTAGAATCAAAATCTATAAAAAAAGTGAAGTTAGTTGAAATTCTTCTTCTTTTTATTCGTACGTTAATTATCTTATTATTAATATTTTTTATATCTAGACCAATAATAAAAGGCCAATTTGCAGACTGGGTAAATAACCCAGAATCCACAGTTACAGCAATTATAATTGATGACTCATTCTCTATGAATGGTATTCGTTTTGATAAAAACAACTTAGATTTAATAAAAATTAAAGTAAATGAAATCAAGAATAATTTAATAGATAAGCAGTTTGTGCTTTTTGGTACATTTAGTAATGGCATACAATTCCTCGGATTAAAAGAAGAATTTGAAAAGTTTGAACTAGTTTATAGAATTTCAGATTTAAATATTGGTTATGAAAAAATCTTTGACCAAATTAAAGATACTTTAAATCAAGGTATAATAAATAAAGAATTATATCTTTTAACAGATATTCAGGAGAATTCTTTTAAAATTAGAGATGAATATTCTAATTTTAAATCAATTAATTGGAATACATTTATTATTGATTTTGATTTACCAAGCGAAAACCTATCTATTAATTTATTGGAAGTAGAGTCTGAAATTATTCTACCAAACGAACCTTTTGATATTAAAGTCAAAGTTTCTAATAATGGTAAAAGTCCTCAATTTCAACGATTAATTTCATTAAATATTGATGGAATAGATGTCGGTCAGGAACTTATCTCATTACAAGTAAATGAAGAAAAGGAAGTTTATTTCAAAACTGCTCTTCCTAGTACAGGTGATTTTAAAATTACAGCAAAATTAGATCAAGATGATTTGATAAATGACAATGAATATATTAGAGTTTTAACTATTCCTAAAAATATAAAAATTGGATTATATTCAAAATATCCTGAAGATATGATTTATTTAAATCATACATTAAATGCAATCAATCAGGATAATGATTTATTTTCAATCTCAAATTTTTCTTTAAATCAATTAGGAGTTTCAAATTTAAAACAATACGATGTGCTATTTATTTCTGGAGTTGTCGATAAAAATACTTGGAATAAGATTGAAAATTTCTGCCAATATGGGAAGCATGCAATAGTTTTTCCTTCAACTAAAGAAAATAAATATTTCAATAACGATTTTGTTGAAATTAATCCAGTTATATTAAAGGATAATGATTATATTTCAACTAATAAAAGTATCTTAGATAATGTATCAGATATTTCATTGGAAAAATTATTAATCAATAAATTAACATCACCAAGATATTTTAAATATTATGGTTTAAAATTATATCAAAATTCATTAGTTCAATTAGAAAATAATGTTACTATTTGGGATAGAAGAACGGTAGGTACAGGTTTCATAGATAAATTAGGGATTGGTCTTACAGCGGATTGGTCAAATTTACCAATTATTGCTGGATTTATACCATTTTTACATAATTGGATTTATTCTGGAAACACTGTTAATTCTAAAGTGAAAAATAATGTAGGAGATGAAGTAAATAAAAAAGTAAGCACTTCTATTAACGAATATGTAATAAAAACACCATCTAATGACAAGTATTTACTTCCGGCTAATCAAAATGGATTTCTCAACTTATTTAAATTTGAGAAGTTTGGGTGGTATGAGCTGTTATTGGATGGAGAGTCAAATTATTTATATGCAGTTAATAATTCTGAAGATGAATTGAATATAAAAAAAATAGATAAAGATAGAATTGATTTACTTTTTCCTAATAATAAAATAATTTCTCCAATTAAAGAAATTGGGGAAGAAGCTAGATTTGCAAAAATTGGCACTGAAATTGGAAGTCTATTGTTAATAATTATTATTATACTTTTAATTGTAGAGATGTTTCTTGCACATTTCCAGTCATTGCAAGGAAAAAATAATTAAAGAAAAGACTTTACTAGTTGATGTTATTTTTCCAACTGAAACAGAAGAAGGTATTCAGTATGAACTTGATGAGCTTGCAAGCTTATCAGATACTGCTGGAGCTGAAGTTTTTGGTAGAATTACTCAAAGAAGAATTAAGGCCGATGCAGCTTTTTTTATCGGCAAAGGTAAGGCTCAATCAATAGTTAATAAAGCAAAAGAACTTCGATGTAACATTATTTTGTTTAATGACGAATTATCTCCCACTCATGTAAAAAATTTACAGAAATTAGCGGGTGATAGTATTAAAATAATGGATAGAACTGGTATCATTTTAGATATATTCTCTCAGCATGCTAAAACAAAAGAATCGCGAAAGCAGGTAGAACTTGCAAAGCTAGAATATATGCTTCCAAGATTAACCCGTCAATGGACTCATTTAGAAAGGCAAATGGGTGGAATTGGAACCCGAGGTGGACCAGGAGAAACACAGATTGAAATCGACCGGCGTTTAATACGAAATCAAATCACAAAACTAAAAAGTGAACTTGAAAAAATATCAAGACAGCGATTAACACAAAATCAAAATCGAAAAAATGCATATAAAATTGCTTTGGTTGGGTATACTAATGCTGGTAAATCGACCTTATTAAAAGTATTAACCGGTGAAGACGTCTATGTTGAAAATCAACTCTTTGCTACTTTAGACACTACTACTAGACGATTAGATTTGGCTAAGGAGTTGCCTGTATTATTATCTGATACTGTTGGTTTTATTCATAAGCTTCCTCATAATTTAGTTGCGTCATTTCGCTCCACGCTATCAGAAGTAAAAGATGCTGACTTATTATTAAAAGTTGTTGATTGTTCCTCGTTAAATTTTAAAAACCATTTAGATACTATTTCTAAGGTAATGATAAACATTACTAGCCGTCAAATTGACTATATTCTTGTTTTTAATAAAATTGATAATTTGAGAGATGTAAAACAACTAAATATATTGAAAAAGCTTTATCCTGATGCTATTTTTATTTCAGCTCAAAAAGAATTAAGAATTAACAATTTACTAAATAAAATTATTTTTAAAGCCACACAAAATAATATAGAAACTAAAATTTTAATTCCTTATGAAAAATCAGGATTTCTAGACCAAATATATAGTCAAATAAATGTGATTGAAAGAAAAGAAGGTGAGTTTGGATTTGAGTTTAAGATTTCTGGTAAGCCGGAAAGAATTGATAGATTATTAAGTTTATTAAAAAAAAAATAAATGTGCGAAAGGAGGGGTGTTTCAGACACCTTAAAGTAATTATACAGTGGTAAATCCCTCTATATCGCAAGGATCCTTAATCCTGATGGAAAGGCATGCTTTTGAAAATAGCAAGTAGATAAACCATCATGAAAGTTGTAAGTTCTGAAACATAAACCTTCCGCACAAATTTTTTTAAAAATATTATTTATAAATTAGGATAAATTAATAATGGAAAATAAGATAAAAGTTTTACTCACAACTTTTTCCAAAAAACATGATGCATATAAAGTTGGAGAAAGATTAGTTAAATTTAACTTATCTCCTTGTGTTCAATTAATTCCTAAAATTGAATCTATTTATAAGTGGAAAGGAAAGATGCAAAAAGAACAAGAAGTATTACTTTTAATTAAATGTGATATTAATAAAGAATCAGAATTAATTTCTTTTCTAAGAGAGCAACATCCTCATGAGGTTCCTGAAATAATTAGTACTAATTATGAAATTAAAAATCTAGATTACAGCCACTGGTTCTTCTTGGAAAAATAGACTTAATTATAAAAACAATTTTACCTAATTTAAATATCATGGCATTAGTACCAAAACACATCAAACAATTATCACCTTACCAAGCAGGGAAGCCAATTGAGGAAGTTCAGAGAGAGCTTGGATTAGAAAGAATTGTTAAATTAGCATCCAATGAAAATTCATTAGGCCCATCATCTAAAGTCATCGAGGCTGTTAAAAAATCATTATCAGAAAATCATCGCTACCCTGATCCTATAGGATTTGAACTACGTAATAAATTAGCAGAAATTTATAATCTCAAGCTCAATAATGTGGTCTTAGGAGCTGGTAGTGAGGGAATTATGTCCATAATTATGCGGACATTTTTACTACCAACGGATGAAATTGTTGCAGCCACAAATTCATTTATTGGATTTAAAGTTCTCGCAAATTCTAGTGGTATTCATACTAACTGGGTAAAAATGAATAATTATCACTATAATCTAGAAGCGATGGCCGACTCTATAAATGAATATACTAAGGTAATTTATTTAGCTAACCCTGACAATCCAACTGGAACTTATTTCACTATTAATGAATTTGATGCTTTTATGAAAAAAGTTCCAAATAGAACTATTGTTATATTAGATGAAGCTTACTATGAATTCGCAATGGACAAGGATGATTATCCAGATTCTATGTATTATCGTTATGATAATGTGATTACACTTCGTACGTTTTCAAAAGCCTATGGTCTTGCAGGTTTTAGAATTGGTTATGGATTTGGTCACGAAGATTTAATTGGGAATTTATTAAAAGTTAAGTTACCATTTGAACCATCATTATCTGCTCAAGTTGCAGGACTAGCAGCATTAAGTGATACTGAGTATTTAAATAAAACACTTTCGGTTAATAATCTGGGTAAAGAATATCTTTATTTTCAATTAAAAAAACTAGGGTATTATTATATTAAAACGGCTGCAAATTTCATCACTATAGTTTTAAATTCACCTCTAGAGGCAGAAAATATATGTTTTGATCTTCTTAAAAAAGGAGTAATAGTAAGACATCTTAAAGGATTCGGATGGCCAGAATGTATTCGTGTAAGCATTGGTTCAGCTTCTGAAAATAAGTTTTTTATTGAAAATTTAAAAATAATTCAAAGAGCATAAAATTGGCATATATTTCTACAAAATGGACAGGGAAAGAATATTTTAAAATACATGACTTTCATCATGTTGAATTTTACGTTGGTAACGCAAAACAAGCCGTTTACTTTTACAGAGTTGCATTTGGATTTGAGGCTTACGCATATTGCGGTCCAGAAACTGGTGTAACAGAACAAGTTACTTATGTGTTAAAAAAAAATAAAATATTTTTTCTCTTCACAACTCCTTTGAATTCAAACCACAAAGCAACAAAATGGTTAGAAAAACATGGTGATGGAGTTTATGATATTTCATTCTCTGTAGACTGTGATAAGGAGGCTTATGACTCTTGCTTGTTAAGAGGTGCGGTTGGAGTTGATATGCCAACTCTTATTGAAGATGATTTTGGTAAATATGGAAAATCTTCAATTCAAACTTATGGAGATACAATACATTCTTTTATCCGTGATAAAGAATATAAAGGTATTTGGGCTCCTAATTTTGAAAATCTAGAATTACCCGTAATAAATAATCAAGATTCAGCTTTAATTAAAATTGACCATATAGTTGGGAATGTTGAAAATGGTAAAATGGAAGAATGGGGCGATTTTTATAATAAAATATTTGGTTTCCCTACTTTTGTTAAATTTGATGAAACTGATATATCAACAAAATATTCTGCTTTGAAGAGTATAGTAGTACGTTCTAAAAATTGGAAAGTTAAAATGCCTATTAATGAGCCAGCAATTGGAATTAAAAAATCACAAATTGAGGAGTATTTGGATTTTAATGAAGGAGCTGGTGCACAGCATATTGCTATTCTAACAGATGATATTCTTAAGTCTATCTCTGTCTTGCGGAAAAATGGTGTAGAATTTTTAGATGTTCCGGAGACATATTATGATGATATTAATGAGCGAATTGGAATTATTGATGAAGACATTGAAGTATTAAAAAAATTAAAAATATTAGTTGATAGGGATGAGGAAGGATATTTACTTCAATTATTCACAAAACCACTAGAAGATCGACCTACATTATTTNTTGAAATTATTCAAAGAAAAGGTTCTCGTGGGTTTGGACAAGGAAACTTCCAAGCCTTATTTGAATCTATAGAAAGAGAACAAGCAAGAAGAGGTAATTTATAAATGCCTTTTTATCAAAAAAGAGGTGAGGTTCCTCCTAAAAGACATACGATTTTAGAAAATCCAAATGGAGGGATATATTTCGAAGAGTTAATAAGTCGTGAGGGATTTTCTGATATATATTCAAATATATATCATTTACGAATGCCAACAAAAGTGGTAGATATTGGAGAATTTGTAGAGCAGCCAATCGAAGAGTTAAAAGGTAAGCATCGAAATAGACATATCAGAACTAATAAAATTAAACTTTCAGGAGATGCGTTTTTAGGTAGAGTACCATTATTTTATAATTCTGATTTAACAATTTATAAAGCTCATATAAATAAAAGTATGGACTATCATTATCGAAATGGTCATCATGATGAATTGATTTATATTCAAGAAGGAAAGGGTAGATTTATATCTAATTTTGGTACTTTAGAGTTATCTGAAGGTGATTACCTTATTATTCCTAGGGGTATTATATGGAAATTTGAGATTAAATTAAATATTAAAGCTTTAGTCATAGAATCTTATGCACCAATTCGTACTCCAAAAAGATATAGAAATAAACATGGTCAGCATCTTGAGCACTCCCCTTTCTGTGAACGAGATTTTATAGCTCCAGAATTTAATGAACCTGTTGATGATGTTAGTGAGAAATTAGTAAGAGTTAGATTAAACAATGGATATCAAGATTTTATTTATGCTCATAATCCTTTTGATGTTGTTGGTTGGGATGGGTATTATTTTCCTTGGAAGTTTAATATAAATGATTTTGAACCGATAGTAGGAAGTATTCATCAACCACCTCCTGTTCATCAAACTTTTGAATCTATAGGCTTTGTAGTCTGTTCATTTGTAAGTCGATTATTTGATTTTCATCCAAAAGCAATACCAGCACCCTATCCACATTCAAATTTAGATTCTGATGAAATAATATTTTACTCAATGGGAGATTTTATGAGTAGAAAAGGAATTGAGTTAGAGTCAATTACATTACATCCTTCTGGTATACCTCATGGACCACAACCAGGAAAATATGAAGAATCAATAGGTAAAACAAAAACTACTGAATTAGCGGTAATGATTGATACGTTCAAGCCTTTAAAATTAGCAAAATCTATACAAAGTATTGATGATAAAAGTTATTCAAAAAGTTGGTTATAAAATTAAAGATAATGGTTGCCTGAAATTGTCTAAATCAGTTAATGTTTACTTTCTTATAATCCGATGTTTTTAGAAATAAAACATCAGTTTTGTTTTAAAATTTAAAAAATAATAATTGGAATAAATACCAATGTATAATCNAGCTGAAATTAAAAAGAATATTTTATACGTAATTATATTAGCAATTTCTTGCTTAGGATATTCTCAAAATACAATAAATAATAACGAAACAAAAAGCACTGAACTATTAGTTACTGAAAAACCAGATAAAAAAATCCTAAAAAAAGCTAAGAAAAGTTTAGAAAGAGGTTTAAAATCTAAATCTAATGGAAAAATTGAAGATGCCATAAAAAGATTTGATTATGCCATAGAAGTTTATCCGAGTTATGCAGAAGCTTATTTTCAGAAAGGACTAATACTTTTAGAGCAAAATAAAATAGAAGCTGCGTCTTCATCCTTTGAATCAGCAGCATTATATGATGAATCTCTAATAGAAGCATTTTATTATTCAGGCAAAACTCTTTTTACTTTGAATGATTTTAACGGAGTTNTTAAGTACCTTTCAATTTTTACAAAAAATGTTAATTCAAATGATGAAGCATGGTATTTGCTTGGAAAATCATTAAATAAACTAGAGAAGTATTCAGAGGCACTAAATCCTTTAGAAAATGCAATAAGTATAAATTCAAATTCCTCTGATTATTACATAGAATACGGAAATTCTCAAATTGGTACTAAAAACCTCACTAGTGCAATTAAAAGTCTAAATTTAGCCTGGGACCTAGATAGTTCCAATATTAATATAATGTTATCTTTGGGTCGTGCTCAATACGGTGTTATGGATTATACCTCATCTGCTAACTCTTTATCCCTGTATTTAGATCAAAATTCTACAAATAATGACGCAATTTATTTATGTGGACTTTCTTATTTAAAGGATGGAAATCCAGGAAAAGCAGTAAAATTCCTAAAAAAAGCTGTAGAAACAAATCAAGAAGATTTGTCTAGAAAAATGAATTATGGTATTGCTTTGAAACTTAATAAAGATTTCGATTTAGCAGGTGAACAGTTTGATTTGATTTTAAAAAATGATCGAAATAACCAACAAGCTAAAGAACAAAAAGTAGAAGTTTTATTTGCAATGGAGAAATTAGAGGATGCTTTAGAATTAGTAAAGAAGTTATTAATTCAAGATTTAAATAATCCTTATGCACACCATCTTATGGCTAGTACTTTAGCAAAATTAAACCGCTGGGAAGAAGCAGTTGATGCTGAAAAAAAAGCATTGAAAATTGATATTAAATTTTTAGATGGGCATATTTTTTTGGGAGATTTATATTTTAATTTAGAAAAATATAGAGAAGCAATTAACTCTTATAATCGAGCATTAAGAATATCTCCAAATATGTCAAAAATATATCTGAATAGAGGTAAATCATATGTATCTCTTGAAAATCATGGTGAGGCTGTAAATGATTTTAATAGAGCATTGAATGCTAATCCTGAAAACTTTGATGCAAAACTTGAACTGGCAAATTTACTTTTTAATTTGAATAGATATAATGAGTCGATTAAGTTTTATAATGATGTTTTGGCTTCAATGCCTCAAAATCTTAATGCCCTAAGAAATCTTTCTACAAGCTATTATGAAGAGGGCTATTTCAAAGATGCTATAGCTTCATTGAATTTATATTTAAGTCAAAATGCTGATCCATTTTACCAGAATTTACTTGGTCATGCATACGCTAAAATTAATATGAATCAGGAGTCTATTGATGCATTTAAGATGGTGGCCAATTTAAATCCAGAATTTGAAGATGTAAATTATAATATCGGGTTAATTCATTTTAAAATGGAAAATTATGGCAAATCTACTGACAGTTTTAAAGAAGCGATTAGGATTCATCCAAATGATACGAAGTCTCATGTTGAATTAGGGAGGTCATATCATAAACAAAACTTATCTGATATTGCCATTTCTGTCTTTGATATAGCGAAAGATATTGATATGGAATACTCTCAAACTTATTATTACATGGGTAAAGTATTTGCTGAGACTAATCAGTATAGAGATGCTATTGCAGCGTTTACGAAAGCAGCAAAATTATCTAAGGAAGGAGATCCTGAAATATCTTTTCAGTTGGGATTAGCCCATATTATTGAAAAAGAATATTCTGAAGCGGCAGATGCATTTAGAAAAGGTATAAATTTAGAACCATTAAATGAAGCAGATTATTTTTATCAATTAGGTATCTCTCGTTCAGGTGAAGGTGATTACAAACAAGCGATATACTCATTTAGAGAGGCTATACGTTTAAACCCAGATTATGCTCCTTCTTATTATGAAATGGGGCATTCGTATTTTAATTTATTTAGATTTGAGGATTCTAGACAATATTTTGAGAAAGCGGTGAACGCAGATCAAGATTATACAGAAGCTCATATTAAATTAGCAAAAACTAATGAAAGTTTAAATCAATATGATAAGGCCGTTAACTCATATCATGAAGTAATTAGAATTAATCCTGATGATGTTGTTACACATTATGATTTAGGTTTAGCTTATTTAAACTTAAATCAATTTGATAACGCTGTAAGTTCTTTTGATAAAGCATTGAGTTTAAAACCAGAGTATCCTGAAGCATTTTTCCAAAAAGGATATTCCTACTTTCAAAAAGGTCAGTCTTTAATAAATAATGAAAGTCAAGTTGGAGATATGACTGATGCATATGAGAAGTCTAAAAATGCATTTACAGATGCATTTGAGCAAAAAAATGATTATTTTGACGCTCTCTATTATAGAATACTTGCACAATATGAATTAGAAAAATATAACGATGTAATTGATGATTGCAAAATAGCAGTAGCGTTAAATGGTAATAGTTCGAAAGTATATTATCAATTAGGTTTAGCTCATAAAGAAAATGAAGATTATGAAGATGCCGTGAAAGCATTTTCTTCTTCAATTGAAAATGATTCAAGGAATCATCTTGCATATTATCAAAGAGGTTTATGTGAAGAATTTCTTGAGAATCATGAAGGTGCGTTAAGTTCATTTGAATCTGCAATATTGTATGAGAATTCTAATTATGATTATCATTATCATTTAGGGTTAAACGCTTTCTTATTAAATGACTTTGATAAGGCAGTTGATGCTCAAAGTAAATCCTTGGAATTTAAATCAGATAATCCAGAAGCAAAATTTGAATTGGGCAGGGCATTAGAGAAAATTCAAGAATCTGAGGCTGCCAGTCAGTACTTTAGAGAAGCTATTAGACTTAAACCTTTAATGCAAAAGGCTCATTATCATTTAGGTTTAAGCTATAAGAATATTGGTAGTTTGGATGATGCAATCTACTCATTCAAACAAGCGGTAGAACTAAATCCTGATGACATTCAGTCTTATTATTTATTAGGTTTATCTTATTACGATAAAGAAGAATATAGAGAAGCAGAAGAATCGTTAAATAAGGCTTTAATGATAGATTCAAAGGATTTTAAGTCACTTTATAAACTAGCTATGACTTACAGGAAATTAAATTTAATGAACGATGCAATTGATATGTTTTCAAGTGCAATAAAAGAAAATGGTTCAAACTTTAATTCTTTATATTATTATGGTTTAACGTATTATGAAATCGCAGAAAATTCAGATGAGTTCATTTATTATGAAAAAGCTGCAGAACAATTTTTAAATTCTATTGAAATTAATAATGAATCGGCAGAAGCATATTATTATCTTGGACTTTCAAATTATAGACTGGGATTAGACGACATTACTAATTACGAAAAAGCAGTAAATAATTTCACAAATTCACTAAAGTACAAAGATAGTGATTTAGAGAGCTTATTAAAATTAGGAAATTCTTATATGAAACTTGGTAGATTTGAGGAGGCAATCGATCAATTTAAAACTATGAAAAATTTAGTATCAAACAATGCAGTTGTATTCTATAATATTGGACTTTGTAATAAAAAATTAGAAAAATTAAAAGATGCAGCAGAAGCATTCCAGATTAGTTTTTCACTAGATTTAAATCAAGAGTCAGTACATCAATTTTTAAATTGGGACAATAACTCTTCTGGAGGTAATAGCTACTACCATTTAGGTGAGATATTATATAAAACTTCAGGTTTTTCTGGATCAACGGAGGCTTTGCAACAATCATTGGCAATTGACAAAGAACATCAACAAAGTTTTTATTATTTAGGGCTTTCATATAAAAATACTAATAACTATGATAAAGCAATATTAAATTTAAAGAATGCAACTGAATTAAATAATAATGACTATTTATCATTTTTAGAACTTGGAAAGTCTTACTATGAATCTGAAAGATTTCAACAGGCTTTAACACCTTTTAATGATGTGATAAATATAAAAGAATCTGAAGAAGTTAAAGCTGAGGCTAATTATTATTTAGGATTAAGTTACTATAAATTAGCTCAATATTCTGAAAGTATTGAAGCTTTTATATCCGCAAAAGATTTAGATGATACAAATTTTAATTATTTTTTTAACCTTGGTTTAGCATACAATAAAATATCTGAATTTGATCCCCAAAATCCACAATATGAAAAAGCAGTTGAGGCATTTATTTCTGCTATATCAACTGATGATTCAAAAAGTGATGCCCACTATCATTTAGGTATATCATTATTTAACCTTGATAGATTTGCTGAAGCAATTGACGAATATAAAATCGCTCTCAAGATTAATCATAAAAATGCAAATACTCATTATCATTTAGGTAAGGCTTATTATGCATTAGAGCGTTGGCAAGACTCAGCCGTCGCTAATATATCAGCGTTAGAATTAAACCCTGAACATTCTAAATCTCATTATCAATTAGGAATGACTTACTTAAAACTTGATAAGCGAGGTGAAGCTTTTGATGAATATAAGGTTTTAAAGCAGCAGGATAAAAATTTAGCAAATTCACTATTTGATTCAATTTATCAATAAAATAGTAAACCAGGTAAGCTCTGGTTTTTTATTTAATTCTTTATTTACTTAATGCACAAAAATATCCTTTGGAAACCATCTGAGGAAAAAATCCAAAGTTCGCAAATGATGGATTATATTAATTATGTAAATAATAAATATAATTTAAGTATTGATAATTATAATCAATTATATGAATGGTCAATAACTAGTCGATCTGACTTTTGGAATTCTTTCAAAAATTATTCAAAAATTAAATTTTCAGTAGATTCAGAAATTATTATTGAAGATTCTAGAAGTATGATTGGTACTAAGTGGTTTAAAGGTAGCAGATTAAATTTTGCAGAAAATCTACTTAAATTTAAAAACAATAATATTGCTTTAAGGTTTATCGGTGAAGATAAAGTTTTTAGAGAACTCACCTTTAATGAACTTAACTATGAAGTAAAAAAAGTTCAAAATCATTTTATTTCAATAGGTTTAAAAGAAGGCGATAAAATCGCCGCTTATATCCCTAATATTCCTGAGTCTGTAATCTGCATGTTAGCTGCATCAAGCCTTGGTGCGATTTGGTCTTCATGCTCTCCTGATTTTGGTGTTGGTGGTGTGCTTGATAGATTTGAGCAAATACAACCAAAGTTATTGATAGTATCTGATGGATATTATTATAAAGGAAAACGAATTAATTATAGTCAAAAAGTAAATAAAGTAATTAATGGCTTAAAAAAATTAGAAGAAATTATAGAAGTTTCATACATTAATGAATACAATGTTTATCAATGTACTACTAAAAAATATTCTGATATTCATATTAATCAAAAATATAAGTTAATTTTTAATCAACTACCATTTGATTATCCTATATATATAATGTACTCTTCGGGTACTACCGGTAAACCTAAAAGTATTGTTCATTCAGCTGGAGGAACATTGATTCAGCACTTGAAAGAATTAAAACTTCATTTAGATTTAAAAGAGGTTGAAAATATATTTTATTTTACCACCTGTGGATGGATGATGTGGAATTGGTTAGTTTCCGGATTAGCAATTGGCGCAACGATTAATTTATATGATGGAAGTCCATTTTATCCTTCTTATGATTATTTATTAAAAGTTGCTTCAAAAAATAAATTTAATTATTTTGGAACGAGTCCAAAGTATATTTCTAATTTAGAAAAATATAAAGTAATACCTAAAAAAATAAGTGACTTTAGATATTTAAAGTCTATACTATCTACTGGTTCACCTCTTGAAGAAAAACATTTTGAATTTATATACAGTGATTGGAAGTCGGAAGTTCAGCTTAGTTCGATTTCAGGTGGAACAGATATAATTTCATGTTTCGCCCTTGGGAATCCAATTTTGCCTGTTTACAAAGGTGAATTACAATCTATAGGCTTAGGGATGGCTGTTAAAGCTTTTAACCAAAAAAGTAAGCCTATTATTAATGAAACTGGAGAACTTGTATGTACAAAACCATTTCCTTCAATGCCTGTATATTTTTGGAATGATAAGAATAATGAAAAATATATAAATACTTATTTTTCAGTATATAAGGGAGTTTGGACTCATGGTGACTTTATAAAAATAAATAATCGCGGTGGTGTGAAAATTTTAGGTAGGTCAGATGCTACACTAAATCCTGGAGGAGTTAGAATTGGAACGGCTGAGATATACAGAGTAGTAGAAAATTTAATTGAAATTGAAGACTCTCTGATTATAGGTCAAAAAATCAAAGATGAAGAAAGAATCATACTATTTATAAAATTAAATAATGAGTTTATTCTAACTAAAAAATTGATACGTAATATTAAATCTGAAATTAAAAAAGATTGCAGCCCAAGGCACGTGCCTTCATTAATTTTGGAAATCTCTGATATTCCTTATACAATTAATGGTAAAAAGGTTGAAATAGCAGTTAAGAAAATAATAGAAGGTAAAACAGTTACTAATAAAGATGCTCTCATAAACCCAATTTCATTAGAACAATTTAAATCAATTCCTGAATTAGAACTTTAATTTTTAATTATACTTCGTTACAAATCTAAAATTTTGATTAACATATCAGTGCTTAAATTATAGAGTAAAAATGTAAAGAAAATATGAAAATTGTATTCTACTCAATATTATTATCATCAATAATTTTTTCTGAGAGTTTAAATATAAATCTTGTTGGCAATTTAACATTTGATCAAGAATGTTCAGATATTACAGGTTTTGCATTAGATGGTCGAGAAATAGCTGTTATTGGTTTGTATAATGGAACAGCATTTGTAGATATAACCAATCCACAAAATCCATTTGAATTAAATCGTATTCCTGGTGACGGTAGTATATGGCGTGATGTAAAATATTGGGATAATAAGGTTTATATTGGTACAGAAGCTGATATGGGTTTACAGGTAGTTGATGTTTCAAATCTAGAAGACATTCACTTAGTTCATACTATTTCAGATTTTGATAATAGCCATAATATTCATGTTTGGGAAGGATACTTATTTGTTGTTGGTGCTGATGAATATGATATTTGGATTTATGATTTATCTACTCAAGGGGTTCCTGTTCTTGTCGGTACATGGAATGAAGAATATTTACATGATATAGATGTCTATAATAATAAAATTTATGGCATGGGTATTAATTCTAGTACTGCTTATATAATTGATATTTCAGATATAACAAATCCAACTACTTTAGTAAGTTGGAATTATCCAGGCATGGCTCATGATGCTGCTGTTTTTCCAAACGAGCAGTTTTTAGCTACAGCAGATGAAATGGAAGGAGGACATTTAAAAATTTGGGATATTTCAGATTATAATAATATAACTGAAATTAGCAGTGTTCAGATTAATTCAGCACATTCTCTCCATAATATATATATTAAAAACGATTTAATATTTGGTTCTTGGTATGCTGATGGTACTAGAGTTCATAATATATCAGATCCATATAATCCAGTTGAGGTTGGATTTTATGATACGACTGAAATTGAAGGATTATATGTTGGTAATTGGGGTACTTATATAAATTTACCCAGTGGCTTAATAATTTCTAGTGACATTGAATCAGGATTATACATACTAGAAATGGGATTATCTGTAAATCATGAAGATATTACAGGAGTTAATATTAATCAAGATATTCCCATAGATATTGATATTAGCATGCTTTCCGGTGAGGTATATTTAGCTCAAATATTTTATAAGGATTATTTTGGTGAGTGGACTTCTGAAGAAATGGAAGTTTGTTCAACTTCAGGAAATAGTTATTGTATTATATTGTCTAGTTATTCAACTGAAACAATTTTGAATTATTATTTTTATGTAGAAAATTCATTAGGTCAAACTGTAGTTTTTCCGACTAATGGTGAAGAAAATCCATTCAATCTTGAAATTGGAGAAATTTCATTAATTACTGCCGATTATATTGAGTCTGGAAATAATTGGACAATCGGAGAATTTGATGATGATGCAACATCTGGTATTTGGGAGTATGGGATACCAAATGGTGTTTTTGTACAAAGTGGAGGAGCCTACTCACAACCTAATAATGATAATACTTTTGATGGTGAAAATTGTTTCATAACAGGTAATTACGTCGATGGTAATGAAGGCTCTGATGATATTGATGGTGGTAAAACAACTTTAATTTCTCCATTTTTCATTATTGAAAATGCGGATGAAGTCTTATTTAGTTTTGCTTATTGGTTTTCAAACAACCTTGGTAATAATCCAGGATCAGATATTTTTGAAGTTGATTTCAGAGATAGTTACAATAGTGAGTGGACTTCATTATTCTCAACAAATTTATCTACAAATTATTGGACTACTAAGGACTTTTTTCTCTCTAATTATCTAAATGAATTTAATCAAATACAATTCCGTTTTGTGGCCTCAGACTATCTTTATCCTGAAGATAACAGTTCGGGAGGATCTTTAGTTGAAGCAGGGATTGATGATTTAATCTTCAAGGCTTTGTATGAAAATATATTATACGGTGATGCAAATTTAGATGATAATGTTGATGTTACAGATTTAATATTAATGGTGAATTTCATTCTAGGTAATATTATTCCTTTAAATGATATGGTCATTAATAGTGATATTAATAATGATGGTTTAATTAATATTACAGATATAGTTTCAGTTGTAAATATAATTTTATATTAAATTATGAATTTTCAAGAATCAATTATGTCTATTGCAATTGATATTGCTAAAAATGGTAAACAAAAAGTTTCGCCAAATCCAATAGTTGGTTGCGTACTAGTAAAAGATGGTCAAATAATTGGTGAAGGATGGCATGCAGAATATGGAGGACCTCATGCAGAAGTTAATGCCATATTGAATGCTAAGTCTAATCCAATCGATTCAATAGCTTATATAACATTGGAACCGTGTTGTCATGAAGGTAAGACTCCTCCATGTGTTGAATTTTTATATGAAAATGGGATAAGTGATATATATATAGGAACTTTAGATCCTAATCCATTAATGAGTGGGAATGGAGTAAGAAGGCTTAAAAATTTAGGTATAAACGTTACAGTAGGAGTACTAGAGAAAGAATGTAAAGCATTAAATTTAGGATATAATAAGTGGATTCAAACAGGACTCCCTTTTGTTATTGGAAAAGTTGCTAAATCTAATGATAATAAAATGGGAGCTGATAATAAATCCCAAACCAAGATTACTGGTTATTATGCTAACCAAGAAGTACATGAAATGAGAGCTAATGTTGATGCAATTATGATTGGAAAAAATACAGCTATTATTGATAATCCTCATTTAACTGTTCGTCATGTACAAGGCACAAATCCTCTGAGAATAATATTAGACACCAATAGAACTTTACCATTAAACCTAAACATATTTAGAGATAATTATACTGATACTTTTATTTTATGTACAGAAAAAAAATTTCAAAAACATAGAACTTCTTTTGGTACATTCATACCTGTAAAAGAAGATCCAAATGAAAAATTAAATCCAAAATCAGTCCTTGAATGTTTAGGAAAAGAAGGAATAACTTCTATTTTGATCGAAGGTGGACCTTTATTAATGAATTCGTTTCTTAAAGAAAATTTAATTGATAAATACTATGAATTTATTTCAATTGAAAATATAGAAAATGGAAAATTATTCAGTCCTATATTAGATTTAAACATGTGGCAACAAGAAGATGTCACAATTTTAGGTAAAGATAAACGAGTAACATATGTAAGAAAGGAAATATGTTTACAGGAATCGTAGAGACTTTAGGTATTATTGACAAAATAATTCAAAAAGAAGATGGTAAAACATTTATCATTAATGCTCCAAAAGTAATGGATGATTTAGATATAGGTGATAGTATCTCCGTAAACGGTGTTTGTTTAACAGTTGTAAAAAGAGACGATTTTAAGTTTCATCTTAATTTAGTCTCTGAAACTTTAAAAAAATCAAATCTTGGTGATTTAAAAGAGTTATCTAAAGTAAATTTAGAAAGAGCGCTCACACTTTCAACAAGATTAGGTGGACATATGCTTCAAGGTCATATTGAAACAATTGGTGTTATTGTTGAAAAAAATAAAATTGGAGAAGGAGCTGAATTAGTTATTGCAATGGATCCTAAATATTTAAAATATTGTATTCCTAAAGGTTCGATAGCCTTAGATGGTATTTCACTTACAATTGCAAGTTTAAGGGAAAATTTTATAAAAATTGCCATAATCCCTCATACTCTTGAAAATACAAATTTAGGAATTAAAGATACGGGTGATTCATTAAATATTGAAACTGATATCATAGGAAAATATATTGAAAGATTAATAAATATAGAGGATATTGAAGATGATTATGAATCTAATATTTATTCTAAACTAAGAAGCTGGGGTTTTGGTGAAACCTAAAATCAAATTTAATTCAATCGAAGAAGCCTTAAAGCAATATAAAAATGGTAAAATGATTATTGTTGTTGATGATGAAGATCGTGAAAACGAAGGTGATTTTGTAATAGCTGGTGAATTGGCGACTCCAGATGATATAAATTTTATGGCTAAAGAAGGTCGAGGTTTAGTTTGTGTACCAATTTCTCAAGAAATATCAAATAGATTAGAACTTACTCCAATGGTGCAGCAAAATACAGCAGTTCATGAAACTGCATTTACTGTAAGTGTTGATGCTGTTAAAAATACAACTACTGGAATTTCTGCTTTAGACAGATGGCAAACTTTAAAAGTATTATGTGATATGAACTCTAAACCAATAGATTTAGCACGACCAGGACATATGTTTCCTCTTATTGCAAAAAAAGGTGGAGTTTTACAAAGAGCGGGACATACAGAAGCTGCAGTTGATTTATCTGTTTTATGTGGACTAAATCCAATTTCTTTAGTAGTTGAAATTGTTGATGAAGATGGAACTATGGCTAGAGGAGAAAGACTCCATGAAATAGCTAAAAAATTCAATTTTCCTATAATAACAATTGCTGATCTCATAAAATATAGACGCAACCATGAAAAATTAGTTGAAGAATTATCTAGTATCCCTTTTCCAACTGACTTTGGCGATTTCACTTTAAAATTATTTGAAGATAAAATCCATGGTGATAATCATGTAGCAATTGTCAAAGGAGAATTAAATCCTAATGAAATAACGTTAGTACGTGTTCATAGTCAATGCTTAACCGGAGATATTTTTGCTTCAAAAAGATGCGATTGTGGAGGTCAGCTAGAGTCTGCATTAGAAGCCATCGAAAAAGCAGGCAGGGGAATAGTTGTATATTTAAGACAAGAAGGTAGAGGAATAGGATTAAAGAATAAGTTATTAGCCTACAAGCTTCAAGATGAGGGAATGGATACCGTAGAAGCTAATAATAAATTAGGATTTCAAGCAGACTTAAGAGAATATGGAATAGGTGCACAAATTCTTCGTGAATGTGGTGTGGGTAAAATAAAACTGTTAACTAATAATCCACGTAAGATTATTGGATTAAGCGGTTATAAATTAGAAATTATAGATAGAGTACCTCTAGAAATTGAATCAAATAAACATAATGAAAATTATCTAAAAACAAAAAAAGAAAAACTTGGCCATCTCTTAATGACAAAAAATTAATGTCAGTATTTAATCCAAAAGATACGTATAATAATAATTTTAAAATTGCTATAGTTGTCGCAAATTTTAATTCTCTTATAACTGAACAGCTAAGATTTGGTGCTATGGATGCTTTTTATCATTCAGGTGGAAATGAAAATAATATTGAATTTCATTACGTACCAGGGGCACTTGAAATTGCAGGAACAGTTAAACAGTTAATAGATAGTTTTAAATATGACGCTATTTTAACTTTAGGTGCAGTAATTAAAGGAGGTACACCTCATTTTGATTTTGTTGCTGGAGAATCTGCTGATAAAATTGCATTATTATCCGTTCAATCAAATATTCCAATCTTATTTGGTGTACTAACTACAGATACTTTAGAACAAGCTTTAGAAAGAGCTGGAACAAAAGCATTGAATAAGGGTTGGGAATTAATGGAAGCAACACTCTTAACAATACATACTTATTCTAAAATATCCATAAAATGATTCCTAGAATAATATTGCTAATTGCGATATTGTCTTCACAAGAATCTGTAGGTTCATGGAAGTCTTATACTTCTTTTCATCACATAAAAAGCTGTGAAAATAGTTCTGAAAATATAATATACTGCTTAACAGATGGGGGTTTAATAGAATTTGATTTTTTTGAAAAGACTACAGAATTAATTTCAATAAATGATGGTTTAACTAAATCTAGTAATCGTCATTTTCAAATAGATAATCAAAATTTCCTTTGGATAGCTAATAATAATCAAAATTTAATCTTAGATTTTTATAGTATTATTGATTCTGACTTTACAGAACAAAAATTATTTGAAAATATAGATATTTTTAAAATGGTAACTAGTCAATTTGATTTTATTGGGCTTTATAAACAAAACGATGAGGTAGGTTTGTTGCATTTCAAATTTATTGATGGAAAATGGAATTATAAGGATTTTTACAACAATATCGATGAATCAATAAATGATATATATGATTTAAAAATATTAAAAAACTTAATACTTATTTCTTCTAATTCAGGAATATTTCAAGGCTCTTTAGAAGATAATTTAAAAGTTAGTACTAATTGGAGTAATATATTTTATTCAAATGAAGCTTTATATTTTTCAAAAGGCGATAATATACAATGGTATAATTCAAATGAGATTTCTACTTTTTTAGATTCTTCATTAATAGAATCTCTACTTCTTAATGATATTAATAATATAGTTGAATTAATAGATTTAAACTATAAATATATAATTACTGAAAATGATTTTTATATTTATTATTTAAATGATTGTATTTTTCATTATTCTAATGAGTTTTCATCAAAATTTATTGATATGAATTTTAATAATAATAAAATATTTATTTCAATTGAAAAGCATGGTATTTTAGAATTTGATATTAAATTAAAGGAGTTTATTAGTTTTTTTCCCTTACCTAATACCATCCTTAATAAAGAGTTTTCAGCTATAAGTATAATAAATGATAATCATATTGTAGGAGTAGGCAGTTATGGAATTAGTCATTTTAATGGATATAACTGGAAAAATCATATACCAAGTTCAATCAGTCTGAATTATAATTCAAAAATTTTTAATAATGTTGTTTCAAAATATAAATTAGGAAGTGGTGGGGATGGGTCAATTTTTCCGTCTTGGAGTATAATTGAATCTAATAATAATACAATTCTATTTGGAAATACGCAGATTAGACCCGATAATCCTGGATATGCAGGTGCATTAATTAACTTAAATTTAGAAAACAATAATATCACTGTTTTTGATACGACTAATCAAGTTTTAGATGGTATGGATGGAGTCTATAATTCAGATTGGTATAATCGAAATTTACTTGTTAATCAAATTAAAAAAGATCCATCTGGAAATATTTGGGTGCTAAATCCATATGCAGAGTCAGATTCAAATATAATAGCTATTAAACCTATTAATAATGAGAATTGGGTTCACATTAAACATCCAAATGAGGGTGTCTATTTTATGCCTACGGAAATTGATTTTGATAGTCGAGGCAGAGCATGGGTAGGATTTGAAAATAGAACTTCTTTGGAAAATATTTCATATTCAGATGGCGGCTTAAAAGTATTGTTAATTATTGGAGAAATTGGAGATAATTTTGAATATTATTGGAAAGATATTTCAAATCCTGAAATTTTACCTGATAACAGTATTTGGTCTGTAGCTGTTGATAAACAAGATTTTATTTGGATTGTAACAAGTAATGGAATTCAAGGTTATTCAAGTCAGTATAATGATTTTACTTTAAGTCCAATTTATTTAATAGATTTTTATAATTACTTACCACTATTTAGAGGTGATCATATAAGGGTCGATAGTCAAGATAATAAATGGATTTCAACTCGCCATAGTGGAGTAAAAGTTATTTTAGAAAATACTCAGTATTGGCCAGATGCTGAGGGATTTACTCAAGAAAATAGCGGGTTATTATCAAACCATGTAAATGACATAGTATTTGATGAAAAAAATGGATATGTTTGGTTTTCTACTGATTTAGGTATATCACGACTTGGTTATCCTATTAATTCAAAGCATGTAAAAAAAAATAAATTATTATTTCATCCAAATCCTTTTAAAATGGTAAATGATGATCTTATAATCGAAGGGTGTTTTCCAAATAGTACTATAATGATAAATGATATAAATGGTAACCATATAAAAACATTTAAAGCACAATACTTAGGTGAAGCATCATCTCAAATTAGATGGAATGGAAAAGACGAGAATGGAAATTTTGTTAATTCAGGAGTTTATCTAGTTTCTTCTCGTAGTGATGATGGTATGGTTAAAATAGGTAAATTAGCAGTAATTAAACAATAACACGTTTTTCAAATCCAAATATATTTTCTAATTCATCGACTATTTTTTTAATTAATAACCTTCTTTCTAAATGTGGTAAAAAAGCACTTTTGAATCCATTAATAATTATTGTTCTAATATCATGTGGATTTAATTGATAAAATTTTATAGCTGTTAAATATTCATCTGTTAATGTTGTGTCGGAAATTAATCTATTATCTGTATTGATTGTAACTCTTAAATGATTTTTAAAATATTTAGGAAAAGGGTGATGCTCAAGTTTAGTAATGCTTTTAGTGTGAATATTACTATTTAAACATATTTCTAAAGGAATGCGATGATCATTAACATACTTCATTAAATCACTATTTTCCTGTAATCGCGTACCATGACCAATTCTATGTGCACCGCAATTATGAATTGCTTGATGAATGCTATCTGGTCCATATGCTTCACCTGCGTGTAATGTAGTATTTATATTATTTTTTAAAATTAGTTCAAATGCTTCTTGATGGTGTTTTGCAGGGAAGTTTTCTTCAGCTCCAGCTAGATCATAACCTACTACTCCTTTATTCTTAAATTGTACAGCTAAATCTGCTAGTTCCAATGAAACTTTTGGAGAAATATGTCTTATTCCACAAATAATTATTCCACACTGAATACCAAAATCTCTTTCAGCTCTACCTAATCCTAATATAACATTTCTAACACTTTCTAC
The DNA here is from genome assembly GCA_002689995.1 of Fidelibacterota bacterium. Classification (GTDB taxonomy): domain Bacteria; phylum Fidelibacterota; class Marinisomatia; order SCGC-AAA003-L08. The sequence goes on from NZIV01000071.1 coordinate 57,803, forward strand.
CATTGTCATACCTTTAGAAATATGTAGAATTGGGCTATATCTTACTTCTAAATAGCGAACACCATCTTTATGACAGTCCTCTGCTAATTCGTAAGAAGTACGTTCTAAGCTTTCAGGAGTTTGCATTACAGATAGTGTAATATTAAAACGATCAATATATTCTTCTAAAGTTCCAATGTTTTTGCCAATAGAAAGTTGTGATTTCAATAAACTATTATTGAAGGTAGGTAATTTAACTTTTTGTTTTTTTGCTAAGTCAATAATTGTTTCTACTCGAATACTACCATCAAGATGACAGTGAAGCTCAGCTTTAGGAAGGCTCTGGATTAGATTATAGTTTAAATTCATTTCATTTGTCAGATCCAATAATAATTGCGATCCATTTAGTATTTGAATTATTTTCTAAAGCAATTTTTAAAATCATAGTTAAGGGAACAGATAATAGCATACCTACAGGACCCAATACCCATCCCCAGAAAACTAATGATAAAAATACCACTAATGGAGATAAGCCTAATCCTCTACCCAAAAATCGTGGTTCAAGTAATCCTCCTAATCCTATATTAACAATTAAAAAACCAATCACTACAAATAAAGCTTTTAAAAATCCAAATTGGATTATAGCTAATAGTACAGCTGGTATGGCTGCTAATATAGAGCCAACATTTGGTACAAAGTTTAGTATGAAAGCAAGTAATCCCCATAATATTGGAAAATCAATCCCAATGAAATATAACCAAAGAAAAATAAATATTCCAGTAAAAATAGATGTTGCAGTTTTAATAACCAAATAACGATTAAATCCTTCAAAAAATGATTTTATAGACTTAAATAAATCACTAGAGTTTGGAAATGCTTTTTTAATTTTCGTTGGGATTTCACTTACTTCCATTAATAAAAATAAAACTGTTAAAATTATTAAAAATGTATTTGTTAATACACTTCTTAAGCCAGATAATGTATTACCGATTATCTGTATTGCTGTTCCTGGATCAAAATATTCATTCATTGTAGATTTAGGAATTTTAAATCCAAATCCAGAGATTAGTTCAATTAACCAATTTATCCGATTCGTAATTTGTTCAGTATAAAAAGGAATCCTTGAAGAAAATCCAGAAATTGATGTTCCCAACAATGTTGATAAAGTTCCCCCTAAAAATATTAATAATAAAATGATTATAAAAACTGAAATTCCTTTTGGAAATCCTTTTTTATTTAAAAATAATAATGTTGGTAAAGTTAAAATTGTAATAAAAGCAGCAAGTAAAAATGGTATCAATATTGTACTTGCAACTTTCATTCCTGCAATAACTATAACAAATGCTGCACTTGTGATAATAAAATTTGTCTGTTTCATATTCATAAAATAGAATATTAATTTGTTGGGTTCAAAATAGAATATATAGATATTAGTAAATTTATATTTTTATTTCGTGACCAAATCTTTAGTTAATTCTTTTTAATATAATTGCTAGTAAAAAACTTGACAATACTCCAGGATACATTGGGTCTAGTTCAAAAATATATTGAGGATATCCCCAATTATCTAAATTTTTAAATCCATTTATTATCCAAAATAGTGTAATAAATAGTGGGATAAATATTTGAAGTATTGGGAGTTTTAATTTCATGTCATAGAGACCAAAAACTAAGGGTACAAGTAAAACTGGTACAGCAATCGACCCTACTATGTACCAAATTTCCATTGCATTAGAAAAGTTTATTGCCATTGAAAATGCAATTAAAGAACTAATGATTAAACCAATTTTTGTGTTTAAAACTAAATTCTTTTTTTTATTTAGAATTTGACTTAAATCAAATCCAATTGTATAGCCAGAAATAAAAGTGAAGCTATCTATTGTAGACATAACAATAGATAGTAATGAAATAATAAAAATTGAATATGATAATGGTGATAATATTAGTTTTGCTAAATCTAAAAATGGACTTGATTCAACTTTTGTTAAAATTGAAGCTGCATAAATTCCAGTTGTTACAGTCATAAAATCAAAAAAAATCCAAAATAGGATTGAAGTTAATATTCCATTTTTAACAGTTTTTTCATTTACTCCTGAAAATGAGCGTTGGAAAAAGCCTGGGTCTATAAAAGTAATTAGGGCGATAAATCCCCAGACAAATATTGATTTCCAATTAAAATTTCCAGGAATTTCTAATAAATGTTGAGGGGCATTATTTAAAATATATGAGTACCCACCATATTGATTTATTAAATTTCCTAAAATTAACATAAAACCAAAAAACATCATTAAAAATTGGAATTTATCTGTTCGTACAACTGCTGAAAATCCACCTCTTAATGAATAAAGAACAGATATTGTTATTCCAATTAAAATTGCAGTAGATTCACTAATATTCCAAAATTGCAAGATTATTACACTAAAGATTTTTAAATATGGAGCCGGTGAAGCAATAAGTAATATTATTATAATTGAAATTATTGCAGGAATTTTACCATACTTTTCAAGAAATAAAGAAGGGATGGATTTAATATTTTGTTTAGAAATTTTAGGTGCAAATAAAAATGCAAAAATTATAGCAGCAATGTAATAGAATAATCCGAAAATTATCCATGTAATTATTCCATTTTCAAATGAGAATCTTCCAACTTCTAAAATACCTCCATACCATGTGGAAACAAGTGTCGCAACAAAAGCGGGTAATGTAAGTTTTCTACCAGCAAAAATAAATGAATTTAAATTTGATTTTGATTTTTTTAATAATCCGATACTATAAATGATTAAAAAATAACCAATTATAAATCCCTGGGTAAGGGATAAAGAATCCATTAAAATTGATAACTCACTTTAATTCCAATTTCTTGTGGATTACCATAGCTAAGATAAAGTTTATCTTCATAATTTGGCGGTTCTAAACCAAAATAAAACCCACGAACGGCATACCGTTTATCTGTAATATTTTTACTCCAAAGTAAAATTGTTAAATTATTTTTTCTATATCCTAAATCTAAATTTAAAATAGAATATTGATTTGACATTTGGTCATGACTGTCTGAAAAATAATATTTATCCTTAGAGATGATATTACCATTAACAAATAATCCGGAATTATGTGTATAATGAATGTTTAATGAACTATTAAATTTAGGAGCCATTGCTAATTCACGATTCCCTGCAAATTCATAGATTTCTTCATAATACGAAGTTTCAGCTGTTACTACTGTATCTAAACTAACAGGATAACTGAATTCTTCAACATGTGTATTTAGATAACCAAAAGAATAATTTAATTTTACATTTGAAAATATATTTACACCAAATTCTAACTCAAATCCATTATTAGTTCCTTTACCTGCATTTGAGGTGTAATAGGTAAAACTAGATGGATCATCTTCAAATTGTTGACTTGATACTTGAACTTGTAAATCAGTTCTTTTCATATTAAAAATTGCAAAAATTAAGTTTATTTTTTTCCAGCTTAATCGTCCGCCTAATTCCATGTTTATATTAAATTCTGAATCAAAAAATCTAGATTCTGGACTTAAATATGGATATTGATTAATTCCACCTGCTTTATATCCTTTTGAGTAGGATGAATACCATTGAAAATTTTCATTAATCTGATTTTTTATTGATATATTTAAACCAAAAAACTTTTCCAATTTAGTTGTATCAATTTCAGGAAGATTAACATCTAAGTAATAATAGTTATTATAAAAATTTTCAGAGGTTCCAAGATAGATTGTTGTGTGATTCTCTGAACGTGCATTTAGATTAATTTCCCAATTATCAGAATATTTTGAGTTGAAATTTCCATAAAATGCGGTATTTTTAATTTTAAAATTGCTTTCTAAGCTGGTAGCATCTCCTCCAAATAAATATCCTATTGCGCTATCATCTTGAGTAATTATAGAAGTATAAATTCCAGCTATGATTGAACTTTTTAATATTGGATTACTTATGATATCAGTTGAATAAAATGTTAATTCATTTGATTTTGTATTTTTTGTTCTGTTTATTTTATCGAAATAGTCGTAGCTCCATCCTTCAACTCCGTATTCATTAAGCCATAATGAATCATTTCCCCAATCGCTATCATAACTATGGACTAAATCATTTGTAGAATTTGTAAATTTATATTCAGAGGTAAATCCCATAATTTCAGGTAGATTTATTTTCAGTGCATTTGATGATGACTTTTGTGAATCCTTGCCTTGTTTATTAGAATAGGTAATTAAATTTTCATTATTATCTGGGGCCCATGCATCATATTTATTATCAAGATTAGATTTTAAATTGGTGTAAGAAACAGAAATGTCATTAATTGGCTGCCATAATAACTTAGAACGAATAAATGATTCATTTTTTCCATTAGTATCATCTTTATTTAAAAATACATTTTCTCTAAATCCATTTTGTGAATGCTTTGTACCTGATAACCTAAAGAATAATGTTTTTAAAATTGGTCCGCCAATTGCTCCTGAAAATGTTTTTCCATTGTCTGATGAAAAAATTGTTTCCATTTTACCGGTATAGAATGGCGTAGGCTTATTCGTCGTAATATTAATTGATCCGGCAACAGCATTTGGTCCAAACACGGTAGATTGTGGTCCTTTAAAAACTTCTATTTGTTTTACATCAAATAAATGTCCAGTCATTCCAATACCACTGAAATCAATTCCATCAATTAAAAATCCAACAGAGTAATTTGGGGGACCTTCACCTGCATAATGACTTCTTTCACCGATTCCACGGATTTGAAAATAACGAGGTCGGGATGTGCCACTGGTATAATTTAAATTAGTAATTTGGCCAATTAATCCTTCAAAATGATTATTTGGTTTTATAGACAATTCATTAGAAGTAATTAAGGAAACCGATGAAGGTGTATTATATAAATCTATTTTATTTAGAGAAGAATTTACATTTACATTTTTACCTAATAAGGTTGATTTTTTTAATATTATTATTTCATTCAGATTTTTAGGGTGGATTTGAATTTCTTCAAAACCTATATGAGAAATAGTGATTTCATTACTGTCTTCCAATTTCAAATTATAGTTTCCATTATCGTCTGTGGTTGTACCGCTAAAAACAGAATAAATATTTACATTTGAAATAGGATTACCGTTTTCGTCAGTCACTTTCCCACTTATTGTTAAAGAAAAAATAAAAGTCGAAAATAATGAAAAAATAAATGGAATTTTACATTTTGCAGTGTGTAGATATAGCATTGTTTTCCTCCGCTAGTTTTATCTAGTTCAGGTTCAAAGGGTGTGTTCTCAGTCTCTAATTCTTTGTAATTAAAGACACCCCTAACAATTAAAAATTACTACTTTTTTAATAATAAGATAAAACCAAATAATTAAAATAATTATTGAAATATTCTTAATTTTAATATCTACACAAGAAAAAAATATTAATATTATGAAAAAGATTATATTCACAACTATTTCACTCTTTTCGTTTTTTATATTTTTTGAAATTTATTCAAAAATAAAAATAAATCAGAAAATTGAAAAAGGACTTTTGGTTGAAAAACCATTTGGAAAGCCTATTCAGAAAGAACCTTCAGCAATTCCAAATGAGTGGTTTGGAATTCAGAGAACGTGGCCGCATGGAAAATTTGATGAAACTTTTTACTATGACATACTTGAAGAAGTTCATCAAAAAAGGATACAAAATTCAAATTCTTTAATAAGAAATAACTGGGAGTTAATTGGTCCAACTAATATTGGTGGAAGAATAACTGATTTAGCGATTCATGAGGACTTCCCTGAGACTATTTATGTTGGAGCTGCTACCGGTGGAATATTTAAATCTACAGATAATGGAGAATCATGGGTTCATCTTTTTAAGGATTCACCCGTAATTTCTATTGGAGATTTAGCAATTGATCCCAATAATCCAAATATAATCTATGCAGGCACAGGAGAAGCAAATTCATCTAGTTTTAGTTTTCCTGGAAACGGAATATATAAATCCTATGATGCTGGTCAAAATTGGCAACATAAAGGTTTAACTGAGTCATCATATTTTGGAAGAATTATTGTAGATTATTCAAATCCAGAGAGAATATTTACAGCTTCTTGTGGAAGTTTGTTTACTCCTGGACCTCATCGTGGAATTTATCGTTCTCAAAATGGTGGAGAAGATTGGGATAAAATTTTATTCATAACTGATTCAACTTCAGCAATTGATTTAGTTCAGCATCCTTTAAATCCTGATATTCTATATGCGTCCATGTGGGAAAGGATTAGAGGGTTGAATTATCGTCGATCAGGCGGTCCAAGCTCTGGCATTTATAAAACGGTTGATGGTGGAAATAATTGGGAAGAATTAGTTAATGGTTTACCTCAAGATGAATTTGTTGGAAGAATTGGAATTGATATTAGCCTATCAAATCCAAATATAATTTACGCGTTCTATGATAAACAAATGACAGAAGATGAAGAAAATTCATTTTATGGAATATATAAGTCAGAGAATAATGGTCAATCATGGACTAGAACTAATGATTTTGGATTAGAACAAATAAATAGAAGTTTTGGTTGGTATTTTGGTCAAATTAGAATTGATCCGGAAAATGAAAATAACGTCTATGCATTGGGAGTTGAAATGGCTAAGACAATAAATGGGGGAGATTCATGGGAAATTATTTCTGGATACTGGAATGCAGATGAAATTCACGTAGATCAACATTCAATGTTATTTCAATCTGAACTAAATAAAATTTGGGTGGGTAATGATGGTGGACTATATAGTACAACAGATGAGGGTAATAGTTGGATACATTATAATAATATACCATTAACACAATTTTATAAAATAGAAATTAATCCATCTAATCCAAACAATGTAGCTGGTGGAACGCAGGATAATGGATCAATTCAAACTTTTAGTGAAATTAATAATTGGAATAAAATTCTTGGTGGCGATGGATTTCATGTAGAAATACATCCAGTAAATCCGAATATCATTTATGCAGAATATCAGTGGGGTCAATTAAAAAAAACAGTAGATGGTGGAAATAACTGGGCGAGTATCGGTTCAGAGTTTAGGGATGATAGAACTAATTGGTCAACACCATTCCAATTAGATAGGTTTAATCCAGAGATAATTTATATAGGTACATACAGACTTTGGAAAAGTGAAGATGGTGGGTCAAGTTTTTACAATATAAGTGAGGATTTGACAGATGGTGATAATGGTTCGAGTTATCACACCATTACAACTTTTAATCAAAGTTCAATTAACCATAATTACTTAATTGCTGGTACAGATGATGGTAATATTCATATTTCTACATCTGAAGGTGATTGGGTTAATATTTCTGATGGATTGCCAAAAAGGTGGATAACATCAGTAAGTTTTGATAATATTGATTTAAATACAATTTATTGCACAATTTCGGGATTCCGATGGGATGAAGAAGAATCCCATATCTATAAATCCAATGATTTAGGACAAAACTGGGAATCAATAAGTGGTGATTTGCCAGAGATACCTATTAATTGTCTTGTTATAAATCCAGAAAATAATATGAAAATATTGGTTGGCACTGATGCCGGTGTGTTTGAAACAAATAATGGAGGTATTAATTGGAGAATATTTGGAAATAATTTACCAGCAGTTCCAATTACTGACATAGTATTTCATCAAGATTCTAATATTTTAGTAGTAGGTACTTATGGTTGCTCAGCATTTAAAATAAATTGGAATTCATTTGTTTTAGGTGATGTTACGATGGATGGGGTAATTAATGTAACTGATATTATTCAAATAATTAATTTTATTTTAGATAATGATACACCTTCAGAAAATGAACTTGAAATAGGTGATATAAATTATGATGGAATCTTAAATGTTTTAGATATAATAGAAATTATTAATCTTATTTTAAATTAAAATCAATATTATTTAACACCTTTTACATAAATTTATTTTTATAGTAGATACTTAAATCTATAAATTTAAAACTGTTTTTAAACCATATTTATTACAATCAAATAGTAGATTAACAACATGAAATTAAAATTAATTACTTATATATTTTTTCTGCAAATTATTTTTAGTGCAGATGGAGGATTTAGTGGTACAGTTTATAATGAAAGCTCAGAGCCTCTTCCTGGTGCAAATGTATACCTTAAGGATACAAATATTGGAACATCTACTGATATAAATGGAGAATTCTTTAT
>NZIV01000072.1 GCA_002689995.1 Fidelibacterota bacterium
GTGAAATGTGTTGTTCTCAAAGTAGAAAACATTATTGGATAAAAGATACAGATTATGCATCTATTGATAAAAAATTTGCTTTCCAAAAATGTCGTCATACATGTTCATACGTTGAAAACAAACTACCAGCACCTCCTGAAATAGATGATACACACGAATTATCTAAAAATAATGTATTTATGGACCCTACATTTATTGAAATATATAATTGGTTCGGAGACAATATATTAGATGATAATAAATATAATAATATAACTTCAAAATATCCAAGTATAATTGAATATTTCTTTAATTTATGGATTGATAATAAAGTGTATACTTTAATGAGAGGAACTGAGAATGAAATGAACACTCAGTATGATGAAATAACCAACTATTTTCTTGATAATGAGGAGACTAAAAATATTGTTACAGACTTTTTTGGAGATTTAGATTCATCTTTAAAAAGATATAAATGTTGTAATATTGCATCTTCTACAGAAAGATTTACTGATGCGAATCAAGATGATGGGAGCGGATCACAAGCCACACCAGAAGATGGATGTGAATTGAAAGAAAAATCAGAATGTGACTCTTTAAATGGGACATGGACTGAATCTACATCAGGTGAAGGTGTAATGGAAGAAATAACATCAGATAAATTTGATAGTATAATTATTGAACTTAAGAAACTAATATATACTTCTTGTACTAAACACTTTGATGATATATTAACTTCAACTCCTTATTTAAGAGATATTATATTACTTCATTTTAACAATGGTACTCTTAAAAAAATGCATAGAGAAGTAAATTATGACAAAATTGTTGATTTCTTAAAAAATTATACAGTAGGTCATGAAATTTTAAAAAAAATATATAGATCTAATTTTACAAATACACAAATTGCTCAATTACATCATAGTAATATTGATCAAAAATTATACTTTTTAACAATTTATATAATTTTAACAGAAATAAAGAATTCCCCTAAAAATCCACATGATTATCTTTGTTGTAATGATTTAGATTGTATAACTCCTACAGATGCACAAAAAGACTCCAAGACAGAAGAAGAATGTTCTTTAGCTGGAGGTACCTGGACTATAGAACACTTTAATTATCCATGTTGTGATGGTGATAATTGTTCATACAATTTAAATACAGATATAAATCGTAGAAATGCTAAAAACAAAAAAGAATGTACGGATGCAGGTGGGAAATGGCACTCAATTTATAAACAAGGTAATTTTTGTCCAACAGGTATTGAAAAATATAATATACAAACAGAGACCAACTATATACAATCATTTAAAGACAATTGGTGTGCACCATGGGAACCAGAAACAGTTGATAATTGTAATAACTCTGATTGTCCAAATGAAGAAGATAAATATTGTCCTCCTGATGCAGAAGGTAGTGGTAGTAAGGGGTATTGTTGTCTCAGAGGGATTTGGACAGAAAAAGAATGTAGTGAACTTGATGTAAATATAAGTCAAAATGATAAAAATCCTAATTTAAGTTTATCTGAAGACCAATGTACACAATTTGCAAATGATAGTGATGTACAAGACACTAATTATAAATGGGGTAATAAAATGAATTCTGAAAATAAACCAAAAGGATGTTTTACTATTGAAGACAAAAAAATAGTATATTATAATGAGAGTACTACATCACCAATAAAATGTTCATCTACAAATAAATGTATAGAATTAAAAACAGTACAAAAAACAAATAGAATTAAAATTAATGAAACACAAATACCAACTCAAAATCCATCATAATAGTTTATTTTTAATATTTAATATATTTTTATATTAAATATTTATATTAAGAATAAATTTTATATATTTAAAGATTTTTTTTTTTCTTCATTTATTAAATGTATATTATCAATTTCAAAACTTCTTTTAATTATATCTAATTCTTTTTGTACTTTTTGTTCTTTTTTGTAATTTACATAATATTTATAACTAGAATAAATAGTTGATAATGTACAAATAAATATTAATATATAAATTAATTTAGTTACAGTTATATTTATTTTCATATATGTATATATATATATATATACATATATTTTTTATAATTAAAATTTAATTTTTAATTATAAAAATTATTATCAATTTTATTCATATGTATTATTAAGTCAATTAATCGATTACTATAACCACATTCATTATCATACCATGATAATAATTTAAAAAATTTAGAATTTAATTCAATACCACCTGAAATATCCAATATAGATGACCTTTTATCATTTATAAAATCTTGTGATACAACAGAATCTTCGGTATATCCCAATATACCTTTCATACTTTCCTCTGATTCTTTTTTTATAACATCAATAATTTCAGAATAACTTGTTTCTTTTTTTAATTTAACACTAAGATCAACAATAGATACATCTGATACAGGTACTCTTAACGCTAGTCCAGTTAATTTACCTTTTAATTGTGGTAATACAATACCTACTGCTTTTGCTGCCCCTGTTGAAGCAGGTATAATATTTTGTGATGCACATCTACCTGCCCTCCAATCTTTTCCTCCTCTTGATGGACCATCAACAGTTAACTGATTAGATGTAGTAGCATGAATAGTTGTCATTAATCCTTCTTCAATACCAAAATTATCGTCTAATACTTTTGCTAATGGAGCTAAACAATTTGTTGTACATGAAGCATTTGAAACAACATTAAAATCTTTTTTATATTCCTCATGATTTACTCCTACAACAAAAGTTGGTGTATTATCATCTTTTGCTGGAGCTGAAATTATTACCTTTTTAGCACCACCTAACAAATGTTTACTTGCAGTATCATGTGTTCTAAAAACACCAGTTGATTCACAAATATAATCTGCGCCAACAGATCCCCAATTAATATTTGAAGGATCTCTTTCAGAAAAAACAGTAATTATATTATTATTTATTACTAATTTATTATCAATGATTTTTATATCACCTTCAAATGTACCGTGTACTGAATCATATTTAAATAAATACACCATATAATCCATGTCTACAAATGGATCATTGATACCTACAATTTCAATATTGTCTCTTTCTAAAGCAGCTCTACATACTAAACGACCAATCCTACCAAAACCATTAATTCCTATTTTAATTTTATTCATAATATATTATTTTTATATATAAAAAAATATAGTTGGTGTTAAATTTTTATTAATTTAATTAATGAAAAAAAAAACTATTGTTATAAATTATATGTATAATATTCAGGGTAAATTTATATTTTCTGAAGAAGAATTTACAAATTCACAAATTTTAAGAGAAGCTATAGATTGGCAAAAATATGCAGATGATGCTACTGGGGCAAATAAATATGCAGATGATGCTACTTGGGCAAATGATTATTATAATAAAAAATCGGGTGAATCATCTTTTGAAAATAATATTACGAATACACCAATTCCAACACTAAATCCAATTACTACAAAAAAAGAAGTGACAGAAAAACCTAGTTCAACTAGTTATCCAACTACTAGTTATCCTACTAATCAAAATACTTCTTTTAGAAAGAAAGAATGTAACTATCAGTCTTGTGATGGCCGTTGTACAAAATATAAAAATGATAAAGCATGGTGTTATGTTTCAGATAATTCATCTTGTACGGACATAAAAACAGGACAAAGTGGAGACTGGTCTGAAAAAGCATGTGAAAATCTTCCTTCCAACTACAAATTGGAAGAGTCCATTAATACTACAGATAATAGTTCTAAAAATACTACAAAAAAAGAAAAAGTTAAATTAGATTTTAAATACGTATATTTACTATGGATATTGGCATCCGTATATTATTTTTCATGTGTCATTTTTTATACTTCAGAATGTATAAAATATGGAATTGTAGATGATATAAATATAGATGAGTTGACATATTTGGATCACATTCGCATACCAATAGGCTTAAGTTTTGCGACATTTATATTATCTATTCTTGTATTAAATATGACAAATTTTGATAAATATGATAAAAGTGATTTTGGTAAAAGGATGAATTCTTTAGCAAAGGCATCACAAGTGGGCAATAATAATATTAATGATGAGCCAGATGAAGGTTGTAATTATACATTTAAATATAGAACTCAAAATAAAAAACATTCTTACAATGGTTATGATTATTGTTATTTAAATCCTGAATGTGCAATTAATGAAAATAGTAAATCTTATTGTAGTAAACAATCGACTGGAAAAGCATCTAATGAATATATCAAAAAGACAAATAGAATTAATAATATAAACAGATATATCAGTGATGATAATGATGATGAACCTGACGAAGGTTGTAATATGATGTATAAATATAGAACTCAAAATATTAAACATTCTTATAATGGTTATGGTTTTTGTTATTCAGATCCTGAATGTGCAATTGATGAAAATAGTCAATTTATTTGTAATAAAGAATGGACAGGAAAAGGATCTAGAGAATATATTAAAATGACAGATAGAATGAATGGATTTTCTGTAAGTATTAATTAATTTTTATCTTTTATAACTTTTTTATAAAAGATAAAAAAAATCTAATAAAAGAATTAAAGTCAAATATTAAAAATCAATTAATAATTCAAAATTTGATGAAAAATTATTATTTAGATATAAAATTGGAAAAAAATTTAAACCTTTTTCCCAATCATTAGGAATTAATTTTTTTATAGACACTCTATTATTATTTAATACAAAATATATTACATCTCCATCATAACCAATACTAATATTAATATTCTTATCTTTTTTATTAAACCAAATTAAATTTTTATTTTCTTTATATATTGACGAATTAATATTAGAAATAGATATTGATCCATCATCTGAATGAAAACCAATACTATTTGATCCTTTCCACCCTGGAACAACATCTATTCCACAGTTGAATAATATAAATTTTTCTTCAACTATTCCTAAAGCAATAAAATCTGGTAAATTATCAATATCGCTAAATAAAATATTAAAATTACATTCAAAAGGATTTATGAACTTATTAAATTTAATATTGTTAAAAATTATTTTTTTACAACATATATTATTTTTTTTTTCAATAATTTCATAATTTATATTAAATTCTTTATCAATTAATGAATTTTTATATATATAAATATTACTTAGATCTGTTTTATTAACTATCATTTCTAAAGAACTATTTAAATAATTTGATTTTATATTAAAATTACTATTTTGATTATTAAATTTTAGTAAAATATTTTTTTTATAATCATAATTAATTGATGGAAAACAAATAAAATTATCATTAAAATTTAATTTATATTCTCTTATTTCTATTTGGGAATCTTTATGTAAACATAATGCAATTTTTCCTAATTTAAAATTACTACAAAAAGTTTTCCCATTTGGTAAAATAAAAATAATTTTATTATTTAATCTTCCCATATGTAAAATATTATTATTATTATTATTATAATTTTGGAAATCTCCTAAATGTCCTAAACAAGTACTATTGTCAGATAAAGACACCCATACAGCTAATGAAAATATTTTAAAAATATTATTATTTTCAATATCAGGACTAATACCAAATCCAAGTATATTATTGCATAAATTAATATTAATTTTATAAAAAAAATTATCCGATACATTTTCTTCTAATATAATTAGTTTAAAATTATCATAATTTATATCTTGTATTATTTTTTTATCATTCATATTTATCAATTTATTTTCTTTTGAAAATAACCATTCTTTATTTAGGGAATATTTACTTATATTATCTGAAGATCTAGTACCAGATTTTAATCTTTGATATAATGCTTTATAGTTTTTTATACTTTTAATTTTTGGTTTGCTTACAACTTTTGTATTAACTATTATAGAAAATACAATCATTACTAATATTATAAAAATATTAAAAAAATTTTTACTATAAATAATTTCAAATAAAAAAAATGCAAAGCTACAAAATAAAAATNANATCCANTAAGTTTTACCATATGATTTTTTANATTTTCTTGTTATTANGTACATTTCNNTCCGTAAATTTTCAATAACATTATATTGATATTCATCAGAATGATCTGGCATTAATTTAAATATATATGCTAAAAATGATTGTATGTATTTATTTTCTTTATATAAAAAATCTTCTTTTATAAAACCAAATTCTAGAAATTTATAATCATTTGAATCACCTATTTTTATACTTTTGTATACTTTTATTTTTTTATTATTTTCTCTATATTTTAATTTTAANATNCCATAANTTTTATTAATNCAACCTTTTTTTATAAACTCTTTACAATGTTGATTATTTAATATTATTTGACCATTATATATTTTTCCTATTTTCCAAAATAAATAAAAAAAAGGAGTATCGCTATTCATATAATCAGTATCTATTGCAAAAAGTTCATTATTTTTTAACATTTCATTCTCTAATTTTTCTATTTTATCATTACTACATAAACCTATAAAATTATTTATTTTATTATTCTTTATTTCATCTTTTAATAATGGATCTACTGTCTTTGATTTATTGTAAGTTTTCTCACGTCTTTGTATTGATTTAGGGATAACTTTTACAATATTTCCCGATTTTTTATCAAAATGTATTGGAATTTTAACTTCATAAATACCTGTTAAAAATGCAGCGAGAAATATTAAACTTAAACCAATATAAATTATTGATAAAAACAATAATAACTGCCAATCAGCATTAAAAAATTCTTTTGTTGTGTCAATTAATATATATACAGAAAATCCATGATAAATATTTAATGAAAAAAATATTAATGAACAGATATCCCTTATTTTTTTTTTTTTTAAAAATAAAATAATTTTTGATATTTTTTTGTAATCATAGAAAGTNATTCTTTGATCAATTGATTTTTTATCTGANAAATCTTTTTTTTCTGGAATATAAATTATAAAAAAAGAATAAAATAATGATATTAATGAATAACTTATAGAACCAATTGCTAACTTATTTTTACTATCATCATCATAATTTATATTTATTAAAATAAATATTTCATACATTATTATAAAAAATGTACATAATAAATGATTAATTAATGTAAATAATGGATATTTATTTGAAAAAAAATTTATTTTTTCCATTAAATAAGTGATTATTGTAATAGATATTGAAACAATTATAATAAATACAAAAACTCTTTTAAAAAATCCTGTTATAGAATCTGATTCTTTATATATTATATTTTTATTACTAATTTTCCAATTACTTTCATTAGATACTAACTTTAATAAAACACTATTTATATCATCATTAAATAAAGTTCTTATTGGATCTGGATTTATATTAGCAGGAGGTATAGGACAAATATAATAATTTATCATATTATGACTATATTTAAATTTACAACATGAATAATAAAATTCTTCTTGATATGATAAATCTTTAACAATNTGACCATATTTATTTTTACAATATATATATCCATATTCAGGAGGCATTCTATCATATGGTAATTCTAAAAAACCTATATGTAACATAATATCGTTTGTTGAATAATTCCTATTAAATTTAACTGCTATATTTGTTTCATGAATATCTATTTGTGAGGAAAAATCTTTATAAATAATATTAGGTTCTAATGATATTAATTCTAAAGAGAATATTTGATTTATAAAAAATAATTTTATTATTAAAAATAAAAAAAATCTATATATATTCATTTTAATAAATCAAATAATTATTTTTTTAAGTATAATTACATAAAAAAATATATAATTTTTTAATATATGCCTAATTTAAATAAAGATGAACTAGAAGAAATAGGAGAAGAGGTTGGAGAATCTATTAATAAATGTATAAAAAAATGGTCATTTAAAAAAACTATATTAGTAATATCAACACCAATTAGTATATATATACTTTATTTACTTATTTAAAAATAAATATTATAAAATAAATTAAAAATTTTTATAAAACAATTTTTAACTTATATGTGAAAACCATTCTCCCGTTTGATGTCTCCATTGGCCATCATAACCACAATCCATATATTTTCTACTTTCAGTCGCATGTATATAGCACTGACCAGGTGTTCCGTTATGTGTAAAGCTCCTTGCTGTAAATTGTCCCGTTGCATACATTCTTTTCTCTACCGTTAAAGGACCTTGCCTAGAATTAAGACCATCTTTAGAATTTTCTATTTTATGATCTAATTTATAACCTATAGAGCCAACCTTTCCAGTTAATTGACCAAGATCATGTAATTCGAATCCAGGGTTATCAACATTTACAATTTTTTCCAATTCAGCAAGCCTTGCTTGCTCTGCTTCTGCGGTTACCCTTGCAGTCTCCATTGCTTGTTCATGCATTTCTTGTATTTTTGCGAAATGGTTTGCCATAGTCTGCATCAAATTAAAGAAATGTTCTTTTCTTTCTTTTTTATCAGTGTTATTATTTTTAAAAGTTTCTTTTTTTTCTTTGAATTCTAACTTTTTTTTAATATTTTTAAAAGCTTCTTTTCTTTTTTTTTCATCAGTGTTATTATTTTTAAAAGTTTCTTTTATAGACATTGTATTATCACCATATAAAAAATTATTACTTACATTTAAATGATGAGTCCCAGAAGAACCTATTTGCAATAATTCCTTATTATTAGCATTTATAACTGAACCATTTCTAAAATATAATTTATTATTAGCTTCATTTACCAAACGTACTTTTCCTTTAACATAAATATTACCATTTACCATTAATTTTCTTTTAATTGTTAGTGGTTTTGCAAATTCATTTGGTATTGTTGCACTATCTCCATTTAAAAATTGCCCAAATAATCTAAATAGTTTTTTATCATCCATTGTATTTACACATTCACAACATTCTATTACTCTTTCTTGTATTTCTTCAGGTCTTTCACATATAGATTTACCTCCGGTTTTTAAACCGGATATATATGTACCTCCTTCTTGTTCACATATTTCTTTTTCAGATAATTGGGTACAAACACCAAGATTAAATACAGTATTATCTATATCATCACATGCTTTTTTCGTAGCTTCTTGATCTTCTTTTGACATATTGTACCACGCTATCCATTGATCACTTGCTTTATATACATCCGGTGGAGAAGCTCTAGTTGTTGCTCCACAATCTTCTTCTGGGCGTCCTTCTGGAGTAGTACATTTTTTATTAGTATAACAATATTTAAAATCGTCACTTGAATCATCTGGATGTTTTGTTCTATATGGATATTGTTTTGTACAACCCTCATCCGGTGGGTCAGTTGCTGATCCAACTACACGAGTATTAGGACCACAATAATCATTTATTCTTTCTTCAGCATCGGTACATTTACGATTATTATAACAATAAGTTTGGCCATCATGTGATGATAGATAAGGATATTCTTTAGTACATCCTAATTCAGGAACAATATCATCTGGAATTACTTCTTTATATTCATCAGCTGATACATCAGTAAAATTCTCATATAGATTTTTTTTTAATAATCTATTAATAATAATAATTAATAATATTATTTTACTATTTATATTAATTACTTGAAAATAATTTAGAATTATTGTAATTATTAAAATTATAATTATTATATTATTATATATATTCATAATAATATAATGTAATATTTTATTATAATATAATTCTTAATAATATTATAATAAAATATTTAAAATATTTATCTAAAAAGACTAACTATTCCTCCAACAATGCTTTCACCAACTGTTGGAGGTGGAGGAGGTGCAGGTGATGGTGGCCATCGTGACCAATTTAAATTACCATTTTCCTTATATTGTTCAATACCACTATCATGAAATGCTGTCCGACCACGTCCTT
>NZIV01000073.1 GCA_002689995.1 Fidelibacterota bacterium
AAGAATTCGAAGATGAGTGTAGATATTTTGAGAGCGAAGACGAGTGTCTTTCTGTTGGTTGTAGTTGGAATGATGAAGATGGTTGCTATGGTAATTGGGATGAAGAAGATAATGACTGCGATGAGAGTTTAATGTGTGCCCCTGTTTTAACTTGTATTGAAAATTTATTATACCCAACCTCTTGTGGTCCTGATAATTGTGATAATCCAATTGACGTTTGTAGTAATGAAGATACTGTGATAGGCTCAATGAAATTAGCAAGTGGTAGTGCTATTCCTGGTAATGATTTTATTATGGATATTGGTTATTTATCAAACGTACCTCTAGGTGGAATTCAATTTAATATTATTGATAATCCAAATTGGCTAAATGGCGTTGAATTCATCAGTGATTATGAGTGTTTTCAAACAAATTTTAATGAAGTAGATGGTAATTTAATTGCAATAATGTTTAGTCTCGATGGTTGTATACTAAATCCTACAGATGAATATATAAGATTTGGAAGAATCCATTGGCAGGTATCTGATGAAGCTTTATTAGGCGAAACGGTAAATCTTATGATTGATAATTTAATTGTATCAGATCAAGTAGGAAATCAACTACTATTTAATACAGTAAATAGTGAAATCTTAATTGCTGGTCAATTTGGTGATATTAACAATGATTCTGCAGTAAATGTGATTGACATAGTAGCCTTAGTTAATTTTATATTACAGTTAGATAATCCAGATTCTTTTCAATTTGGTTTGGCTGACATAAATCAAGACAATGAACTAAATGTATTAGATGTTGTAGAAATTGTTAATTTTATTCTTAATAATAATAGTTTTGTTAAACATTCAATTAGTGATCAAACTAAAGCATATTTAAAAAATAATACTTTGCTATTAGATGGTGATATTGGAGGACTTGAGTTTAGAGGTGAACTGATTAGTGAAATAGAGGGTACAGACATATTATCTAAATCTAAAGATTTAAATTTAATTTATAATCTAAATGGATTTTTAAATTCGAAAAAATTAGAATTCATCAGTGAACCATTAAATATTATTGTTTCAGATATTAATGGAAAGCAAATTAAAGTAATAAAAATAACAGATTTTAAACTTAATGAAGCATATCCTAATCCCTTTAATCCTGTGACAAATATTAGCTATTCAATTCCTCAAAATACTAATATTACAATTAAAATATATGACATTGCAGGGAATGTGGTTGAAACAATTTTAAATGGATATCAAGAAATGGGTCATTATAGTGTTATATGGAATGC
Organism: Fidelibacterota bacterium; assembly: GCA_002689995.1. Lineage (GTDB taxonomy): Bacteria > Fidelibacterota > Marinisomatia > SCGC-AAA003-L08. Next base: position 1,274 of record NZIV01000073.1, read on the forward strand.
AGAAAACAATCCTTCAGGTTTATATTTTATTCAAATGAAGACAAAAACTTTTAATAAAACACGTAAATTGATATTGATTAAATAATATTAAACTTATACTTATTAAAAAGCCTCATTCTGTGAGGCTTTTTAATATATCCAAGATATTTAATAAAACTAACTAGAGAAGATATTGATAATTATAATGGCCAAAAATAAAGAATCAAAGGTGTGCCAATTAATACTATAAGAATCTCCAGAGGAAGGCCTAACCTCCAATAGTCACCAAAACGATAACTACCCGGACCTAATATTAAGGCATTACATTGATGACCAATTGGCGTTAAAAAAGCACATGAAGCTCCAATTGCAACTGACATTAAAAATGGATCTATACTAACTCCAATAGAAAGAGCAATTCCAGCACTTATTGGACCCATTATTAGTGCAGTTGCAGCATTGTTTATTATATCAGATAAACACATTGTGATAATCATTATTAATGCTAAAATTGACCAAGCAGGAAATCCTTGTGTTAAGTAAACAACTTGATCTGCTATTAATGTGGTTGTATTGGTATTTTGTAGTGCTTCACTAATAGGAATCATTGCTCCAAGAAGTACAATAATAGGCCAGTCAATATTTTTATATAAATCTCTTACAGGAAGTAGTCCTAAAAAAATATAGATTAAAATTGCCAATATAAAAGATATTGTAGTTGGAAGAATATTTAAAAGACTTAATGTNATTGCAAATAAAAATGTAAGGGAAGCATATGTTGATTTACTTTTACTTCCTATAGTGATTTCTCTCTTCGCTAGAGGAAGTAAGTTTAAATTAGAAATAATATTTGTTAGATTTGATTCATCACTTTGTATTAATAATACATCTCCTATCATAAATTTTATATTACCTAATCGTTTGTGAATGGGTTTATCTTGTCTAGCAACAGCGAGTAATGTTATTTGGTTTGAAGAGCGTTTTCTTAGATATTCTCTTGACCTTCCAATTAAAGGTGAGTCTGGAGTTATAACGACCTCTGTAAATCTAGAACTATCGGTTTTTAATACCTCAAGACGTTCACTCAATTCTGTACTTAAATTAAATTTATATTCATCCATTATAGATTTAAGTTCAGCAGAGTCTGCCATAACGAGAAAACTATCTGATTCATTAATAATTGTCTCAAAATTTACACTTTCTGCTTTGTTATAGATTATTTTTCTAAAAATTGTAAGTTTATCACCAGTGATGATATTTGCTTTATCTATCGATAATCCTATTAATTTAGAATCTTTTGGAATAGAAATTTCAGTGACATATTCATCCATTGAGAATAGAGATTGAGTTTTTGGCTTTTTTTGTATACTTTCAGGTATTAGTCTCCAGCCTATTATCGCTACAAATATCACTCCTATAAATGCAATTATTCCACCAACCGGAGTAAAATCGAATAAACTAAATGTTGATGGAATAAAATTATCATCAGCAAAATATTTATTTATATAGGATTGTAATAATTCATTTGTTTTAGCCTGATTTATGATAGATTCTTGTTGTTCTTTTCTAATCATTGCTATTATTATATTNGGAGGGGTACCTATCATTGTTATCATTCCACCTAAAATACTGCAAAATGCTACTGGCATTAACAGTAAACTTGGAGACCTTTTTTGTTCCCATGCTGTTTTCAAAGTTACAGGTAGCATTAGGGCTAATGCGCCTACATTATTTATAAATCCAGAAAGAATAGCAATAGTACCACTTAAACTTGCAATATGCATCTCTTTATTTTTTATAAAAGGTTTGATTTGTCTTGATAAAATATCAATGATACCTGAATTTTTCATCGCATGGCTAATTATTAAAACTAAAGCTACTGTGATAACAGCAGGATGACCAAAGCCGTAAAAGATTTTACTAGGGTCAATAACTAAGTTTGAGTTTTCATTTCCTAATAGGATATCTATAAAATATAATGTAAATAGTGCTATTAAAGAGACAACATCATAGCGTAACTTACTTTTTATAAAGAGTATAAAAGTAAAAATTATTATACATAATATTGCTATTTGATCTATATTCATATTTTTATTTTTTTTATTAAAATCTAATTTTAAAGTCAAGAATAATTTTAATTTTCAAGATGGTTTTATTTTTGACTAGTTTAAAGTATTACCTTTATTAAATAAATTTTTATAAAAATTTATTTAAATGATGTGTAAAATATATTTATTATTTACAATAATACATATTCAAATATATATCAATACTAATACTTCTAATATATGCTTTCTTAAATTCGAAAAATTATAAATAGGAAATTAGATATGATAAATACTATTTTTGTGAATTACAATAAAGATTTAATTTAACTTATTAAAAAGAAGAATATGAAAAAGATTTTAATTATATCACTAATTAATTTAACATACTTAATTGCTGATAGTATTGGTTGTTCAGATCCTACTAATACATACTACGATGCAAATGCAGAAATTGGATATTTCTCAGGTTATGTAGAAGGAGGTACAGAATGTAATCAAGATGGTTGGAATAGTAATTATATTGGAATTAATGTAAATTTTTANATTGATAATCCTGGAATTTTCACTGTAGGAAATATCATATATTTTGGAGAACATATATTTTATATAGATGCTGTAGTTATTCCTAATAATTGTAATTTAGGTGTCGCCTTAATTTATATAGTAACCAATCAAGCTTTTGCTGATGGAAATTGGAGTACTTTTGAACAAGGAATCAATTGGCCATTTATATCCGCAGGGTCTATTTGGAGAATAGATGCTTGTGAATGTCAAAATTATATTGATTGTAATAATGTATGTGGTGGGACTGAGTTTTCATGTTTAAGCTGTTCTGATGGTGATTTCAATGATGATGATGATATTAATGTCTCAGATATAATTATTTTAATTAATTGTATTTTAGCATTATCTATATGTGAAGATTGCTATGATATAAATAGCGACACAATTGTAAATATCACAGATATTGTTCTATTGGTAAATTTAATTTTAAACGAAACAGAGGGGTGTTTGAATCCAAATGCATGTAATTANAATCCGAATGTAAGCACTTCATGTGATGATTGTTGCCATTATGAATCAATGTTTTACGATTGTGATAATAATTGTCTTCTAGATGAAAATATGGATAATATTTGTGATAATGAACCTTTTGAAGAATTTTTTGTAGGTATGAATCTTGATCAGAACTTAAAAGATTCTTTTGTTTTAAATGCNCTTAGATTTGAAGAAATATGCCATAGTAATCTATATCAATTAAAAAATCCATTATGGACTATTTATCAAACCGGAACTTGGCCGATATATTATCATATTGAAAGTTGGAATGGTGAAATTAATAATATTGCAATTGAAAATTTAACTAGCCAATATGAAATGATTGCTAATCATTGGCTAGAGGGATTAGCTGAATATGATCTGGAGGCACCAACCAATGTAGAAATAAAGGTATTTGGATTTGTTTTTAATAATGGAGTTAATTTTAACAATGATTTTCAGACACAATATGGAGAATATCCAATTGTTACAAATTATAATCTTACAAATGAACAATCACCATGGGAAATACGATTTTTAGAAAACNATCAATTTTTCAATCAAAATTGGTATGTGATACCAGACTATTTAGACCTATATGTATACGGAAATAGAGATGATATAAATTCAATATTCTCTCCCGATGATTGGATTAATTATGTTCACCCTGAGGGTATTAATCAATTTGTTACAAAATTTTGGCATAAAACTACTTGGGATGCAGTAGCTCAAAGGCATTATTTAAAAATAGGGGGNCAAATTTCCAATTATTCTTCTGGAGATGCAAACTACAGAGTATTTGCTCATGAAATGGGACACTGTTTCTTTTTAGATGATATATATGATTCTCAAAAATACCCAGATGGTCAAGATTTAGTATCAATTATGAATAATAGTAATTTCATAAGTGAATTTGATAAGTTTTTGTTACGTATAGTTTGGAAAAATCAAAAGCTATATCAATTAGAAAATTAATTTAGTAACTACTATTTTTTTAATAAATAATTATAAATTTAAAAAAATAACGATTATTAATATTCATAATTATATTTTATTAAAAATTTAAATAAATTATTAGAATTAGGAAACTTTTGTATTAAGAAAGAAATTGTGATTTATACTAATTAAACTAAATTTAATTAAATGATTTATTTTTTTAAATATTTAAAATATTTCTATGAATAATGTTTATAAATACTTTTTTTATTATTTATTTTATTAGATTACTTTTATTTTCTTTTACTTTCTTTATTATTAAACTCTCTAAAAATTTATTAAAAAATAATTTCAAAAAAGGAATTAAAGATAGCTTTGATGGAATATAAGCAACTGATTTATCATTTTTAATTGCTTTAATAATCAGCTCAATACATTTATCTAATGAAAGGGCCTCATTTGAATGTTTTCTATCTGATTTTAATCTTTGACTTCCACTTTCATTAAACGAATTATTTCTTAAATTTGTACCTTTTATCCAACTTAAAACTAATTCTAAAACTGATAGTTGNTTTTTATTTTCTAATGCGATTGTNGATAAAAAACCATGTAATGCATGTTTGGAAGCTACATATCCTGAATGATTAGGAACACCCATTAAAGCCTGACCCGAAGAACAGCTAATTATTTTTCCCTTTGTTTTTTTTATCTCACGAATGACTGCATGAACGCAGTTTACAGCTCCATGAAAATTAACATCCATAATATCTTTAAAAAAATCTACATTTTCAATCTCATCAAATTTTGCCCACATACTCACGCCAGCATTTAAAACAATTGCATCAATTCTACCATATTCTTTTAAAACTTTATTCTTCATTTCTATGCATTGATTTATATCTGTTACGTCAGTTTGTATTGATATTGATTTACCACCTGATGCAATAATTTCATCTCTAACAATATCTAANTTATCTTTATTTCTTGANGTGCATACNATTATAGCTCCNTTTGNAGCTAATTCTTTTGANAATGCTTTTCCAATACCGGAAGAAGCGCCTGTTATGANAAATATTTTTTCATTAAAGTTCATAGATTTAATCTTTATTGTAAAATATATTATTTCTTATACCAAAAATATTATTTGGATCTGAAGATGATTTAATACTTTTTAGTAACTTTATATTACCATCAGATAATGTTTGTTCCATATAATCCATTCTTGATTTACCTACGCCATGATGATGAGAAATTGAACCACCATTTTTCATTATTACTGACCTTAATTTATGTTCAATATCACTAAAAATAATTTCTGGATCTTCAATACCTCTAAATGGAATTGCTAAAGTACTGTACATGCAAACACCATTATGATAAATTTTTGATATCCTTGAGCAGAAAAATGGCTTTCCAGGTAGATTATATGATTGATTTAATGCTATAACTGCTTCTTTTAATGCATTTTTAACATTATTTATTTTTGACCATGGTACTGTAGTTTCTAATGTTTCACCAATTATATTTTGAGCAAATATTAATTCTCTAAGGTATGCAACAACTGCGGTAACGTTGTAACCACTTTTACCTTGATTACCACCTGCCATTATTCCTTTATATTTTTTTGCAAGTTTATTTAATATTTTTCTCTGATATTCTGTTTCTTCTTTCGTACCTTCTATTTTAAAAACACCACCAACAATTTTATCTGGATCTAAACCTTTTACATTGAACAGTAGGTACTTTTTAAATCTGTCTAATTGTTTATCAAAACCTTTTTTTTCTTCTTTTAATGTGTTTCCAAGTTTTAATTGTAAATTATCCATAAGTCTAGTACTAGCTGGTAAACTAGAGCTGGAGTGTACCAATTCTTTCATGAATTTCAAACCAATATCCCAATTTGGAAATACTATCGATTCGAAAGATATATTTTCAGGTAAGTGATGTATTTTTAAAGTTGCTTTTGTTATTAACCCTAAATTTCCTTCAGTACCAAAAATTAAATTTTGAGGTTGTATACCAAGAGAAGACCGTGTCAATGGTTGAATTTGATTTAAAATCCCATTTGGAGTAATCATTGTTATATTTCTGACAATATCTTCTATATTTCCATATTTATTTTTTTTCATTCCTGCTGCATTTGTTGAAATCCAACCTCCGACAGTAGAAAATTCTATACTGTCAGGTTCATGACCTACCGTAAAACCTATTTTNNCAAGTTCTTTTTCTAGTTTTAATCCTGTAATTCCTGATTCAACTGTAACNAATAAATTTTCATTATCTACACTTAATATTTTATCTAATCTTCTTGTATCAATGGANATAATTGTTCTTTTCTCTTTTATTGGAATTTTTAGAGCACTTGACACACTTGTACCTCCACCATATGGTANTAGACAAATGTTATATTTTTTTGATAATTCGACTAGTTTTATTAATTCATCTTCAGATTCTACATAAAAAACCATATCTACACATTTATCTAATTTTGAATATAAAACTTTATATACCTCATCTGATGAAGTTTGGCCATGNCTATGTAGTAATCTTTCATTATCATTTGTAGTATACTGATCTTTATTAAAAAGTANCTTTAATTCATTAAGAAAATCTTTATTTATTTTAGGTGGTTCAATAGGTTTCTTTTCAACTTCTTTTAATTCAGGTATAACCTGAAAATCCATTTCAGTTATTTCTTCAATAAATGGAATTAATTTAGGTAATTTTTTACCACAGATATCATAACGATCACCTGTGAAAATTACATTTTTATCACTATCAACTATAAATGATGAATCTTTAAATCCCCATTTATGTCCCCAATAATCTTCATTAAATCCAAAAAACTTTTTTTTATTTTCCATAAATTTCCTGAACTTTCTTATTTATTTTATTCTCTAAATATCTTGTTATGTTTTTAATCACTTCTTGCATTTCATTCTCATCAGGATTTTTATTTTTTAAAAATGTATGAGGATAAATAGGTTTAAGTATATGTACTTCAATTGGTACAGGGCGCATAAATTTTTTACCTTTTGGCCAGGCAATATGTGTACCATGAATCACAGCTGGTAATATAGGCTTATTCAAATTTAATGAAAAAGATGCTGCACCCTTTTTAAATGGTTGTATTTCTCCTGGAACACCTCTACTTCCTTCTGGAAATAAAATTAAATTTCGTTCGTGATAATTCATGAAGTTTTTACATAAATCTAAAGTATCTTTTATTGGAAACTTTTTATTTTCATTAATTGTTCTATCTATTGGAATTAAATTTAAAATTAAATTTATAAAAAACCTTCTATACTTATTATCAAACCAATAATCTTTAGCAGCAAGCATACCAAAATGATTAAAGCTTTTATTAGTTGATGCTGAAAGAATAGCAACATCCATATGACTATCATGATTACTACATAAAATAAATGAAGAATCAGGTATATAATCTTTGTTATATACCCTTAAAGGGGTGTAAAAATAAAAAACAAATTTACAATAATAGAAGAAAACAACTTTTAGAAATTTAAAATAGAAAGGTTGTTTATCAGTTAAATATGAAAAGTTTATATTATTTTCAATCATTAATAATTGATTAATTTATTTTCTACCATATTTCATATGAGCGTTTGTCCAAGTATGAGAGGCTACTGCGCATGCTAATGAGATTTCCAATCCTAATGTTGCTGAGGCAATTATCTCTGCTAATTTCCTAGATGAATATTTTCCACTATCACAACCAATTAATTTTAAATTTTGCTTTTGCATTGCAAGTCTTGTTCCGCCTCCAATAGTACCAACTGTTAGTGATGGTAAGGTTAATTTAAACCTAATACCATTTTCTTCTCTATCCATATCAAAGTGAGCAATACTATTTTCTGCAACACATGCCGTATCTTGCCCAGTAGCTAAATATAAGGCTGTTAAAGCATTCGATACATGTAAACCATTTCCATATGTTCCTATCATTGAAGAAACTGTTGGGTAGTATTTCCAATTTTTCATTAAAGTATCTGAATCAATTTTCAACACTCTTTTCATTATTTTGTCAGATATCAATGTTTCAACAGTTACTGCATGGCCTCTACCTAAAAGCATATTTCTCGATGATGCTTTTTTATCACTATTTAAATTAGACTCTAAAAAAAACTTATATCCTGTTTTCTTATAGATATAGTCACATGCTGCTTGTGATGCTAAGCTAACCATATTTTGACCGGCAGCATTTCCTGTCGACATAACAAAGTCTAGGATTATATAATTATGAATAAAAAATAAATCAATTCGAATAATTTTTCCATAATTAGTAGTTCTTTCTGCAATTTGGATTATTTCTGATTTATTGTTGTTAAACCATGTTTTAAAATTAGTAAGTTCATTTAAATTATCAAAAATAAAAATTGGACTTCTTGATAGTTCCTGTCGAAAGTGTTTTGATGTAAAACCGCCTGAATAATTACTCGCACTAATCCCTCTACTCATTGACATAGACAATGTGCCTTCTAGAGTACATATTGGAATACAAAATTCTCCATCAGCATAACTACCTTTAAGCCTTAATGGGCCAACTATTGCCATAGGTATTTTCATACATCCTATATAATTCTCAATAATACCTTCCATTTCTTCATCAGTATTAGTTAAAGAATTATTTATTGTTATATCAGTAACTCTTTGTATATGATTTAATCTTAATTCTCTATCTTTTAATTTATATCCTCTCGGGATTGAATTGAATGTCTTTTTCATAATTTTTATTAGTATCAAAAACTATTCCAAAAAATGTACTTCATGATAATATTTGATATTAAATTGATATTTTCTAAGTTTTTTTATAAATAAAATATTAGTGCAATATAATAATTGCACTTATTGTAGTCTATTTATTGGTTTAAGATTCAATAGTATT
>NZIV01000074.1 GCA_002689995.1 Fidelibacterota bacterium
CTATACTTGGCACGCAAACCAGTCACAAAAAAATGGTGAACCCGGCTATATTTGGCTAGACAATGCTCGCACCCGCGGCCGTATGGCAGACGAGCCCAGAGACGATGACAAAAGTGTGATGGGTTTCAACCCGTGTGTTGAACAACAACTTGAAGACGCAGAATTATGTTGCCTTGTTGAGACATTCCCGGCTAAGCACGACACGTATGAAGACTATTTAAAAACCTTGAAGATCGCATACCTGTATGGCAAGACTGTGACGCTTTCTAATACGCATTGGCCAGAAACTAACGCTAAGATGCTTAAGAATCGACGCATCGGTCTCTCGCAATCAGGCGTTGTTCAAGCATTCAATAAGCACGGCCGTAGAGAGATTTTAAATTGGTGTGATAACGCATATGAGCATGTTAAAGGTTTGGATGAGGATTACTCCGATTGGCTTTGTATTCCTAAGTCTGTGCGTATGACTTCCATTAAGCCCTCTGGAACAGTATCATTGTTAAATGGTTCAACTCCGGGTATTCACTTCCCAGAAGATGAATACTATATTAGAAGAATTAGATTCTCCAAAGACAGTAAAATGATTGACACCTTAAGAGATGCAGGTTATAATATTGAGGATGATAAGTATACTCCTAATACTGTGTGCGTTGAATTCCCGGTCAAAGAACCATACTTCCTCAAAGGGAAGAAGGAAATAAGTATGTGGGAACAATTAGAGATTGCTGCGCAATATCAACANTACTGGGCAGATAATTCAGTATCAGTCACCGTTACATTTAAGCCCGATGAGGCTGATCAAATCAAGGATGCACTTGAGATGTATGAAACACGCTTGAAAGCTGTATCATTTTTGAAGTACGAAGAGACAGGCTACGAGCAGGCACCGTATGAGCCGATTACCGAAGAGCAGTACAACGAATTAGCAGCCAAAATTACTCCAATTACGAGATTTGATGCCGAGGGTGGCTCTGGTACCAAATTCTGTGATGGCGAGTCTTGCACGATTTAGGAGGAAAATTGAAGAATTTTAATCACTTACTAGAAAAACGCGAACTACTTATTAATTGTAATCTAAGAGACACAGAACGATGCCAATGGCGTCCTACTGGTAATATTAAAGCGACTTCGGGAGATAATGTATGTGTCTCGTTGGTTTGCGAAAAATGTGACTCTAGAACTAATGTGTTTTTGAATGAAAACAGTTATAAAAACCACGAGAAAATTTTACTAAAGGAGATAGCACGTGTTTAAACCAGTCAACCGACATGTTCTTATTAAAAATAGAGCACCTAAGAACGATAAGGAGACCCCAATGGGCATCTTACTGCCAGAGGATTTTAACCCTACGGAAGAAAGATATATCTGCAGTCACGTTATAGATTGGGCTGAAGATATTAGATTTAAGCTCAGAGAAGGTAGCAAAGTTATTGTTGATAGCAGCATGATTGAAGAAATTACTGTAGATAATGCGACATATTCGATTATACAAGATAATTACATTGTAGGCATTATATAACAGGACACATAATGAATGGACAAGAATTTTTACAACGAAGCTTCGGCTTCTAAGTTGGGCTGGGATCCATCATGGTTTGGTGAGAAGTTTTTTGACGATAAGCTAACGCGAGCCATAAAGATTTTTCAACGTGCGCTCGGACTAGTCGCTGACGGTCTATGCGGCCCCGCCACGTTTAGAAGACTTTGGACTAAACGACAGGAAAACATAGACGATCATACACCTGATTTTGCCCAATATTCAAATTACATTGTCTTTAACGGCAATTTTACTCAGATTAATTGGGACAAGATTGTATTATGGTCTGAACCTAGTGGCCTTAAAGCCAAGAAGGGCACTTACTATGACTACACTGGTCGACCCAAGAGAAAAATTCGTTACTTTGTCAACCACTGGGATGTTTGCTTAAGCTCAAAGTCTTGCCAGAGAGTTTTGGACAAGCGCGGTATCTCCGTGCACTTTTTGATTGACAACGACGGAACAATTTATCAGACCCTTGACCTGCAGCACGCAGCTTGGCATGCTGGTTCTGAGAGAACTAACAGGCCATCTATTGGTGTTGAGATAACGAATGCTTACTACCCTAAATATCAAAATTGGTATATTAAAAATGGATTTGGCGAGCGCCCAATCATTGAAAAGGCGTTTGTCAATGGTAACGAGTTGGGTCCATTCACCGGCTTTTATCCAAAACAACTTGAGGCTTTAAAAGCATTATGGAAAGCAATCCATGAGGCCACCGATATTCCTTATGAAACCCCTGTGAACCAGTTTGGAAAAACTTCAAANTACTATCAACAGGATGTTGCTTATGGAAAGTTTAAAGGCTTTGTTAGTCACTATCATGTCAGCAAAAGAAAGATTGATTGCGCTGGATTAGACATCAAGAGCATGCTTGATGAAGTGAAGGAAGAACAATGATTCATGTTATTTTTGTTCCTATTTATGTTTGGTTTTCAAGTTAATCATGCTGTTGTCGACAATTGCCCATACGAAAAATTTTATAAGATTGGCAAATCGCAACGTCAGCCGGTTCAGAAATATACATGGACCGGTCCACCTGATGTAAGAGTCTGTGAGAATACTGGTGCATCACTCTTAAGGGTCAGAAATGCATTGAAATATTGGGAGCGTTTAGGTTATGAGTTTGGTGATGTCTATCTTGACCGGCTCTCTTATTGTATGAACCCAAAAGATCAAGAGATCGCGATTGTACTGCCATCAGATGGAGCGGTCGGTGACAAGATGGCAGCAACTAGAGTTTATTCTAGTCGCCTAACTGGTGAAATTTTAAAAGCTAAAATTTTTGTTCTTCCGAAAACGGTAAACAAAGAAAGACTTTTAGAACACGAGATTGGGCATGCTTTGGGNTGGAGTCATTATAATAGTAGGGGCCACATCATGCATCCTAATTGGTGGCTTGGCGGGCTTAACTCTTATGGACTGCGCAAAAACTAATTGACAAGTTAGGTAAGATACAGTATACTATACCAAACTTTATAAATTATAGAAGGCAACATTGAGGTATGAATACAACGATATAGTTCTTGGTAGTTCTCTTGATGCAGTTATTTTTGCATTTAGCAATAGGTATCCTCTGTTTTTTTCAGAGGAACAGAGGCCGTTTAGATTTGATTACTTAGAGCCTGAGCTTGATTTTTCTTTCTTAAAGTTGGCGAACAATTCATTGAAAAGTTTAGCTACTTTTGATGGAGACAAGAGGATTGGGCTGCCAAAAGAATTGCTTTGGGAAAGACTGTTGTTCTTAATGTCTATCCATGGTTATGCTCCAACGGCTAACCTTTGTACAAACATCCGAAGAGACAGCCAGAAAATTACATGTTTCAATGATTACTCTAAGATAGCAGAAGTTAGCTATGATAGAATTCATGNTTTTACTGTAAACGATAAGCGCAACAAAGTAATATTCTATGACTGGATTGCTTTCAATAGTGGAGGAAAACACGATATAGATTTTATAAAGACTGGTGACGACTTCGTCGATGATATTTGGTTTTACTCATCCGACAGGATTTGTGGCAAAACTAAGGTCAAGGATGCCTGCGCTGTTTCTTACATTGATAAAGAGCTTATAAACGAGTTTGATTACTCACAAACAATGGCTAGATTTAAGGTTGTCAAAGAGATGGAGAGCCGCGGCATGAAAGGCTTGCTTAGCAGCTATGGCCCCAATGGTAAACCAAAGCATTATAATTTTAAGACATCAACGATGCATAGACAGAAAGGGATTGATAGTTGCGAGGTTACAGAACGTCAACTTTTGCAACTTAAAAGGGGGAGTCTTTCTTATCAAAAATATTTGAGATACTTATGAGTAAGCATATACACATGGCGGGCATTATTCCGCTGGCTAACTTTGATGACACTTTTGGCCTAAGCTACCCGTGGTGCATGCTGCCAGTAGATCAAGGTTTCACTATGATACAGAAGTCAGTTTTTGAATGTGCTATGGCTGGCTGNCAAACAATATGGATTGTGGCTAACGATGATTTNGCNCCCATAATAAGAAANANAATNGGAGACTGGACATACGATCCGGTTTATTACTACAGAAAAGAAAAATACTATAAGGATAAGCGTAAAGAAATCCCAATTTATTATGTACCGATTCACCCTAAAGATCGCGAACGTCGTGATTCGTATGGCTGGTCTGCACTTTTTGGAATGCATTCAGCGTGGTATGTTGCCAGCAGGTTATCTAAATGGATAGTGCCTGAGAAATACTATATTTCTTTTCCTCATTCAATGTTCAATATTTATGATCTTCGTGCGCACCGCCCGAACATCTTGCATCATCAAAATAATTTCTTTTTATCTCATGAGGGTGAGACAGTTAAAGGCAATAAACCGTTGCCATTTACTATGTTTGGTGAAGATTTTAAGGTTTGTCGTAGGCATGTTAATTCTGAGACAACTAAAACTTTTTATAATACCGAAGATGGCGAAAAATATCCGTCCAAAAAATTGCCAATTAATGAGCGCTGGAGTGCGCGAAAGTTTGAGATCTCAACTGTGTTTTTCCAAGTTGATGAAGGTGGCAGTAAGACGCACGAACTTGATTGGTTTTGGAACGCCGGCGATTGGGATGGATACAGGCTATATCTATCCAGCGAAAACTTTATACAAAAACCCTCAGACAGCTTGACAAGCGCTCACAAACATACTATACTATGTAATACTCAGGAGGGTGTAGAATGAATCGTATTGATTCTAAAATTAAATTTGTTGGGCTTCATGCTCATTCCGTTGCGGGTTCTATTTTTGACGCTATCGGATTTCCGCAAGATCATATGGATTTTGCTTATCAAAATGGATGTGATGCGTTAGCGCTGACTGACCACGGTAACATGAATGGATTGGCATACCAAGTCCTACATGCTAAGAAGATGCAGTCTGAAGGCAAAGAGTTTAAGCCAATCTTTGGTTGCGAAGCATACTTTACGCCTTCTATTGCTGAGTGGCACGATGCATACAATCAAGCCATGGAGGACAAGAAGAAGGCCCGCGCCATCAAGAAAGACGCCCAGTCAGGCGCCACTGTTGAAGACGAGGGTGACAGTAAGAAAATCCAAGGCATCCTTAAGCGCCGGCGGCATCTTGTTCTGCTTGTTCAAAACCAAACTGGACTGAATAACCTATTTAAGCTAGTATCAGAATCATACCAGCCGGAGAATTTCTATCGTTACCCGCGCATCGACTACGCATTACTTAAGAAGTATAATGAGGGTATCATTGCTTCTTCTGCTTGTCTTGGTGGGGTGTATGCCGGTAACTACTGGGAAAACCGCGAAGAGGGTTCTGAAGCAGTACTCGAAGCCATGCGTGAATCAACAAGACGTATGGTTGATATTTTCGGTGATCGCTGGTATGCCGAGATCCAATGGAACAATATTAAAGAACAACATGAACTCAATCAATATGTAATCCAAGTTGCAAAAGAGTTTGATGTTTCCTTGGTCACCACTGCTGACAGTCATTATCCAAACCCTGATGCTTGGAAGGACCGTGAGCTTTACAAACGTCTTGGCTGGCTTGGCAAAGGTACTCCATCTTGGGCAGAAGGAGAGTCTGAGTTGCCTGATGGTGTTGAAGAGATTGGCTACGAATTGTACCCGAAGAACGGAGATCAAATCTGGAAGAGCTATAAACAATACTCCCAAGAACAAGGATTTGATTACGATGATGAGGTAGTCCTAAAGAGTATTGAAGAGACACATCGCATTGCCTTTGAACGCATCGAAAAGTTTTTGCCTGATAACACAGTACGATTGCCAGAATTCGTTGTTCCTGCCGGCTTTACGGCTACTCAGGCACTGGTTAATTTTTCCTTGGAGGGCTTAAAAGATCGCGGCATGCANACTAACAAAGAATATACTGACCGTCTACGTCGTGAACTCAATGTCATTGATGACCGNGGCTTCTCAAAATATTTCTTAACGATGAANGCTATTGTTGACGTAACCGATGATATGATGCTGGCCGGCCCCGGCCGCGGTTCTGCTGCAGGTTCGCTGGTGGCCTATGCGCTCGGTATTACACAGATTGATCCAATCAAGCATGGACTACTATTCTCTCGTTTCTTACGCTCTGACGCAACGGACTACCCAGATATTGATTACGATGTATCGGATCCGATGATTCTAAAGGAAAGGCTCGTGGAGATGTGGGGCGAGAACATGGTTGCCCCGATTTCTAACTGGAACACCTTGCAACTTAAGTCTTTGATTAAGGACATCTCAAAGCTTTATAATATCCCTTTCACAGAGGCCAATACGGTTACGTCTATCATGATTCGTGAGGCTACTCCAGATGCAAAACGTAAGCATGGAATTAAAGCGGGAGTATATGTGCCAACGTGGGAAGAGGTTATGGAGTTTTCACCAACCTTAGCAACCTACTTAAACAAATACCCACAAGTTAAGACACACGTTGAAGGATTGGTGGGTCAGGTCCGCTCCTGTTCAAGACATGCCGGCGGCGTTGTGATCGCTGAAGACTTAGANAAGAGCATGCCGTTAATCAACTCAGGTGGTGTTCGTCAGACTCCTTGGGCTGAAGGTCAAAACGTTCGTCATCTTGANCCTATGGGCTTTATTAAGTTTGATCTGCTCGGGCTCTCTACCCTCAAAATGATGGAGGTCTGTATTCAACATATTCTTCGTCGGTATCGCGGTGTTGAGAATCCAACATTTGCTCAAGTAAAGGAATATTATGACACACATCTTCACCCAGACGTTATTGACTTAAATGACCAGAATGTTTATGAAAACGTATTCCATGCTGGCAAGTGGGCGGGAGTCTTCCAGTTCACAGAGTCAGGCGCTCAGGGATTCTGTACAAGAGTTAAGCCACGTAATATTATTGANGTTTCGGCAATCACTTCTATCTTCCGACCCGGACCTTTGTCGGCAGGTGTGGATACTGACTATGTGGATGCTAAGAATCACCCGCACCGCATTGGCTACTTGTCCGAAGATGCCCGTGAAATTACTGAAGAGACTTTTGGGTTCCTTATCTTTCAAGAGCAAATCGCTTTGTTGGCTCACAAGTTAGGTGGCCTCACGCTGGATGAGGGCAACATGCTTCGCAAGGTGCTGACTAAGAAGGGCACTGGTAAGAACAGCGTTAAGGGCAGACTACATGATAAGTTCATCACTGGCTGTGTAGCAAACAACATTAATCGCGATGAGGCACAAGCTCTCTGGGATAAGTTCGAATACTTCTCAGGCTATGGCTTCAACAAGTCGCATGCTGTTTCTTACAGTGTGATCTCTTATCAATGTGCTTGGCTTCTGAACTACTATGAAGCAGAGTGGATCGCTGCATTTCTGGACAAAGAACCAGAGACTCGCAAGGAGAAGGCGATCAATATTGCTAAGTCTTTAGGATATTCAATTGCGCCCGTTGATGTTAATAAGTCTGGCCGGGTGTGGGAGATCGCTGCAGACAACACAACACTTATTCAACCGTTGACATCAATCAAGGGCTTCGGAGAGTCCGCGCTTGAACAGATCCTTGATCATCGTCCTTTCAATAATATTGAAGACTTGCTGTTTCGTGAAGAGATAACGTATTCAAAACTTAACAAGAAGGCACTAGATGCATTGTGTCGTGCGGGGGCAATGGATAACTTGGTTGATGATAGGTTCACTGGCCGCAAGCACTTCTGGTCCGCAGCAGTTGTTGACAGGCCGAAGAACAAAAAGAAGTTTGCTGAAAACATTGAAGCCTATGGCAAAGAGGGAGATTTCACAGAGGAAGAGATTATCCACTTCAAGACAGAATTGACAGGTGTTTTCCCTATGAACTTGGTCATTAGCAGTGAGACTATCAGCCGTCTACGTGAAAAATACATCCCTCCAATCTCTGAATTTGATCAAGATTTATGTGTATGTTGGTTCATCCCCCGCAAGATTGTTCCCAAGAAAACCAAGAACGGCAAGAACTATTGGATTGTTGAGGTGATTGACTCCAATAACGAGACAGAGAAGATTAGGTGTTGGGGCATCAAACCTGAAAAAGATAAGATTTTCACTAACAGGCCATATATGGCCAAGTTAAAGTATGACGAGCAGTGGGGTTTCTCAACTTATGCTGTAGGAAAGACATTTAAACTACTTGGTTAAGCTAATTACAGCACGGGGTAAATGTCGTGCGAGCTTCCAATCTGCTAAAATGGAAAAGAACTTTAAATGAACTCAGGTTTAAGCATAGCGAGCTTGAGTTCATTGAAGATATTAACGAGTCACATGCTCAAGAGTTTCAAATGTACCTTGAAGAATATTGCAGAAAAAAAGAAGTAGACTTGGTTGACTTAAACAAGAATCTTTTAGCCGCCCAATCTCTCAAAATCGGTCAACAACAGCAAGAGCGTTTAAATCTGCCAGATACCGAGATTGATGAGACTGGTGCGCTTGTAGTTTACCACGATACCCCCGACCCGGTAACCGACGATGAGGTCCTAGTCAAAGATGGCAGAGAACTGTCGGATGCCTTCGCCAAACTTTTTAAGCAGATAGCCTTATATCTTCATCCTGATCGTTTACAGAATTTGTCAGACGACGAAAAGGAAGAAAGGCTTGAGCTTTTTAAAGAAGCCCAAAAGGCTTTGAAAGAGGAAAGATATTATTTTCTCTTAGACTTATCGGAGCGGTTTGGAGTTAGGACTCCTAAAAATTACAAGCAACAGACCAGATGGATGAAGTCGAAAATACATGAGATTGATTCGCAGATCAGCCAAGAGAAGGGAACGTATAACTACAAATACGCTGAGTGTGAGACCGAAGAAGATAGAGAGCGTTTAATGCGTAATTTTATTTATCAAGTTTTTAAAGTTCACGTAGAATAAAGACTTGACAGCACTCTTCAATCCTGCTATATTATTATTGTAATAAAGGAGGGCCTTATGGCTACAAGTGAACAAAAACAACAATATGTTAAGGAGTATATTCGCTCCTTAAAGGCAATCGAAGATTGCATTGAACCCTATCAAGAACAAAAGCGTGAACTACGCGCTGAGTTTAGAAACAATGGCTGGCTAGATACGGATGAAATCCGAGCAGCAGTTAAGGCTTACCGTCTTTTCAAGGGCAAGGTAAACATTGATGAAGTGGTAGAAAATTTTGGAATTATCTCAGGTGTTGGAGAAGAACAGTG
>NZIV01000075.1 GCA_002689995.1 Fidelibacterota bacterium
TAATGGTTACAAATAAAATTGACGATCCAGAAGTTGGTTCATCCAGTAGAAATCAAATCTTTGCCTCATCTGGCGCCATATTTATTTTAAGTGTTTTACTAACTGTAATTATGAGAACAGAATGGAAAACCGGTGAGATGACTTCGCGTGATGAAACTGTTAGAGATATCGGTCATTTATTGATGAAAGATTTCGTGCTGCCATTTGAGTTAGTCTCTATTCTTTTATTAGCTGCTCTAATTGGGGCGGCATATTTATCAAGAAAAGACGTTTGATGGATAACCTTTCTACATACTTAATTATTAGTGCAATTTTATTCACTCTTGGTATTTATGGTGTTATGACCCGTAGAAATGCTGTTGCTATTTTAATGGGAATAGAATTAATCTTAAACTCTGCAAATTTAAATTTTGTTGCATTTAATCGTTTTAGCGGTATGGAAAGGTTAGAGGGGCAAGTATTTAGTATATTTGTAATCGTGTTGGCTGCTGCAGAAGCTGCAATCGCATTAGCTATAATTATTAATTTATATAAAAACCTCAATACAGTAGATGTTGATGAGGCCGATACATTAAAAGGATAGTATGCCGGTAAGTTTATTTTCATTATTTTTAATTTTACCATTAGCATCATTTATTTTCCANTTATCGTTTGGAAAAAGAATTGGACGAAATGCNCATTGGCTTTCTTTATCATTTATTTTTNTTACTTTATGTATCGCATTAGCNAATTTATTTTCATTTTTATTAAAAAAATCTGAAAACGTATTAACTTCAACATATAAATGGATTGATTTAGGCTATTTTGAAGTTTCACATGGCTTCAAATTAGATGAATTGTCGGCAATAATGCTTGTTGTTGTATCTTTAGTTTCGTTCTTAGTTCATTTATATTCAACAGAGTATATGAAAGGTGATCCAAGATATACGAGGTATTTTGGATTTCTTGGATTGTTCACATTTTCAATGAACGGAATCGTTTTAGCTGATAATCTAATTATGATGTATATTTTTTGGGAATTAGTTGGGTTGAGTTCATATTTATTAATCGGATTTTGGTTTGAAAAAGATTCTGCAGCTAATGCTAGCAAAAAAGCTTTTTTAGCGAATCGTGTCGGTGATATTGGAATGTTTTTAGGTATTATGACATTATTCTTCTTTACTGCAGGTTTAGGTCAGCCATCGATAAATTTCGATTCGATTACATCATTATTGCAGAGTAATTTTAATAATTTCACTGCATCTGATTTAAATATAATAACAATAGCAGGAGTTCTAATTTTTTGTGGTGCAATTGGTAAATCAGCACAGTTTCCTTTACACATATGGCTGCCAGATGCAATGGAAGGTCCTACACCGGTTAGTGCTTTAATTCATGCGGCTACAATGGTTGCAGCTGGGGTTTATATGACTGTTAGAATTTTTCCATTTTTGACTCCAGAGGCTCTACAAGTAGTAGCAGTTATTGGAGCTATTACTGCAATGATGGCCGCAATAATTGCAATTACACAGAGAGATATTAAAAAAGTACTCGCTTATTCTACTGTAAGTCAATTGGGGTATATGGTTATGGCCTTAGGTGTAGGTGCCTATAAAGCTGGATTTTTTCATTTAACTACTCATGCAATGTTTAAAGCATGCTTATTTTTATGCAGCGGATCTGTTATTCATGCAATGCATCATTCATTGCATCATTTAAATGACCATAAGACAGATCCTCAGGATATGTTTAATATGGGTGGTTTAAAAAACAAAATGCCTATCACATATTGGGCAATGCTGATTTCAACACTAGCAATTGCAGGTGTTCCAATTTTCTCAGGATTTCTATCCAAAGATGCTATTTTAGCAGGTACACTTTCATATTATCATATGAATCATGGATGGACAATAATATTGCCTATTGCAGGATTTGGTGCAGCGATTATTACAGCATTTTATATGTTTAGATTAATTTTCTTAACATTCCACGGAAAACCTGCTAGAAAAGAAGTTTATGATCATATCCATGAATCTCCATTACCAATGTCTTTTCCACTAATTTTATTAGCAGTTTTAAGTTTTGCATTTTCATTTACATTCAAAATCAATCCATTAGATTATGCTGGCTGGTTTTATAAGTTTATTAAATATGGTGAAAATGTAGTCGGTCTAGATATGGTTGCTGTTAGAGAAGGAATTCACCATGCACATGGCCAGGCTATGGTGATTTCATTAACAGTTGCTTCCATTGGAATTGGTGTTGCAACATTATTCTATTTTTTCAAGATGATAGATGTTGACCGATTGACTAAGAAAATGAATTATTTAGGTCTATTTAATTTATCTTATAATAAATTTTATATTGATGAAATTTATGACTCATTAATTTATCGACCATTTATGTTTTTCTGCTCATTTTTTGCATGGGTTGATTGGGACTTTTATGATCAAAAGATTGTTGATTTTTGGGGTTGGTTTACACTGAAAATTTCAGCTGTGGCTGGCTACACTGACTATAACTGGTTAGACCAAAAAGTTATTGATGGATTTGGTAAATTCACCAATAAATTAGGACAAGGGTTAAAATTTACACAAACCGGAATTATCCAAAACTATCTATTAGGTGGTATTTTGGGATTTATTACTATTTTTATAATATTTAAGGCATTTTAAAGATAAAATATGAACGAAAGCATACTCTCATTACTCATTTTCATACCTGTTTTAGGCGCATTAGCAATGCTCGCTTTTGCTCAATTTGGCGGTAAAGATAATCCTGATGGATTTAAATGGATTGCTGTTATATCCACCGGTATTCAATTTTTATTAAGTATATGGTTATATATTAATTATGATCCTAATTCAACTGTTGTTGATTCTGCATTTACTGTTCAAAAAGATTGGATTCCACAATTTAATATACAATATTACATTGGTGTAGATGGTTTAAGTATGCCAATGGTATTACTTACAGGTTTTTTATCATTTATTTGTGTAATTTCAAGTTGGAATATAAATAAATCACCATTTGGTTATTTTTCTTTATTTCTGCTATTAGATGCTGGTATGATGGGTGTATTCATGTCTCTAGACTTCTTTCTTTTTTATGTTTTTTGGGAAGTTATGTTGTTACCAATGTATTTTTTGATTGGGATTTGGGGTGGTCCACAAAGACAATATGCTGCGATTAAGTTTTTCTTATATACTTTGTTTGGTTCTGTATTTATGTTACTTGCAATGTTGGCATTATATTTTTATTCAGATCCACATACATTTAACTTAATTACATTAATTGATACAGCTAGGACCATAGATGCAACTCTTTGGGGTATGCCAATGAAATATTTAATATGGCTTGGTCTATTTGTTGGATTTGCTATTAAGGTGCCTGTTTTCCCGTTTCATACATGGTTGCCATTAGCTCACGTAGAAGCTCCAACAGCAATATCTGTTATTTTAGCTGGTGTTTTATTAAAAATGGGCACATATGGACTTTTAAGAATCAGTTATCCATTACTTCCTGGTGAAGTATATAATTTTGCCACAATATTAGCAGTTCTAGGTGTAATAAATATTATATGGGGAGCTGCAAATGCTATTGCTCAGATCGATTTGAAAAAAATGGTTGCATATTCATCAGTTTCACATATGGGATATGTGATTTTAGGTATGGCTGCAATCGTTTCTGCATCTCCAGAAGGTGCTGAAGCAGGATTAAATGGAGCGGCAATGCAGATGTTTAACCATGGTACAATTACTGCAATGTTATTCCTTTTAGTTGGTGTCATTTATGATAAAGCACACCATAGATATATTTTCTTTCCTAAAGATTATAAAGATGCAGAGTTAGCAGGGAAGCAGGGTTTTGGTGGACTCGGTTCACAAATGCCGGTATTCACAGCTTTAATGGCTATGGCATTTTTTGCTGGTCTAGGATTGCCTTCTATGTCTGGATTTATTTCAGAAGCATTATGTTTTATCGGTGGATTTAGTGTAGACCAAACATATGCAGGAGAAAAAAGTATCATACGTATCCTCACAATAATTGGAACATTAGGAATACTTTTAAATGCTATTTATTTTCTTAGAGCATATCAATTTGTATTTTTAGGTAAATTAAATGAAAAATATAAAAATTTAACTGATATAAGCGCCAGAGAATTATTGTGTGTTATTCCGATTGCAATTTTAGTATTGTTATTAGGAGTTTACCCTGCACCATTAATTGAAATAATTCAACCAACATTATCAGCTTTGATTGAAACGATTCAATCAGCACCAATTACAGGATTATAAAAATTGAATAATATTCAAAGTCTTAGTTTTTTTATTCCTGAATTATTAATTGTAGGATTAATAATTGCCACAATTTGTTTTGATTTTTCATCTATCACTAGAAAATTAATTTACCCCCTAAATTTAGTCGGTATTATATTTGTTGGATTATCATTGTGGTCATCATTTGGTACTAATGAGCAAATTTTCATGAATCTATTTATAGTTGATCCATTTTCTCATTTTTTTAAAATTCTTTTTGTTATAGCAGCATTTATGATAATTGTCGTTTCAAATGTGACAAAAGAATTAGATGAAGTTGGTCATCCTGAATATTATACTCTTTTAATGACTGTATTACTTGGATTAATGTTAATGGTTTCATCTACCAACTTAATAATGATTTATATTGGAATAGAGACTGCTTCATTAGCATCATATGTATTAGCCGGAATGAAAAGAGGAGATAAAACTTCAAATGAGGCATCGTTGAAGTATGTTATTTTTGGTTCATTCGCATCCGGAATTATGTTATACGGAATGAGTTGGCTTTATGGACTTTCTGGTTCGACAGACATATCAATTATTCATGATAGTTTGTTTACACTAGCCGAAGATAATTTCATGATTTATGTTTCAATTCTTATGCTACTTTCAGGAATTGGATATAAAATTTCAATGGTACCATTCCATTATTGGACTCCAGATGTTTATGAAGGATCTCCAACACCTGTGACAGCTTTTTTTTCAATTGCACCAAAAGCAGCTGGTTTAGGGCTGTTTATTCGTGTTATTTATTCATTATTTTCTGAAACAGGAAGTTTAGCTGATAGTTCGACAATATTGGATGTTGAATGGCCATTTTTGATTGCAGTATTAGCAACAGGTACAATGACTATTGGTAACTTACTTGCAATTCAGCAAAATAATGTAAAAAGAATCTTAGCATATTCAAGTATTGCACATGCAGGTTACATGTTAATGTGTGGTGCTATTTTATCAGCAAATGCAATTAATGCAATTCTATTTTATTTAGTTATATACTTATTTATGAATTTAGGTGCATTTTCTTTTGCTATTTTTATTTCTAATAAACTAAATGTNGAAAATATTGAAGATTATAAAGGTCTTGGATATAAATCACCTTTAATGGCATCAATTATGGTTCTTTTTCTTGTCTCCTTGACTGGTTTACCTCCAACTGCAGGATTTATTGGAAAGGTTTATTTATTTGCTGCACTCATTGAGTCTAACTCATTTTACTGGTTGGCGGTAGTTGGAATTTTAAATAGTGTCGTTTCTTTATTTTACTACTTCAACATAGCTCGTTCTATGTGGTTAGATGAGCCAAACGATGACTCCAAAATTAGTCCACATTTTGCTATAAGTATTATTATAATTATATGTAGTATTCCGACAATGTTATTTGGAATTAAATGGGGCATATTACATGATTTTATCTACGAAAATATCCTATTTTAAATATTAATGAAAAAGGTTGCTGATTCACAAGTTATTATGCACGAACTTGTATTACCTAATGATACAAATATTCTTGGTAATATACTAGGTGGGAGAGTAATGCATTATATGGATATTTGTGCTGCAATGTCAGCATATAAACATGCTAGAACTCCGGTTGCAACAGCTTCCGTTGATAATTTAGATTTTTTAGCACCTGCGAAAATGGGGGAAATAATCTGTTTAAAATCTTCAGTTAATTACACGGGTGGTTCTTCAATGGAGGTTGGCGTAAGAATTGAATCAGAGAATGCAATTACTGGTAAAATTAAACATACTGCTTCCGCATATTTAACTTTTGTCTCATTAGACAAAAATAAAGAACCCCAAAAAGTAGAATCCGTAAAACCTAAAACAGATGATGAAATTAGAAGGTTTAATGAAGGTGAACGAAGATATATTCACAGAAAAAAAAGAAGAAATAAATCTTAAATGACTAGTTTTAAATTAAAAGAAGGTATAAATATTCCTCTATTAGGGAAACCTAAGAAAACGATAAAATCAATTGATGTAGAATCTATCTTAAAAATTCACCCAAATACTATTAAGGGTATAAAACCAAAACTATCGGTGAAAGAAGGAGAACATGTTAAAATTGGTTCTATGTTATTTCATGATAAAGTTTTAGGTGATGTAAATTTTGTTTCACCTGGAGCAGGAGTTGTTCAATCTATTAAGCTAGGTGAAAGAAGAGTTATTGAAGAAATTTGCATTGATATTTCTGGGAAAAATCAAGAATTTAAAGAGTCAAAAACATATTCAGAATCAGAAATTCTTAATATTGATAAATTAAGTCTTAAAAAAATATTGAAAGAATCAGGCTGTTGGACATATTTGCGTCAACGACCATTTTCAAAAATTGCAAATCCAGAGCATAATCCAAAAGCTATTTTCATATCTGGTTATAATACAGCGCCACATGCCTTAGATTATGAATTTATTCTTAATGAGAATAATGATGGGTTGCAAGCTGGAATTAATGCTTTGAATCAATTAACAGATGGTGATGTTCATATATCCATTAATGGTAATAAGAAAAATTTAATTATTAATAATTTAAATAATGTTAAAGTTCATAATTTTACTGGACCGCATCCAACAGGTAATATTGGAATCCAAATTCATCATATTGATCCAATTAATGTTGGAGAAGTGGTATGGTATATAGATCTTCAAGATGTTATAGCGATTGGAAAACAGCTTACATCAGGTAAATTTTCAACTGAAAAGTATATTTCTATTTCTGGTGAGGGTATAAAAAAACCTACTTATGCTAAAGTTAAAAGAGGTATAACTATTCAGTCTGCTTTGAATAATAATTTAAAAGATGGCAAGTTTAGATTTATATCGGGAGATGTTCTCTCAGGAAAAAAAGTCCAAATTGAAAGCGGACTTGGATATTATCATAATCAAATCTCGGTAATCCCTGAAGGAGGAGAAAGAGAATTTATAGGTTGGTTAAAGCCGGGGAAAAATAAATACACTATTTCAAATACATATATATCAAGATTTTTTCCGAAAAAAGAGTGGTCACTAAATACATTGAATAATGGTGATCCTCGTGCGATTGTACCACTTGGTACTTGGGAAAGAGTCCTACCAATGGATATTCATCCTAATTATTTAGTTAGAAGTATAATTGCAAAAGATATAGAAGAAATGGAAGATTTAGGTATATATGAATGTGATGAGGAAGATTTTGCTTTATGTTCCTTTGTTTGTCAATCTAAATTTCCTGTACATGAAATTATCCGTGATGGTCTGAATTATATCGAGAAAGAAGGATAAAAGAGATGTTAAGAAAAAAACTTGATAATATAAAGCCGTTATTTGATAAAAATGGAAAGTTTGAAAAATTATACCCATTATATGAAGCATTAGATACTTTTCTATATACACCCGATTCAGTAACAAATGACGGTCCTCACATTCGTGATGCGATTGATTTAAAAAGGTCCATGATATTTGTAGTGATTGCAATGATACCAGCAATTTTATTTGGTATTTTTAATGTCGGTTATCAACAGGATTCATCTAGGACAATTATTGAAAATTTCATAAGTGGTTCAATTCTTGTTTTACCTATAATTGCTGTATCATATACAGTCGGTGGCTTGTGTGAAGTATTATTTGCAATAATTAGAAGGCATGAGGTAAACGAAGGATTTTTAGTTACTGGTATGCTTATTGCCGTGACAATGCCTCCTGCGATACCTTTATGGATGGTAGCATTTGCCACTATATTTGGTGTAGTAATAGGTAAAGAAATATTTGGTGGAACAGGTTATAATATTTTCAATCCTGCTTTAGTTGCAAGGGCTTTCATATATTTTGCTTACCCAACAAAAATATCAGGAGATACAGTTTGGACAGTTGATAATAATTACTTATGGACTGATATGTTTTTCAAAGGCGTTGATGGAGTTTCAGCCGCTACACCTTTATTAGTAGCATCTTCAAAGCAAGGAGGTTCAGCTTTAGAATTATTAAGTCAATCTAAATACAATTTAGAAAATATGTTTTTAGGATTTATTCCAGGATCTATAGCTGAGACTTCTACTTTAGCTTGCCTATTAGGAGCAATATTTCTTTTAGTTACTCGTATAGCTAATTGGAGGATTATGTTGAGTGTTGTATTAGGTATGGTATTTACATCTTTAATCACCAATCAAATTGCTATTTATAGTTCAAACCCTATGTTATACTTACCTCCACATTATCATTTTGTAATGGGTGGATTTGCTTTTGGGTTAGTCTTTATGGCAACAGAGCCAGTTACATCGACACACACAAATAAAGGTAGGTATTATTATGGATTTCTTATTGGATTTTTAACTGTTATAATCAGAGCTATAAATCCTGCTTATCCCGAGGGAATAATGCTTGCAATATTATTTGCGAATGCATTTGCACCACTAATCGATTATTTCGTAATACAAAAAAATATAAAACAAAGGAGGAGTAGAGTTGCACTCTGATTTTCAAACTTTTAAATTTGTTTTAATTGTAGCAATTTTTTCAGCATTAGTATTATCTTTAACATCAACTTCTTTAAAAGATAAACAAAATATTAATGTAGAAGTCGATAGAAAGAAAAATGTTTTGAAGTGTGCAGGATTAGACGTAGATAAATTGACATCTGAAGAAATAATAAAAAAATATACAGAATTTATTAATGAAAAAGTAATTACTGCTGAAGGAGAATTGACGGAAATTCCTTATGATAATTTAATGATTGATGAAAATAAATCTACCGGTCAGATTACATATTATAATAGTAAAGAATACAATCCTGAAAAAAATGATAATAAAAAATATTTACCAATATTTGAATATGTGTTAAATGAAAATATAAATGCGTATATTCTACCAATATCAGGTAAAGGATTGTGGTCAACTTTATATGGTTATTTTGCATTATCTGAAGACTTAAATACAGTTCAGGGTATCACTTTTTATAAACATAAAGAAACTCCTGGTTTGGGTGGAGAAATTGAAAAAAATTGGTTTCAAAATCAATTTAAAGATAAAAAAATATTTAATGAAAGTAATGAATTAGTTTCAATTAAAGTTGTTAAAGGTATTGCTCAGGGTAAATTTTTAAAACATGAAGTAGATGGAATGAGTGGTGCAACAATTACAGGTAATGGTGTTACTACATTTTTAAAATCTGATTTGGAAAGGTACTTACCATTTATAAAAAAACATGATGCTGTTGTTGATATAAAGGAGATTAAAGTATGAATAAAAATATTTTCTCAGATCCACTAGTCAATAATAATCCAATAACTAAGCAGATTTTAGGTATATGTTCCGCATTGGCAGTAACAGTAAAAGTTGAAACTGCTTTAGTTATGTCTATAGCTTTAACTTTTGTATTAGCAAGTTCAAATGTAATCATATCAGTTTTAAGAACATTGATTCCATCAAAAGTTAGAATAATAGTACAATTAACAGTTATTGCATCATTAGTTGTACTCATTGATGAAGTCTTAAAAGCATATATGTATGATATTAGTAAACAACTATCAGTTTTTGTTGGATTAATAATTACTAACTGCATTGTTATGGGAAGAGCGGAGGCGTTTGCAATGCAAAGTAATCCAATTGATTCATTTAAAGATGGTGTTGGCAATGCTTTTGGTTATAGTCTAATTTTAATTTTAGTTGCAATATTTAGAGAAACATTAGGAAGTGGCAGTTTACTAGGGTTTAGTATTTTTCCAGAAAATTTCTACTCCTCTGGGTATGTTAATAATGGATTAATGTTATTAGCACCTGGTGCATTTATTATGTTAGGAATAATAGCATGGATACAGAAGACTTTGACAAACGATTTAGGTGAATAAATGGAAATTTTAGAGCATTATTTAAGTTTATCAATTAAAGCAATTTTTGTTGAAAATATACTACTTGCATATTTTTTAGGTATGTGTACATATTTAGCTGTTTCAAAAAAAGTTGAAACGGCAATTGGATTGAGTTTTGCGGTAATATTTATAAGTGGAATAACCGTACCAGCAAATTGGTATATTAAAAATTATTTATTAGATTCAGGAGCTCTATCATGGACAAATATAAATGGTATTGACAAAATAAATTTAGATTTTTTAACTTATATTACTTTTATTGCAACTATTGCTGCAATGGTACAGCTTGTTGAAATGATTTTAGATAAATTTAGTCCAAAGTTATACAATGAATTAGGGATATTTTTACCCTTAATTGCTGTTAATTGCGCTATATTGGGTTCATCTCTTTTTATGGGTGAAAGAGGTTATACTCTTAGTGAATCATTCGTTTTTGGAATAAGTTCAGGAATAGGTTGGGGAGTTGCAATAATTTCAATGGCAGCTATTAGATTTAGATTAAAATATTCTAATGTTCCTCAAGGTTTAAGGGGAATTGGAATCACTATGATCTTAACGGGGTTAATATCAATGGCTTACCTTTCTTTATCAGGTATAAATTTATAAGGATTAAATGTGTATTTACCATTAATAAGCGCAGTATCTATATTTGTAATAATTACATTAATATTAGTAACAATATTAACTATTGCAGAAAAGAAATTAGTACCGCAAGGTGACGTTGATATCATTATAAATGATGATCTTGATAAAAAAATAAAAGTTAAACCTGGTAATACATTATTGTCTGCATTGTCATCAAATTCAATATTTATTCCATCTGCTTGTGGAGGAGGAGGTACATGTGCTATGTGTAAATGCCAAATTATTGAAGGTGGTGGACAGATTTTAGCAACTGAAAAAACTCATATATCACCATCTCAAGCAAAAGAAAATTGGAGATTAGGTTGTCAAGTAAAAATTAAAGAAGACATGAAAATTAGAATTCCTGATGAAATTTTTAGTATAAAAAAATGGAATTGTAAGGTTAAATCTAATAATAGTGTTGCTACCTTTATAAAAGAATTAGTGCTAGAATTACCACCAGGTGAGACTATTAATTTTGATTCAGGTGGATATATACAGATTGATATACCCAAATATAAAAATAGTTATTCAGAATTTGATATTGAAGAACAATATCGTGGAGATTGGGATAAATTTAAAATGTGGGATTTAGTTGCTAGTAATGATGAAGATGGTGTTTTTCGTGCTTACTCTATGGCTAATCATCCTGCAGAAGGTAATATGATAATGTTAAATGTAAGAATAGCTCATCCTCCACCACGAAATTGGGATGCTCCTCCAGGCGTAGCATCATCATATATTTACAATCTTAAACCTGGTGATAATGCAATAATATCGGGTCCTTATGGTGATTTCTTTATTAAAGATACAGATAGAGAGATGATTTATATTGGTGGTGGTGCAGGTATGGCTCCAATGAGATCTCATATTTTTCATTTATTTCATACATTAAAAACTGGAAGAAAAGTTTCATATTGGTATGGCGCAAGGTCAAAAAGAGAAATGTTTTATGATGATGAATTTAAAGCAATTGAAGAAAAATTCCCAAACTTCTCATATCATGTAGCACTTTCAGATCCATTGCCAGAAGATAATTGGAATAGTTATAAAGGTTTTATACATCAGGTTTTGCATGATAGTTATTTAGATAAACATGAAGATCCAACTGAAATTGAATATTACATATGTGGTCCTCCAATGATGTTGGATGCATGTAATAATATGTTATTTAGTCTTGGGGTAGAACAAGATATGATTGACTATGATGATTTTGGAGGCTAAAATATCAAAATAATTAAAGGTAATAAAAAAGATCAATTTATTAAATTGATCTTTTTTATTTTGATTTCATTATGTTCATGTTCTAAAAATTATTTAATCAATATTAAAGGCTATACTATGGGAACAACTTATAGTATTAAAATTGCTGATAAAATTGATAGAAAGAAAATTAAAGATTTAAACTTAAAAATAGATTCTTTATTAATAAATATAAATAATTTATTTTCAACATATATACCTAATAGTGAAATATCTAAATTTAATAAATCTATAAATAGTTTTAAAATGACTGATGAGTTTTCAAATTTATATAAATTAAGCGAAGAAATTTATCAAAATACAAATGGTGCATATGACCCAACTATTCATCCACTGGTAAAATTATGGGGATTTGGTAGTGAAGGTAGAATTGACTCTCTTCCTAATGATTTAAATATAAAAAATATTAAATCTTCAATTGGTCTAAATAAAATATCTATTAATAAAAATAATTTATTGAAATCAAATCCTCATATAGAATTAGATTTTAGTGCTATTGCTAAAGGATATGGTGTGGACGCTGTTAGTCAGTTTTTAATAAATAATAGAATTATTAATTTTATGGTTGAAATCGGAGGTGAGATTTATTGTAATGGCACAAAGTATGAAGAACATTGGCAAATTGGTCTACAAAATCCGTTTTCTAATTCTAATAATGATGATGTTCTAAAAATTATTAATTTAAAAAACAATGCGATGGCTACGAGTGGTAATTATAGAAATTATTTTGAGTTTAATGGAGAAAAATATTCTCATACTATTAATCCAGATACTGGCTATCCTGTTAATCATAATGTTGTAAGTGTTACTATTATTTCTGATAATTGTGCAATTGCAGATGGATATGCTACAGCTATGATGGTTTTAGGTCAAAACGATGGATTAAGAATAATTGAGGAGAGAGAGAATTTAGAGGCAATTTTTGTTGTTGGTAGCTCAGATCAATATCAGATAATTCAATCAACAGGAATTAAAAAATTTACGGGTGATTTGTAGGATTAACTTTTATCTTACATAATTTTTGTTGAATCGCGCTACAGGTACAATCAAGGCTTTCGCCACCACATGAACCTTTAAGTTCTTTATTACTAAAAATTACACCAATTGCCATTGCAATTAATGCAGTACCTAGTAAAATAAATGTTAATAAAATAGTCATCATATTTATCTATAAATTTAATGATTTTTACTTATATTAAGTGCTAATGAAATTTAAGATTTTTTCTAAAATAATAACGACATAAGGAATCTAATATTGAAACAGATTATATTTTTTATACCATTTTTAATTAGTATTTTATTCTCCGCCGATGTTGGGCACCATGGAGTTAATGGGCAGGAATTACCATTATATAGTATAATCCCTTTTGTCGGTATACTACTTTCAATTGCAATAATTCCTCTAGTTGCTAATGAATTTTGGCATCATCACTTTGGAAAAATAGCAGCTTTTTGGGCAATCTTATTCATTATTCCATTTGCTGCAACTATGGGTCTTTCTCTTGCTATTTATGAGTTTCTTCATGTGATGTTATTAGAATATCTACCATTTATTATTTTATTATTATCATTATATACCGTAGCAGGTGGTGTTTGTCTTAAAGGTTCTTTAGTGGGTACACCAATATTGAATACGGGAATATTATTTATAGGTACAGTATTAGCATCATGGATGGGTACAACTGGTGCGGCAATGTTATTAATCAGACCTTTAATAAGAGCAAATCAATGGCGCAAAAATAAAGTTCACGTTGTAATCTTCTTTATTTTCTTAGTTGCTAATATAGGAGGTTCATTAACACCACTTGGAGATCCTCCATTATTTTTAGGATTTTTACAGGGTGTTAGCTTCTTTTGGACAACAAAGGCAATGTTTATGCCTTTAGTCATTGCATCTATTATAATTATTATCACTTTTTACTTTTTAGATTCTTATTATTACAATAAAGAAAAAGAAAATAAACCAGAAAGTGATGGTGAAAAACTATCTATTGAAGGAACATTTAATTTTTTGTTACTTGGAGGTGTTGTAGCAAGTGTATTATTAAGTGGATTTTGGTATCCTCAAAAATATATCGATGTTTATGGTGTTCACGTTCAATATCAAAATATTGCAAGAGATATATTGCTGTTACTTATTGCAGGTATTAGTTGGAAATTGACTAGTATGTCGATTCGTAAAGTAAATGGATTTACTTGGTTCCCAATCCAAGAAGTTGCAAAATTATTTTCTGGAATTTTTATTACAATTATACCTGCTATTGCAATCTTAAAAGCAGGTGAAGATGGTTCTTTGTCAGCCGTTATTAACGCAGTTACTAATGAAAAAGGTGAACCTATAAATATGATGTACTTTTGGTTAACTGGAATATTATCAAGTTTTCTTGATAATGCACCAACTTATCTTGTTTTCTTTAATACTGCTGGTGGAAATGCTGAAATATTAATGACTACATTGAGTCAAACTTTATTAGCAATTTCCGCAGGTGCTGTATTTTTAGGAGCAATGACTTATATTGGAAATGCTCCAAATTTTATGGTTAAAAGTATAGCAGAAGAAAATCAAATAGAAATGCCAAGTTTTTTTGGATATATGATTTGGTCTATATGTTTTTTGGTACCTGTGTTTATATTGATAAGTATAATTTATTTTTAAAATATAATTATATATTATTTTAGAATAAGTAATTGTTATTAAATCAGGTTAACTTTTTTTTACTTTTTAATAATAAATTTGTTAAAAGATAATAAATTATCGATCCTATCAAAATTATAGCAGAGGAAATAAACGGAAACATCATATGGATTCCATGATAGGTTAGTCCACCATAGGGTGGTCCAAAAATTCTTCCTAAACTCCCTAGACTTTGTGTAATACCTAAAGTTATACCTTGTTCAGATTCGTTGCCATTTTTAGATATTATGGCTGTAGCAGTTGGTGCTAGTAAACTATTTCCTCCAGCAACAAATAAACTAGTTAAAAATAGCCAATTCATATGGTCTACAAGAGGTGTTATTATTAGGCCTACAGCCATAAGTAAAAATCCAAATAGCATTACTTTCTGTTCACCATATTTCTTTACTAGTGGTTTTATCGCAACTATTTGTACTAAAAACCCAACAAAACCGATATACATGAAAATAAATCCAATTTCTTGTGGATTCATTTCTAAGTATTCTCTATCAAATTCTACGAAAGTTACATGTAAAATACTAAACGCAAAGGAGTATAATAGAAATATTATCATTAAAGGCCTAAAAGATGGTTTACCAAAATATTCAATTATATTAAATAATGAGTGTTTAGCTATAGAAATTGGATTTAAGGAAAGATTTTCTTTAACTCTATTTTTATGTATTAAGGATTCAGGTAAAAACCAATATGCAATGAATCCATTAATTAATGATAGAAATGCTGCAAGAAGTGAAGGAGTTGCTACAGAAAATTGTTCAGCTAAAATTCCTCCAATTGGAAAGCCAATAATAAATCCTAGACTGAATGCCGCCTGAATAATTCCCATTTTTTCTGCTCGTTCTTCTCTAGATGTAATATCAGCAATATATGCTTGAGCTACAGATATATTTGCATTTGCAATTCCAGCTAACATTCGAGAAGCAAATAAAATCCATAACTGATTTGCAAATCCAAAAATTAAAAATGCAATAAATGCTCCAAACATTCCCAAGAGTAAAATTGGTCGACGACCATATTTATCACTAACTTTACCTAATACTGGTGCAAAAACAAATTGCATTAGGGCATAACTTGCAAGCAGAAAGCCTGCATGTCTTTCATCTCCGCCAAGTTGCTCTACAAATTCATTAATAAATGGAATTATTAGGGTTACACCCATTAAATCTAAAAAAATGGTTACCCATATGATAATTATCTGGTATTTTCTATTTTTATTTTTCAAGAATAATTTAAAATTAAAGCTCTTAAAGATAAGAGTTTGTTAACTGATTTTTATAATAAAAGAAAAATATATTTATATATTTAATTAGATAAATTACAGGAATAATTGCACTTGAAATTTTAAATTATAGAATAAAATTTACTCTAACTAATTGTTACAGTTGTAGATTTAATATAATATATATTATCTTGTTATATTTACATAAATTAACTAATTAAAAATATCATTATGAAAAATATTTATATACTCTTTTATTCATTATTTGGATTAATATTTAGTTTTTCTGATCGTTTTCTAGTAGAAATTGAATTCTCATATATTCAAGAACTAAATAAATTAAAACACTTAGATATTCACTATGATCATCATAGAACAAAAAAATCAATTCATGCTTTTGTCGATGAAGAAATCTTTGAAGAAATTAAATTAAATGGATTTAAAATTCAACATATTGATAATCACGCCCATAATTATTTTAAAGAATTACAGAACCAAACTAATAATACTCAAAACCCTCTTTTAGAATACCATAATTATAATGAATTGACTAATTTTCTCGAAAATATAGCAAATCAATATCCTGAAATTACATATTTATATTCAATAGGTCAGAGTGTAGAAGGAAGAGAATTATGGATGATGAATATTTCAGATAATCCAGGAGTAAATGAAATTGAACCAGAATTTAAATATATAGCAAACATGCATGGAGATGAAGTTGTAGGAAGAGAACTTAGTTTATATTTAATTGAGTGGTTATGTGAGAATTATGGCTTAAATACTCGTGCAACAAATTTAGTTAATAATGTAGATATTTATATAATGCCAACAATGAATCCAGATGGATTCGAAATGGGAAGCAGATATAATGCTAATGGTATAGATTTAAATCGAGATTTTCCTGATCAATTTGAAGATCCAAATAATTCAATCTATGGTAGACAACCAGAAACTATAGCAGTTATGGAATGGAGTTGGCAACATAATTTTGTTTTATCAGCAAATATGCATGGCGGAGCTTTAGTTGCTAATTATCCTTTTGATGGACCATATAGTGGATATTACTCTGCATCTCCTGATGACGATATGTTTGTTTATCTTGCTCTAGAATATTCTGATAATCATCCAACAATGCATGAAAGTAATTCTTTTAATAATGGAATTACTAATGGGGCAGAATGGTACGCTTTAGATGGAGGAATGCAGGATTGGAATTATGTTTGGGAAAATGATTTTGATATTACATTGGAACAAAGTCAAGAAAAATGGCCAGATGCATCAGAACTTAATCAATTTTGGGATGAGCATCAGGAACCATTAATATCATATATGGAACAAATTTTCCAGGGTATTCATGGTATTGTAACAGATGAACAGGGAAATAGTATATTAGCAGATATTATCGTTGAGGGAATTGACAAACCTATTATAACTGATGAAGAAAATGGTGATTACTATCGGTTACTTATTCCAGGAAATTATACTATTTCTTATCATAGTTTTGGATATGAATCACAAACTCATGAGATTAATGTTTTAGATGGTGGGACTGAGTTAAATATTATTTTAGTAGAAGATCAATCGTTAATAGGTGCAGAAATTGAAGATTTTGAATCTGGAGGTTTTAGTAGTTATGATTGGCAATTTTCCGGTAATAGCAATTGGACTATTAATCAATCTGAGGTTCTTGAGGGAAATTATAGTGCAAAATCTGGACAGATAAGTCATAGTCAAAATTCTATATTATCAATAGAATATGAAGCTGTAGAAGATAGTGAAATTCGTTTTTATCGAAAAGTATCTTGTGAAAATATTGGTTCAACAACAGGTAATTATTATGATTATTTATTATTTGAAATAAATGGTGTAGAGCAAGGTAGGTGGGCCGGTGAACAAGATTGGAGTATTGAAAATTATTTTGTCTATCAAGGATTGAATGAGTTTAAATGGACATATATAAAAGATTCAGGAGTAGCTAGTGGACAAGATGCTGCTTGGCTTGATTTTGTGATTCTTCCTATAAGTCAGACTGTAATTTTAGGAGATTTAAACAGTGATCAAGAGATTAATATCGTTGATATTGTATTATTAGTTAATTATATCTTAGGAACTACTAATCCAACAGCAGAAATAGCAGAGTTAGGAGATTTAAATGCTGATAATATTTTAAATATTTTAGATGTTGTAATTATTGTAAACTTAATTCTGGCTGATTAATTATTTAACTAGAGCAATTTTTTGAATTTTAGTAAATTGATTTAGCTTAGATTTAAAAATAATTCTTAGAAAATATATCCCTGAGGTTAAATCATCTGCATTACAAATTAAGTTATATTCTCCAGATTTTTTGTATTCATTGTTTATTTCAGATAACTTTTCCCCTAAGAGATTGATAATTGAAATAGAAACAAAGCCATTCTCAAGTATTTCATAATTAATATTAGTTGAAGAATTAAAAGGGTTTGGATAAACAGACTTTAACATAAATTTAGATGTCAACCCATTTTTATATTTTAATTTTGTTAATTTTAATTCGGAAATTTTTAAGTTATCAAATGAATCTAATTCAATATTTAATTCAATAATTTCATCAGTTGAAGACTTATATAGTTTTAGTTTTGGTTTATCTCCAATTTTACAATATCCGGTAGTCTCTTCAGTTAAATCATAACCCATAACAGGTAGAACTATTACTTCTGCATTAAAATATACTGAACCCACTAAAATATTATTATTAAAAGCTAATAAAATATCATTATCTGTATGTTCAAAATCATTATTATGAATTAGATAAATGGCTTGCTCTGTTGACTGATGAAAATTAAATTCTTCAGGTAGATTATTGGTCTCTTTTTCTAAGGATTGAATATCAGGTGGGTTTTCGCAATTATTCATCCCCCATTTAAAATCAAAATTCGAATTTTTGAAATTAATCCAATATCCCTTACCTTCTTTTAGATAATTTAAATTTCCAGTCCAACCCATATTAGTATTGAATAATCCAACACCTTGTCCTAGTATGAAATTATAATTTTCCGTAGCAAATTCTTCTCCGCCTAGTGCTTCTAGAGTTGGTGCATATCCATCACCCCATTTAAAAGATAATAAATTATTACCAGAACTATGCTCATATGTGATACATTTTTCAAGTTTACCTCTATCAAAAGTTATGTTCCAATTTATGGAAGAATTAACATTCAGCCAATACCCAGAATATGGACTTATATTAATTAAATTACCTGACCATCCATCGGAAGTATTAAACATTCCAACACCTTGTCCTAAAATGAAATTAATAATTTCATTGTAGTCTGTAAAATTATTAACAATATTTAATATATCAGAATTTTCAAAGTTACCAGGAAAGCTTATTAAGTTATTACCATTTGATAATTGATGTTCTAAATGAAACGCATAATCACAAGTATTACTATTAATAGTGGCATTAGGATTATAATTATATGCATCGTAGTCAGTGCAACCACAGAAAAAATATTCAATATCACAAAGTGAGCAATTTCCAGAACCAGCAAAAGGATCAAAATTTAAATCGTATCCTAATGGACAACCTTCATTTTCTGTTATAAATTCACCATCACCCTGAATATTTATATTTTGAATAGTAACTTGGTTTAATGGGAAAACCT
This sequence comes from Fidelibacterota bacterium, assembly GCA_002689995.1. Lineage (GTDB taxonomy): Bacteria > Fidelibacterota > Marinisomatia > SCGC-AAA003-L08. The sequence continues at coordinate 19,599 of NZIV01000075.1, forward strand.
GCACACTTGCAATTCCATAATACATAATACTTTCAGAAGTATCAAAGAAATTTAGTGTAACTGAGTCACCTGGATATGGATAATTAGAAATATTGGGTGTAATCTGATCATTAAAATTTACAGTTATATATATTTGATCATTTATTTCAGTACTATAACTCCAACCAACACACACATCTCCATGCATAATGGCAATTATATCACAATTTAAAGATGGACAAAAACCCTGAGCTGTATTATTATTTATGCCAGAAATAGCTATTTCATCTCTAATAGATAAATTATTTATTATAATAAAACCTTGAGATGTAGACGTAATAACATTATATGCAGTAGGCCCATAATCGGGTGCAATTCCATTACTAAATAGTAAATTTAATAATACATAAAATAATAGATTCTGCATTCCTCCTCCTAATCAAACAGAACAATAATCAAATATCAAATTAAATATACAATAGCATAGTTACAATATGTAACATTTATATTTCAATTTTTAACAAATAGTAAATACAGCGATAAATAAAACATTACACTATAATTAATTAGTTAATTTTATTTAATAATTACAATTTTTATTATTTTTTATAAAAAAGTATTAAAGAGTATTAAATATTATCCGATAATGTCATCAGTTGTTGGAAATTTAGTTTTTATTTTCAACTTAATTTTAAATAATAATAAGACAAGGATGTCTTAAAAAATAACATGGAGGTACATCAAAATGTTTGGTGACATAACAAGAGTAGGTGCGAATTTTCATGCAATGGAATCGCTAGCTAATTTAAAAAAAGTAAATGGAAGTATTGGTCAAGTTCAATCAAGATTGTCTTCAGGGAAAAGAATTAATTCAGCCGAAGATGATACATCAGGATATGCACTTTCTAAACATCTTCAAAGTCGAGTTAATGGTTTAAGTCAAGCCCTTGATAACGTTTCAACTGCTAAAAATGTATTAAATATTGCTGAAGGTGGTTATCAATCTCAGATGGATATATTACAACAAATAAAAGAGAATTTAACTCAAGCAGCTGATGGCGCATTAAGTGCAGAGCAAAGAGGTGCGATAGGAGATAGAATTGATTCTTTATTGACTGAATTTAATGATATCAATGGTCAAACAAAGTATAATGGATATGTATTATTTAACAATTCTGATGCTGATCGTAGAATGACATTTCATGTTGGTGAGGAAAATACTGATACTTTTGATGTAGATTTTGATAATTCGCACAGAAATAATGTGGGTGAATCTGATACGGCTATTGATTTAGATAGTATTGTAAGATCTTCACGTACTGAAACTTCAGATCCATTTACTATTACTGACGCTACAGCTACCTCTGCTATTGCCACGTTATCAAATTGGGTTGCAGGAAATGAAGCTAATGTAGTAGTGAGTGATGGTACAAATACTATTGGTTCTGATCAGTATACTATTTCAGATGATGGGATTGTGACGCTTAATGCAAATGCTACTAATGCTACTGGATCAGCAGTAGCTAATAGTGATGATTTAACAGTAACATTAACATATAATGATATATCATCAGATTGGAGTGAATTAACTCAGTCTGAAGCAAATACAGGTATTAATTCATTAGATGGTGCTATAAAAGCATTAGCAAAAACAATACAGCAGGTTGGTGATGATCAGGCACGTCTATCATCTAAAGAAGAGTCATTATCATTAGGTATTTCAAATACAGAGGCTACTAGGAGCCGTATTGAAGATGCTGATTTTGCCAAAGAGCAAATGACTATGATGAAATTGCAAATATTGCAACAAACATCAGTTTCAGCTTTTACTCAGTCTAATTCAGCACCTCAAGTAGTATTATCTTTGTTTAGATAATATATGAATTTAATTAGGTGAGGTATGTTACCTCACCTAAATTTCTTAATTTTTACTTGAAAGGACTGAATAATGAGTGATGGAATACTAGGAATAAAACAAGTTGCTGATTATTTAAATATTAAGGAGCAAACTGTATATAGATTGGTCCAAACTGGAAAAATCCCTGCAGTAAAGTTTGGGGGTTCTTGGAAAGTTAAACAGGATCATTTAGAAAAAATGTTTGATCAAATCCTTGAAGAAAAGATGAAGCAATTTTGAAATAAATAAAATAAAAAAGCCTCAATAGTTGAGGCTTTTTTATTATTCGTAAAATAGTGTTACTTTATATTATCCTAAATTAATTCTTAAATAAAATTAAATTTATCACTTTGATATCATTAATAAAATAATTTTAATTAAGGTACTATGTTTATATATAAAAAATATATTTTAACTCTTTTTTTTACAATAGTTTTTGCAGTGCCATCTTATCCTGGTAAATTAAAATTTACACAACCTGATGGAACTAACTTTTATGGATATGTAAAAGGTGATGAATGGCAGAATTGGCATGAAACAGATGAAGGCTATAAAATAGGTAAAGATAAAGATGGATTCTGGAAATTTATAAAGTTATATAATAAATCCACACCAGAATTTATTAATATATATGCTCATCAAACTGCTCCCCTAGGATTAAATAAAGATATTATTCCTCAGAGAAAAAATAAGAGTTTAAATTTTAAAAACGATTCTTTTGAAGTCCAAAATAACAGAGATATATGGTATTTCCCATTATTATTGATTGATTATCCTGATATGGAAGCAACATACTCAATTGAAACTTTTGATGCATTATTAAATGAAGAAGGATATGTTGGTTCTCAAGGACAAACCGGGAGTTTTAGAGACTTTTATCTTGAAATATCTTACGATCAATTTGATGCACGAACAGATATCATGGGATGGTACACTTCTGCATTACCTCATATTAGTTATGGAGATGATACTCCAAATTCTAACAATACTGTGAGACAAATGATTGGAGAAGCAATTGATGAGGCAGAAGCCCAAGGAGTTGACTGGTCAAGATATGATAATGATGGAAATGGATATGTTGATGGAATAAACATCGTGCATGCTGGACAAGGTGCTGAAGAGGGCGATGGTTCTAATATTTGGTCTCATAAATGGAGTCTTGGTCCTTATTCACGATTTTATGATGGAGTTTGGATTGATTCATATGCAATTAATCCAGAAAAGCAAAATGCAGGATATGGAGGTGTTCCTGGATTAACACATATAGGCGTAATTAGCCATGAATTTGGTCACGCAATGGGTCTACCTGATTTATATGATACTGATTATTCTTCAAGTGGAATTGGTACTTGGGGACTAATGTCAGGCGGTTCATGGGGTGGCAACGGATCATCACCGTGGTATCCTTCTCATATGAGTGCATGGGCTAAAGTACAGCTAGGATGGGTAAATCCATTAGTTTTGGATAATGAAATTAGTATTACATTAGAAATGGATAATGTTGAAGAAAATCCAGTTATATTTAAATTAAATGGTCCAAATTATTCAAATCAGTATTTCCTGTTTGAAAATCGGCAAAAAATTGGTTCAGATCAAACATTAAAAAATTCTGGATTGCTTATTTGGCACATAAATGATTCTCAAAATAATAATACGAATGACTATAATAGACTTGTTGATTTAGAGCAAGCTGATGGTTTATTTCAATTAAATGATGGTTCAAATGATGGTGATTTAAGTGATCCATATCCAGGAACAATGAATATTACTCGCTTTGCAAATGAGACAGAACCATCCTCTCAATATAGTAATGGAACGCCTTCAAATATTATAGTGAAAGATATTCAAGAATATGAGGGTGTTATAACTGCTACTTTTCAAAATATGCCAAGTTTAAATTTAACAAATATTAGTTCAATTGAAATTATAGGTGATAATGACGGGATAGTTAATCCAAATGAAACATTTTTGACATTTTTTCAATTAGAAAATCCATCTAATATGGACATTGAAAATTTAGAAGTTAGTTTTTCTTCAGAATCAGAATTTATAAACATATCATCTAGTAATTTCTTCATAGGAAACTTGTTTGGTTATTCAATTACACCAATAGTAGAGATTTATGGCACTATTGATATTTCGACTCCACCAATTAATCTTCCAATTCAAATTGAAATAACAGGTCAAATATCGGGAGGTGATATAGAGCAGTATTTAACTCTTGATTTAAATGTTTCACTTAATCAATTAGGGTTTCCTTTTGAAAGTTATGGTGGAGTGAAAGGATCTCCTGTTATTATAGATTTAGATAATGATGGTAATAACGAAATAATTTTTGGTACTATGCAAGGTTATTTAATAGTCCTTAATGAAGATGGAACAATATCTTCTGGAAATTGGCCAATAAATTTTGGCGGACAATTTTGGGCTTCCCCTGCTGTAGATGATATTGATAATGATGGTGTTATAGAAATTGTGATATCTAATCATAATAAAAATTTATATGTAGTTGATGCAAACGGTAATATTGAAATGGAATATTATACTGATCAGTTTTTAGTTGGGACGCCTGCACTGGGTAATTTTGATGATGATAATAACCTTGAAATTGTAGTTTCAGGGATTACTCAAAGTCCTAATTTGTTTGTAATCAATTCTGATACAAGTTGGGTTGATGGATTCCCTTTAAATATAGATGAGCATGTATTTACTGGTGCTAGTTTAGCTGATTTTAATGAAAATGGATTAGATGATATAGTAATTGGTACCAATGACGGAAATTTATATTTGATTTATGATAATGGCGAGATTGCACCGGGATTTCCATTTAGTACTAATGGTGGCATTAAGTCAGAACCAATTATAGCTAATCTAATTAATGATGAAATACCTGAAATTATTTTTGGAAATGATAATGGTGAATTTTATTGTTTATCAAGTAATGCAGATATCTATTTTTCTTTAAATGTGGATGGTCCAATCAAGACGGCACCTGCAATTATTAATCATAATAATGGAATAAAAATATTTTTTGGTACTACGGAAGGTACTTTATATGGTATAAATTCTGAAGGGAATAGTTTAGTCGGCTGGCCTAAATATTTTAATCAGGATATATTTGTTTCACCTGTATTTTCAGATTTGGATAATGATGGTACTCCAGAAATTATTTCTTCAACTAAAGTTGGTGAATTTATTTTATATGATTTATTTGGTAATACATTTTTTCAAGAATCATTTTCAACAGGAATTATGACAGAATCTCAACCTACTATTTCAGATTTAGATAACGATGGTGATTTAGAAATATTTATAGGTAATCAAAGTGGATTAAATGGATTAGATATTAAATTTCAGGGTGAATTGAGTATTTGGAATATCTTCAAGGGAAATAATAAGAGAACAGGATTTATTGAACTTGGTCAATCTATTTATCTTGGTGATACAAATTTAGATGGTATTATTAATATTTTAGATATTTTATTACTTTTAAATCATATTCTTTATAATGTAGAAATATCAGATTCTGCATTATTAAATTCTGATCTAAATTCAGATAATTCTATTGATGTGACTGATATAGTATCTTTAGTTCAATATATTTTAAATGAAAACTAGCTTCATTAAATGAAAAGGACTCTCCCACTTAAAGGAATACATTGTGCTAGCTGTGTTTCTAATGTTGAGAAAATTTTGAATAGCACTTCAGGAATAAATGAATTCCATGTTAATTTAGTATTAAAATCTCTTACCATAGGATTTGAAACTGAAGAAGCTATTAACGAAGCAAAACTTAAACTAAAAGATAGTGGGTATGAATTAATAACAGAAGTCAATAGAAATACTAAAAATTATTACATTCAGGAAATTTCTGAATGGAAAAACAGACTAATTATTACATCACTTTTTGGAATCCCATTATTTTTTATTTCAATGGGGGAAATGGTTGGATTATCTTATCCAATTTCTGTTATAAATTCTAATATTATTCAATTAATTTTAACTACTATTATTATAATAATTGGATTTGATTTTTTCAAGATTGGACTAAAAAAAATCATACAATTAAATCCAGATATGAACTCATTAATTGCATTAGGAACAGGTTCAGCTTATGGATTTTCACTTTTATCAATTTTTAATCAATTTATGGATTTAGATTTTAATGGATTTAATCATATCTATTTTGAATCTGCTGGAATTATTTTATTATTTATTACTGCAGGTCGTTATTTAGAGGCTCAGGCAAAAGGTAAGGCATCTCAAGCATTACGCAGTTTATTAAACCATGCTCCCCAAAATGCATTGATTAAGCGCGATAATGAATGGATAGATATCCCTATTATTGATATTGAAATTGATGATTTAATTCGTATAAAACCAGGAGAAAAAATTCCTGTAGATGGTATTGTTGTAGAAGGTGTCTCTCATGTAGATGAATCAGTTATCACAGGAGAGTCACTTCCAGTAAAAAAAGAAGAGGGTCAGCATCTAATATCACCAGGAATAAATACCTCAGGTACTCTTATAATGAGAGCAGAAAAAGTAGGTGCCGATACCGTATTTTCACAAATTATTCGAATGGTTGAAGAAGCTCAATCTTCTAAAGCACCAGTTCAATCCTTAGTGGATAAAATTGCTTCGATTTTTGTACCTATAGTTTTAATTATAGCTATTGGGAGTTTTGCTTATTGGATATATTTAGGAGAATCTGTAGAATTTGCATTAAATATTTTTATTTCAGTTTTGATAATTGCATGTCCATGTTCACTTGGATTAGCAACTCCTACAGCTTTAGTTGTAGGGTTAGGAATAGGAGCAAAGAAAGGTATTCATTTTAGGAATGCTAAAGCTATCCAAAATTTATCGAAAGTAAATACCTTGGTATTTGATAAAACTGGCACAATCACTTCTGGAAAAATTGCTGTAACTGATATTAAAACTAATCAAAATAAGGAATTATTTATATCTTATTTAAAATCTATTGAATTTTTATCTGAACATCTTTTAGCAAAATCTATTGTTAATTCATTTCCCGAATCTAAATTATTAAAAATTCATGATTTTGAAATAGAAGAAGGATATGGAGTTTATGGTAATTTAAATAGTCGACCGATAATTACCGGTAGTATGCGTTTTATGGATAAAAAAAATATAAAAATAAGTGATAAAAATAAAGAACTTGATTTAAAATTACAATCTCAAGGTAAAACGGTAATCCATTTAGCATATGATAGACTATGGATGGGATTAATTGCAGTAGCAGACATAATTAGAGATGAATCAGATTTTTTAATTTATAAGTTGAAAAAAATGAAAATTGATTTATTTATACTATCAGGAGATAACCCTTATACCACTAAGTTTGTAGCTGACCAAGTAGGGATTCCAAATTATAAATCTGAAATGCTACCTGCAGAAAAAAATAAAGAAATACGAGATTTAAAATCTAAAGGTAAAATAGTTGCAATGGCTGGAGATGGAATTAATGATGCTCCCTCTTTAGTTGAGGCAGACGTAGGAATTACTTTAAGTACTGGTACTGAAATTGCTTCAGAAAGTTCAGATATTGTGCTGATGAAACCTGACTTATTAGGAATTTTAACAGCATTTACACTCAGCCGATATACAATGCGAAAAATAAAACTAAATCTATTTTGGGCTTTTTCTTATAATATTTTAGCTATCCCAATTGCTATGGGTTTATTATATTCTTATAACGGTTTTTTACTTAGTCCCATGATAGCAGGAGGAGCAATGGCATTGTCTTCTGTTTCAGTTGTAGTAAATTCAGTTAGTTTAAAATTAGTTAAATTGAATTCATCTCGAGAATAGCTTCATTAGCTAATTCATCACATCGTTCATTTTCAGGATGACCAGAATGTCCTTTGACCCACTCCCATTGTATAGAATGGTTTTTACATAGAGAGTCTAATTCTTGCCATAGTTCTTTATTTTTAACCAATTTTTTAGAAGCTGTTTTCCAACCATTTTTTTTCCAATTAAATATCCAATTTGAAATACCATTTTTAACATAGGTTGAATCTGTGGTTAAAATTACTTCGCAAGGTTCTTTTAATAGTTTCAAGGCTTCAACTGCAGCAGTTAATTCCATAATATTATTTGTAGTTTTATTGTCATATCCAGATATTTCTTTCTCTCTATTTCCATATCGTAAAACTGCACCCCAACCACCCTTCCCAGGATTACCTTTACATGCCCCATCTGTATAGATTTTTATTTTTTTCATTTAGATTCCTGATGATTCCTCTTCATCCATTTTTTCAATTATTGGTTTTATTGGTTTAAATATTCGACCAGCACCGGTTGTACCATCCATAAAAACTGTTAAGGGTTTTTCAAATTCAATTAATTTTAAGTACTCTGTTTCTTTAACTATTTCTTGTTTTTCAATCCAATCCCAATCTAAAAAATCATCATTTTTCTTTCCTGAAACTGTAAAATAACCTACTCGTAAACTAGTTACATTTTGAAAAAAATGACTTCCAAAAGATGGATCAATATCTAAACCTTCCATACAAAATTCTACAATTACTTTTGCATTAGATATCTGGTTCCAATGTACTGGAATACCAAGCCATGGATCTGCTGTACCCCAGCGACCAGGACCAATAAGAATATATGGTTTTCCTTTTAAATTTTTGTTTAATTCTTCTAATTGATTCGCAATTAAGGTTGTATTAATTAAATTAAATGAATCAGGTTTAATATAAATAATATTATATAAATTTTCAATTATTCCATCACCTAAAGATACAGAACTAGAGCAAAAAACATCTTCAAATTTGTCTAATTTAATTTCTTGTCTACGTTCAATTTGTTTTATCACCATTGGTTTGATTTGTAGTAGACAAAATTCAGGCTTTCGACCATCATTATAGATATTAATTGCATATTCAATTTCTATAGGACAACCTAAAGAAAGTCTGCCTAATTCAAGTAACTCTTTTAATATCTCTGTTAATGGAATCTTATTATATTTTAATATTGAAGAGAATAATAATACTCTGACGCCTTGATAATTTAAAGAATCACGAATTAGTCCATCTTCAGAGCAAACTACACTTGCTAAAAACTTAATAGAATTATCTTTTTCTGCAATATTTAAATTGTATCGCTTTAAATTTTCTGTTTCACCACTAGAAAGAACATTTTTATTATCTTTCATATCTAGCGCAAAAAATGTTCTTTGACTATTATTTATTGTAGATTTTATTGAGAAAAATTGAGGAAGTATTGCTGGATATTCAGGTGAAAATCGTAAAACTTTTTCACCTTCTACTATTATTTTTCCAAAACCTAGAGCTAGAAAACCAACTCCTTCTTCACGTTTCATATATGAAACTGGATAATAATTGTAGCTTTGCGCAACTCCAGATAAAGTAGGATAAAATCGATTACCGTAATGCTGTCCAATTAGTTCTTGAATAATTATAGCCATTTTTTCTTCATCATGGCGATGAGAAGAAATATCCATAATTGACTTTGGCTCTTGGAAGAATTGTGATGCATAAACACGTTTTACTGCCTCACATAACTGAGATAATCTTTCCTTTTCAATAGATGATGAATTTGGAAGCATATATGTTTCATAAAGTCCAGCTAATGGTTGATATTGGGAATCCTCAAGTAAACTTGAAGACCTAACAGCCAATGGATAATGCACTTCGGAAAGAAATATTTTTAAAGATTTTACTAATTTTTTAGTTAAACGGGATTTCAAAAATAATTGGACAATGTTTTTATTTGATTTTGCGTTTAATGCTTTTTCCCAAAGCTCATTATTTTTCATAAATAAATCGAATTCTTCTGTTCCGATTACAATCAATTTAGGTACCCTCAATTTAATAGAAGGAAAATTATTTTTAATATCAGCTTTTTCTAATAAACTTCTAGCAAATGCTAACCCCCGTGCCTTACCACCAAGAGAACCACCAGAGATTTTTGTAAAATTAGCGGTTGGATCAAATCTATCTGGAGTAAATTCAACTACCATATCTCTATGTCGTCTATCACGTATTTTATTTATAATTTCAATCAGCATTTCTCTTAATTGGTTTGGAGATTCAAAATTTTTAATGATTAAATCTCTTAATATAGAAGCAATTTTAAATTCACCTCTTGCTGCTAACCAATTTGAAAAATGATTTTTTGAAGCATGAAATAATAATGATTCATTTGGAATTTCAGATAAATGTTCTTTTAATTGTCTTAAGTTTTTTGCCTGAGAAATTTCTGTACCGTTAATTTTTCTAAAAATAAAATCACCAAATCCAAAATTTCGGGTAATATAATTTGTTATATCCTTTAGAAGAGTGGGGGATTGTTTGTCGAAAAACTCTACCATATTTTTTTTGGCTTCGGCTTCTAAACCAGTATCAGTAGATTGTAATATTATCGGTATTGCCTTATCTATTTTACGAATCCATTGAGTAAACTCTAATCCTGCTTTTGGATTCAATTTATTGTCTTTTGGAAAACGTATATCTGAAATAATTCCCAAAATATTTGATCCATAACGTTTAAAATATCTTTCTGCTTCTTCATATGTAGAAGCTAATAATACTTTTGCTCTTCCACGCATATGTAGAAGACGATGAGTATCATTTAAACTCTTACTCAACATTTGGCGTGTATGAAATAAAATCTCTTTATAAATTAATGGAAGAAGCATTGAATAATATCTAGGATTATCCTCAACCAACATTACCAAACGTATATTTCCGCGTTTAATATCTCTATTTACATTTTTTCTATCTTCTAAAAATTTTATAATAGCAGGAAAAACACCTGCATTACCAGACCATACAAATACTTTATCAATAATTTCTTTTGGAATAGTTTGAGGTAATTGTTGTAGCTCAGATTCATCAAAAACAAGTAAAACTACAGGTTTCTGCGGATCTGACTCCTTAATCATTTTTCCTAAAGTAAGTGGATCCATATCCGAAATTCTCAATCCTACAATAACTAAATCATATTTTCTTTTAGAAAGCATGTTCATGGCTTTAGCTGCAGTTGATGCCTGCCAAACACGAGGAGCATAACTCAAGTTCATTCCAATATATTCGTGGAGAATTTGTTCTGTCAATTGACCATCTTCTTCTAATATAAAAGCATCATATGGACTTGCTACTAAAAGAATCTCATGTATGCGATGAAGCATTAAATCCTGAAAAATACCAGTATCTTGACTAGATTTTTCTATTAGTTTTATATATTTTTTAATATTTTTTTCTTCTTCTATCAATTTTAGCTTGTGATGTTTACAGGTAGTAGTAAATTAAACTTTATCGAAAATATACTGAATGAGGTTTTTTAATTATTTTTAAGCTATTATGAAAAAGTTTTTACCAAATTATAAAGATAAAGATATTGCTTATATTCCTAATAGGGAAACTTATTTAGAAATATATAATGAATCTATAAATAATCCTGAAAAATTTTGGGAAGAGCAGGCTACAAGATTAACTTGGTTCAATAAATGGGAAAAAGTTAAGAATGTTGACTATGAAACTGCTCATATAAAATGGTTCGAGGGTGGAGAAATTAATGCATGCTTTAATTGTATTGATCGTCATATTGATTCAGGCGATGGAGATAAAATTGCACTTATTTGGGAAGGGAATAATCCTGATGATGACAAATCATATACTTATAATGAACTTTTAATTGAAGTATCCAAATGTGCGAATATGCTATTAGAAAATGGTATTGAAAAAGGTGATCGTGTTTGTATTTATATGCAAATGATTCCTGAATTAGCAATATCCATGCTAGCCTGTGCGAGAATTGGAGCAGTTCATTCGATTGTATTTGGTGCATTTTCTTCAGAAGCATTGAGAGAGAGAGTCAACGATTCTGAATGTAAGATGTTAATCACTCAGGATTGGGGTATTAGAGGAGAAAAAATAAATATTGAGATGAAATCTAAAGTCGATATTGCTCTAAAGGATACACCTTCAATTCATACAGTATTAGTTGTTAAAAGAACTGGTGAACCTGTAAATATGGAAGCTGAACGAGACTATTGGTGGCATAATGAAATTTCCTTTGCAAATGAGGATTGTCCCGCTGAGCCAATGGATTCTGAAGATCCATTATTCATATTATATACCTCAGGTTCTACAGGTAAACCAAAAGGTGTACTACATACAACTGGTGGTTATTTATTATATGCTTCTATCACACACGAAATGATATTTGATTATCAAAAAAATGATATTTATTGGTGTACTGCTGATATTGGTTGGATAACCGGACATTCTTATATTATTTACGGCCCATTATCAAATTGTGCAACAACTATAATGTTTGAAGGTGTGCCGAATTATCCTGACTTTAGTCGGTTTTGGCAAATTGTAGAAAAGCATAAAGTCAATATTTTTTATACTGCTCCAACAGCTTTAAGAGCATTAATGCGAGAGGGTGATGATTTTGTAAATAATATTGATATATCTACACTAAAATTATTAGGAACAGTTGGTGAGCCTATTAAAGAACCAGAATGGAATTGGTATTACAATATTGTTGGTAATAGTAAATGTCCGATTGTAGATACATGGTGGCAGACTGAAACTGGCGGAATTCTGATTTCACCGTTTCCTGCATTTACCGAATTAAAACCGGGGTCGGCAATTTTACCATTCTTTGGTATTGAACCTGTTTTATTAGATGAATACGGGAATGAGCAGATAGGTAATCCTGCATCAGGATACTTGGTATTAAAGGGAGGCTGGCCAGGACAAATGAGAACATTGTATGGCGACCATAAAAGATTTTTTGATACTTATTTTAATAGATTTAAAAACTATTATTTTACATGAGATGGTGCGAAGAGAGATGAAGATGGAAGTTATTGGTTGACTGGAAGGGTTGATGATGTTTTAAATGTCTCAGGACATAGACTCGGAACTGCAGAAATTGAAGGTGCCATTGGTGCCCACAGCTCTGTTGCAGAGGCTGCTGTAGTTGGATTTCCACATGAAATAAAAGGACAAGGTATTTATGCTTTTATCACTCTAATGGCTGGTAAAAATCCTGAAGAATCAACTAATAATGAAATTAGAATAAAGGTTACTGAATTAATAGGTTCACATGCTAAACCAGATAAAATTCAATATTCATCTGCATTACCTAAAACAAGGTCTGGTAAAATAATGAGACGTATATTAAGAAAAATTGCTGAAGGCGAATTAAACCAATTAGGTGATACATCTACACTTGCAGACCCAGATGTAATCACCCAATTAGTTAAAAATAGAGTTTAATTATTTTACTCCAATTAGTTCAACTTCAAATACAAGTACCGCATTGGGTGGAATAACTCCTCCTGCACCTCTTTCTCCGTAGCCTAAATCTGGCGGGATGATTAAAGTACGTTTACTTCCAATTGTCATATCTGCTATTGCTTCGTCCCAACCTTTAATTACTCTGCCCATACCAAGAGGAAATTCAAATGGCTTATTGCGATCATGTGAGCTATCAAATTTTGCACCTGTTTCTAGTAAGCCCGTATAATGGACAATTACTGTTTGTCCTGTTTCAGGTTTTGAACCATCACCTTTAATATGTTCTATCATACGTAAGCCTGATTCAGTTACTATTTCTTCACCAGGTAAGTCAAAATCTGTATCCTTGAATGGTTTTTTTATACTAACTAGTTCAACATCAAAATGAAGTGTAGAGTTTGGAGGAATATTACCAGTTCCTCTATCTCCATATCCTAAATCAGATGGTATAATAAGTTTTCTTTTACCACCTGGTTTCATTAACATAATACCTTCATCCCAACCTTTAATGACTCTACCTACACCAACTGGAAATTCAATTGGTTCACCTCTATCATATGAGCTATCAAATTTTGTACCATCTTCAAGAGTACCGGTATAGTGAACCTTACATAGGTCACCTTTATTTGGAGTTTCACCTTTACCTTCATTAACAATAATATATTTTAACCCAGATACTGTTGTTTCCATTTTATCCTTTTCTGATTCACCTCCACAGCCAACCGACAATAAAAGTGAAATATGAATTAAATATTTTAACATAAAATCCCTTAATTGATTTAGAATTAATCATTAAAATTTAGGGGAAAATAGGTTAGATTTTATCTATATTTTTTTAAGAAAACATATATAATTAATTTTCCCCGAAATTCAGGAAATACTTAAATAATATTTATTTTTTTTATTGTAATAATTAATTTAAAACGATATTAATTTTTAATTATCAGATGAAATATTTGATCTCCCAATATATAAGTTAGTTTTCTAAGATTTTTACCATTAAAAATCAAGAGAACAACTATACTATTATACCTCAATTTATAAATTCCTGTTTATTTTATGTTTAGATAAGATTTCATCATAACAGAAATTGTCAAAAGATTTTTTTAAAATATTATGCAAGAAAAGTTTAATCGCTTACGTCTAACGTTTTGAAATGAATTTCAAACTAAAAGAAAAGGGATAAAAATGATTACTCAATCAAAAAAAAAAATAAGTGGACTTAGAGCAGTTTTAAAAACATTATTAATAGTAGGTGGAACTTTATTAATTCCATTTTATGTAGTTTATTTTAATACTGATATTGAAGATAAAAAGGAGTTTTCAAAATCTTCAAAACAAACTGCAAAGTCAATTGATGTTCATAAATCATTAATAGAAACAAGTGTAGTTGAATCAAAGGTGAATCAAAAGAAAATAATACTTCCTGAAAAGGATAATTTACATGGTCAATCTTTTGATATGGTATATAAATATCATCGGGATCATTATGGTGAGGGATCATTATTTAAATGGGACGGGAATGAATATATCGTTAATACTTATATTGAAGAAATTCCAGTATCTAAATATGATGATTTGCATTTTTCTGATGCTTTTAAAGAGGCAAGACAAGACAAGGGTATATGTTCTAAATTTAATTGGCGAGGAAATAAATATAGTTCATGTAAACATGGTGAAAAATTAGAAATTATTACAAATAATGATAAAGAAAGAGTAGAAAGTAAAAATAAAGAACGTATAACTAAAAATGAAGAACAAACATTAGCAAATAAATAGTTGAAAATAAAGAGTAAAAAAGCTTTATTGTTAATAAAGCTTTTTTACTTTTGAAAATATTAATCATATCTACTTTTTATATTCAATTTTTTTCCATCTATTTTCAGAAACTAATTTGAAAGCACCTATAAAATTTTGATTCCATTGATTAGGGTCAATTAAAGACAAAAAGTTTTGAGGTTTACTTTCGTAGAGATAATATATCTTACCAATAATTGGTATAAATTCAAATTTTGCATTATATACTAATTTATTTAACTCATATTCTTTTATTAATTTTAAATAATTATCTTTAACCTCTTCATATCTTTCATTGAAATATTTGTTAAGATTTTCAGATTTATTTTCTTTCCATCTATTTAAATTATTTGGCTCTATTTTAGGTGCTCCAATATTACTTGCATAGGGCAGTATTCCAGGCTTATCTGTGATATTATCTAATTTTTTATTTGACGAACTCATTTCATAATCTCATTTATGTTTTCTGGATGTCTATTAGCGTAAATAAAGAATGATTTTGATAGATTTGATGAGAAAAGCCCATAGCCATTATTAATATTTGAATCTGGTAGAATAAATTGATTTTGTTGACTATTAAATACAAATGGATCTCCTGTAAAATATTCATAATAAGCTTCATCAACTACTTGTACATTGATGAGTTGCAATCCATAATAATTAAAGTATAGCCACATCATAGGTATAGGAGATGTATCTGCTAGCCAGACAAATGGGTTAGTGAATCTTAATCTATTTTCTTCATCAAAAGTTATATCATCTTTCCATATTTTGAAAATATCAAACGTTGCATCATATTGACATGCATAGTCGTAAAATAAATTTTGGTAATAACCAGCACTATTTCCCTCTCCTCTTATGTCGTTACAATTCAGGTCGATACCTGTTTCATTATTTCCTTGTTCAAAAGTATTTTTTATTCTTTCAGATTCCAAAGCAGTATTAATAATATTTATAGATGTATTACTATTAGACTCAAAATTAATTCTAAAATAGGGGTAAGATGCAAAACTACCAATATAGCAATTCCCATTATCTCTTAAATCAATACTACTTAACAAAGAATCATCTAAATTTTCAATAAATTCTTGATATTTTGTATAATTTAGACTGTCTAAATTATTTATTAAATCAAATGGATTTAGTTCGTTAATATTATCAAAACTGATTATACCTTCATTGAAAAAAAATGAGATTAATGATTCAAATACAGGTAAAAAGTTATCGGTATTTACTGTTTTAACTGGAAGTTCATCACCATCACATAAATAGGGACTACTATCATTAGAGCTTATAATAATATCATTTGGTAGTTTTGTTTTTGCTGTAATTTCATAATCTTGATAAGAGACTTGTAAGTGAATAGTATCTCCTAAGTTTGGATTTATTGGTGGTCCATTCTTTATAATATAGCCATTCTGATCTTCATTATATTCAAAGCATATATAATTAGATGATTCAGTACAGTTATTAATAACTACATCTTGATTTTGACTATTTAAATACATCATTGATATATTTGCATTTTTGATATATAAAGAATCTTTCTGTATATCCTGATTTAATCCTGCTGTCAAAGATATATATATAGTTCCAATATTCATTATTAAAGAATCTGTTTTTAATTGCTGTATTTCAATATTAGAAAAAACAGTTAATTTTTCTTCATATGAATTATTAGTACTAGGAAGTTCAAGGTTACATGAACAAAATATTAATATAGTTAAAGTGAATATAAAATTTGTTTTCATAGTTCTATCCTTATTCCAAAGCTAGGTAAAAATGGAAAAATTGAAATTTCTGTCCTTTGTAGTTTTGTTTCATCAGGGTCTAAATAGTCAAAATTAGGTTCACCTAGATTTGGAACTCCATCTCCATTTAAATCATCTGTATCTGGATTCCAATCACCATCATCATCTATACCATTATCAGCATAACCTAAAGAATATTGATATCTAAATATATTTTTTCTATTATATAAATTAATTACTTGAAAGAAAAATTCAGCTTTTTTATTCATAATTTTAAATTGTTTTTGCCATGAAACATCTAAACGATGAAATGAGGGATATCTTCCCGAGTTTCTTTCACCAGGTATAGTATGAAAGGTACCTTGTTCGTAAGCAGGTAAATTTTGAAGATAATATCCTAAAATAGGTGTATAGGCTTGACCGGATTGTATAGTCCAATTCCAAGAAATAGAAGAATTTTTCAAGAATCTGATTTTATCAAAGCTATAATTTCCTACAATTGTCATTGCATGACGTCTATCCCAATTAGTATAATACAAATTATCATTCATCACTTTTGTTGCAAAGCTGAATGTGTATGATAACCAACCTGTTAATTTACCAGACTGTTTTTGTAAAAATATTTCCGCGCCGTATGCTTCACCTGAATTAGGAGTTAAAATATCAATTAAATTTTCATCAGAAACCTCTTCATCTGTCGTCGCTCTTTTTTCCTCAAATGTTAGTAAATTATCTATAGTTTTGTAGTAAAATTCTGTTTGTAGTTTATATCCATTTGAATTATTGTGCTCATATCCTATGTTAAAATGGGTTGAAGCACCAGCAGAAACAGAAGAATCAATTGAAACCCAATTGTCTAGAAGTGGTGGATTAAAGTCATCTTGAAAGGTTAATATATATTGATTATAATTTCCAGTAGAAAATGTTATGAAATTATTTAAATCAAATAAATATTTTATTCCAAGTCTATAATTAGGAAAAGCATTATTATTACTTTTATTATAATATTCATACCTATAACCAGGTTCTATGATTAATTGTGGAATAGGCTTATAAGTCCCTTTAATATAAAAGGCCATTTCAATGGGTTCTTCATCAATTTCGAATAGTATTGAGTCTCCAAATGAGCTTAAATAATTAAATTGCAGTTTTTTATACAATAAACCATATTTAATTTTAAACCCCTTGTTTAATATATTATTGAAGTCCAATTTCAATGTATTGTCTGAAATTAAGTTATCATTGTTGATTCCTGATTCACCACCTAAATTAAAATTGGTGAAGAACTTACTATTTGCTAGCATAGCATTACCAATAAAGCCGACATCAAACACTTTTCTGTAGTGCACACTATTTGTATTATTTCCCCAAAGAGCATTTAAACCTAATCCTGAAAACTTAAAATCATCTTTACCAGAATAATGACTTAAACTTATTCTATCAGTTTCATTTAAATCCGTATATATGTGTGCTTGTATATCATAGAAGTAATATGGAGGAATTGCATCACTTTTAATAAACCATTCATTAACTTTATCAAAATACGTTCTTCTTGCAGAGATTATATAGGCTCCATTTGGTGATGGTCCTTCTAAAGTTGCCTGTGAAGATAGGAGAGAAGTAGACATCTTTAATTTTGTTTCTTTACTATTACCTTCGCGACTTACTACGTTTAAAACAGATGAGAGTCTTCCACCATAATCAGCATTATAACCACCTTTAGTTAGTTCGGCTTCTTTTATTCCATCAACTATAAAGTTAGAAAATACTCCACCTACATGAGATGGATTATATACTGTTATTCCATCAAGTAGTATAAGGTTTTGATCAGTATTTCCACCTCTAACAATCAACCCAGTGCTAAATTCTGATTGTGTAAGAACACCAGGTAATGCTTGTATTGTTCTAAATATATCAGGCTCTGCCACCCCAGGTTGATTACGAAATTGAGTTGCATTCAATTTAATTTTACTATAATCAATTCTTTTTGACTTTTTTATTTGTTCTGCACTAACCTCTATATCATCGAATTGAATTTGACTTGGACTTAATTCTATATTTAATACATCAGATTTAAGTTCAGATAAATTGATTTTATATATTTCATATCCTATATAAGAAATAATTAATGTAGAGTCTTCATCTTTAGGGATGTCTACTAAAGCATAATAACCATTTATATCTGTACTAGTACCAAGATTGGAATCCTGTAAAAATATATTTGCTCCAATTAGAATTTCTCCAGTTTTTTTATCTGATATAAATCCACTTATGTTTATATTTTCGTTTTGAGATAAAACTAATTGGAATAAAAATATAAATTTTATAATTGTATTATTAAATATTTTTTTAGTTTTTAGCATGATTTCTAATTTTTTAAATATCCTAATGATTTGGAATTAAATTCTATTGGTTCAATATCAAATTCATTGAAGTAATTTTTTTCTACTATATTTCCTTCCATGAGCATACTTATTTGATCTTTAGTAATTGGAAAAAACTTATATTTCTCAAATAAAGATGCAATTAACTTTACAAATATTACAGGAGCTGGAATCATTAATTTATTTTTACCACAAGCATTTGATATAATTTTTATAATCTCTTTCCATGAGTATGTTTCCAGTCCACCAAGTTCATAAATTTTATTCATGGTATTGGTGTCTCTGATTGATTTAACAAAAAATGATGCTACATTTTCAACGTGTATAGGTGTCAATTCAAATAAACCTGATTTAATTGGAAGTATACCTTCATGAAATAGGGGAGCAGGAATTGGAAGCATAATCATATCTCTTTTCAATTGAGAGCAAAATTCTGGTTGGCTTTTATGCATTGGTTTACCAAATATTAAAGAAGGTCTAAATATAGTCCAATTAATCCCACTATTAATTAGTTCTTGTTCAGCTTTCCATTTTGTTACTTGGTATTTCGTACCATCTGAACAAACACCATTTGCACTCATAAGTATTATTCTATCTATTGATTCATTCTTTGATGCTTCTAAAACTCTTTTAAAACCTTCTAAATGTAAATTATCAAACGTAATGTTTTGATTTTTGAACTCTCTAATAATACCAATATTATATATGATAATATTGGTATCTTTTATAGTTTCTTTTATTGATGAGTAATTATCTATATCACCTTTTACCAGCTTTATTTTAGCTGAATTAGAAAGTTTTGATACTGAATTTTTACGTACTAATGCTTTTACATTATAATCATTATCAGTGAGAGTTTTTATTATATAATTTCCTACAAAGCCTGTGGCTCCAAAAATTGATATATTCATTTCATTACCTTTTTGAATTATTATTTTTTAGAAAGCTATTTCTATGAATCTTTTGCAAGTTTATTTACTTCTTTCATTGATTTGATAATGGTGAAATTAGATAGAGTTTTATTTGAATTTAATTTATCTGATGCACCTGCAATAAATAACTTTGCCCTTATTTTTTTATTTAACTTTTTTAATTCCTTAATTTCACTGAGAGTTTCATCTTCATCTTTTATGTATGTTGCTGAAATTAATATAATATTTGGATTTCTGGTTTCTATTAATTCTTTTAATGAAAAGACAGGAGTATTTGCACTACAGTTTATAACTTTATGTCCATATGTTAAGAAAATTTGTTCTGTCATTTGTAATGGTAGACTATGATTGTTATTTTTTACGCCAAAAAGAAGAACTATTACAGGAGATTCATTTTTTTCATTTATTATTAAATAATTTAAATTATTTATTGCTTTATTTAAAGTATTTGATGCTAAGTGCTCACTAGCTATTGTTATTTCACCATTATACCATGAGATGCCAATTTTACTTAGTGTTGGATTAACCAAATTATCATATATTTCATGTAACGGAATTGATTTTAGGTATAATGCCTCTAAAATAGAAGTTATTCTACTTGTTTCACCTTTTAATAAAATATCAAAAAAATAAATTCTCAATTGATTATAATCAAGGCTTTCAATATGACTACACAGTATTTCATTCAGTGAGTCTGAAATTTTATATATATTTATTTGATGTTTTTTCTTACTTCTTTTTAAAAACTCATTTATATGGTAAAGGGTGAATTTTCTATGACCACCAGCTGTCTGTGTGCAATCTAACTTTTTTGCATCAGTCCATCTTTTAATTGTTGAAACGTTAACATTCATTATTTCGGCTGCTTGATATGAATTGAAATGTTTAATCATAATTATGCTCTTTTCTTAAAAAAATTAGGAATTAATTTCGGTGTATTATTAAAATAGTTTATGTAATCTTTATCTTGGCCCCATTTAACTTTAGCATTTTCTTCAAGTAGGTTTATACCACTAACTTTTGTAAGTAATAGATAAACAAAAAGGGGAGAAACAAGAGTAAAAAATTGTATTTTGAACAAGCTACCTAGTGAAATAATAGAGATTCCTATCCACATTGTAATTTCACCAAAATAGTTTGGATGTTGTGAATATGACCAAATGCCTGTTTCTATAAATTTATTTTTATTACTTTCTTTATTTTTGAATTTAAACTTTTGATAATCAGCTATAAATTCAATTATAAAACCAACTAACCATAATATTATACCAGTTGTTAATAATGTAATATTTATTTGTTTTTGATTATTTATTATTAAGGTGGTAGCATTTAAAGTGGTAAGGAATACCCATAATGATGATATCATCCAAAATCTTAAGTATTTAAAAAAAGATTTCTTCGCTTCATCGAATCTTACATCATTTTTGAATTTTAATATTCTAAAATATAAAAATAATCCCAACCTTAATGCCCAAATTAATACTATTGTTGATACTAATTTCGATTGAAAGGATAGTTCTATATTGTTTGAATGAAATTCATAATTTATAAACAGGATAATGGATAAATATGCTATCGTACCTGTGATATCAAAATATTTTTCTGTTTTTAAAATATATGATGGTATGAATAAAATCAAATGAATAATAAAAACTATACCAACTATATTAATCAGTATATTTCTATCAATACCATTGGTATTAACGGGAATAATACTAGCTATAGATAAACATATTAAAAGGCATAATACTGAAATGATTAGTTCAATTTTATTCATTTAATAATCCTGAGTTTTTTTAAAAAAAATAATATTAAATATCCAAAGTCTACTTCGAACCATTTTATTGAAAAATCTGGGTTATTAGGGCTTTTATGATGGTTATTTTGATATAGCTCTCCTAACATTAAAAAATCAATAAATAATGTATTTCTTGAATTGTCAGATAAGTTGAAGTTTCTATAGCCTACTTTATGACCGTACCAATTAACAATAAAACCATGTATTGGACCCATGAAAAAATGAATAGGCAATAGTAGGAAATACCAAAAGGATGGTGAATAAATTATATATACTGATGTATAAATAATTGCAAAACTTATTCTAGTAATCCATGAATCACTTAGTTTTTCTATTAATTCCCAGCGAGGTAAATCAGATGATTTAATATCGCTTGCATTTATCTTATTAATGTATTTTCTATATTCATTAAAGGTCTTAAGATTAAATTTAATTTTACTTGTGAATGATTGAGGTGAATGTGGATCATCTACAGTATCAGAGTATTTATGATGATCCCTATGCATTAAGGCATACGCTGCTGGATTTAGGAATGATGTACCCTGAGAAATGAATGTCAAGAAAAAACATATTTTTTCAGTAAATTTATTCATTTTAAACATTCTATGGGATGCATATCTGTGTAGGAAAAATGTCTGAAAAAATAGAGATATATACCAGTGAAATATTAAGAATAATAAGATTAACATGAATTAGTTTACTGACTTTCTTTTTTTAAATAAATAATGTGATACACCCCAATCATTTCCTCTATTGTAACCAAATAACTCTTCACATGACATAAAAAATATTCTCCATCTTTGAAACCATTTTGTGGAATTTTCCACACCATAAATTTTTTCAAACAATTCTTTTATATATTTTTTATTTTTATCCATATTTTTGAGCCAATATTTCGATGTTTTAGAGTAATGCAATCCTGAAATACGCCACATTTCTTCTATAATTAAATCATCTTGGAAATGTAAAAATAAATTATGAGAAGGCATTTGTCCTCCACTAAAAAATTCTCTAGCCATCCAGTCTCCGGGACCCTCATTTAGGAATGGATATGTATTTATTTTATGAGAAAAAATATGAACAAATAGTTTTCCATTATCTAAAAGTAAATTATTTATTTTATTAAGTAATTTTTGATAATTTCTCATGTGTTCAAACATTTCTATAGAAATTACTCTATCAAATTTTTCTTTTGTATTAAAATTATTTATATCAACTGTTTCAACCACAACATTTGAAATATTATCATGTTTGCACTTATCATCGATAAATTGTTTTTGGTCTTTAGAATTACTTATTGCTAATATAGTAGAAGCAGGGAAATTTTTAGCAATATGAAGGGTTAATGAACCCCAACCACATCCTAATTCTAAAATTTTCATTCCATCATTAATCTGGGCTTTGTTTACAGTTTTTTGTAGCATTAAAATTTCAGATTCATCAATATTTTTTGTGTTTGAATCCCAATATCCAGAACTATATTTCATATTACTACCCAAAACTTTTTCGAAAAATTTAGGTGGTACTTCATAATGTTGTTCATTAGCTTTTTCGGGTACAATAGCAATTGGACTATTTTTTAATTTTTTAATCCAATCCATACTATTCTTATCATCTAATTCACAATCGTGTGTATTTAATAAGTTTAATCTTTCTTTACATAATTTTCGTATGCCATATCTTATAAATTGATCTGGTAAGAGGCCTTTTTCAGCTAAATTTATTAAATTAAATATCATTAATATTTCACCTCAACATTTTTTAATCCGCTCTTACTAAAAATGAATTGATAATCTCCAATATTTCTTTCAAGAAACCCAGCCTCACAATAAACGAGGTAGAATTCCCATAAATTTATAAATTCATCTGAAAATCCTAATTTTTTTATTTCATTTTTTTTCGTCAAAAAGTTTTTTCTCCAAATATTAAGAGTTTTAGCATAGTGATGTGTAATATCTTCTAAATGGGAAATTGATAAATCAGTATATTTTTTTATAATTTCAGTTATATGATTAATAGATATTAGGCATGATCCAGGGAAAATATATTTTTGTATGAAGTCTACAGATTTTCTATACTGAATAAAATTTTGGTCATTATACGTGATGCCCTGCATAGCAAACTGACCATTTTCCGTTAATAAAGATGATATTTTTTTAAAATAAGTTGGGATATATTTATATCCAACAGCCTCAATCATCTCAATAGATATAATTTTATTAAATTTACCATCAAGATCTCTATAATCTTTTTTTACTAAGTTAATTTTATTTGAAATATTTTCTTTTTTTATTATTGATTTAACATATTGATACTGCGCATTTGAGATTGTCGTCGTGGTAATATTACAGCCATAATTTTTTGCAGCATGGATTGCAAAACTACCCCATCCGGTACCTATTTCAAGGATATTATCATCTTTGGAAAGATTAATTTTTCTGCATAAACGATCTATTTTTTCATAAGAAGCATCTTCCATAGTTGAATTGCTATTAGTGAAAATTCCGCAGGAATATGTCATAGTTTTATCAAGCCACAATTGGTAAAAATCATTACTTAAATCATAATGAGCAACGATATTTTTTTTACTACCTATTAAAGAGTTTTCTCTTTTTTTATGTATTAAGGAATTAAGGGGTTTTACAAAATTAGAAAATGAAGAGTCCATTGATTGCATTGTTTCTTTATTTCTAAAAATAATTTGAATTAATTTAACTATATCATCTGACTTCCAATATCCAAGAGTGTAAGCTTCTGAAGCTCCAATTAATCCGTTCGTTCCGATATATGAGTAAAATTTATCATTTAAGATAGTTACATTTACTGATAATTTATCATTTGAGTTTCCAAATTCAAATTTTCTATCTTTCTCTTCCACGGTAATTTTACCATAAATCAAATTATTGAATTTTTTTAATATTTGTTTTCTAAAAAGATTTATTAATATTGAATTTTTATTTTCAGATTTTAATTTATCTACTAAGTAATTTATTTTCATTTGAATTATACTTTGATTTTTTTTGGATGTGTATGAAAAGTAGCTCCTTTTATCCACAATATAATTGCTTGCCAATGAATTCTTAGAAAGATTTTTATTGTGATAAAAGGAAACTTAATAATTTGGAATAACAAATTTTTTAAATTTAAAGTTTTTCTTTCTAAATTTAATGAAGCATCAAAAACTTTTATATTTTCCTTATAATTTTTCATATTAACAGCAATTTTTCTATTCGGTATAGTAAATACCCAGTCATAAATATGGTTCATATCCCAGAAAGGACTTACATGAAATTTTTTATTCATTACTGATTTTAAATTGTTATTTGAATCAAAATCAGAAATGAAGTATGTATATCTTTCATTCCAAGGTGTATTGGTCACTTCAGCCATTACTGATTCAACTCTTTTATCTTCTTTATCAAAGCAATAATAAAAGCTAACAGGATTAAAGCAATAACCAAAATATCTTAAATGAGTTAATAATCTTATGGGACCTTTGGCAATATATTGATATTTATTTTGAAGAGTTTTTCTGACAGCTTTATCTAAGCATTCTAATTTATTTCCATGATAATCTTTTCTATAAAAAGATATAATAGAAGGTTTATTAATTCTGAAAAAAATAGATTTCCCTTCAGATAATCGTTTAATATTAGAAATATCAAAATACATCATAAAAATAGGATATTTAAAAAAATGTTCGAAAGGAGTAAATCTTCTGTGTCTTATATAGCCTTCATATATATAATTTTCTGTAGAAATCATTAAAATTTTATTCCAAAATCTTTGCAGACTTCTAATGCACTGACTACACCATCTTCATGAAATCCATTTCCCCAGTATGCTCCACAATAATATGTATTATTTTTTCCATTTATTTCATTTTTTCTAGTTTGTGCTTTTGAGGACTCAATGTTAAGAAGTGGGTGTTCATACTTTAATTTTTTTAGAATTGATTTATCATTTACCAGTTCACTATTATTTAAGGTCACACAGTAGGTTGATTTAGATTTTAAATTCTGTAAAATATTCATGTTGTAAGTCATCGCCATAGGTGAGTTAGAATCTTGGTCAAGATTGTAATTCCAGCTTGACCAGGCTGTTCTTCTAGTTGGTAAGACAGAAGTATCAGTATGCAAAACTGCTGAGTTATCCTGATATGGTATACTACTCAGAATTTCGGCTTCTAAAGCACTTGGATCTTCTAATAATTCTAACGCCTGATTACTATGAGATGCAATTATCACTTTATCATATAATTCAGGGTCTTGATTTAAAGTTTTAATCTCAACCTGATTGTTTAATCTTCTTATGTTTGTTACCATAGAATTTAGAAGAATATTAGACTCAAATTGATTAATCATCTTTTTTACATATTGGTTGGATCCACCCTTAATAACATACCATTGGCTTCGATTTAAAATTTTTAATAAACTATGATTTTTAAAAAAATTTATAAAAAAGACTGCAGACATATCTTTTACGAATTCTGATTTTGTCGACCATATTGATGCTCCCATTGGATAGATATAGTCTTCTTTAAAACTTAGGGAAAAATTTTTTGAATTCAGGTAATTTTCTAAACTAATATTCGAATCAAGATTTTTTAGATCTTTTTGAGAAACTTTGTTGAATTTTATTATATCTGATAACATTTTCCAAAATGTTATCCTAAAAAGATTGGATTTCTGAGCAAAGATAGAATTAAATGAATTCCCGGCATATTCTAAGTTTTTTTTAGTTGATTTTACGCTGAAGCCCATGGAGGTTTTTTCTACTTCTACATCAAGAGCTTTCAATAATTTAATAAAATTAGGATAAGTATCCTCATTAAAAACTATAAAACCAGAATCTATATTATATATTTTATTATCTTCTTTAATAGAATGTGTATGAGTATGTCCACCAATATAATTATTTTTTTCGTAAACATATACATCATGCTCTTTATTTAAAAAATATGCAGATGTTAATCCTGAAATACCTGAACCTATTATTGCGATTTTCATGATTTAATAATTACCATATTTGAGGAACTCTTATTATTTTTTCAATATCAAAATCTAAATTTTTTAATTTATTCATCATATCAGAATATACTGAATCTCTAACTTTTGGTTCTCTTGACATAATCCATAAATAATTTTTATTCGGTACAGTTACAATGGTTGTTGAATAGTCTTTAGATAAATCAATAATTAAATATTTTGATTTAAATAGCCCCCCAAAAAATTGCATTTCCCATTCAGAATTATTCTTTTCATTTAATATAATAGCTTTACTTTTATATGTTTTTACCGGATTTAGAACACTTTTTTTACGAAAACTAAACGTAGTTTCTATCTCATTATTTTCATTTAATGAATAATTCTCAATTGCGTTAACTATATTCTTTTCTAAAATTGTTGGTATACATGCAATGACGTACCAATTCCCCATAAATTTATTTAAATTAACATTACTTATTGTTTCTAGTTCTAATTTAGAACTGTTGTTAAAACACGATAAAAATAAAATATAAATTACTAGATAAGATTTTTTTAACATATTAAAGTTTTTCCTCAGCGTGAGTAAAAACATCACGGAATAGGGTAATCATACTATTTTTGTTTAATAAATCTATAATAAATGGAGGTAAATAGCCTTCGGGGTCTAAGTACAATATATATTGTACTAAATTATTGTATTCATCTATTGGCCTGTATTTCCAAATTCCCGCTCCTCTGTTGATACAAATGTTGTCTTTATTTAACCTGTCTTGAAAATTTGTTTTTTCAGGTGGAAGAATTTTCCAATTAATTAATATTTTATTAATAAGTGGGTCAAAAGTACCTAAGTTTATTTGAAAAAAATACTCTCTATTATCAAAAAATGGTATGTCAACCTCTAATATTTGATGTGCTATTTTCAAATTTTCAGTTTTTGTTAAAATCTGAGTTTTCATTGTACCTGCATTTGTAAGAAAATTTTCATAATTTGAAATGTCAAAAATAATGTTCGTAATTTTTTCTAATGATATGTTTGTAACTTTTTCGACTTTAAGCGCATTGATTGTATTGTTACCCACGTATTTTATACTAACCGATATTGAGTCATCAGTTAAGTTTATCAATTCCCAGTTCTGATCTGAATTTAGGTTTCTAAGAATAGAATTATCATTATTAATGCTATATGAAAAACAAATAAATAATAATATGTTTAAAATATATTTATTTAATTGCATTTGTTGATTTCTGTTCTAAATCAGTTGATATTAAATAAAGTCCATAAATAATGATAATAACTAAACTTATTATGCTATTAGCTCCAAAAATAAATAAATATTTAATAAATAGGAAGGTGAATGATAAAGTTGTAAAGATAATTTTATCAGTAGCATTGATGATATTTTTATGCATATTTAAAAAATAAAAGACCCATGACACTGTTAGAAAAAATAATAAAATAAAGTTCATATTAAAATCTCACATATTTTTTATTAAAATAAAAGATTATTGGCATAATTATAGCCCATGAGAAACCAATGATGACGAAGACAAAAAATGACTTTTCAAAATTTAATGCACCGAATTCTAGTCCCGCTATGTAAGAAAGAGGCCCAAAAATTAGTCCTGAAAAAAACATAATTATGTAATTGTTGTTAAGCCAGTAAAGAGAATGGTTTATAGTCGATGCAAAGCCAAGCCACATATATATAATCCAAAGGGGTGCTATTAAATTACTGATGGGGTATTCATATTCAACTATATTTAAATTTAAAAATATAGTATCTACCAAAACTCCAAATAAGCCAACTCCTAGAATTAAGTGAATTTCTTTATTATTTTTTTTAAAAAATAAAAAATGAATTAGCAAAAATACAGACATCAATATAGGCCCCAAATATTGTAAATCATTGACAACACCGAGAACACAGGCCCACCAACAACTTTGGAATCCTATAATATTAAATAGTTTACTTTTCATAACGTATTAACTTAAGAATGAAATATGATTTAAACAAAATAAAAAGAGCGAAATAGGCTTTTTGATTTTAAAATATATACATAAGTAGTTTTAATAATGGCTAAATATGTTTTTTTAAAAAATAGTTTTTTAAGAATATTTAGAATTAGTAAGGTGTTTTTACATTACTTAAAATGCTTTTTTATGTATCAATATAAAAAAATACGCTCATTTCGCTCTTTTTTTCTTGCACAATATAATTTCATGTATTTAAGTTTGATTGTTGAGCATATTTTATTAAACGCTCATTTCGTTCAATTATTAAAAATAAGGAAAATATGAAAAATATTATTATTACAACAATTACACTCGCTACGGTAATTTTTTCTTCAACACATGTTCAGGTTATACACAATAGTGCATCACCAACAGTAGACGTATATGTTGATGGAGCATTAGCTGTAGAAGATTTCATGTATCGTACAGCAACACCTGTATTGGAGCTGGGTACTACATTTACTGTAGGTATTGCTCCTGCTGATGGTGAAGTAATTGCAGAGTTTCCATTTGAATTAATGGATGGTGGTGAATATGTAGTAGTTGCTACAGGTTTATTGGGAGATGATGTAACACCATTTAATTTAGCTGCAACAGCAACAACATTTGGTGCAGATGCAGGTAATGTTGGATTGGAAGTATATCATGGTTCAACCGATGCACCTGCTGTTGATGTATTAGCTGATGGCGGTGTATTATTATCAAATCTATCATATGGTGAGTTTTCAGGTTATACTCAAGTTCCTGCTGCAGATTATGTAATTGGTGTTGCACCAACAGGTGGCGAATCAATTGCTGACTTTAGTGCACCATTAAGTGGCTTAGGTGGTGGAAGTGCTGTTGTATTTGCATCTGGATTTTTATCTGGAGATGATCCTGCTTTCGGATTGTTTGC
>NZIV01000076.1 GCA_002689995.1 Fidelibacterota bacterium
CGTATATTATTCAAGTTCAGAAGATTTTGGTGGTTTTCAGTTTAGTGTAGAAGGCGTTTCAGTAGTAGGTGCTTCAGGTGGTGTTGCTGAGGACAGTGGATTTACGGTTAATGTAGGTGGTATGACTATATTAGGATTTAGCTTTGATGGATCCGTAATACCAGAAGGTACAGGTTTACTAACATTTATTGAGACTACAGATGGTTCGTCCAATGGTTGTCTGACAGATGTAATTATTTCGTCTCCAGATGCAGAAGATATGAATTTTGAAATTGACAATTGTAATATTATTACAATTGAAGGTGGATATGATGAACCTATTTATGGTTGTACAGATTTAGAGGCATGCAATTACAATGAAAACGCAGATGTAGATGACAGTTCATGTACTTATCCTGATATAGGATTTAATTGTATTGGTGAATGTGTCATTGAAGAAGATTGTAATGGTATTTGTGGTGGAACAGCAGAATTCGATTGTACAGGTGAATGCGATGGTGAGTCTGTTATTGATGAATGTGGTGTATGTGATGGAGAAGGTTTTATTACATGTTCTAATGGTTTAGAAACATGTGATTATGATGAGTGTCCAATAGAACTACAATATTTTACAGAATTACCTGAGCAGACAGGTGTAACTAATTTAGTAGTAATATCCAATGATTTAGGATTAGAACCTGGTGATGAGATTGGTTTATATGATTCAAATGGATTATTAAATAGTGGTGATTGTTCTAATCAGACAGGTGAAATTTTGGTAGGTGCAGGCGTCTATAATGGTGATCAATTAGAAATTGTAGCCTCAGGTTCCTTAGATTTTTGTGATATTTCTGGTGGAGCACAAATGCCAGGATACATTTTAGGTAATGCAATAGAAATTAAAATCTGGAGTAATCAATTAGATTATGTTTACAGTCCAAATGAGCTTCAGTTTTCAGTTGGTGATGGTACTTGGGGTAATAGTTTAACATTTATTAGTTTGTTAGATGGATATATATATGGATGTAGCAATCCTGATGCTGCTAATTATGATCCTAATGCAGACTTAGATGATTTATCATGTTATTTTAATACAAGTTTAGAAATCACACTAAATCCAAATTATGTAAATAATGTTAGTTATAATTTGTGGCATCATGATATGGTTCCAGAAATGTTCTTCGGTGATTATGAGTCAATTGTAGTTTCAGACTATCATTCTAATTATTACATACCAGACTTAGGTGTGAATTCATTTGAAAGTGTAGGTGTAGATTATAATAATGGATATTTATATTTCCATAATCATCCTGAAAATTTAAACATCCAGATTGATGGATTTACATTTTCTAATTCACCTACGATTACTTTATACCCTAATGTTTTAAATAATGTAGCATATCATTTGAATCATAATTCTAGTGTAGAAGACCACTTTGCTGATGTTCCCGTATTACTTATTGCTGATGACTTAGGTAATTTTTATGTACCTTCTTTAGACATTAATACAATTGATTCAAATGGTGGAATGATACCAGGGAAAGGTTACTATGTATTTATTTATGGAGATAATAGTATTAATTTTGATTATAATTTCAGTGCACCATTACTAGCTAAAACAGAAATTAGTGTGAATGAAGAATTATATTTCAATCCTACAAAAACAGGTATCTCAATTCCGATAAAATTAAATTTTGGTGAAGAATTTAATCTTAACAAATTCTCTGAGTTTGGTATCTTTTTAGAGGATAATCTTGTTGGAAGTATTAAAATTAATCAATTTGAGAATGATTATGAATCAAAAATTTGGCTTGATAACGAAACTTATTCAATGAAAGATATCTTTAATGAATCTGTTGTTAAATTTATAAAATCAAATATTGTTTTGAAAGGTAAACATGCTAGAGATGATAATATCATACATGTGAGCCATAGTACATTAGATGATTTTCCCGTTATAGTAGCTGAAATTGATAAAATAACAAATTCTGATGTCATTTCAGAAAATATGGAATATACTATTAACCAAGCATATCCCAATCCGTTTAATCCAAAAACTAGTATTGAATATACATTAAATATTAATAGTGATATTTCAATAATTATATATGATATTAATGGAAACAAGGTCATTGAAAAACCAAAAGAATTTAAGCCTTCGGGTAGTTATAAATTTACTTGGGATGCAGGTAATATGCCTTCTGGAATCTACTTTTTAAGTATGTATATTAATAACATTTCACACACATCTAAACTAGTACTGATGAAATAAGTTATTATGTATATGTTCGAAATTATTTTACATAAGTAGGAGTAAAAATGAAAATTAAAATGTTTTTTATTATTATAATAATCAGTTTCTTATTTTCTCAGGATTATCAAGTTGAAGCAGGTAATATGTATTATTTGCCAGAAACTTTAGTAATTGAAGTTGGTGAAACCGTCGAGTGGTATAATGCTAATGGATTTCATGATGTGGTTATTACTCAAGGGCCTGAAATGTTTAGTTTACCAGCAGTTACAGGCCCAGCTGTTATAGGTAGTATAACCTTTAATTTACCTGGTACATACGAATATATATGCAGTGTATATGGTCACGCAGACATGGGAATGGTTGGTACCATAATTGTTAATGAATCACTTAAGGTCAATCCTAAAAATATACCAGTAAATTTTAAATTAGAAAAAATCTTTCCGAATCCATTTAATCCAAAAACAAACATTAATTATAGCTTAAATCGAAAAACAAAAATCAAAATTAATATATATAATAATAATGGAGAAAAGATAGTTACACTTAAGGATGGAGTTGAAAATATAGGTAGTCATTCCATATCATGGCATGCAATGGACTATCCAAGTGGATTATATTTTCTAAAAATTGATGGAGAGGACTTTAGAGAGACACATAAATTAATGTTGATAAAATAAATCTAAACCTATGTTTTTACGTTTATTTTATGAAGTGAACTAATATAGTTTAAAATATATTTTAACTATCAATTATATATCTAAATAAAAGCCTCTTTTTAAAAGAGGCTTTTATTTTAAATGTTCAAAGTTAAAAATAGGTGAGTATTATGAATCGAAATATAATTTTATTTAAAAATAATCTAAGAATTAATGATAATCCTGTATTAAAGGAAGGATCTGAAAATAGTTACATACTACCTATATATATACATGATGAATCCTATAAAAATAAAAAATTAGGTAGTGCGTCATCTTATTTTTTATATCATTCACTTATTAGCTTAAATAAATCATTAAATAATAAATTACATTTTTTTAAGGGTAATACTTTAGATATCCTTTTAAAATTAATTGAAGCATATGACATAAATCAAGTTTATATAGAAGAATTTTTCCATCACGAGGATATTAAATTTTTTAATAACTTAAAAAGAAAAATGAATGAAATTGGTGTAAATCTAAAATTTATTAATTGCCAATTATTATGGAGACCGTATGAATTATTAAAAGAGGATAATACTCCCTATAAAGTATTTACACCATTTTTTAAAAAGAAATGTCTTCAAATTATTCCAAAAAAACCTGTTGGTAAAATTGATCAAATCAATTTTATTAATACTGATTTAATTACAAATATTGAAAAATTAAATCTTATATCAAAATTTGCATGGTATAAAAAGTTTGATAATTTATATAAAATAAGTGAAATTGAAGCATCAAATATTTTAGAAAATTTTATTCAAAATAGAATATTTAATTATAAAATAGGAAGGGATTTTCCATCTCAATCATTTAATTCAAATTTATCACCTTACATAAGATTTGGTTTAATATCTATAAATAAGATTTGGTTTTCAATAGATTATTTACCGGATTCACCTAATAAGTATCATTTCTTATCTGAGTTAGGTTGGAGAGAATTTTCTTACTATCAATTATACCATTTTCCCGAGATGGAAAATGGTAACCTGCAAACAAAATTCAATGATTTTCAATGGAGTAATAATCAAAATTATTTACAGGCATGGAAACTAGGAAAAACAGGATTTCCTTTTGTTGATGCTGGTATGAGAGAACTTTGGAATACAGGATTTATGCATAATAGACTTCGAATGATAGTTGTTTCTTTTCTTGTTAAAAATTTACAAATAGATTGGCGTATTGGTGAAAAATGGTTTTGGGATTGTCTTATAGATGCAGATTATGCATCTAATATTGCTGGATGGCAATGGGCTGCAGGTACAGGAGTTGATGCAGCACCTTATTTTAGAATCTTTAATCCTATAATTCAAGGTGAAAAATTTGATTCAAACGGAGTATATACAAAAAAATATATCCCTGAATTATCAGATGTAGACAAAAAATATCTATTTCAACCATGGTTAGTTAATCATGATTCGAATTATCCTGAACCTATTATTGATTTTAAAGAATCAAGAATAAAGGCCTTAAACAATTTTAAAAATATATCATGATAAGAGTTTATCAAATTACTGATAATACTTATCCTTTTAATAAAAGTATTTAAGTAAATGACAAGAAAAAGTATAAATATAATTTTTCCTAATCAACTATTTAAAAAAAATATATTATTTAGAAATCAATTACCAATATACTTAATTGAAGAGAAATTATATTTTAAAAAATTTAACTTCCATAAACAAAAATTAGCATTTCATAGAGCTTCTATGAAGTATTACGAAAGTTTTCTTAATTCTATGGGACTAAATATTAGTTATATTGAATCTTCAGATAAACTTTCAGATATAAGATATTTTTTAAATTATTGTATAAAAAATAAAATTGATAAGGTACACTTTTATAACCCAATTGATAATTCGTTATTAAATGAAATCAAAGAATATTCTAATCAAATAGATTTAATTATTTATGATAATCCTTCATTTATTTCAACTGAAAATTATTTATTGAATTTTTTTGAGAAGAAGAATTTTTTTTCACATTCTACATTTTATAAACAACAACGAAAAAAATTAAATATTTTAATGAATTCAGATGGTACTCCATTTGGTGAAAAATTTTCATTTGATAAACAAAATAGAAAGAAATATCCTGCGAATAAGCAGGTACCTAAAATTACTTTTCCACCAAATAGTGTATTTTGGCATGAAGCTGTAGAATATACAAATAAACTTTTTTTTAATAATTTTGGTCAATTATCCTCAAAACCTATTTATCCAATTACAAGTGAGCAATCTCAAGACTGGTTTGAGTCTTTTTTAAAAAATCGTCTCAACCAATTTGGAGATTATGAAGATGCAATTATTTCTAATAAAATTTTTCTTAATCATAGTATAATTTCACCATTATTAAATTCAGGTTTGATTAGTCCTGAATATATAATTATCAAAACTATTGATTATGCCAAAGAAAATAAAATTCCTTTAAATTCTTTAGAAGGCTTTATTAGGCAAATTATTGGATGGAGAGAGTTTATATTTGGATTTTATATTTCAAAAGGTGAACAATCTAGGAATTCTAATTTCTGGGGATTTTATAGAAAAATACCAAAATCATTCTATTCTGCAAGTACTGGAATTGATCCAATTGATGATACAATAAAAAAAATAAAAAAATATGGATATTGTCATCATATTGAAAGATTGATGATTCTTGGAAATTTTATGCTTCTCTGCGAATTTGATCCTAATGAAGTATATCGTTGGTTTATGGAAGTTTTTATTGACTCATATGACTGGGTGATGGTACCAAATATTTATGGGATGAGTCAATTTGCAGATGGAGGATTATTTGCGACTAAACCTTATATAAGTGGTTCAAATTATATTAAAAAAATGAGTGATTATAAAAATGGAGATTGGGTGAAAATATGGGATGGTTTATATTGGAATTTTATAAATAATCAAACTGAATTTTTTAGTAATAATCATAGGCTGTCGATGATGGTAAGTATATTAAAAAAAATGGATAAGGAAATCTTAAATAAACATTTGAGAGTTGCTAATAATTATTTAAAAAAAATATCCTTATAATAGTTAGTTTATAAATTTACTTATGTTTAACATAATTATCGTCCATACAATTAAAAATCATTTTTTCAGGAAATATTTTATTTAATATTACGACATGAAATATTCATACTCAAAAAATCTTAATTTAATTTTTAGTGATGCAGAAAAACAGGTTAGATCTTCTTTGAAAGAAATTGGATTTGGTGTTTTGACAGAAATTAATATTAAAGACGCATTTAAATCTAAGCTTGATTTAGATTTTAAGAATTATAAAATACTAGGTGCTTGTAATCCAAAACTAGCTCATGATGCAATAATGAGTGAGAGTTTAATAGGGGTTTTAATGCCTTGTAATATTGTTTTAATTGATAATGAAAATCAAACTACGAAGATAGTTTTTCCTTATGCTAAAAATCTTTTAGAAGTTACTGGGAATGATAAAATCTTTAAATTAGCAGATAAAGTAGACAGCTTAATGAAGTCAGCTTTTGATAATATTAATTAGAATATATACCGATTAAGATAGAACTAACATTCACAAAGTATATGCTTTATTCTATAAAGACTTAGTGAATTTAATTTATAATCTTAAATAAAATTATATACTTCTTATTTATATTATTTATCACTCATATTAAACAAATATAATAAATTAATGCTTATATTAATATTTTATATACAAGGTGAAAATTTTTACCTGGTTCGGGAGTGATTGATTTTATTCGTGATAAATGATTGTAATATATTTTATCAAATATATTATTTGCCTGAAAGATAAAAGTATGATTTTTAAATTTATAATCAATTACTATATCTGTTAAAAATGTGCCAGGAGTATACATTTCAAATTCTCCTAGTCTATTTTGTGGATTAACTTTTAAGAATCTTAATTTATAATTTAACTTTTGTATTTCATAGTTTATATCTAGAATTTGCTTCATCGGATTCATATATGATAAAGGTAAATTTGTTGTTAAATTATCGCCCTGAACAAATGATAATTCATAATTGAAATTAATAAAACTTATTTTATACCCTAAATTAAATTCAAAACCTCTTATTATTGCTTTATTACCTCTTGAGTTATACTTATATAGAAAGCCGAATTCACCACTACCCCAATCTATAAAATCTGCACCGGCACAAGGGTGTGAATACCCTGGAATCCATTCACCATCACAATGTCCCATTTTAGTCATTTCGTAGTAAAAAGGACTATAATTATAAAATGTTATTAAGGAGAAATTAAATGGAATTGTATTATAGCTTAATGAATTTTCGATACCATAAATTTTTTCAATTTTAAGGTAAGGATTACCAATTTCATATGCATAAGTACCTAGATGAGGCCCATCTGAATATAGCTCTTCAACTCTAGGTGAGCGCATAGTATACATGAACCAGCTATTAAATTTAAAATTATTAATATTTTTTCTTAAGCCTAATGAAATTGAAAAATTATTAAAATTTCTATCTTTAACACCTAAAGTATCTAAATTACTAAATTGAATATTTTTAAGTTCTGGTCGAATCATTAAATAGCTATATCTAAATGAATTTAAAAGTTCAAGATCTAAATTTTCTATTTTAGTCTCTTTATAACCATATATTGCTGATTCAGTTTCTTTAGTTCTTGGAGTAAAATAAAATCCTTTTGGCTCAAACTCTTTTAAATTTATTTTTATACCTAAGTGATTTTTTTCAGAACTTAGACTAATATCATAATTATAAGTTTTTTTTGATAAAGATACGTGGTAATCTTCTTGATTATTCACTAATTCTTGATGCTCATAATCTATATAATTGTATTTTATATCTAATAANTTAAAATTTCTTATTGAAATATCTTTATGAAAATTAAATTGGCGTGATTCCTTGAATAATACAATATCAACTCCTGTAATATGACCTCCTGGATTTGGAGGAATACCATATTTCATATCAAATTTTTCAATAATAAAATTTAAATAACCATTTTTCAGATAATTTGTATATCCTATTTTATAGTTTTCTGTTTTTGAGTTTGTATTTTTTAACTCGCCAATTGGACTAAGTTGATTCTTGGATTCTCTTTTACTAAAAAATAAATTTATTTGATTATTTATAAATGGTAAATAAAAAATCGTATTACCATAGTTTGCATTATTTATAGATTCAAAACCATACATAGCTTTTAAAAATATTTTTTTTGCTCTAGCCTTAGGGTTTCCTAATAAATTTGCATTAATAATCCCACCAATTGCATTAGGGCCATATATTAAAGATTTAGGACCTCTTAATATTTCAATACTTTCTACTTCAGACATGTCTAATGCAATTACATGATCAATTGATGATTGAGATAAATCGCCTAATTCATCACCTTCTTTTGTTAATAAAAATCTATCACCTGAAAATCCTCTTAAAGATGGTTTAGAGGTGATGATACCATAAGAGTTAATACCAATATTTGGAAGTTTTTCTAATGTACTTGCTATGTTACCTTTCAAATTTTGATTTAAATCAGTTCTAGAAATTAAAATATCTGAAATTTGATCGGATTTATATTTATGTGAATGAATTTCTATTGTCTCTATTTCAATATTTTTAGGTTTTAATAAAATCACTCCTAAATCTATATTTTTTCCATTATATTCAATAAATTCAACTTTTTTTTCATATCCAATAACTTGGATATTTAAATTTATTCTATCTATTAATTTATATTTAGGCTTAATTGATAAGAGAAAATATCCATTTTTATCAGTTATTGTACCAATATCTGAGTCTTGAATAAAAATATTTACATCACTTATTGGCTCTTCATTTGTAAAATCTAAAATTAAACCAGAAATACTAAAGTTTGATGGATAGAGAAAAGTTGAAAATAAAATAAAAATAGAAATTAATTTCAGCACTTAAAGTTATATGATTTAGATAGAAACATTATGAGGAAGGAAATTAATAAGAATTATTTTGAGGGGGATGAAATAAGATCCCCCTCAAAATAATTTAATGTATTTACTTAACTAACATTAATTTTTGTGTTGATATATTATTAACGCTATGCGCGCGAACAATATAAACACCGCTTGATAATGAACTAGCATCAAAATCAAGTATATGACCATTAGCATTCTGATCTAACCAGCCATCCATTAATGAAGCTACAACTTGACCAGATAAGTTAAATACTTCAACATTTACAAAACCTGATTCTTTTACAGCGATATTTAGTTTTGTACTTGGATTA
>NZIV01000077.1 GCA_002689995.1 Fidelibacterota bacterium
TCTTACATCTGTAGCTGAAACTATTGCTCCTAATCTTTTTGCAGTTGCAATTGCCTGTAATCCTGCAACTCCAGCACCAACCACTAAAACTTTTGCTGCGGGGACTGTGCCTGCAGCAGTCATCATCATTGGAACTGCCTTCTGGAATTCATATATAGACTCTATAACAGCTCTATAACCTGCTAGATTAGCTTGTGAAGAAAGAACATCCATTGACTGAGCTCTTGTTATTCTAGGTAGCAAATTTAACGCAAAAATATTTAGTTTGTTTTTAAGAAATTGTTTTTCTTTTTCAGGATTATAATTTGATACAACTAAATGAGAGTTTTCTTTAATTTGTCCTATCTCCTTAGCATCTGGGAAGTTTACTTTACAAATTAAATCTGCTTTGGATAAAACTTCTGAAGAACTGTTTAGAATTTCCACTCCATTATCAGTATAATCTTTGTCGCTAAAACCTAAACTTTCACCAAAACCTTTTTCTAAGAAGACTGTTAAACCTAAATTTTTAAAGTTTTTGGATGTTTCGGGTGTAATTGATATTCTTTTTTCTGGACTTAATTCTTTTGTTGAGCCGACGTTCATTGAGGAAATTAGCCTTGTCTTGCTTTAAATTTTGGTTTTTTTTTATTAATAACGTAAACCTTTCCTCTACGTCTGACTAATTTAGAGTCCAGATCTCTTTTTTTTAACGATTTTAATGAACTAGCAATTTTCATAATTTTAAGCCTGGCAACGTCCTACTCTCCCATATCTTAAGATAAAGTACCATCGGCGCAGAAGGGCTTGACTTCCGAGTTCGGAATGGGATCGGGTATGACCCCTTCGCAATAATCACCAGGCCAAAGTTTATAGTATTTTTATTAAGTGATGTAAATAGCTGAAATTAGCTGAGAGGAGGGTATTTGGTGGGCGTAATAAGAATTGAACTTATGACCTCTTCGATGTCAACGAAGCGTTCTACCACTGAACTACACGCCCAAATATTATTTGAAACCATACTTTTTTATAGAATTTACAGAAATCATAAATATGGAAAATAAGTTTCTGAATATGCTAAAATTATTATACTTTTGATTAATTTTCCATAAATATAAAATATTGTGAAGTCTTTGGCTGGAACGTGATTTATCTAAAATTCTATAAAAAGCTGAAGTACTATTAAACTTATAAGCTATTTTACTTTGCTTCAATATTTGGCACTTGAAAAGATAATCTTCTAATTTTTTGATTTTTTTAAATTTTAAATTTTTAATCAAAGATCTTGAGACAATCATTGTTGTAGTATTAATTGATGAATTTAAAGTAAATTCATTAAAATTAAATGAGCTTTTTAAACTAGTTTTTTCTAAAAACTTTTTATTGTCATTCTTTTGTATAAAAGGAATGTAGTCTGTATAGGTAAAAGAAAAATTATTTTTATTCATAAAATTAATTTGGTCCTCTAATTTATTTTTGACCCAATAATCATCAGAGTCTAAAAATGATATATAATTTGAATCTGATATACGTATACCAATATTTCTACAAAAACTTGGTCCTTTATTTTTTTTTAATTTTACATATTTTATTTTATTCTTTTGTCTAAATTTATTTATAATCTCGTCTGATTTATCTGATGAACAATCATCTATAATATAAAGCTTCCAGTTTTTATAAGTCTGATTTATTACTGACTCAATAGCTTCTTTTAAATATCGGGCCTTATTAAAATTTGGCATAATTATATCAATTGATAAATTATTATTTTTCATATTTAGAATATAATATTTTCTAATTCTTTAATAAATTTTATACGTGTTGGTAAATTGTTAATATTTTTTTTTATTTCATTTTGAATTGTTTCATAATTTTTTAAAATGTAATTTATTTTTTCAATTAATGAAGCTTTGTTCCTTTTACAAATAAAAACCCCAGAGCGATCACGTTTTACATGTGAGATTTCTTCAAATACGATTACTGGTCTTAATCTGGCCAGAGCCTCATCTAAAACTTGTGGATGTCCTTCTGTATATGAAGGTAAAATAAAAATATTACTTTGATCATAAATTTTGATTAAGTCATCTTCGTTTCGACTATCAATTAATTTTATATTATTTCTATTTTTAACATCTTTGTGCATTTTTTGAGGCGAAACTATTGTTAAAGAAAATTTATTTTCTATATCTTCAAAAATTTTTAAAAATGAAAAAATACCTTTTTCAACCTTTATTCTACCAACATAAAGTAAATCA
Source organism: Fidelibacterota bacterium (assembly GCA_002689995.1). Taxonomy (GTDB): domain Bacteria; phylum Fidelibacterota; class Marinisomatia; order SCGC-AAA003-L08. The sequence continues at coordinate 2,235 of NZIV01000077.1, forward strand.
ACTTTATTTATCGAAACAGGTTTTGTATTTTCAAACCATTTTTCTGTAAGATGTGATGGTGAAACAATTTTTCCATCATTACTTTTTAGTATATGTTTTCTACAACTAATTAATTTTGAAGTTTTAGCTATTATTGAAAACATCACTTGGTAAATAATTGGACCCAATAATCCAAAAATAGATTTATATTCCTCAAATCCATCACTACGTAAGTATACAAAAGGTTTATTTTTAAAAGTAAAAACTATTAAGCTTGCCAAAAAAGTAAATGGTGTAATTGAGATAATTAGAATTTTAAGATTTTTATTTTTTTTAATTTCTAAATAAACTTGTTTGATGAATGAAAAAAAATTTGGAGCTGGATAAACATAAGATTTTTCAATTTTGTGGTACCTTTCGTCTTTTGAAAGCCTTCCTATTAATATAACGTCACCTCTTTTTGTTAAATCTTTAGGAATAGATTTTATATCTAAATTATCACAATAATAATTGTCATTTTTTTTTGATATACTCTCATTACTTATAATAAGAATCTTATCTCTCATATCTTTTAATATAATTTAACGTTTTTTTTAAACCTAATTTAAGACTAATTGTTGGTTTCCAATTTAAAATTTTTCTAGCTTTTTTAATATCTGGTATTAATTTTAGGTTTTCATAATTTCTATCTTTAAATTTTCCATAAAGTGGAAATCCTTTTTTTGTAATTTTTTGTATCTCTTCTATTAGCGATCTAATACTTGTCCCTTTACCATATCCAATATTAAATATTTGACCGTAAACATTTTGTTCAGAAATTTTAAATATTGATTCTACTGCGTCATCTATATAACAAAAATCTCTAATTTGTTTTCCATCCGAAGTTGGAAAAATTTTGTTCTTATAGCAAGAATAAAGCAATTGTATAATCACGCGATTCTTACCTTGTCTTGGCCCGTACACTTGAAAAAATCTTAACACGTTTCCATTAAAATTTTTTTTTTTTGTGTAATTTTAATAAATAATTTGTAGCTTTTAATTTTGCTATTCCATAGGTATTGGCAGGTTTGCATTTACTAATTTCTTTTTGGGGAGACGAAGTCAAACCGTACTCTGCGGAACTTCCAATTTGTATAAAGTGTTTAAGATTTTTATTTACAAAAAAATTCATTAGATTAATTGAACCCTTAAAATGACTATTGTAAATTTTTTTCTGATATTTCTTTTTGTTAATTTCTGATGTATGTCCACCTAAATTAACAACATGTGTATAATGTTCTAATAATTTTTTTTTAATTTCGTTATTTTTTGTAATATCAATTTTTAAGTATTTTATACCTTTAATTCTTCTTTTTCTTTTTGGTTTACCAAGAGATAAACTTGTAACTTGCCAGCCTTTATTTTTTGCCTTTTGGGCTAAATGGGATCCAATAAATCCAGTCCCACCAATTATAAGAATTCTTTTCATTTAAATGAGATTATTTTTTTTTCCCAATTTAATGCTGTTTTTAAAATAGTTTTCAACTGATTGTATTTAGGTTTCCATTTAAGAGTTTTTTTTACTTTGTTGCAATTCGATACTAGTTTCTCTATATCTCCTGGCCTTCTTGGTCCAAATCTGTATTCAATTTTATTATTAAGTAACTCATTAAAACTTTTAATTATTTGAAGAACAGAAAATCCTTTACCATATCCACAATTAAATATTTGTGATTTTTTCTTTTTAAGAAGATAGGAGATAGACAAGATATGTATTTCGGATAAATCCGTAACGTGAATAAAATCTCTTACCGCAGTCTTATCACTTGTTCTGTAGTTCGAACCATTAATTATAAAAAAATTCTTTTTTTTTGTTGCTACCTCGCATGCAACTTTAATTAAATGTGATGATTTTTTATCTAAAAGACCCGATCTTAATTTCCTGTCAGCTCCGGCAACATTAAAATACCTTAAAATAATATAATTGAGTTTTTTTTGTTTTGCTCGTTTAATTATAAAATTTTCAATTTTGAATTTCGTTTTAGCATAAGGATTTTGGGGATTTAATTTGCTATTTTCTTTACAATTTTTTTTTTTTGAATGTCCATAAATTGAGGCAGTTGATGAAAAAATTATGTTGTTCAATTTATTTTTGATACAAATATCAATAAATTTTTTTGATTTTGTGTAATTATTATATTCATATTTTTTGGGATATTTAACTGACTCTTCGACCTTAATTAATCCAGCAAAATGAATGACGGCATCAAACCTATTTTTTTGTAAAATTTCAGATACTTTCTTATAATTAATTATATCACATTTATAAAACTTAGCATTTTTCGGAATTAATTTCCTAGATCCAGTAATCAAATTATCAATGATTGAAACTTTATGGCCCTTATCTATTAATGATAGTGCGGTATGACTTCCTATATACCCGGCCCCGCCTGTTATTAAAATATTCATTTTAAATTTTATGTCTCAGAAACGATTCTTTTTGAAATAAATTCTGGTGTAAAAAATAATATTAATAATTTTATTTTATTTAAATTATTAGGATATTTAATTATTTTTAAAAAAATATTTAAATTTCTTTTTTGTTTTATAATGGTGAAATGTGATTGGAATCTTTCCCACTCTTCAAATAGTTTTAAGTTTTTATGATTTCCAAAAGTTTTTTTCCTTGCTATTTCGTTAAACCATTGCGTAAATTGATGAGACTTAATTTTACGAAATTTTTTTTGCATTTGATTATCGTGTTGTCTGTATATACCGATAGGATGTTGTACCGCAGCAAATTTATATTTTAATGAAAAATTTAAAACAAAATCTAGATCTCCCAAATAATTATATTTTGTCCTAAACACTGTCTTTTTATTTCTCAAAAATTTACTTCTTAGCATAATTGTAAGAAGGCCGACATTGTAACTTTTTAGAAGATCTTGTGTAATGTAACCCTCCGGTAAATTTTTTTTAGTAATTAAATTTCTTTTTCGAAAAAAATTATTTTTACTTATTTTGATATACTTTCCGTACACTAATCCAACATCTTTGTCTTTAAATTTTTTAAGTTGTAATTTTAATTTATCAGGAAACCAAATATCGTCGACATCTAAAAATGAGATGAATTTGCCCCTAGCTTTTTTTAATGCAGCATTCCGTGACTCATATAAGCTAACTTTTTTGTGTGTATAGAAATATCTCAATCTTTTATCTTTAAACTTTTTATAAATATTTTCACTTTTATCTGCTGATCTGTTGTTCCAAAATATTAATTCCCAATTTTTAAAGGATTGTTTTAAAATACTATCTAGAGCCTGATATAAAAACTTTTCACCATTATGACAATTCATAATAATTGAAATTTCTGGTCTTTTTGACATTTAAAATTTAAATTAATTTGGAGGGTATTCGCTTTTACCAATTATCAAATCAACTAATGAAAGCAGTAAAATTTGGTGAACATTTTCAATATGGTTATAAGCTTTACTATTAACCCAAAAATTAATATCCCCCAAATTCTGAAGTTTATTGTCGCTGTCATTTCCCGTAAAGGTAATGATCGAATTTATATTTTTTTTTCTTGCTTGATTTGCTCCATTAATCATATTTGGTGAATTGCCTCCCGCAGAAATTAAAATAAGCGAGTCCCCTTCATCTCCATAAAAATCTATTGCTTTCTCAACCCATCTTTCATAACCATAGTCATTTGAAAAACAAGTTAAAAGGTCTGACTCATTGTAATTGGTGCATCTTACTCTAGCATTTTTTGTTAAATCAACACTGAAATGACTGGCTATTGCTGCACTTCCTCCATTACCAAAAATCATGGTTTTTTTTCCACTTGAATGGGTTTTTTTTAAAATATCTTTGACTTTAACGAGGTCATTATAATAATCACTATTATTTATAAGCTTGTTTAATTCACCAAAATAATTTTTTAAAAATTCTATATCTGACATTTTATTGAAGATATTTTTTATATAAACTTACATTCTTTCCAAAGATTATCAACTGATTTTTTTTGTAAGTATTGTATTTATTTACATAGTCATTAATTTTTTTGATTTTAATAAATTTCCATAGTTTTTTTGAATATGACTCTAAAGTTGGATTTTCACAAATATGAATTGTTTCGACGTTTCTCTCCAATGCTTCCATTACTGACCCAGTAGCTCCAATAAATATAGAAATTTTCTTTTTTATTTTTTTGTTCCCTGTACCTTTTAATAACTTTTTAATTTTTTTAATTAATGACAAATGTTTTCTAGATTGTAAACAACTGGGATGATTTCTAATTTGTACATTTGCTAAGTTAATATCTGAGTTTAAAATAAAATTATTTAGATTATCAAGTATTTTTTTTTGCGAATTAAAAGTTATCGGTAAGAAAATTTTATTATTCATATGAATATTACTCGAAACTCTTAATCTTGTTGACGCAAGTATTTTAATTTCCTTTTTTTTCCATCCGAGAAAATTTCTCAAGCAATAAGATTGAGAAATACTTGATACAATTATTTTTTTTGGAGCTCCATCTCTTTTAATCAAATTTAAAGGGAGTCCGATAGGGAATGAATGAAGAAAACCAATTGTTTTTATTTTCTTATTAATTTGATGGGCCTTTTTGAAAATAGCATTTTGAAAAGGTTGTCCTTCATACGGCATTAAAATTTTATTTGTTTTTTTAGATAAGAACTTATCAAAATTTAAATAAATAAATTTTGCTAATAAACTTAAATACGATAGGTCATTTAGAAGATTAGATAAATTTTTTGCTTTTAAGGAAGCTTTAATTGTATTTAATAAATATTTTATATTAAACTTCTTTTTTTCATTAGCTATCAAAACAATATTTTTTCCAATTTTTTTTGGAATATTTTTATCTATTAAAATTAGGAACCATAAAATATTTTTATTTTTATCGGAATAAGTATTTAAATGTTTATCATAGTAACTTCCGTGTTTATCAAAACTCTTTTTGGTTGCCCAATTTACTATGATATTTTTATATTTTTTTAAGTCAGGGTTACTTACAATTTTGAAACGACCTAAAAATGCAATTTTATAAATATCCTTAAAAAATATTTTTAAGTTAATTATTAATCCTTTTAATATATTCTGATTAGATATTATTTTTCCAAAACCCCTGGAGTCTCCAAATGGGGCAAAGTAAAAAGTACCGCTCCCGTAGGTTGGTATACCTTTATCTTCTGATTTTTTTATAAAATTCTTAATATTATTAATTAAGACTAACTGTGAATTATGTAAATCCACTATTCTCCGCCGGCTATTGTAATTATTTCTCCTGAAATATAGGAATTTTTTTCAGATGCTAAATTATAAATAGTGTCTGAAATTTCTTTTTTTGTAGCTTTTCTCTTTATTGGTATTAATTGAACTCTTTTAGACATATTTTTAGATTTAATTCTTTTATGAAGTTTTGTGTCCACTACTCCTACTCTTAAAATATTACTTAAAATATTTTTACTTGCTAATTTTTTCAAGTGCTGTGGTAAAAATTCTAAAGCATGTTTTGAATATGAGTAATTAAAAGTAAATTCACCACCCCCATATTTTACCCCTATACTACTTATATTAAGAATTCGGCCAAATTTATTTTTTGCCATCTTATTTAACAAGTCTCTTTGAATAATAAGTGGTGCAATTGCATTTATTTGAACTGATTTTGTTAAAGACTTTATACTTGTATTTTTAAAAGTTATATTATCGATATAACCTACAAGATTAACAAATGAATGAATTTGAATTTTTTTTATATATTTTGAAAACTTGTTAAATTGCTTATTATTATAGAAGTCTGATTTGATAATTTTTAAATTCTTTTTTTTAAGAAGCAAATCTTTATTTATGTTTTTAAAATTATTGTTACAGTGGGCATAAACTATCCAATTTTGTCTTAGATAATTTTTTATAACCTCATTACCAATCTCAGAGCTAGCACCTAATATTAAAACGTTTTTTTGTTTCAATTTACACCATCCCAAGTTAGAGAATGTTTTCTGCCTATTAGTTCACCAGAAACGTCACAAACATTACAAGGCGAAAACCCTCTATCAGCCTTATTAAGTTTTTTTCTAATTTTAATTGCTTTTTTTGATGCCCATATGTCCATGAAAGAACTTTTATTAAGATTTCCTAAAATCATTTTTTTTCCCCAGTCGTGAGGACACATTAATATATCTCCATTATAATCCATAAAAAAAGTATAACTTGGATAAAAACACTTTGATTTCATTTGGGTTTTAAGTGCAGGGATTTTGTGTTCAGAGTTTTCCATCATTCCTGCCCTGTTACTAATAGTTAAACCGAAATCTTTTTTCTCGGTAAAATATCTGTGTCTAATTACATATTGACCCTCTTGTAGCCCAGCTTGATTACATAAATTTTGAAATTTTTCAGCATCTTTAGGCCCATCATAAACACTTATAAGCAAAGTATCTAATCCGTTTTCAAATAATTTTTTTAATCTCTTTAAATCTAAAACATCACCATTCGTAACAATTTCGCATCTTGAGTTCGGAATTTTGTTTTTTGTTTCATATATCAAGTTAAAAATATTTTTATCTAAAAGGGGCTCTACAAAACCCGAGTATCTTATTACTCCTCTATAATCTAATTTTTTAAGCTCATCTATTAATTTTGAGTGTAATTTTGGAGAAATAAATTCATTGATATCAGGATAATTCGGATCACTTCTGGGGCAAAAAGAACATTTTCTGTTACAAATTCCAGATTCGCTTATTTCAACCTCTGACGGTAAAGGTATATTTGTTCCTTTAATTAATTGAAAGTTTTTATTTGTAAGGTCGTTTTTTCTTTTTATACTTGGGTCTAGAAACTTAATTTTTTTTTTCATGTTGTATAAATTGTTGAACTTTTTTTATATCAGTTTTTACATCGACTGCTATACTTTTGTTTTTAATTTTCACCATTTTTATTTTTTTATTTATCTCAAAAAACCTTAATATTTCGATATCCTCTGAAATTTCTAAAATTGATTTTTTTCCAAATTTTTTATAATTCTCTAATTCTTTTCTATTGAAAGCGTAAATACATACTTGTTTATAATATT
>NZIV01000078.1 GCA_002689995.1 Fidelibacterota bacterium
CTGTTGCACCATATGAGTCTGTTACCGTTACCGTGTAGTCATGGTTACCCGCTTCTAATGTTAAATCAATACATGCTGTTGCAGCTCCTGTACTCCATGCATATGTAAAATCATCTCCATCAGCGTCAGAACCTTCAGCACATACACGTGTATCAACAGTTGTTGTTAACGGGTATCCATCATGTGCGACCTGTAAACTCTGGTCATCTCCTGCAACAACTGCCGGACCAACGTTTGGCTCAGGTAAAATACTTACATAAATAAAATCTTGGTGACTTACACCATAGGAATCTGTCACCGTTAACACATAGATATAATCTTCTCCAGCGTTTAACTCATCTGTAATACAACCAGAACGATTCCATTCAAATCCTACCCATTGGTATGTTAAATCATCACCATCTGGATCGTAACTACTACCATTACATAACGTAAATTCATGGGAAGTGGTAGATGGGTCGCCATCATGCACAACTGTAAATATCTGATCATTTCCAGCATCTGCAATTGGAGGAGTATTTGCTTCTGCTAAAATTGTAATTGAGACATCGTCAGAGTCACTTGTACCATCCGAGCTACTTACATTCAATGTATATGTGTAGGAACCTTCTGTCAGGTCTTGTGAAAGGACACAATCTGTTCCAACAACTGAGCCATCCAAGACCCACNAACATTCTAAGTCAGTACCAAGAGAACCTGAACCATCTAAGGTTATAGATTGCGTATTGGTTGATGGATCTCCATCATGTACAATCTCTAAAGTTTGATTTTCACCGGCATTTGCATCTGCACTTGTTTGTGCATATAACGCCGTCACCATAATTATTAATAAAAAACTCAACCGTGTTAACAATTTCACCATCTTCCTCCTCAATTACTGAAAACATTTTTCAGGTTTTGCTATCTAAATTTTNAAGAGATATTTTTCTCTCTAAAAAGTAACCATATCGATACAGTATTGTTACAAAAAATAACATATACTACAGAGAATATGATAGCTTATTATACTCTGTTAACATCTTCAAAACAAAGAATTTTTAATTAATTTATTTGATAAATTTACTCAATTGATTTATNTCACACTAAAATTCAAATTATTTAATATGAATTATAATTATTAAGATATTTATATATTTTTGCGCCTAATTTCTACCCGCATTATTCTCTATTTGTTTTCTTTACAAATAATATAAATTATATATCTAATATTTTTTAAAATTCCAAAAGCATACTAAATCAATAAATAATTTATCAGAAAGTATATATGAAATTTTACTTAACTATTAATCCTCATGGTGGATCTAGAAAAGGACCAAAACTATTAAAAAAAATAAAACCTCTTTTCGACAATTCAAATATTGAACTTAATGTAATTGAAACTAAGTTTGCAGGTCATGCAAAAGAACTGACAGAACAATTAGATTTTACAGGTTATGATGGTATAATTTCTATCGGTGGCGATGGTACACTTAATGAAATTGTCAATGGACTGATGTTTCGTAAAGATGATGTTAATATTCCTATCGGTTTAATTCCAGGCGGATCTGGTAATTCATTTATGCATGACTTAGAATTAGTAAATCCTATTGATGCTGCAAAAGCAATTATTAATGGCAATAAGAAACTAGTTGATCTTGCAGAACTTAAAATTAATCATGTCACAAAATATGCTATAAATATAATTGGATGGGGATTAGTGACTGATATTGCAAATAAAGCTGAAAAATATAGATGGATGGGTACAAGTAGATACACAATTTTAAGTGCTTTAGAAGTATTTACATATAAACCAAGGCCTGCAACACTAGTTGTTGATGATAAACAAATTATTGATGATTTTACATTTATAATTGCCTGCAATACTATACATACTGGTAAAGGCATGAAAATGGCACCGAGCGCGGAATTAGACGATGGATTAATAGATTTAATTGTCGTAAAGCATAAAGCTAGTAGATTAAAATTATTATCTATGCTACCTACTGTATTCGATGGTGCTCATATTAAAAATCCATTAGTAGAACATTATAAAGTAAGTAAATTTTCACTTATTCCTCAAAAAAATGAAATTCTCAACATAGATGGTGAAATTACTGGTTCTACACCTATTGATGTGCGAGTTATTCCTAAAAAAATAACTATTTTCTGTAAATAAAAAAGGGAGTAATAAATCACTCCCTTATTTATCAAAATTTAATCTTAATTTAAAATTCTGGCCAAAGTTCAGTTCTAACTTTCAGCTCCATTCCTGGCCTTAAAACACCATCATTTTCTTGAAGTAATGATTCATTATCCCAGTATAAGACAACCCAGGCATATTGATCTCCATATTCTTTTTTAGAAATAGTCCAAAGTGTTTCACCTCGAGTAACTTTATGAATATAGTAATCAGGCTCAAATTCTACAGAATTCTCACTTGGCTTTAATAAATCTAAATAGTGATATGGATGAATCATGTTTGGGTCATCACCAATTTTTTCTTTATTCCAACCATATATAGTTCGCCATTCGTTGGGATTGCCATATTCTTCATATGCAATTAATGATAATGTTTGTCCAGGCTTAATCATATATTCTGTCCAAACACTATCAGGAACAATTTCATCCAAATCTTGTATCGGATCTACCGCAACTTGAGTTTCGACGACTACTTCTTCTCCTGACCCATTTTCATCTTCATTTAAAACTTCTTCTAGTTCGACTTCCTGTTTATCTAATCCTACAATATCAGCATCACTACTGTCTTTTACTTCTGCCTCACCACCTTCAACTTGTAGAGCATCAATATTTCCACTGTTAACAGGTATTAAAATATCCGTTAAATCTTCACTCGATTTCTCTTCAGTTATTGTTACTGGCTCAGGAATTTCTGGTATGAGCTCTTCAGGTGAAGGTTGCGGTTTTTTTCCGCACCCAATCATAACTAAAGTTGACAATATTGAAATAAATATTAATTTTTTCATAATTTAAACCTTAAAAATCTTATTTTAAAACCTCTTAATTTATTATTAATCCAATTAAAATTTAAGGATTAACTGCGATTTCCTACTTTTAATCGATTTAGTGCTTTTAGTAATGAAATCTCAGCACGCAATTTATCAGATTCACTATTCCTTAATCTCTCTTTCGCTCTATTTTGAGAGTTTTTAGCTCTCTCTATATCTATATCACTTGCTTTTTCGACAGATTCTAATAATAATTGAGCTTTATTATTTTTAAAATCTAAAACTCCACCACTTGTTGATAAATATTGAGTATTTTCAGAATTTTCAATTTTAATTTCGCCTATACCTAGTGATATGAGTGCAGATGCATGATTTTTCATAACACCTATCAAACCAGACATTCCAGGAAGTCGCAAATACTCTGCATTCCCCATATCCAATTGACTTATTGGAGTAATAATTTCTACTGAAAAGTCATCAGACATTTATAATTCCTTATTTACGACCATTTTCAATCGCTTCATCAATTGTACCTACGTAAGCAAATGCATTTTCATTTAAGTCATCTACTTCACCGTTAAGAATTGCCTCAAATCCAGATACAGTGTCTTCCATTGAAACATATCGACCTTCTTTACCTGTAAACTGTTCCGCAACAAAAAATGGCTGTGACATAAACTTCTGCATTTTTCTTGCTCTTGATACCGTTAACTTATCTTCATCAGACAATTCATCCATACCAAGAATTGCAATAATATCTTGTAAATCTTTATACTTTTGAAGAACAATTTGTGTTTGTCTAGCAACATCATAATGCCTGTCACCAATCACACGAGGATCTAAAATTCGAGATGTTGATGCTAATGGATCAACCGCAGGATAAATACCCAATTCTGCAATTTTTCTTTCTAATACTGATGTAGCATCCAAGTGTGCAAATGTTGTCGCTGGAGCCGGATCAGTCAAGTCATCTGCAGGAACATAAACCGCCTGTACAGATGTAATTGATCCTTTTTGCGTTGACGTAATTCTTTCCTGAAGATCACCCATTTCAGTAGAAAGTGTTGGTTGATATCCCACAGCCGAAGGCATTCTTCCTAATAATGCTGAAACCTCTGAACCCGCTTGAGTAAATCTGAAAATATTATCCACGAACAATAAAACATCACGACCTTCTTGATCTCGGAAATATTCAGCCATAGTCAGACCAGTCAATGCAACACGCAACCTGGCACCAGGAGGTTCATTCATTTGACCGAATACCATAGTTGTTTTATCTATAACGCCAGATTCAGTCATTTCATTATAAAGGTCGTTTCCTTCTCGAGTTCTTTCACCAACACCAGCAAATACAGAATATCCACCATGCTCAGTAGCAATGTTCCTAATAAGCTCCTGAATCAATACAGTTTTACCAACACCTGCCCCACCAAATAATCCAGTTTTACCACCTTTTGTATAGGGTTCCATTAAATCGACAACTTTAATTCCAGTAACAAGAACTTCTTTTGATGTTGCCAACTCTTCATGAGGAGGAGCTGACCTATGAATTGGAGATGTTGATTTTGTTTTAGCTTCACCCTTTTGATCTATTGTGTTTCCAAGAACATCAAATAAACGACCTAAAGTTTCTTGACCAACTGGTACCGTAATTGGACTTCCAGAGTCTTTAACAGAAATTCCTCTCATTAATCCATCTGTGGAATCCATAGCAATAGTTCTCACCATGCTATCACCCAAATGCTGAGCAACTTCTAATACAAGCTTACCTTCTTCTCTTTCAACTTCAAGTGCATTCATTATTTCAGGTAGATGTCCGTCTTCAAACGCAACATCAACTACTGCACCCATAATTTGTGAAATTTTACCGTTAGCTGACATTTATTTCCTCTCTTATTTCAATGCCTCAGCACCACCTACAATGTCAAGAATTTCCATTGTAATGGCAGTCTGGCGAGCCTTATTGAATTCTAATGTTAAATCGCGAATCATATCCTGCGCATTTGTAGTTGCATTCTCCATAGCAAGCATTCTTGCTGCCTGCTCACTTGCGTAGGATTCTAGCAAATATTTCCATAACTGCACATTTAAATGTCTAGGAATCAAATTAAGAACAATTTCATCCTTAGATGGTTCAAAGAATTTCTCTTCATCTTTTTGCTCTTCTTGATTATATTCCAGTGGCAGCAACTGTTCTGATATTACTGTTTGTGTAGCCACACTTACAAATTCATTATATACAACCTGAATATGGTCTGCTTCGCTAGTTACAAATCGATTTACAATTTCTTTCCCGAAATGAATAGCATGATCAAAACTGAGATCATTCCAAAAATCTAAATGGCTAGAAATAATGTTATACTCTCTGCTTCTAAAATGATCTCTAGCTTTCTTACCAATACAAATTAAATCTACATTCTCTTTTCCTAGCTCATCAACTTCCTTTTGTGCTTTTTTTAGCACATTAGTATTAAATGAACCAGCAAGACCTCGATCTGAAGTAATTATAACATAGGTATATCTTGATTTTTTGCGAGTTTCTAGAAGTAATAAAAGATTTCGATCTACATCTGGAAGTAATTCCTTGATAAGCTCTGACAATCTATTGGAATACGGCCGAGCTTGTTCCATACGCTCTTGAGCTTTACGCATCTTAGCCGCAGCTACCATTTTCATTGCCCCAGTAACTTGCTGAATACTCTTAATAGATTTTATCCTGTCCCGTATGTCCTTCAGGTTTGCCATATATTAAGCTATAAACCCTTTTTTGAAAATATTAATTGCATCTGATAATTTTAAATCTAATTCATCACTGATTTTACCTTTGGATAAGATTTCAGATAAAATTTCAGGATTAGATGTTTTTAAGGAATTCATTAATTCTTCTTCAAACTTTCTAACATTTGAAAGCTCAATATCATCTAATGCACCTTTACTCGCTGCAAAAATAATCACAACTTGTTCTTCAACTCGCATTGGTACATACTGTCCTTGTTTCAAGATTTCAACCATTCTTTGACCACGAGTTAATTGAGCTAATGTAGATTTATCTAAATCTGAACCAAATTTTGCAAATGCCTCTAATTCTCTGAACTGAGCTAAATCTAAGCGAAGCGTACCTGCAACTTTTTTCATGCCTTTAATTTGCGCAGCACCACCCACACGAGAAACAGATAACCCAACATCAATCGCAGGACGAATACCTGAATTAAATAAGTTTGTCTCCAAATAGATTTGTCCATCGGTAATCGATATCACATTAGTAGGAATATAAGCAGATACATCTCCTTCCTGAGTTTCGATAATAGGGAGGGCTGTTAATGAGCCTCCACCTAATTCGTCAGAAAGTTTAGAAGACCTTTCTAAAAGACGGCTATGCAAATAGAATACATCGCCAGGGAATGCTTCACGCCCAGGAGGTCTTCTTAATACAAGAGACATCTGCCTGTATGCAACTGCTTGCTTCGATAAATCATCGTAAATTATAAGAGCATGCCCACCATTATCACGAAAAAACTCACCCATAGCTGTTCCACTATATGGAGCAATGAATTGCATTGGTGCCGCATCAGAAGCATTTGCAGTAACAACCGTTGTATATTCCATCGCACCGTTTTCTTCTAGCTCTGAAACGAGACTTGCAACAGTTGATGCTTTTTGGCCAACGGCAACATAAATACAATAAACCGGCTCATCCGTTTCATGAGTATACTTTTGATTGATAATCGTATCGATTGCAACAGCTGTTTTACCAGTCTGCCTATCTCCAATTATTAATTCACGCTGACCACGTCCAATAGGTATCATGCTATCCACAGCTTTAATTCCAGTCTGAAGTGGTTGCGTTACAGGCTGCCTCTGCATAACACCTAGTGCTTTACGTTCTATCGGCAAAGACTTTCCAGCCTTAATCGCACCTTTTCCATCTAATGGCTTACCTAATGGATCAACAACACGTCCAAGCATTTCCTTACCAACAGGAACCTCTACAATTTTACCTGTTCGTTTTGCAATATCACCTTCACGAATGCTTCTTGTATCTCCAAACAATACTAAACCAACATTGTCTTCTTCAAGATTTAAGGCCATTCCAAATACACCGTTTGGCAACTCAACAAGCTCAGAACTCATCACATTTTCAAGTCCACTAACTCTTGCCACACCGTCACCAACATTAATAACTTCACCTACTTCAGCAACATCTAAATCAGGCTGATAAGCCTCTAACTGCTCTCTCAGTAACGAAGTTATGTCATCTGTAGTTACTTCCATTTATTCTCCAAATCAATTCTAGTTAAGAACGAAGTGTTTACGGATTTTTTCCAACTGTCTCTTGATTGATCCATCGATAATTGTATTATCGAGCCTTAGAACCATTCCTCCCATAATTTCAGGATTAACATTTAGCTGGATATCTATCTTTTTATTTATTTTAGTCTCTATAGACTTTTTCAAATTAGAAATTTGCTGCTCACCAATAGATTCTGAAACTGTAATTAAAACCTGTGCAGATTTTGTTTTTTCAGAAACAATATTTTGGTAACGACTCATAATAGCCGGTAATTCTCTAACTATGTCTTTATCTAAGAGAATATTTAAAATTTCAATTGCCAAACTATCTATTCTACCTGTTAGTACATTTTTCAAAATTTGTAGTTTTTGAGTCTTTTCAATGCGCTTAGATGATAAAATAAATCGAAATTCTGGATTTTTTCGATATAGTTTTACTAACTGCTCAAGTGAATATTTAACCTCAAATACATCATCCTTATTTTCAGCAACAGTAAAAAGGGATCGAGCAAATTGACTTGTAGTAAAATTAAATGCCATTAAGCCTGTCCAAGTTTATTCAATGTGTCATCAATGAATTTTTTGTTATCAGCACTATTAATATTTCTTTGAATAACTTTTTCAGCGGTTTTCATTGTTAATTCAACAGCAATATCTTGGATTTCACTCAATGCTTTTTCTTTTTCTGCTTCAATTTGTACTTTTGCCTTCTCGGTTATTTCTTCCGCATTTTTTCGAGCAGTCTCCTCGATGTCAGATTTAAGCTTATCTCCGGTTTTTCGACTTTCAGCAATTATATCTTGTGCTTCAGCTCTTGCTTTTGCAACAACTTTCTCATAATCTTTTTGTGCTTTTTCGGCATTTTCTTTGGCTTTTTCAGCTGCATTAAGAGCATCTTTAATCTCTTTTTCTCTTGTTTCAAGAGCAGAGATAATTGGGCCCCAAGCAACTTTCTTAAGCACTCCTAAAAGAATGAGAAAAGTTAATACAGTCCAAAAGAGTAGTCCACCATGTACTTCTAGCATGCGTTACTCCAGGTCTTTTATTTACCTTGTAATAAGAAACAAGTCGCAGCTGCAAATAAGGCAACACCTTCAATCAAAGCAGACATGATTAAAGCGGTTGTCCTGATATCACCAGCAGCTTCAGGCTGTCTTCCTGTTGCTTCTGCAGCAGCAGCAGTAATTTTACCAATTCCACTTGCAGCTCCCATAGTAACCAACCCTGCGCCTAAACCTGCCGCTAAATATGCTAATCCTTGTGCATCCATTATATATTAACTCCTATTATTTTATGTTAATGATGTTCATGTTCAACAACTGCCATCCCAATAAATATTGATGACAGTAAAGAAAAGATATAACCTTGTAAAAATGCAACAAACAATTCTAACATGTTGATTGCAATAGCCATAGGAACTGCACCTAAAGCAGCACCATAGCTCTTCATATTTATTATTATTCCTAAAAATGCAAGAATAATAATGTGCCCTGCATTCATATTTGCTAAAAGCCTCACTGAAAGTGCAAATGGCTTTGTGAATAATCCAATAATTTCTACTGGAATCATAATTGGTAACAACCATGCTGGAACACCAGGTGTTGCAAATATATGTTTCCAAAAATCTTTATTCCCAAAAATGATGTAAGTAAAAAAAGTAATAAGCGCTAAACCAATAGTGACACTAAAAGATGCTGTAGCCGTTGCGCTTCCGGGGATTAGTCCCATTAAATTTAAGGTAACAATAAAAAAGAAAAATGTAAGAATTAAAGGCAAGAAACGACGACCCTGCTTTTCACCCATATTAGGATAAACAACTTCGTCTCTGATAAAAACAACAAATACCTCGAGTAAATTTCCGAATCCAGATTGAACTCTTTTATTTTTCCTGTATCCTATAGTAAATGCAAGAATTAAAAACAGTGATGCTAAAAACATCATAATTGCCTGTTTTGTTATAAATAATTGATTTGGGTCCTCTTTTATTCCAGATCCATCTGCTTTCCAACTTAAATATTTACCCAATGAAGGAAGTACCTTATCCCACTTGTTATAATCAGTATTATCAACTGAATATAATTTTAATTTTGAATAAATTTTATTTTCTTTTTTATGAAGATAGTTTGATTCCTCTTTAGAATCGTTAAAATCACCTGAAAATTTCTTTTTTAGATAAAAAAATAAATTAGTAGGATTTAAGACTTCAAAATATTTCCCGTCTTGGATATGATGCACAATAACCTCACCTGTGACGCCCTCATCTTTAGTCTCAGACGAACCAGAGCTATCACCAGCTGATAGGACAGATAAGCAAGATATTACAAATAAAATAAATTTAAATCCTTTATTCAACTAACTTGCACCTTTCTAGATGGGAGCACTTTTAACCAACTTAAAATCTCTGTCCACTGATGGATTACATAAAAAATCATCAGTGAGATGAAGAATGGGATAGTCTGCAAATAGCCATTCATCGTAAAATACAGAGAGAAACCTAAGACAAAAGCCATTCTAACAATCATTCCACCATAAACATTCTTAATAAATGTATTATGGTCGGCACTATGATTATTTAAAACAAGTACATATCCAACAATTGCATTTACCAAACTCAATGTAAATGAAACTAAAATTTCTTTCAAATAAGGCATACCCCATGAAAGAAGTGGGAATAACCCAACTAATATCATTGTAAGCGTCCCTATTAGTAATGATTTAAAAAATGGTTTCAATATTTACTAACCGATTTAATTAAATGATAAATTGATGCAAAAACACCAAAAAAAACTCCGACTAATTGCCCCCATGGAGAGCTTATCCAACCTTTATTCTGGGCTTGCTCTCCAAGCCACAAACTCAACAACACTAAAACCACCATCTGAATTCCAGATCCAGAGAATCTCATCCAAGCGTTGTGCTCAAATTTTATTTTATCCTTCTGACTGATTTTGCTTTATAAGTGGTTTAGTTTTACTTCCAACATCTTTCACCATATTACAAAGACCATCAAACCTTGCTCCCTCTTGAATCACTAGGATACCCGCGGTTAAATCTCCCATCAAATGAGAATGAGGCCCCAAGGTAACTTTGCCGGAAACAACAACATCTCCTTTTACGTTCCCGTTTATCACAGCTTCAAAAGCGTTCACGTCACCTTTGACAAATGAGCCCTTTCCTGTTCTTATAGAACCTTTGGAATTAACAGAACCAAATACTTTTCCATATACTAGTATACTCCCCGAAACCTTCAAATCGCCATAGACCTCAGCATCAGCACTCAATATTGAGCTGGAAGATTTCCCAACTTTATTGGATCGAAACATCTTTTTTCTTGTACATTTTTACAAACTTTCTTGGGTCTAAAACTTTATCGTTTTGCCAGATTTCAAAATGTAGATGTGGCCCAGTACCTTCCTCACCACCAACAGTTGCAATCTTTTGACCAATACTTACAAAGTCTCTAGCATTAACTAAGTTTTTTTTGTTATGACCATAAACCGAATACAAACCTCTAGCGTGAGATATAATTATAATGTTGCCAAAATTTTTAATTTCTCCTGAAAAAACAACAAATCCATCTAATGGAGATTTAATATTATCTCCTTCATTAGCAGCGATATCAATACCTGAGTGAGTCATCTTATTTCCATCCCACTCCAAGCCTTTAGTAACTATCCCTTCTACAGGGGCTAAAATTGATAATATTTTTCCATTTTCAGCAAAAATACTGCGAACCGAATTCTCAAGACTTTCCTCCATTAAAACTTTCTCAGCATTCAAATCATATAAAAGAATATCTGTTCTTGCTTTATATTTTAAAAGCTCATTACGTTCCTGCAACAAACTATCCTGACTCAACAATTGCCACATTCCAAAAACAGAAATTAAAAATATAATTACAGCAAGTACCGTTAAAGTTACTAGGAAAGCTCTGGATACTTGGAAAGACTTTTGCCGACCATCACTTTCAGATAAAAACCAGAGAGTGAAATGATTATCCTTCACTTAAACACAAGATCATAAATTTAAAGGTGATTTAAATCTTAAACCAAATAAAAATATTATATCTTTAATTTGATTCAACTTCCAAAAGCAATTCATAAATACGCTCAAAGTCTTCATGTGAAAAATAATCAATTATTATTTGCCCTTTACCTTGACTAGGCTTACCCTTATGCCTAAGAGTAACCTTTGTACTAAGCTTAGAGCATAAATCTGATTCGTATTTAGTGCTTAAATTTGACTTTACCAGATTTGATTTTTTACTGGATATTACTTTTTTTGCTTTTCTTAATTTACTAACATACTCCTCAGTTTTCTTGACACTTAAGTTATCTCTGGTAATTTTTTGAAATATTCCAATCATTTGCGCTGAAGTTGCTAATCCAGCCAGTAGCTCTGCATGTTTTTTGGAAATCAATCCTTCTTTCAGCGCTGTGCGAATTTCTAATGGTAATTTTAGTAAACGCATCCTATTAGATATAACAGGACGACTCTTACCAATTCTCTTTGAAACATCCTCCTGCGTCATATTGTATTTTTCAATTAAAAGCAAGTATCCCTCTGCTTCTTCAATTGGATTCAAGTCCTGTCTTTGAATATTTTCAATAAGCGCCATTTCTAACAGGTCTTCATCTTTATCAATATCCAAAATATATGCTGGAATTTTTTTTAAACCTATTATTTTAGATGCACGAAAACGTCTTTCTCCTGCAACTAATTCAAATTTACCACCAGATAATTCCCGAACCGCTACAGGCTGGAGGATTCCTTTTTCACGAATCGAATTAGTTAAATCTTCTAAGCCAGATTCATCGAATATTTGTCGTGGTTGATGTCTATTTGGAACAATAAGATTTATATCGATTCCATCCTCCATTGCATTTTCGGCAACTATAGATTGGGACTTAATTAAAGCCTGTAGTCCTTTGCCAAGAGACTTACTCATTTCTAGCTAAAACCTCCGTCGCTAAATTCATATAGTTTTGTGCTCCGTTACAAGATGCATCATATAATAAAATAGGCTTGCCATGACTCGGAGCTTCGCCTAGACGTACATTTCTCTTGATATATGTATCGTAAACTTTATCTCCAAAATAATCTTTAACCTCTTGAACTACCTGTTTAGATAAATTTAACCGATTATCATACATCGTAATTAATATTCCTTCAATATCTAGCTCTTTATTTAAATGCTTTTGTACTAAATGAATCGTATTCAATAACTGGGAGAGACCTTCTAAAGCATAGTACTCACACTGAATTGGAATCAATATTGAATTAGCTGCAGTTAATACATTTACTGTTAATAATCCTAGCGATGGTGGACTATCTATCAAAATATACTTATAGTCATTGGCAACTTCTTTAATAGCACTTCTTAGCATTGCTTCTCTAGAAAACATATTAACTAATTCTATCTCTGCACCAACTAACTGAGGGCTTGAAGGCAAAACTTTGAGGCAATCTAGCTTCGTATCTACAATACAGTTCTTTATAGATTTTTGTCCTATCAATACATCGTATACAGAATTTTCATATGACCCAGGATCAACACCAATCCCAGTTGTTGCATTAGCCTGAGGATCCATATCTATAAGTAGAATAGGAACTTCTGTTACTGCTAAGTACGCAGCAAGATTAACTGTTGTTGTCGTTTTGCCAACACCACCTTTTTGGTTAGCTATCGCTATCGTTTTACCTGAATATTTACCCATAAGTACAACGAAATTTACCTAATAGAAATATCCTGTTCAAAGATTATAAATTATTAAATTTCGATTGCAACAAATCGAGAAGCACCGCTTCGCTTTATAAGTAACAAAATTGAGTCACCTTTTTGATATTGCTTTATTAAAGAGCGATAATCGTTAATTGAGGTAACTTTTTTTCTACCAACTTTTGTAATCACGTCTCCAGGCTGGATATTATCAGATGAAGGAGAATCTTTTTTAACATTCTTCACAACAACACCATTTGCTTCATCTATATTGTTCTTTTTTGCAAAAGCAGAATTCAAGTCTTCAACTACTAAGCCTAACACATCATAAAAAGAATTTCCAAATTTATAAACTTCAGCTAAATCTTTTTCAGAAGGTCTTTCACCTAGCGAAACATTTAAAAATATCTTTTCACTTGCTCTTAAAATTTCAAATTCAGCCTTACTATTTGGCCTCAGATTAGAAACTAAATTTTTTAACTGAGAAGAATTTGAAATTTCTTTTCCATTTATAGAAATAACAATATCCTGATCTTTAATACCTGCATCTTCTGCAGGACTATTTTTTAAAACTTGAGAAATTATTGCTCCATCTAAAATATCTAGATTTAAAGCTTTTGCCATATTTTCATCAATATCTTGGATAGAAACACCAAGCCATCCACGTGTTACCGAACCTGTTGAAATTAAATCTTCAATAACCCTCATAGCCTGATTAATAGGTATTGCAAAACCAATACCTGCATTTGAATTAGACATACCATCCGTTGCAATTGCAGTATTAATACCAATAAGTTCTCCATAGAGATTATATAATGCACCTCCTGAATTACCCGGATTTATTGCAGCATCATGCTGAATAAAATCTTCATAATTCAACCTGGAAATTACATCATTCCGCCCTCTTGCGCTTACAATCCCTTTTGTTACTGTATGATTTAAATGAAGTCCAAAAGGACTTCCAATAGCCATTACCCATTCTCCGACGCTCAAGTCATCAGAGTCTCCAACTTCTGCTTCTATTAAATCATTTGCTTCAATCTGAATTATTGCTACATCAGACAATGGATCTGTACCTATAATCTTTGCTTGAATCTCTCTTTTATCTAACAATTTAACTCTAACCTCATCCGCATTCTCAATAACATGATTATTCGTTAAAATATATCCTTTATCAGCATTAATAATCACACCAGATCCTAATGCCTGACCCTTTTGTTCAAATTCTGGATAATCTTGTCCGTAAGGTGAAAAAAAGAATGGATGAACTTTTTGTTTGACCGACTTTTCAGAAATAATAGAAACTACAGACGGCTTACCTATATCAGCAACAGAAGTAAATAGCCTGTTGAGATTACTTGCAAAATCATTTGAAAAGACAAAAATAATAGTAATAAATGTTATAAAAATTATTTTTTTCATTATATTTCCTTTTTAATTTTATAGAATATAAAAATTCTATGCTAATTAATTTTATAAGTTCCTTAAAATCAAAATTAATTATTTTAGTACAATATTTTTAATCAATATTAGAAAAAGTAAAATGAAAAATATTTTAATAACTGGCGTGTCTACAGGAATTGGCAAAACTACAGCAGAATATCTTTTAAAAAGTGGCTATCGAGTATTTGGAAGTATCCGAAAAGTTGAAGATGCAAAAAATTTAATTAAAGATTTTTCAAAAAACTTCATTCCGTTAAAATTTGATATAACAGATGAAGTAGCAATTATAAGATCTGTCGAAATTGTAAAAAAAACATTAAATGGTGAATATTTAGATTTTTTAATAAATAATGCAGGTGCAGTAATAGGTGGACCATCGATTTTGCTTGAAACACAGGATTTCAGAAATCAATTTGAAATAAATCTATTTAGTGTTGTATCCATTACAAATGCTTTTATAAAGTTGCTCGGTGCAGAATTAAATAATCCCCATGAAGGTAAAATTATTAATATAAGTTCTGTTAGTGGAAAAAGAGCCTTCCCATTTTTAGCACCATATGCCGCTTCAAAATTTGCACTAGAAGGCTATTCGGATGCACTAAGAAGAGAGCTTCAAATTTATGGTATAGATGTGATTTTAATTGAACCAGGTCCTGTAAAAACTGCAATTTGGAATAAAGTTCATGAAAAAGATAATAATTCATTTGAAGGTAGCGACTATGATATAATGTTGAAAAAATTTTCTAAAATTATAATGAAAAATGAGGCCGAAGGAATTAATGCAGAAGTTGTTTCAAAACTAATTTATAAAATAATAAACAGTAAGTATCCCAGAACGAGATATTTAATTACAAAAAATAAATTTAAAAATCACTTATTAATTAAAATAATACCAGAAAGATGGCTTGACAAGTTAATAGGAAAAAAACTAGGGTTATTAAAAAAATTTAACTTTCTATAATTTGGTCTCTCGCCGGACCAGTAGATATAAGCTTAATCGGCACACCAAGACTCTCTTCTAAAAATCTTATATACTCTTTTACTTTTCCCGGAAGATTTTCTGAATGGTGGAATCCAACAGTTGACGTTCGCCAGCCTGGGAATTCAGTATAGATTGGCTCAACTTCTTGTAAATTACACATACTAGAGGAATAGCCAGACTGTATTTTACCATTTATCATATATCCTGTGCATATTTTAATCTTTTCAAATTTATCCAAAACATCTAACTTTGTCAGTGCAATCTCAGTCAAACCATTCACCTGAACACTAAACTTAGCAGCTGGTAAATCAAACCATCCGCACCGCCTTGGTCTACCAGTAGTAGCACCAAATTCTTTACCAATTTTTCTTAATAGCTCTCCAGATTCATCCTGGAGTTCAGTTGGAAATGGACCTTCGCCTACTCTCGTACAATAGACTTTAAATATACCTATATGACGACTGATTCTATGAAGTGGTAATCCTAATCCAGTAGATATTCCACCAGTTGATGGACTCGAAGAAGTAACATAAGGATATGTTCCATGATCAATATCTAGTAAAGTACCCTGAGCACCTTCGATCAAAATTTTTTGAGAATTATCTAAGTGAGATTGAATAATTTCATAAACATCAGAAACATATATAGATATCTTTTCAGATATCTTTAAATAGCTCTCTATTTTTTCTTCTAATTCTAATTTTAAAGCTAGAGGAATTTCAAAATTTTCAATAGCGGATTCTAAACGATTATATAACTTAATTCTTAATATTTCTAAATTCAATAAGTCTATCCCTCTTATACCTCGTCTATTAAATTTATCAACATAAGTTGGTCCAATACCTTTTCCAGTAGTTCCTATTGGATTTTTTAATTTGCCTTCGCTATGAATATCTATTGCTTTATGAATCGGTGTTACTATGTGGGCGTTATGAGATAAAATCAGCCTATTATCTATAGAAATATTTTTTTTAGAAACTTGTCTAATTTCTTCATACAGACCTTCAGGATCTACAACCATTCCATTACCTAAGATACAAACACAGTTATCTCGTAAAATACCAGAAGGAATTTGATGAAGAACAATCTTTCCTTCCTCAGTATAAACTGTATGACCTGCATTTGCACCACCCTGATAACGAGCAACTAACTCAACATCTGAACTCAAAACATCTACAATTTTTCCTTTACCTTCATCGCCCCATTGGCCACCAACAACTGAGATTACGCTCATCTTTTCTCCAAAAAAAAGAAACTTTGGTTATTAAATTGTTTCATATTTATTTGATTTATTTTTAGAATTCTAATTTTCTACTAATTTTTGATTATGTTTATTTTCTAAATGCACCATTACTGGTGCAGCAACAAACAGAGATGAGTATGTACCAACTAAGACACCTGCTGTTAACGCAAAAGCAAAATTATTAATTACCTCTCCACCAAATAATAGTAATACTACAACTACAACTAATGTAGTCACCGAAGTAATAACAGTCCTTGATAATGTTTCATTTAAAGAAAGATTTACTACACTCTCTAGCTTTTCTTTACTATACTGATGGATATTCTCTCTAATTCTGTCAAAAACAACAATTGTATCATTTAGAGAGTAGCCAACAATTGTTAATAGTGCAGCAATTATAGATAGGTCAACTTCTTTATTGAGGATTGAAAATATCCCTACAGTAATAAATACGTCATGAAGTAAGGCTACAACACTTCCTAAAGCATAATAACGATCAAATCTAAACCAGATGTATATCATGATTCCAATTAGCGCTAGAGTAATAGCATAAATAGCATCTTTTTTTAATTCTTTACCAATTTTAGGATGTACCATTTCAACTTTTCTAATTTCATATTCCATACCAAAAAAAGCGGAATTCAATTTACTATTTGCCTCTTCAATATTCTCCAATAAGCTGGTTTTAATAAGTAATTCTCTATTATTACCAAACTCTATTACTTCAGCACCTTCAAATCCATTACCTTCTAATTTCGATCTAATTTGTGAAATCTCAGGTACTTCATTAAACTGAACTTGAAAAACAGTTCCATGTGTAAAGTCAATTGATAAATGAGGGCCTCCTTTAATAATCAAAGAGGTCAATCCACCTAATATTAAAATTAATGATAAAATCATACCGATTGATTTTTTTGCTAAAAAATCAAAATTTGTTTTTCTTATTAGTCTCATAATCCTACTTAAATATAAAGTTTAGTTAAAGGTTTTTTTGAACCTAATAACATTAATATAGTTCGAGTTACAAATATAGATGTAAACATTGAACATAAAATTCCAATACTTAATGTAATGGCAAATCCCTTTATTGGCCCAGTTCCTATACCCCACAATACTGATGCAGCAATTAAAGTTGTAACATTTGCATCTAAAATTGTTATAAATGCTCGCTCATAACCGGAAGAAATCGCTGCCATAGCTGTTTTCCCAGCGTCTAATTCTTCTCGAACTCTTTCAAAAATAATAACATTTGCATCTACAGCCATGCCAATTGTTAAAATTAATCCTGCAATTCCTGGAAGAGTTAATGTTGCACCTAGAGAAGATAGTAATCCTATAATTAAACCAATGTTTAAAAGAACAGCAATATTTGCAAGAATACCAAATCCTGTATATATTAAAATCATAAAGATAATAATTATACCAAATCCATAAGCAAGTGCTTTTATACCTGAATCAATAGAATCCCTACCTAGAGAAGGCCCAACAGTTCTTTCCTCTACAATATGAACAGGAGCTGGTAATGAACCTGCCTGAAGTACATTGGAAATATCTTTTGCTTCTGCAATATCATCCAATCCGCTAATTTGAGTCTGCCCCCCAGGGATTCTATCTCTAATTACAGGAGCCATATATACTTTACCATCAAGAACAATAGCAACATTACGACCAATATTTGCTCCTGTAGTTCTACTCCAAATTCTTGCGCCTTCTGTGTTCATTGATAAGTTAACAACTGCTTGTCCGGAATTTTCTGTCCCAGAAGTACCAAAATTAGGAATCGCATTATCTACAACACCACCTGTTAGCCAAGGAGTTGATTTTACTAAATATAAATTCCTTAAATTTACGGTTGAAACCTCGGTTGGTATCTCTAAAGTTTTCGCTGACCATACAAATTTCGACTGCCTTGGCATTATATTTTTAACACTTTCCATTGACAAAATTTGCTTAACTTTATTAACTTCAGACTCAATAACAGCTACTCCTCCCGGCGTTGGCTGCAAATAACCGGAAAATGGATTTGTCATCAAAACTTCATCGGGTGTTGTAAACTCTTCAGCAGAATCTGTTTCACCTACTAATGCTTGGGAAAAAATATCATCACTTTGAGAAAATACATCCGTTGAATCATTTACTGTATTTTGATCGGGACTATTCTTAGAATTATTATTTTCTAAGCCGGAATTTTTATCAGTAACTTCTAACAATTTTTTATCAATTAATTCAGCTATAGAACCAAATTCCTCACTTGTTCGTACGAGATTAAACTCTAATAAGGCCGTACTTCGAATTAAATTCCTAGCCCTTTCAGGATCTTTGACGCCTGCCAACTCAACTATAATTCTATTGTGCCCAGACCTCTGAATTACGGGTTCTGAAACCCCAAATTCATCTACTCTATTTCTAATTATCTCTAAAGCGCTACCAACTGCTTGGTCGCCTCTATTTCTTAACTCTTCAATCACGGATGCATCGTCAGAAGTAGTCCCAAGCTTATGGTAATAACGAATTAGCCTAAATGAGTTTTCTTGAGCTTTCTCTTCTAAGATGTCAAAAAAAGAAGCTTCTTCTTTTGAAGAGATATCCGCACAATCTTGAATAAATTCTCTCAGTTCTTCTGATTGTTTATCTGCAACATTTAATGCTAGTGTATCCATATCAACTTCTAATACTACGTGCATACCACCTTGCAAGTCCAATCCTAAATTAATTGCACGACTTTTCAGTTCTTTATATTTTAAGGGGTTATCAACTGATAGATTCGCCCTTTCTTTCTCTTCAAGGTTATAATATTGAATTGTTGGATAAAGTTTTAAAATAGCAAAAGTCAAAACTAATGTGATTGCAATCCATCGAAATGTTATTTTTTTAAGCATTCAATTCTCTTATAATTTTTATTAAATTTTTAAATATAAATTGGATTTACAGCTTACACCAAAACGTAGAAAGTTAAGGATTATATAGATTTAGGTTCAAAACTTAGTTTAATCTATTCATATTTATTTACTAATTGCTATCCTAGGATTATCTGTAAACACACCATTTATATTGAATTTTTCCATATCTTTCCAATCTTTGACAGAGTTAACGGTAAATACATAGATATACATCCTTTTTAATTTTGCCCACCCAACAATCTCTGCATCAATAAAATTTTTATCTATGTGGAAACCATTAGGCTTAGCTATAAAGTATGATAATTTATAAAATTTTTGAATGAAAGGAACTTCAGATTTACTCCAAATTAAAGATGTGAATAAATTGGGGTTGATCTTTTTTATTTCCCTAATAATAAATGGATTAAAACTTGAAACTATACAATTATCTTCAAAATTATTTTCAACAATTATACTATTCACTATTTCAACAATTTTTGTCGAAAGAATCCCAGTGGATTTAATTTCGATGTTTAAGATTATATCATAATGCTTCAGAAGTTGAATTATATCAATCAATAATGGTATTTTCTGAAATCCATACACATCACTCCAATTATGACTAATATCTATATTTTTAATCTCATTATAGTTTAAATCAATAATTTTATCACATCTTCCACCAAGCCTTTCTAAATCATAATCATGAAATACAACTACCTGCCCATCATTTGTCAACAAAACGTCTAATTCAATGGAGTTAACCCCCATCTCTATTGCTTTCTTAAATGACACAACTGTATTTTCTGGTGCAAAATGTGGGGCGCCTCTATGACCAAAAATTAAAAACTTATCACTTCTGTACATAAATTAAACCATCTATTTATAATAAATATTTACATTTAAAGTTATAAATTGATTATATATTGCCTTTACAAAAAATTCTTAAATTAATATTTTTATTAATGATAAAATTGGTTTTAAAATAAATCAATAAGTTCTACAAACTAAGTGTAGAATTTTATCTTAATTATAAACATTTTTATGTTAATAAGATGTTAATAAACTAATATTTTTTTATAGGATTTTTATATTTGACCAGTAATGACATTTGGGATAATTGTCTTGATTTCATAAAATCAAGAATACCTAATCAAGCATTTCAAACATGGTTTGACGGAATCTCCGCAACTCAACTAAAAGATTCTGAGATTATGCTTCAAGTGCCAAATCAATTTCATTATGAATGGCTTGATTCGAAATATCATAATCTTATAAATTCTGCTATCAAAGAATGTTTAGGTAAAGAATTAAAAATAAATTATAGTGTAGTTGTTAGTGATCAAGAAGAAAATATCATACCAGATTTAATTTTAGATAAAAAACAATCAAATACAGCATCTAGTCGAAATGGCTTACATAAAGCTAGTCAATTAAATAACAGATATATATTTGATAATTACATTGAAGGGAAAAGTAATCAGCTCGCTAAAGCTGCATCTCTTTCTGTTGCAGATTCTCCAGGTCAAACACCATTTAATCCATTGCTAATATACAGCGAAACCGGTTTGGGAAAAACACATTTACTACAGGCAATTGGGAATAGTTTATTAGAAATTTCACCAAATACTAAAATTGTATATTTGACAAGTGAAAAATTCATGCTTGACTTTATTACTGCAATTCAAAATAATAAATCAGCAGAATTTTCTAAACAATATCGCAATGTAGATATGTTGTTAATTGATGACGTACAATTTTTTCAAAACAAAGAGCAAACACAAGAGCAATTTTTCCACCTATTTAATGATTTACATCATCGTGGGAAACAAATAGTAATGACAACAGACAGACACCCAAATGAATTACGTGGATTAAAGAATAGATTAATCTCAAGATTCCAATCAGGGCTAATTGTTGATATCCAACCACCAGACTTAGAAACTAGAATCGCAATATTAATGAAAAAAGCAGACTCCGAAGGTCTAGAAATATCATTTGATATCATTGAATTTATAGCATCTAGTATTACAGAAAATGTTAGAGATTTAGAAGGCGCTTTAATTAGACTATTAGCATTTGCATCATTAAAGCGTCAAGATATAAATATGGTTTTAGCAAAACAAGTTATTTTAGATATTATGGGCACATCAGCTTTTGAAAATATAACTATAGACCATGTTTTAAAAGTTGTATCAAAAGAAATGCGTATAACAGAGAGACAATTAATTGGTAAAGGACGCACAATGGAAGTTGCAATTGCAAGACAGTCTGCAATGTACTTATCAAGAGAACTAACTAATAGTTCGCTAATAAATATTGGCTTACATTTTGGCGGACGTGATCATTCAACTGTTATTCATGCACACAAAACTATTGAAAAGAAAATACTCATAAATCCTGAGTTAAATAGAACAATTGAAAAATTAAAAAAAGAACTAGGAGGACCAATATAATAATGAGTCTTAAATCAATTTCTGATAAAAAAGAACAAAAGATTGTCATCATTGATGATGATGTAGATTTAGCACAATTACTTGAAGAATTTTTATCTTCATTCAATTTTGATGTAAAAGTCATCCATTCTCCTAAAGAAGGTATTGAATTCCTTCAAACGAATGATGCTAATTTAGTTGTTTTAGACATAATGATGCCTGAAATGGATGGCTTTCAAGCTCTAAGAAAAATTAGAGAATTTTCAGCAATTCCAGTTGTCATGTTAACAGCAAGAGGAGAGGTAACAGATAGGATTGTAGGCTTAGAATTAGGTGCCGATGATTATATGCCCAAGCCATTTGAACCAAGAGAATTACTTGCAAGAATTCAATCCATTCTTAGGAGAAGTCAAACCTCTACAGTTTTATTAGATGTTATTGAATTTGAGGAAGGTCTTTCTGTTAATAAATTAAAACAAGAAGTAACTATTAATGAGAATTCAATCCATCTTTCTACTACAGAATATGAAGTCTTACTCCTTTTCGTAGAACATCCCGGCGAGGTTCTAGATAGAGAATTCCTTGTAGAAAATATAAGAGGAATTAAATGGCAGTCTTATGACCGTTCTGTTGATGTTTTAGTAAGTCGATTAAGATCAAAAATAGGTGAGAATCCCACTGAAAATCGCTTCATTAAAACAATTCATGGTGTAGGATATAAATTTATTGGAGTTCCAAAAAATTAAAGAAAAACCTCAATACCGATTTCGCAAAGAATTATTTCTTAAAATTGGTATTTTCTTTTCACTTTTTGCCCTTACAATTATTTCTGTTTTTTTTTATATAACAGAAAAATCTTCATATACCCAAGACACAATATTGGACGCACATGAATATTATTTATATTCTAATCTTGTCGAGTCATGGGGCTTTCCTCCTGATACATTGAAAGTAAAGGAAACTCTTAAAAATTTAAAGTTATTTGGTTGTATTTATAAAAATAATGAAAAAATCTGGGCAAACCCACAATCCTTCTCTAAAGATGGTTATGTTAGTTTTTCGGATAGTGATACCCTTGGAATTTTATATGATATTGATATTCCAGTCTATGTATCATTTGGAGAAATTTATAAGGAAAAATATGATTATACAGTCACTTATGCTAATTATGGTGACTACGAATACTTAATGGCCCTTGAGTATTACTTACCTTCTGAAATTACGACTAAATTTATTCCTGGCTCAATAATGACAATCATTGCGGTAGCTTTACTATTTATTGTGATACGTAATTATTTACAACCTATTCAATTAATGAAAAATAGAATTCTTTTATTACAAAAAGGTGATCTAGAGTCTACAATTCCAATAATTGGAGAAGACGAACTAGCAGATTTATCCAATGAAATTAATAAAATGATACAAGAAATAAAAGAATTATTAAATCGTAAACAACTTTTATTATCTGAGGTCAGCCATGAATTACTATCTCCATTAGCAAGAATTAGACTCTTGGCAGAAATGCTTCCAGAGCATAAAAATAAGATTAGACTAGCTGATGAAATACAGTTTTTAAAGGGAATGGTTACTAATCTTTTAATGTCTGACAGGCTATCTGGCCCTTATGCTAATCTTGAACTTTCAACTATAAATACAGAGGAACTTATTAACAAAACTATTGCTATGTTTCCAAACTCATATGATAAAATTTTAGTATCAGGAAACATACCTCTAAAAATAATCTCTATAGATATAACAAAAACTACACTAGCATTAAGAAATTTGATTGAAAATGCAATTAAATACGGTCTCCCAAATAAAATAGTGGAAATATCTGCAAATATATCGAAAACTAAAAATATTGAAATTCATGTTAAAAATTATGGTAAAGGAATTAGCAAAAAAAATATTGAAAAAATAACTAACCCATTCTTCAGAATAAAAGATAAAAGTTCTGATAAAAAAAGTGGCTTCGGAATGGGACTTTCAATTACTAAGAAAATCATTGAAGCTCATAAAGGAGAGCTGATAATTAATAGTACTATTAATGAATCAACTATATTTACAATATCTTTACCAATTCATACATAATCAATTGTTAATTAAGTAAAAAAGTAGATTTTTATGAATCAAATTATAATATTGGATTTAAACAAAAAAAATGCAAAAAAGAAGCATCAATAAAGTAATTTTAATTGGTAGAGTTGGCCAACCTCCTGAAGGAAAATACACACCATCTGGTATAGCAATAGCTAATTATTCAATAGCAACGAATGAAACAATTACAAAATCAGATGGAAGTAAAATTGCCCATACTGAATGGCACAATATAGTTTCAATCGGGAAACAAGCTAATTTTGTAACTGAATTTATTAAAAAAGGACAGTTAGTTAGTATTGAAGGAAGACTAAGAACAAATAAGTGGAATGATAAAAATAAAATTACTCACTATAAAACTGAAATTCTTTCAGACTCAATAATTCCTTTAGAGTAGAAAGAAGGAAATAAAAAAGACTACCATAATGATAATAAGATTGATTTAGATAAAGATAATCACAACCAACATTCTCCACTTTAACAAATTATTGTGTTATGTGCGATATTATTATTATATTAGAGGAGTGGGATTAAAAAATAAATTGTTATTTATAGTATAAAAAAAAGTTATGAAGAAAATATTATTAATATTATTATTTACGTTAAACTCTGTTTTTTCAGGTAATACGATTCAAAGAAATACAATTGTTTATTCTGGAGACGATCTTATTAAACTCTCATATCAAAAAAGCCAACTAGATTTTAAGAGAAAAAGTGATAAATTTAACTTAAAGAAAAAAGATGATATATCCACTGAAAAACGTCGGCACAAAAGACGACGAAAAGTAAGACCGCCTAAACAAGGTAAATAAAATTTTAGAAGGCATCATTATTGATGCCTTTTTTTATATTAAAAGGAAATAAATTGGAAATAAAAAATCTTCCTTCTTATAAAGAGCTTGAAATTGTAGATAATAACCATCCTAATAGGGATTATAAAATTAACATTTCTATACCTGAGTTTAATTGTGTTTGTCCTAAAACTGGACTACCTGATTTTGCGAATATTCAAATTACATATATTCCAAATAAAAGTATTGTAGAGTTGAAATCATTAAAATTATATATGGTTAAATTTAGAAATATTGGTATATACCATGAATATGTTACAAATCAAATATTAGATGATTTTAAAAAAGCTTGTAATCCAAAAAGCATTGAGGTTATTGGTGATTTTCACCCTAGAGGTGGAGTTAAAACTATAGTAACCGTTAATCATCCAGATTAATTAAATAATACTTTGAATTCATTTCTATTTTTCAAGTAAAATATTCCCCTAAATTTTAAGGAAAAAATTTTGTTTTCAAATCGTATAAGTAGAATACAACCATCATTAACATTACAAATGACAAGTAAGGCCTCTGAGCTGCGCTCAAAAGGATTGGAAGTCATAAATATGAGCGTAGGTGAACCTGATTTTAATACTCCAAAAAACATTAGAAATGCTGGAATAAATGCGATTAATGATGGAAAGACCAAATATACACCAGGAGCAGGTATGCCGGCATTAAGACAGGCAGCCTGCGATAAAATGTATAGAGATAATAATCTTAAATATCAACCTAAAGAAGTAATAGTTTCTTGTGGTGGAAAACATTCACTTTACAATGCTTGTCAGGTTTTATTTCAAAGTGAAGATGAAGTTATAATTTTTACACCTTACTGGGTTTCATTTCCTGATTTTATTTCTATTACTGGAGCAAAACCTATTTTTGTTGGTACAAATCCTGAAAAACAATTTGAGCCAAATTTTGAAGAACTTGTTTCTTTAATAACACCAAGAACTAAAGGATTAATCATAAATTCTCCTTCAAATCCAACAGGTGGTGTATGGAGCGATGAAGCTATAGTTCAAACATTAAAAATAGCAGAAAAAAATAATTTATGGGTATTTTCTGATGAATGTTATGAACAGCTAACATACGATTGTAAATTTAAAAGTATTGCCAATTATACTGATAAAACTGATAAAATTTTAACTTTTCAAAGTTGTTCAAAAACCTATGCAATGACTGGCTGGAGAATTGGCTATACTGCTGGTAATTCTGAAGTAATAAAAGCTATGAGTAAACTTCAAGGACAAAGTACTTCATGCCCTAATTCAATAGCTCAAACAGCTGCTATTGAGGCACTAACAGGTGATCAATCTGCAGTAAAAGAGATGAGAAATGTTTTTAAAAATAGAAGAAAGTTAATTATTGAAAGACTGAACTCTATAAGTGGAGTTAAATGTGCCATACCGGGAGGAGCGTTTTACGTTTTTCCTGATTTCTCTAGTTATATCGGAAAATCTTTAAATGGTGAAATAATTAAATCTGCAACAAAAATTGCAATGTATTTATTAGAAAAAAAATATGTAGTCTCGGTCCCTGGTGATGGTTTTGGTTCACCAAATAATATCCGATTTTCATATGCAGCATCGGATAAAGATATTAATAATGCAATAAATGCATTGGAAGAAATCTTAAATGAAATTTATTAAAAAATAAGGATAAATATGAAAAAAGGAATACATCCTGAAAATTATCGATTAGTTGTTTTTCAGGACACATCATGTGATTATCAATTTATGACAAAATCCACCATTGAAACAGATGAATCAATTAAATGGAAAGATGGAAAAGAGTATCCACTTTATAGATTAGAGATATCTGATAAATCTCATCCATTTTTCACAGGTACTCAAAACCTAGTAGATACAGCTGGTAGAATAGAAAAGTACATGAAGAAGTATAATTTATCTGAAGATGATCTTAAAAGTTAATTATTATTAATCAAGTTTAATGATTGATAAATTAAAAGAGATAGTTCAAAGATATAATCAAATAACTGAAGAACTGAGTAATCCAAACATAGTTTCTGATATTGAACACTTCAAAAATCTATCTAAAGAACATAGTGATTTAACAGAAATTAATCTGAAATCATTAGAATATATTCAAAAACATAAACAGCTAGTTGAAGATGAAGAAATTCTAAAAGGTAACGATACAGAATTAAAAGAATTAGTTCAAGATGAAATTGAAGGTTTAAAAGCCGACTTAACTGGTATGGAAGAAGTACTAAAAATTATGCTTATTCCTAGAAATCCTGATGATGATAAAAATACAATTCTTGAAATTCGTTCTGGAACAGGTGGTGAGGAAGCAGCATTATTTGCTAGTAATTTATATAGAATGTATTTGCGATATGCTGAGCGTCAAGGTTGGATGACTGAAATTCTAAATCTTAGTGATTCTGAAACTGGTGGAATTAAAGAAGCAGTAGTTGGAATAAAAGGTAAAGGTGCTTACGGAGAACTCAAGTTTGAAAGTGGAGTCCATCGTGTTCAGCGTGTCCCTGCAACGGAATCAAGTGGACGTCTTCATACCTCCGCAGCTACCGTCGCAGTGCTGCCAGAAGCTGTTGACGTTGATATTATAATTAATGATACTGATATTAAAATTGATACATATCGTGCTTCTGGTGCAGGTGGACAGCATGTAAATAAAACAGAATCTGCAATTCGAATCACACATATACCAACAGGCTTAGTAGTAACCTGCCAAGATGAATCCTCTCAGCATAAAAATAAAGATAAAGCATTAAAAGTTCTTCGGACACGTTTATACGAAGTTAAAAAACAAGAAGAAGATTCTAAACGTGCTTCTGTGAGAAAGTCAATGGTCTCAACAGGTGATAGAAGCGCAAAAATTAGAACATATAATTTTCCACAAGGAAGAGTAACTGACCACAGAATTAATTTAACATTATATAAATTAGATGAAATTCTTGATGGTGACTTAGTAGAAACAATTGAAGCGCTAAAAATAGAAGAGCGCAAAAGCCAGCTTTCAGAAATCTAACTAATTCTAAAAATGGCCTCTCTTTCTAATAGGGTATGGACAATCCTTGATATTATAAATTGGGGAAAAGACTATCTTTCAAATTATGGTATTTCAAATTCTAAGCTTGAACTTGAATGGTTTTTAGCTGATTTATTAAACTGTAATAGAATTGACCTTTATGTAAGATTTGAAGAACCATTAAATACTTATGAACTTAACAGGATTCGTGATTTTATTAAAAGAAGGCAACAACATGAGCCTTTTCAATATATATTAAAAAAAGCACCATTCTATGGATATGAATTTTATGTTTCTCCTGCTGTATTAATTCCTCGCCCTGAAACTGAAACCCTTATAGACTTAACTAAAAAACTAGGTATCAATACTAATTTTTTAGAAGTTGGTACAGGTAGTGGTTGTATTGCTATTACTTTACTTAAGGAAAATATTTTTCATTCTGGTATAGCAATTGATATTTGTAAAAATGCTCTAAAAATTGCGCAAAAAAATGTAATAAATACATCTGTAAATAATTTAAATTTTTTTGAATTAGATTTTTTAAAAGATGAACTAAATCAATCCTTCGATTGTATAATTTCTAATCCACCATATATTCCTCAAAAGGAGCTTATTAAGCTTGAAAAAAATGTTATAAAATATGAACCTAAAATTGCGTTAACTGATTCAGGAGATGGATTATCTTTTTATAATCGATTTGCTGAAGTTGGAAAAAAAATATTAAACTATAATGGATATATGCTATTGGAAACTGGGGGAGAAAGTCAAATTAACGAAATAAATCAAATCTTTCTTAATCTAGATTATTTTACAAAAGTTCATAAAGATCAAAATAATGAAAAGCGATTTATAGAAATAAGGATTAATCATTGATAATATTATCAATGATTAGGCCACTAAATGTATTAATATCTATGATATCAGTTTGTATATCTGCATTTATTTTGAATAAACTATATTTAAATTTTGATCTTATAAATTCAATCATTGTTGTTGGTGGATTTACTGCTTTTTCTAATCTAATTAATGATATATTTGATATTAAAGTGGATAAAATAAATCGCCCTAAAAAGCCATTATGCTCAAATAAAATACTCCAATCTACAACTTTTTATATCTCTTTAATAATTCTATTATTTTCATTTATTGCACTACTTCAACTAAATGAAAACTCTTTCCAATTTGTTTTTTTTATTATTTTTCCAATACTAATAACTTATACTCCAATATTTAAGTCTATTCCTTTTTTGGGTAATTTTCTAATTGGAATTTCATTAGGTAGTGTATTTTTATTCACAGAAATTAGTCTTACTGGACAAATCAATATACTTTGGATTCCAGCATTACTAGCCATAAACCTAACAATATTAAGAGAGTTAATAAAAGATATTGAAGACCTTAAAGGAGATTATATCACCGGAGTAATAACTTTTCCAGTATATTTTGGGATAAAAAATAGTATTAATTTATATTTAATTCTATCTATAATCATGCTACTGTGGGGAGGAAACATATATTTATTCCAGGAAGTTAACAAATATTATCTCCCTATTTTTTGGGGACTGTTTAGTCCATGTATTTTTATTACTTGGTTTTTAATTGTTTTTAAAAAATATCAGAACTACAATTTAATATCAACTTTACTGAAAATAGCTACAATTATTGGCTTATTTGTAATTTTAAGTTTTGGATTATAATTAAAATTTAATCACAGGTTGATATTCATTACCACGAAGACATGATTGGATATCAAAAATCAAACTAATTGCGTTAAGAGATAAATTTACATTTCCCTGATCCATATAAATAGTATCTTCGATAGCTTCCAGCATAGAGTGGAAATGAGCTTTAGGATTATCTTTAATTATTTGTAAATATTTTCTTTTTAATTGAAAAAAAATAATTTCATTATTTTTTTCATCCATTTTAATCAACATAAGATCTCTAATTAATTGTAGCTGTATTTGAAAAAAATTATCAAAAAGTTCTCTATTTCCAACTCTATTTAAATCCTGTAATCTATTTTGGAATTTTTGATTAAATGAATCATTACCACTAAAAAATGCTTCAAAAATAATTTCAATATCTTTAGGAATAGATTCATAATTTTCAATCAATTGTAATGCTATACCTAGGTTACCATCACTCATTTTAGCTATCATATAGCTTTTTTTTTCTTCAATATTTTTATTTTGAAAAAATTGTTTGATCTCATTAACTGAATGATTTGTGAAATAAAAGCTTTGGCATCTTGATTTAATTGTTTCTAATAATTGATTTTGATAAGATGTAGTTAAGATAAATAATGTTTTTTCAGGTGGTTCTTCTAAAATTTTTAATAGAGCGTTAGCAGATGCCTGAGTTCCAGTACATAATTTTTCTGCATCAAAAATTATTATAATTCGCCAGCCTTCTTCAATAGAAGACATAAATAAATCCTTTCTTATATGTCTTATGATATCAATAGGAATCGAGTTTGCTTTTAAATTAATTTTGTAATACGGATTATTTTCTTTTTCTTTCAAAGCGTTCATAAAAGATTTCTGTTGAGCTAAAGACAATGTATTTATACTGAATCCATCACTATTCTTTGGTTTATTTGAAGCAGGCATTGGAATAATTAATTTGACATTACTATGTTGAAATGAACTTATTCGAATACAATTAGAACAACGACCACAAGCTCTTAATTTTTCTTTAACTTCACAATTTAAGTACGCAGAAAATTCTATTGCATGTCCTTCTTTTCCTACTCCACTATTACCATGTAAAATTATAGCATGAGGTAATCGATTTAATTTATGTGATTTGACTAAACTATTAAAGATTGTATCATTAAGTATTAAATTAGGATATATCATTTAAGCCAATCCTCTGGATTCAATTTTTCAAAATTACCCCAAACTTCAAAATGAAGTGTTGAATCTTTTTCAGGTTTACTTGATACTACTGCAAGTTTCATTGACTCATTAACATATTGATTTTCAGATACTATAATATTTTCAAGATTACCGTAAACAGAATAATAATTTCCACCATGATCTATAATAATAATATTACCATAGCCTCTTAAAAATGTTATTGTGGTAATTAAACCATCCAATACAGGATAAATTTGGGTACCTCTATTGGTTGCAATATCAATTCCAGGGTTATCAGACCAAGTTTTTGTATGTTTATTATAAGTTGGACCAAATTTTGATATTATTTCACCATCTACCGGCCAATCTAGTTTTCCTTTCATAGAGGCAAAATAATCTCCCCCCATATTAGACTTATTTTCTCTTCTCCTTAATAATTCTTTTTCTCTTTTTCTAGCATTTTCTTTATCTGCAATAAGAACTTTAATCATTTTATTTATTTCTTCAGCAAGCTGTCGTTGCTCATTAAGTTTTGTATTTAATATTTTTGTATCTGATTTAATTTTTTTTAAATATTTTTTCCTTAAGTTTTTATCATCTGCAAGATTAATATTTTCGTGTTCTTTTTCTTTTCTAATTTTTTTCTTTCGGATTAAATTAATATTTAATTCATTTTTTTGACTTTCTAATTCTGTAATAACTGAATCTAATTGAGAGGATATTGTATTTTGATAAGTAGTTATTATATCAAGATATTTTCGTTTATAGTAAAAAGAATTTAAATCTTTAGTCGTAAGCAGATCTTCTATAGGCTTAGAACGTCCGTACTTGTATAAATACTGAACCTGCTGAGATAGATTTTTTCTGAGTGTAAATATATCAGCTTTATTTTTAGTAATATTTTCATTAGTCTGTAGAATTTTAGATGAAATAATGACCTCTTCCTTATTAAGAGATCTGATCAATTTCTCACTTAATCTAATTTTCTCATCTAATTGTTCTAAAACTTCTTCAACATTAAAAACTTCATTTTTTTTTGAATTTATCCGGTCCTCTATACTTTTAATTTTCAATCTAAGCTTATTTAATTCCTCACTCTGATTATCAATCTTGGATTGAATTTCTATTGTTGTCTCCTGATTAGAGAGTATTAATGAAATTAGAGTAATTAGGAATAAGATTAAATAATTAAATTTAATTGCCAAGGTATTTTTTATAAACATCTTTATTTTCAGTATCCAAAAATTGAAATTCCTGCAATTCATTTATTAAATTAAATTGATAAAAATACTTTGCTATTTCTTCGCTGTATGCTTTATAAAAATTTCTAACATACTTTGATTCAAACATATAATCAGGAATTTCTATAGACATATTGTAAAATTCAGTAAATATTTTTTTTTGATCTATGAAATCAGTGCCTTCTAAATAAATTAGATCTAATGCTTGAAAAAATAAAAATTTCGATTTCCGAAATTCTTTAAAATCTATAATATCTTCAATGTATTGTTTACGACTATCCCAACCTTCACTAAAACTTGATTCTTGGCCTGAATTTGCAATTTCATCTGCTAATATAAAATATATTTCACCACTAAGTTCAGACCAAATATCAAGTTCACTTCCTACAAATAATAAACCGTAATAATCTAATATTGAGCGTAAACTATGAAAATTTAAACTATATGATAAATTGACTCCTGAGGAATAATTAAAACTTACTGACTTTGTATAATATGATTGATCGATATGGTTTGTAAGTATTAACTGTGTAGTGATTAATCTTTCATTTCCTGTTCTAGGTACATTTTCTAATATTAATTTAATATAAATCTCTAATTCTAAATCTTCAGAATCTGAATTATAAACTACATTTTCATAATAAGATTTTATATCTTCTGGTAAAGATTTAAGAAATTGCTTATCAGAATCTCTTATTTGGGTCAGATCCATATCGACTTCAACTAAGCTAAACTGAGTAAATATAAATGAATATAATCCAATGATAGGTAAAATTTTTCTAATTTTATTCATGTATGAATTATACGATGATTTAATAATGAATATAAAAGAAAAAGGAGCTAAGTAATCATACCTATTACTTGTTAAACACTAGAAGAAAGAATGAACTTATCCCACACAATTAATTTATATGGTTAAATAATTTAAAACTCAATTATGAATAACATATATCAAAAGGTAAATGTTATATATTGTTTAAATAATTTTGATTGATGATACATATTTTTTAAGTATTTTAAGTCAATTAAATTAAAAAGGCAATAACAGGTTTGATAATAAAATTTTAATTAATGCTCCTTAAAATAGAATCAATTATAAAAAATCCATTAAATATATTTTTTTCCCTATTGGGACTCACCCTTTTATTTGGAATTGGAATCAAGTGGATTTATATTGACGATGATATAATGAAAATGCTTCCAAAAGATATTGAATCACGTAAATCTTGGGAAGAAATTCAAAATGAATTTGGTAATATAGATTTAATGTTTATTACATTAGGAAATGAAAATGAATCTGTTCTAACAACTGAAAATTTAAAAATTATATGGGATTTAACTTATAAAATTAGTGCTAATTCATTAGTTAAAGAGGTCGTTTCTATATCTAATTTAGATAAAATCGAGGCAATTAATGGATTTATGGAAGTCTCTCCACTCCAACAAGATAGAACTATTTCAAACGTTGAATTAGAAACTTTAATAAAGTATATTAAAGAAAATCAAAAAATAAATTCTCAGTTTTTTGATAAGAATTTTCAATATACTAATATCATTATTCGTCCAATTATAAATATAAATAATAATGAATTAGTTAATTCAATCGTTCCAATAGTTGAAACTTTTAATAGCCAAATCGGTATTCATTATTCTGGTCAACCTTATTTAACAGGCTATGTCCCAGAGCTAATTCAAAATGATGTTTACTCATTAATTATATTTGGAATTTTCATAATGATTATAATATTACTTTTAAATTTAAAATCTTTAAAAGCAGTTGCTATGGTATTTTCAGTAATTATTTTATCACTAATTTCAATGATGGGATTCATGGGCTGGATGCTCAAATTAACTAATTCTCATTTTTTTTATTTTACTATGGTTCATTCATCTATGCCTATTATTTTACTAACTATTGCAAATTCAGATAGCGTTCATGTAATTGCAAAATTTTTTAGAGAGTATAAAAATACTAATAATAAGCATAAAGCAATACAAAATACTATTTCACAATTAAATATGCCTATTTTCCTAACTAGCTTCACTACTGCAGTTGCGTTTTTGACTTTAATTTCAGCGCCAATTAATCCATTAATTGGTTATGGAATTACAATTAGTTTTGGAATTATGTGGGCTTGGGTTTTGTCCACTATTTTTTTACCATCTCTCATATCATTAGTAGATTGGGACCCTAAATCAGGTTATTTAAAAAATAAAAGTTTTATTGAGATATTTGTTGATTGGATTATTATTTACATTCAAAAATTTCCAAAATTAATTTTAAATAGTTCCCTACTAGTAGCAATTATTGCAGGATTTTTTATATTTTCTGTGCAGATTGATGTAGATTTTAAAAGTTTTTTTGAAAAAGGTACTACAATCCGTCAAAGCATTGACTTTATGGACGAAAAAATGGGAGGGTACCTAAATATGGTAATAAAAATTGAGGATAATTTAAAGTCACCAAGTATTTTAAATAATATTGATAAAGTCCAAAATCAACTAGATAACAATGAAGAAGTAAGCTTTAGTTTTTCAATTGTAGATATTATTAAAAAAATGCATAAATCTGTAATTGATAATAATCCTGTATTTGAAACAATTCCAGAAACCCAAGAAAAAATAAACAATCTTTTTACTATTTATTCAATGTCAGGTAATGAAAATGATTTTTCAACAATTTCTAATGAGGATTACACAACAGGATTAATTAATGTACGTTTAAAATCTGTAAGTACAGAAAATGCAAATAAGATTGTTCAAAATACTTCAAACAATTTATCACAATATTTCACTGAAGATTCCTATACAATTTCAGGTATTCTAGTTATCATAAGAGATATGGCTAATTTATTGGTAAAAACTTCATTTGTAAATATTTTTAGCGCAATATTATTAATTTTTGTAATAAGTCGTTATTTCTTTAAATCTTATATATGGGGGTTTTTGTCTGTTATACCATTAAGTTTTGCGGTACTATTAAATTATGGTATAATGGGAGTTTTAAATATAAAGCTTAGCCATGTAACGGCTATATTATCTTCAATTATTATTGGAGTAGGTGTAGATTTTGCAATTCATTTTATTGCTCAATTTAGAGAGAAGGCTAAACAAACTAAAACTTCTAATATCACTAAAAGTGTTGTGAGGGATGTTGGATACCCTATTTTTTTAGATTCAGCCTCAAATATGGCATTTTCAGCACTTATTCTATCTACTTTTACTCCAGTAAAGTACATAGGAGTTTTGATGTTTTTTGCAATGGTTTCCTGTTCATTTTCTACAATTTTAATTTTAGGATCCATTTCTCAACTTTTTAATAAACAATTAAGAAATTTAATATGAAATTATTTACAGTTATTTTTGCATCCTTATTATTTCCATTCTCAGGAATTGATCTTGTAAATCAAATGGATGGAGTATTAAAACCAGCAGATATAAAATCAAATATAACTTTATTAATTAAGAGAAAGAAAATGAAGACATTATCTTTTCGCTCCATAACTAAAGATAATGGAAAAAAACAAATTATATGGTTTACAGCACCAATTTCTGAAAAAGGTATATCTTTTTTAAAAATTGAAAAAACTAATAAATCTGAAGATTTGCGAATGTGGTTACCTGCCTTTAAAAAAACTAGAAGAATTTCATCAAAGAAAAAAGGAGATTCTTT
Source organism: Fidelibacterota bacterium (assembly GCA_002689995.1). GTDB lineage: Bacteria > Fidelibacterota > Marinisomatia > SCGC-AAA003-L08. The sequence goes on from NZIV01000078.1 coordinate 35,654, forward strand.
TATGGGTTCTGACTTGAGCTATGAAGATTTATATAATCGAAAAAAAGGTGAATATTCGTTTAAACTACTTGAACATAAAGAGTTCAAAAATGAGAAGTGTTATATTTTGGAATCTATACCAAATGCTAACCTTAAAAGTGAATATAGTAAACATATAACTTGGATAAGTATAGATAATTTAATTCCTGTAAGAGAACACTCTTTTGATAAAAATGGAGAATTATTAAAAGAGAAATTCTTCTATTATAAAAAAATACAAGATTATTGGATTGCAGAATTGATACATATTGAAAATCTCCAAAAGAATCAATCGACTAGAGTAAAAATAGAAAATATCGAGCTTAACTCAAATATTGATGATAAAATTTTTCATGAAAAAAACTTACAACGTCTACCATTTTAGGATAAACATGAAACCAAAATTTTTAATATTAATTATTATTTTTTCATCTTGTGACCTATTGAAAGATGATCAAATAATTAATAACATTAATGAACCACAATTACCAATTCAATCTCAATTAATTGAACCTGAATTTAATGAGATTATTTATAGTACTCACATTTTATTTGAATGGAAACAACAACAATTTGCTAACACATATTCTATTGAAATCTGCAAAAATAGTGATTTTTCAAATTGCGAAATAAATGAAACTTCATCTTCCTTAGTTAAAATCATTACAAATGATTTAAATTGGAATACTGAATATTTTTGGAGAATAAAAGTAATTTCAGAATCCCATAACTTTGATAATTGGGTTGATTCATCTAAATTTAGAATTGGTGAAAAATTAGGTAATGCTTATACTAATATATATAATTCTAATTCTCAAAATGACTTCACAATTTATGGTTCATTTTTTGACTTTTATTCAGCAGCAATTGATGCTGTAGGAAATGAAATTTGGAATACTGGTAATTCACAATTTGTTTTTTACTCAATGAATTCTAATGGAAAATTATTTGGTAGTCAATACAGTCCACATCTAGAGAATAATTTACCTGGGATAGAATTCAATAGTCGTAATGAAATAATTTGGCAAGAACCAAATGATCATTTTCTACATCATGAGCTTATTCAATTACCAAATGGTAATTATATGGGAATTGTTGAAGAATCAAAATATGGACCGATACCTGCAGGAGGGAGTTGGACACCTCAATTCCAAGGTATCGGCTACGTTGCAGACGGTGAAACAATTGAGTTTAGATGGGTTGGTGATAGAATAGTAGAATGGGATTCAGAGACTGGTGCTGAAGTATGGAGTTGGTCAACATTTGACTATTTCACAATGAATGACTATGATATTCATGGCGGCACATGGATGGAAGCATATCAAGCAAACCGGTATGATTGGACACACGCCAATGCACTTGCATTTGATGAAAATGAAAATACCATTTATATTAGTTCCAGACATCTATCACGAGTTTCTAAAATTGCATATCCAAGCGGCGCATTACTATGGAATATGGGGATTGAACTTGGTTCAGGCGATATTGATTTTGGAAATAATTTACAATTTAGTTTTCAGCATAGTTTGCAAATTCTACCAAATAAAAATATTGTGATTTTAGATAATGGAAATTTGAGTCAATCTCTATTTGGCACAGATTATCCAATATCAAGAGGATTAGAAATCCAAATAAATAATAATAAAAGTGCAGAAATAGTTTGGGAATATAATTTACCTCAAAATCTATTTGGTTTTGCTTCTGGAAATGTTCAAAAACTTGAAAATGATAATTACATGATTACCACTGTTGGTGATGGAGGAACTTCATTAGAAGTTAATTCAGAAAATGAAATTGTATGGGAAGGAAAATACAATTTAACATTACCTGCAGGAGCGGTTTATAGAGCACAAAGAATCAAAGGATTATTTGCAGGGAATTTCTCACTAATCTTACCGAAAGAAATTAATTTTAATGAAAACACATTAAATAAATCCTTAATCGATGACGAACTAGAATTCTTAGTTAAAAATGAATCCAACTATAAAGAAACATTTCAATTTGATATTTCTTCTACAGATAATTTTTTAACTACGCAATTAATTGAATTTGAGCTTAGTCCAGAACAAATTGAAATAATTCAAATTCCAGTTAACCAAACTGATAATAATAATATCACCTTTTCTGTTTCTACAACTCCTATTAACCATCCTTATTTAGGAAAGTCACATCTAATTAATGTAACAAGTGAAGGTACAAATAACTCACAAAACATAATTATGGAAAAATAATGAAAAAACTTATTATTTTATTGATGTATTTTATTTTTATTTCATGTTCGCAAAAAGAAGGTTGTATGGATTCTTCTGCATGTAATTTTGATGATAAAGCTGAAAATGATGATTCTTCTTGTACTTATTCGGAGGAATATTACGATTGTGACTCAAATTGCCTGTTTGATGAAAATTTAAATGGAATATGTGATGAGCTAGAAATATTGGGTTGTACTGATTTGAATGCCTGTAACTATAATGAAAATGCAACAGAAGATGATGGTTTATGCTCTTATCCTGAACCAAATTATGATTGTGATGGGAATTGTCTTTCGTATAATTACGAATGCGGAGATTGTGAATATACTTTTTTTACTGAAGTCCCTCATTCTATAAATATTTTATCAGGTAATAATTGTTTTAAAAATCAGGATTTGGATGTTATAAATCAGATTATTTCCTTAAATAACTTAGATTATAATTCTCCATTAGAAGTTGGTACACAAACATGGTATGATGGACGATTAAGAATTTGGATTGCAGGAAATTATTTTAGTGGAGTAAATGTACCTTTAGATACATTACCTGAGAACTTTGGCAACCTAGATGATTTAAGATCATTATATTTAGAATGGAATAATATCAAAGTGATGCCTGAATCATTTGAAAATTTAACAAATTTAATTTCACTTTATTTTTCAAATAATGGACTTACAAATATCATTAATAATATTGGAAATTTAACTGAACTTTACAATTTAGATTTGGGTTATAATGAAATAAAAACCATCCCAAACTCATTTGCTGAATTAACTAATTTACAATATTTATGGTTATTCAATAATCAAATTGAAACTCTACCAAATGGTTTTTGTAATTTGAATATTAATTGGAGTGAAATGGACCCAGCATGGTATCCTTATTTTGCAATTGGTGGTAATGAATTATGTGAAAATATACCAGAATGTATATTAAATAGTTCACACTTTGAATCTAGTTTAGATCAATTTTATTATTCGTTTTTAGTTGAAATGCCGCAAAACTGTGAGGATTAATTTAGAAAGTTAATAACATACCAGCTGCAGATAAACCAGCTCCAGTACCTATTACGAGAACTTTATGACCTCTTTTTAATTGACCGTTATCATGAGAAATTGCCATTGCAAGCGGTATTGATGCAGCTACACAATTTCCTGTATTGGAAATAATATCTACTACTTTTTCTTTAGGGAAACCACCATATTTTACATATGCTTGGACCGCTGAGCCAGAGGCTTGATGCGGAATTACTAAATCAATATCTTCTTGAGTTAATTCATTTTCTACAAGGATTTGACTTATTAATTTATAAACTTTTTTTCGTGCCATACGGTAAACTTTAGGTCCTTTCATATGGAATAAATTGTCATTAAAAGTTGTAATAGAATCATGAGGATGCCTGGCAGTTCCACCTCCTCTAACTTCTGTTAAATTAGCCCCTTCTGGCCAAGTACTCATTGACCAGTAATTGATTTTACTTTTAGTTAAATTATCATTTTCAACTATAACGCAAGCGGCAGCATCACCTAGTAAACTTGCACTTTCAGGTTCATTAAAGTTTCGTCCCTTAGTTCCTCTTTCAGATGAGACAATTAAAATTCGATCATATAATCCTGCAGACAACAATCCTGAGGCATTTACAAGTGCAGTCATAAAAGATAAGCACGTCGAATGAATTGAAAATGATGGTATTCCTGACCAACCTAATACTTTTTGAATAAAAACTGAAGTATCAGGTAATACTTGCTTACCAACACCGCTGGCATTTATTATTAAATTTGGTTTTTTTAAATCTCCCATTGATTGAACGGCTTTTGCCCCCATTTCATCAACATCAATTATAGATACCCTACGCTCTTTTACTCCAGTTCTTGAAATAATCCAATCTTCACTTTTACCAATTTTTTCTGCTAATTGCTTTGAAGTTTCAATTTTTTCAGGGAGATAAAATCCTAAATTTGATATTTTTATATTCATGTTAAAAATTATCTTACTGATATTTAATGGGTTGGTTTATAATTTGTATTAAATCCTAATCAACCAATCAAAATTATATTTACAATCAATATAATATCTGTCACATTTATTAGTTCGTCTTCGTTCAAATCTGCCAATATTGATTGAGTTTCATCCGGATTTGAAGTACCTAATATAAAATTAATAACCTGAATTACGTCTAAAACGTTAATTATATTATCAGAATTGATGTCACCTAAATTATTATATTCACCACCTAAATTTGTTAAGTCGTATTTATTACACCTTGCTATCATTGTATTATTTCCTGGATAATCATATACCCATACGATTTCACCATCTAAAGTTACTTCTACAACGTATGCGTCATCAGCTTCAGTAATTATAGTATTGCCATTAGGTAGTCTAAAAGCGCCACTCTGAACATCAGATTGAACTCCATTTTGAGTATAAATCCATATAGCATTTGAAGGCTCAAATGGTTCTCCTGTAGAAATATCATAAGTCCCATCATCATTTAATGGCGGAACAAACTCCATTGCAGCAGAAGTGTTGTTAGTATAACCATTGTTAAATAAGATGAAATTACCAGAACCAGGATATCCTTCAGGAATCCAATTAATTCCATGTTGAGATTCTAACTTTTTATCAGAGGCTGTTCCTCTACCATAATTTTGAGGGTTTCCCCATCTATATAAAAAATCTCCTCCCATACCCGAATTTCCGCCTGTATGAGAAGCAGCTTCTTCGGTTGTTGTACTATGATCTATTACAAATATTTCATCAAAATGACGAGATGAAAAAGCAATTTGGTCAAGAATTGGATTATAAGCAACTGCATTTATATGTATCCAATCAGCATTAGGACCACCGGGACCACCTGAACTTCCTACATTTCCTTGGTTAATATTTAATAATTCAGGATGATCTGATATTGCACCATAAGTAGCACCATATTCAGGCCCCCTATCTTGAACTAAGTGATCCCATAAATGCCACTCCCAAACAATTTCGTCTTGAATTGGATCATATTCTAAAATTGCTTCGCTCCACATTTGATTTAAAGGATTATTAATTGATGTTCTACCCATTGCTTGTGCTTCACTCCATGAAAAATTTTCCCAAGCAATAATTAAAACATTTCCATTAGGTAATGGTTCTACATCATGATGATGTTGATAGTTTTCATTTGATACGACATAATTCCATAATATTTGACCATCCCATGATAATTGAGCAACTCCACCTCCAACTCCACCAGAATTCATAGTCGGGTTAGAAACACGATAAGGATAAATTATTGAGCTATCAGGCAGTAGATAAGGCATACTTGCAGCTCCATTTGTAAAACTCCAAGTATGAACAATATTACCTTCATTATCTTGTAAATATGTAGTTCCATTACTTCCACCTCCACCTCCACCTCCACTAGTAGTTGGAGAAAAAAGTAAAAGGCCATCAAACACTTCTTGAGTTAATAATAATATTGGAAAAAATATTAAAATTAGTAATTTTTTGTGCATTTAATTTGCTCCTAGTTACATTTTTAAATTTTATTTATTAACATAATGATTTAAACAAAAATTAGTACACTATTTTATGTTATTGTCTTAAATTTTCAACGAATTTTCTTGTAATAAAGTTTTACAAGAATTCGGAATAAAATTTTATAAGGAATAAGTTAATTTTAAAATCATGTATAATGTGACTACATTCAAACGACTAAAAACTGCCTATTTTACAATTAGTAAAACATTTGGTAAATCGATAACTCCAATTTTTACTGGTTTTTCATTACTTTTTTTAAAATTTATAGTGAAATATTTTAATATTTTAGATAAGCTTTTTTACCCTAAAAAAGTTAATGATAAATTAAAAAATCCAATTTTAATCGTTGGAAATCCGCGCTCAGGAACAACTTTTTTACAGAGATTCCTATCAAAAAATTTCGGTACAGGTAGTGAACTGTGGGAGATGATATTTCCCTCTATTGTACTACAGAAATTATTAAAACCAATACTACCATTATTGGAAAAATATAGCCCAACAAAACATCATTCAACGGATGCTCATAAAACTAGTCTAAGCTCAGTTGAGACAGATGATGCTTCTATTCTGTTTCGATATAATGATGGCTTTTTTCTATACGGATTTATTTTGGCATGGGCAGAGCAAGATTTATTTTCATGGTTTGATCCAAAACAACGAAATATGTCCCACCGTGATTTTGATTGGTTAAGTAAAATGTGGTCAAAAAAAAAATATAAGGCTCAAAAAGAATATTACTTTGGAAAACTCTTTTCTGTAAGTGCAAATATGCCTGAATTTCAAAATTATTTTCCCCAGGGTAAAGTTTTATATATGATTAGAGATCCACTACAAGTTATTCCATCTGGATTAAGTTTAGTTACTGGTGTTTTAGATAAGAAGTTTGGATTTTGGAATCAACCAAAAGATCTTAGAAAGAGATATTTATCGCGTCTTTATAACGCACTCAAAGAGTTATTGATTCGCTTTCATGAAGATTGGATTAATAATAAAATTGATAAATCAAAAGTAAAGATTGTTACCTTTGATAGATTAATGAATGATTTTGATAATCTTATGTTCGAAATATTAGAATTTCTTGAAGTGAAAAAATCTAAAGATATTGAAAATTTGATAAAAGAAACTGCGAAAAAACAAAAAAACTTTAAATCTAATCATAAATATGACTTAGAAAAATTTAATCTTACAGAAAATCAAATTAAAAATGATTGCGAAAGAATTTATTTAACATTTTTAAATGGTAACTTCTAATTGTGTAAATTTTTAAGTATTATATTGACTTTTTTTAATTTGGGACTTACAATAGAAAAAATCAATTTACCCTCACAGGCCTTTAATGAATGGGAAGTTTTACAAAATGATAAAACCTGGATTGGTTGGACTGAATTTGAGAACTATCCAATCTGCAAGTCTGAACGAATTTTAAATCATAGTTTCAATGAAGTATCTAGAGTTATTGAAAATAAAGAAAAATATCCAGATATTTTTGAAAGAATAACTCAAGTAAAATTATATGAAAAAGATATAATTCACGTATATTTGGACATGCCTTTTCCAATTTCAAGTAGAGACTATATTGTAAAATATGAAATTAGTGAAACAATAAGATATAAAGAATTCTATTTTTATTCTGTAAATCATCCTAATTCAATTCAATTTAAAGGTGCAATTCGATTACCAAATGCTGGTGGAAAATGGATTTTAGAGAAATTAGATAACAAGCAAACAAAAGTCACCTACATGTGGAATGGACAATTATTAGGTGATTTCCCTGATTGGGCTTTAACTAAAGCATGGGTTGAACAGGGTGAAGAAGTTTTAGAATGGCTAAATTCAGCTTTAAATAGGAGTATCTAATCATATGTTTAAAATTAAAATAATAATAGTAATTTTAATAGGTTTCATTTTTCCCCAATCTCAATTGTCTGGTAATGCAAATTTCTCCTATGCAAATCGGATAAATGAAGGTTCAATTTTAAGACTTCCATATCGAATGTTAGAATTAAAATATATAAATCAGCAAGATGATTTTTCTCTAAATTCTGAATTAGCATTTGAATGGAACAGAAAACTAGATAGAGATTATCTCTATGATAATAGCCCTCAGGATTTTATACTGGATTTACGAGAACTGTATTTGACATGGTACGTCCCTATTGGAGACCTGAGGATTGGAAAACAAATTCATAGCTGGGGATTTGTTGATGAAAATAGTCCTTTAGACAATTTAAATGGATTAGATTATTATTATTTATTTGATGGTGGCGCATCTCGAAAGCTAGGTAGTTACTCGTTTGCATCGAATATTTATTGGAATAATTTTTCATTGAAATTTATATATTCTCCATTCCATAACGTAAGTAGAATGCCAATAATTAATGGGGAAATAGATCCAGAATTCCCTGAAGTAATTCCAATAGTACCAACAAAAGAAGAAACAATTGAAATAGAAAATCCATCAGAATATGGATTTAATCTAATTTATACAATAGATAATTTTGATATAGGTTTTTCTTATTTTTCAGGTTCTGATAGAATATTTAATTTTTCTGGAGTGAATGTTTTTGGGAATGGTCCTGATATTTCCTTTCCATATATTGACATTTACTATGGATTTAGAAAAACAAACGTCTTTGGATTAAGTACTTTATTACTAAAGAATAATTTTACAATCCGCTCTGATATTGGTTTTTTCTTAACTAAAGATATTAATATAATTAGTGAAAAAGCATCATTTAATCCTGAATTAAATGATTCTCTTCACATCACTTATCGTGGGAATGAGGAGTCTAAATATATTGAATTAAATTTTCAATTAGAGTATACATTTTCAAATGAATTAAATTTTCTAAGTCAAATATTTTATTACAAAAGTTTAAAATATATTTCTGATGAATTTCCTGATATTCCAGATATTCCGAATATACCTGAAAATATAAATCCTGAACTTTTATTTAAACCAGGAATGGGCTCACCACTAGGAGTTTTGACCGAAAGAGCAATTTTGTTCCAATTCAATAAATTAAGTTTAAATAATCAGTTAAGAGTATATTTTAATACACTATTAGACTTCACAAATAAAAGAAATGGAACATGGGATGAAGGAGAAATATTCAATGATCAAAATAATAATGGTATTTGGGATGAAAATGAAAGTTTCGTTGATAAAATACATAATAAATTGAAAATTAATGGAAAATTAATTACCTTAGGAACAGAATATAACTTATCAAAAAATATCGTTTTATTAATAAATTTATCTAAAATTTTAGGAAATGATTATTATTCTTCTGATGCAAACTACCAGTTTAATCTTATGGAAAATTTTTCTAATTTCAGATTTGATATTAAATATAATTTTTAATTACTCACCTAAAATAATGCCAATTATTGTTATTATGTCAGTTACATCAATTGAATCATTTTGATTTGCATCTGCTGAACTCCCTAACCAATCATTTATATCACCAGAAAAAATAATATTAACTAAGAGTAATATATCTGAAATATTAACTATAGAATCATTATTAATATCACCTAATATTAATAGTGGTTCAATTACTTCTAAATTAAAATTAGTTTCAAATTCATAAAATGAATCATTATAATAATTCGAAGTTATTTCTAAACGAAATTCTAAAATTCCAGGGTCAATACTATCAGAAAACTCTACAATAAAAGGATCATAATAATTTATTTCAACTCCACCTGAATTAATTTCTGGTATGAACGATATTGAATTTTCAAAGTAGATATCAGGATTAGCTGTAGAAATTTCAATATTTACATCCGTTGCATCACCCCAATTATTTTCATTCCAAATAATCACACTAATTTGGGCAGTTTCTCCAGGATGGATTTGATTATCGGTTCCTTCTAACATAAACAAATCTACACTATCAAAATTTAGTTTTGGAAATAATGGAATTGTCAAAGCATTATATACATCAACTCTTCCTTTTCCTAAACGATTTTCTAAATATGAGGATGAATTGACTTCATAAACTATTGGATTTGCTGTTTCAATTATCATTGTTATTAATTGATTATTTTGCCAAGAAGGATTTTGTGATTTTAAAAGTCCAATAGAACTAGCAACTATTGGGCTAGCCATTGATGAACCCATCCAATTAACATAACCAGTTCCAATTTTTGTACTTCTTATATTTTCACCAGGAGCTGAAATATCAATAGTTTCATGGTATGTTGCCCAATTATTCCATGTATCTCCAGTTCCTAAAGGGGCTACACCAATAACATATTCAAAACTTGAAGGATAATGATCTGTATATTCTTGACCCCAACCATCTTCAACTCCATTTCCTCCAGCAGCTATAACAACTGCATTATAATTTTCATGAGCAACATTTATAGTTGCTTGCCCTGAAGTTGAAAATTGAGTACTTCCCCAACTACAGTTTATAATCGATGCACCTTCTGAGTAAAAACCTGCTTTAGCAGCGTATAAAATTCCATCATAACCATCATTAATAAAAACGTCGGGATTATTATCTTCCATAGATGCTTTAACAGATATAATCTTACAGTTGAATGCTATAGATGAGATTCCTACTAAATTATCCGTTGTTGCATTTAATAATCCAGCAACATGTGTTCCATGCGCCCAAGTACCGCCAGTTGAAACTCCTGCTCGTGGAGTAGGATTATTATCAGGTAATCCATTAGTACCAGAAACATCCCAACCAATAAAGTCATCAACAAATCCATTTCCATCATCATCTATTCCATTTTCATCTCCTGGATCAAATATCCAGGAATTACCCTGTTGAATTACTGTTTGTCCATTCCCATTTGCATCTTCACCTAAATTATTCCACAGACTATTCCTCAAGTCTGGATGATCCCAATCAACTCCTGTATCAACTGATGCTAATAATACGGAAGGATCTCCAGGGTTTATATTAAATTCAGGTAACCATAAATCCCACGCTTCATCAGCTCTTACTTGGGGCAAGAACCATTGTTGATTGTACTGAGGATCATTGGGATTATATGTTAGTTTATTAATTGGTTCTAATTCTACAAATATTATTTCAGAAAAAAGTTCTAAATGCTTAATAATCTTCTCTACATCACCTTTATAAGATTTTATTCGATATATTTTATTTAAACAAATCTCATCTGAACAATCAGTTTCATTTGCTGATTTTAACCAAGGTTCAATTTTAGATATTGAATAAATTTCAAATACATTTTGTATTTCTTGATTTGTATTTGAAATTATTTGATTATTATCCGAAAATTTAAATATTGAAATATTTTTATGGAGTGCTAATAAAATATTCTGCTTATCAGATCCAAAAATTCCTGTAAATATAGTTGTTAATAAAAATAGTGTCTTCAAATTCATAATTAAAATTACATTTTTTTCAGGGAATTATAAGTTTTATAAATTGTAATTATTTGCAAAAGTAAAATTAGCTTTTTAGAAAATTATTCTTATTATCTATCATATATTTATAAGCGGCATCATATGAATTCTCAATAAGTCCATCTAAAATTGCCTCCTCAATTGCGGATTTAATTTCACCTATAACTTCGCCTTCTTTAATATTAAATATTTTCATAATTTCATTACCACGTAAAGGTGATTGAAAGGCTCTCATTTCATCGCGCATTTTTATATCTCTCATTAATTCATCAACGCGTTCAAAATTACCCCTATATTTTTGTACCTTTTTTGGATTTTTAGATGTGATATCTGCCCTACACAAAGTCATTAAATCATCAATAAATTCACCAGCTTCATACATAACTCTTCTAACAGCTGAATCGGTAATATTTCTTTTAGCTAGAGCAATTGGTCTTAAATGAAGCTTAGTCATCAGCATTAAATAATCTCGAAGTTCATTAGATAATTTCATTCGCTTGGCAACTTTTTTTAACATTCTTCTACCAATTTCTTCATGACCGTGAAATGTCCAACCTTTATCAGGGTAAAATCGTTTAGTATTTGGTTTTGCTATATCATGAACTAGAGCTGCAAATCGAACATTTAAGCTCTTTGTTAATTTAGCAGCATTATCAACTACTTGTAAAGTATGAATAAAAACATCTTTATGTCCCTTTCCATTAATTACCTCAACGCCTGGCATAATATCTATTTCAGGAAATATATATTTTAGAAGTCCAACCTCTTTTAGTTTGTAAAATCCAATACTTGGAATATCAGATTTAAGTGTTTTAATTATTTCTTCAGTAATTCTTTCTTTTGAAATAATTTCAATTCGGGATACTTGCCTTTTCATACTTTCTAAAGTTTGAGGGTCGATTATAAAGTCTAGTTGTGCAGCAAATCTACACGCTCTCATCATTCTAAGTGGGTCGTCCTTAAAAGTTTTATCCGGATCTAACGGAGTGATTATTTTTTTTTGATTTATATCTTTTAAACCATTAAATGGATCATATAGTTGACCAAAATTAGAATTCCATAATGAAGCCGCTATTGCATTGACTGTAAAATCACGACGAGCCATATCTTCTTTTACATTAGCAAATGATACCATTGGTTTTCTTGATTCTGATTTATATTCTTCTTTTCGTGAACCAGCAACTTCAATTTCTATATCACCACATGGAATTAAGGCCGTATTAAATTGTCCATATTCAATTACCTTTCCAAATTTAAGAGTTTTAGATAATTTCTTTGCGTATTTAAGGGCATCACCTTCAACCATAATATCAATATCTGGATTATTATTTCGTCCAAGAATTAAATCACGAATATATCCACCAACTATAAAAGTAGGAATTTTTTCTTTTTCACCTATGTAACCTGCTATTTCAAGAATTCGATGATGTTGTGAATTTCTTTTTAATAAATCTGATATATTATTCATTTTTTTAATTTTATACTCACAGTTTTAAAAAGATTTAAATTTAGTAATATTCATAAATCTGATTTCATTTGTTGTTCACGAAGTAAAATTTAGTTTAATTTTTAGAGATTGATTATTACTATTATTTAGTAATTTCATGTTTACATAACAAGAAAATTAAATAATTTATAAAACATATTTATAACAAATCTATATTCTAAAATAAAAAGGAGAGTATTCTTAAATGTTAGTTACTAAAAAAGCACCAGATTTCACTACGCAAGCAGTTATGCCTGATAATTCAATTCAAGAATTAAAATTATCTGACTTTAAAGGTAAAAAAGTTGTTTTATTCTTTTACCCTCTTGACTTCACATTCGTGTGTCCAACTGAGTTGTTAGCTTTTGATAAAAGATTAGGTGAGTTTGAATCAAGGAATGTACAAGTACTTGGTTGTTCTGTTGATTCTCGATGGAGTCACTTAGCATGGAAAAACACAGATATCAATAATGGTGGTATTGGAAATGTTCAGTATCCACTTTTACAAGATTTAGATAAATCTATAGCAAGAAACTATGATGTTCTTGTTGGTGCACAAGAAGCATACGTTGAAACTGAAGATTCAGCCGACAACACAACAGTAGGTGGTGGTGTAGCATTAAGAGGTTCGTTCCTAATTGATGAAGATGGTACAGTAAGACATGCAGTTTTAAATGATTTACCATTAGGTAGAAATATTGATGAAATGTTAAGAATGGTTGATGCATTAAGTTATCACCAAAAACATGGTGAAGTATGTCCTGCTGGCTGGAAAGATGGTGATACTGCTATGAAAGAATCTCCTGAAGGTGTCGCTGATTATTTATCCTCAAATTCAGAAAATCTTTAATAAGTTATTTTATAAAATAGATATTTTTTACCCAAAAATAATAAAGGGAGTTTATCATGGAGGATTATTTAAATCCTATTTTTAGATGGTTGCATATTTTTGCTGGAGTGATGTGGATTGGACTTTTATATTTTTTCAACTTCGTAAATGCCTCTTTTGCTGGCACAATGGATGGAGATACAAAAAAGAAAGTCGTTCCTGAACTAATGCCAAGAGCTCTTTATTGGTTTAGAATGGGAGCAGCATGGACTTGGTTTACTGGTTTGATACTTATGTATTTAGTATTTTGGTCAGGAAACTTAGCAATGGAATCAGGAGATAATATGATGTCAGATGGATTAGTTAATGTGTGGACTCATATCATGATAACATTTACTTTCCTTGCCGTTTTTATTTATGATTTTTTATATAAAAGTACACTAGCTAGTAATGTTCGATTAGTAACAATAATTTCATTTCTACTTATTGCCGGTGTTGAATTTCTGATGATTCATTTTGGACAATTTAGTTATCGTGCATTTAATATTCACATAGGTGCAATGTTTGGAACTATGATGGCATTCAATGTTTGGTTTAGAATTTGGCCAGCACAGCAACGTATAATTAAAGCTATTAAGGAAGGAAGCGGTCCTGATGGCAAAGATGTTGCACTGGCAGGTTTGAGGTCAAAACATAATACTTATATGTCAGTACCTCTTTTTTGGACAATGATGAACCAACACACAGTTCTTTTTAATAGTAAAATAGCTGGAATTAAAGGTTTAGTATTACTTTTAATAATAGTTATTGGTTGGCATATCGTATTTCAATTTTATAAGAAATCTACAAAAATAAAAGGGTTTTAAAATATTAAATAACTTACATTCCTTTTGGTAAATCTCCGATATAAATAATAAATTACAAATATTAGAGATTGAACTAAGGTTAATTTTAATGCTGGAGGGGTGGACAGCGGCTGTCAAGCGGTCTTGAAAACCGTCGCCCTTTTGGGGGTTGCAGGTTCGAATCCTGTCCCCTCCGCGACTGGAGAGTTGGCAGAGTGGTAATGCAGCGGATTGCTAATCCGTCACCGTCTATTTCGGTGCACAGGTTCAAATCCTGTACTCTCCGCCCAAAAGCCCTTTTTAAAGGGCTTTTTTTATATACAAAAAATTGCCTTTTCTAATATTTTAACAAAAAAGTCAGATTTACACATACTTATCTAACATTTATAATTTATTATTTACGGTTTAATTTTATAAATTTTTATAAAATTTGATTTTTATCAATACACTTTACATTAAAATTCTATTATATTTAAAGTAAGAATAAGTAAAAAAATTGATAATTTTGTTAAGTTAACTTAAATTAAATAAAAACATGTAGGGAGGTTACATGAAATTAATAAAAAATATTATACTAATATTAGTTGGACTTCAATTTAACTTTGCTGAAGTACAACTTTCATTCAGTAATTATGATGAAGCTGCTTCAACAGTAGATGTTAATTATACTTCGGATGATCCTATTGGTGGTTTCCAATTTGATATTACCGGAGCAACTATAAATGGAAATTCAGGAGGTGAAGCTGCTTCTAATGGATTTACAGTGAGTGCGTCTTCAAGTACAATTTTAGGTTTTAGTTTTTCAGGTAGTTCATTACCAGCATCTGATACTCCTCTATTGCTTACAAATCTTACACTAGGTTCTATAAGTGATATTCAACTATGCTTTTTAGACATTGTAATGTCTACTCCTGGTGGAGAAGTATTGGATTTTAGTTCTAATTGTTTAACTATTGGTGATTTAGAAGGATGTACTGATGTTTTAGCATGTAATTTCAATCCAGATGCTACAGTTGACGATGGTTTATGTGAGTATCCCGAAGAAGGTTTTGATTGTACAGGTGAATGCAGTGTTGGTTTTGATGCATGTGGAGTATGTGGTGGAACTGGAACCGATGAAGATGCTGATGGAGTATGTGATGATGTAGATGATTGTATTGGTGCATTTGATGACTGTGGTGTATGTAATGGAGAAGGTATACAACAAGAATGTGGTTGCGGAGCAGATGGTGAATTTGGATTACCAGAAGGTGCATGTGATTGTGAAGGAACTATAGCAGATATTTGTGGTGTATGTGGTGGTTCAGAAACAGATGCAAATAATTGTGTTGATGGTTTTTCATTGAACTTTGGTAATATTGATGCTGATGCAGGAACAATTGAAATTTTATATTCTGCTGAAGCCCCATTAGGCGGTGTTCAATTTGAAGCTACTGGTGTAACATTTACAAGTGCAAGCGGTGGTGAAGCAGGTGAAGCAGGATGGACTTTAAACGCAAGTGGACCAACATTTCTTGGATTTAGTTTTTCAGGATCAACAATTCCTGCAGGAAATAGAGTATTAGCTATCTTAGACTTTAATTCTGATGGACTAGGTGGTGAAATGTGTTTTAATGCTGATCAAACTTTTTTATCCGGACCAACAGGAACTGAAAATATTGAATTTACAGTTGGTGAGTGTGCTACTCTACCAGGAAATGAAGATTTAATGACAATTAATTTTGATGTTGATCAGGATATTTACGGGTTTCAATTTAATGTTGATGGAGTAAATGTATTAAGTGCTTCAGGTGGTGTTGCGGAAGACAGTGGATTCACATTATCGACAAGCTCTACAACAGTTTTAGGCTTTAGTTTTAGTGGTGACTTTATACCTGCAGGTAATGGGATTTTAACTAATTTAGATATCTATGGATTTGCAGAAAATGGCTGTATTGACCCTTTATCTATTGTAATTTCTTCTGCTGATAATGAACTTGCAGCATGGGTAACAAATTGTAATACAATTACATATTGCGCTGACCAAGATGATGATGGTATTTGTGATTCAGTTGATGATTGTGTTGGTGTGGTTGATGCATGTGGTATTTGCAATGGTAATGGTATTGATGACTTAGGATGTGGTTGTTTTGAACCAGGTCCTACTGGTTGTGATAATACATGTGGCTCTACATTAGAAGATGATGTCTGTGGTGTTTGTGGTGGTAGTTCATCTGATCCTCTAGAGTGTTATGAATATGCATTATTTTTTGACAACTTTAATGGATCTGCAGGGACTGCTGATATTGTATATGTTTCAAGCCAAGAAGTTGGTGGAGCACAATTTAATGTAAGTGGAATTACATTAACAGGTGCATCTGGAGGAGAAGCTGAGGCCGCAGGCTGGACAGTAAGTACTTCTGCATCAACTTGGCTAGGTTTTTCTTTCTCAAATACTGCTTTACCAGCTGGTGCATACACTTTAACAACAATTAATTTTGATCCAATATCAGATGGCGAAGCTTGTTTAAACAGTCCTGTGATTTCTGGTATAACAGGAGTAGATTTAGGTGCTGAAACTGGCCCCTGTGCAGACGCAGCAGATTTAGCTGATAATGTAGTATTTTCATTAGGTAGTCTGAACCAAAATGGATTAAATGCAACAGTTGAATTATTATATAGCTCAAATTCTGAAGTTGGTGGATTTCAATTTGAAGTTAATGGAGCTACATTAGATGGTTCTGATGGTGGTGCGGTTGCTAATACAGATTGGACAGTATCCTTAAATGATTATACTTGGGTTGGTTTTTCATTCTCTGGACAAACCATTCCTACAGGTGAAGGACTAGCTACAACTTTATCATTTTCAATAGAACCTGGATCAACAGAATTTTGTGCTTCAAATTTTGTAGCTACTGATGCTATCGGAAACGAAATTGAAAGTAGTAGTGCAGGCTGTGTAGCATTAGAATCAATTACCTATGGTTGTACAGATGATGGTGCTGATAATTATGATGCAGATGCAGATTTAGATGATGGTTCCTGTGAATTTACTCCAATTGACGTAGTAGAACCTGAAGAATTAACTTCCTATGATAGTAATATAAATATTGATATTCCTGAAATACCAGTAGGTGATGTTGAAGTTGATATTGATATTCCAGCAGGAGCACTAGACGTTCCTGATGGAACTGAAGTTACACTTGAAGCTTCAGAAGTATCAGAGGCAGAAATTCAAGATATTATTGATAATTCTTCTTCCAGTGATGCTGGTGTTGAAGTTTATGAGGGTATTTCATTTGAAGCAACTGATGAAAATGGTGATCTTATTGAACTTGCTGAAGGTGCAACTCTTGATGTTGAACTAACTTTTGAACCAGAAAGAAATGATTACGACTTAGGATATATTACTGAAGATGGTGAAATTGTAGCATTAGGTGCTGATTGTTCGGATAATGGTGATGGCACGTGGACATGTAACGGTGATGGTCCGGGTTTTGGTTCATACATCGTTTACTCTTTTGATCCGGTCTCTACAGTCGAGGGATGTACATTAATGGCTGCCTGTAACTATGATGAATTTGCGAATATTAATGATGGTAGCTGTACTTATGATGATTTATGTGGTGAATGCGGAGGAGATAATTCAACATGCTCAGGCTGTACAGATCCAGAAGCATCAAACTATGATTCCGAAGCAATATTTGATGATGGAACTTGTGAATCAGGATTCTCCTTCACCCATAATCTAGGTTTTGGTAATAATCTTATTAGTTTTCCTGGATATTTAGAAAATGATAGTTCTCAAGATCTTTTAGAAGGATTAATGTCAGAAGGACCTGGTGTTGTTTTCTTACTTGGTCAAGGTGTTGGATTATTTAATACAGCAAATGGATGGTCTGGTAATCTTAATAATATATCTCCAACTTCAGGATATTGGGTAAATGTCCAAGGCTCCCATGAATGGAATATAGAATTTAATTCAGGATTAGAATCATGCTCACAATATGATATTAGTTTTGGTAATAATCTTTTATCATATAAATGGGGTGATGTCAATGCTGCAACATTAGATGCATTAGGTGGTTCTAATGATGATGGTACTGGTTTTGCTGATCAAAACTTCAATTTCATCTTAGGCCAAGGTGTTGGATTATTTAATACGGCAAATGGGTGGTCTGGTAACTTAAATAGCTTGACAGAAGGTAAAGGATATTGGGTAAACATTACAAATAGTAATATCGATTTCAGATGGGGATTTGATAGTTGTAACGATAATATAGTTAATTCAAATTCAATAGTTAATTTAGAAAAAGAATTACCTGAAGAATTTAAATTTACACAATCTACTGAACAAGCTTTCTATTTAATAAAAGATATTGAAGTAAATGGTTATAGACCAAAAGAAGATGATATTTTATTAGCCTATAATAATGATATTTTAGTAGGATCTGCTATTTGGGATGGTGAATATACAGCTGTACCTGTAATGGGTAAAGATGCGAGTGGTTTAACAGACGGTTTCTGCGAAGTTGGTGATAATATCAAATTTAAATTATACCAATATTTAACAGACGAATTAATTGACTTAAAAGGTCAAACTGATAATTGGAATAGTTTATTAGTAACTCATGTTGAAAAACTATCTGGATCTACTTCATTTGAATTACCTAGTAAATTGAAATTAAATCCAGCATTCCCAAACCCATTTAACCCAGTAACATCATTTACATATGATTTACCAATTGATGGATTAGTGGATGTTTCAATATATGATGTAAATGGTAGAATAATAGAATCTCTTGTAAAAGGTTTTGTTAATGCAGGTAATTACTCAATAGATTGGAATGCAGAAAATCAACCAAGTGGATTATATATTTTAAAGGTTCAATTTG
>NZIV01000079.1 GCA_002689995.1 Fidelibacterota bacterium
CGCTGGATCTGGAATAGGTAAAGCCTGCTCTAAATTATTTTTTGATGAAGGTGCAAATTTAGTTCTTACTGATTTAAAAGAAAAATGGCTTGATGACTCAATTAAAGACATCCCAAAAGGATCTAAAATAAATAAGATAAGTGGGGATGTATCTAAAAAAAAGGAAGCTAATAAGATAGTAGAATTTGCTATCAGTAAATTAGGCGCTTTAGATGTTTTAATAAACTGCGCTGGCGTTAATCCAAGAGGTGCTCCAAAAAATTATGATTTTGAGCAAACTTGGGATTGGGTTATGGGAGTAAATCTTAAAGGTACTTACTTAATGTCTTATTATGCTTCAAATGAAATGAAAAAAAAGGGCGGTTCAATTGTGAATTTAGCTTCTATAAATGGATTCGTTGGGTACAATAAAGGAATTAGCTCTAAATTGAAAGGCATCAACCCTTATCCTCATTCAAAAGGAGGAGTAATTCAGTTAACAAAGGATATGGCTGTAGGTTTTGCAGAATTAAACATTAGGGTAAATGCTTTATGTCCAGGATATTCAAAAACAAATTTAACAAAAATGTTATGGGAAGATAAGAAAGTTGAAGAATATATTACATCTCTTCACCCTATGGGCAGATTGGCTGAACCAGAAGAAATTGCTTATGCTGCATTATTTTTAGCATCTGATGAAGCATCTTTTATAACAGGAGCTTGCCTTCCTGTAGATGGTGGTTATTTAGCTCAATAAATATTTATGTTTTAAATAGGTACTAATTTTCATTAATTAAAATAAACTCTTCAGTTTCATAAGGTGTCCAAAACTTAATATTTTTATTATCTGGAGTATTTAAGCCAAAGCATTCCCTGAATAAAGTAGAGATTATATTTATATTTGATTCAATTTTTTCTTCATCGCCGATACAATTGTCTGGAGTATATGTAAAGTTCATGGTAGAAAACCTTTCTTGAAAAACATCATTAGATATTTCTCCGTTTTCGTCTATCAAACTGTCATCTGAAAAGTTATTAATACCGTGGTCTAGGCCGTGAATACCATGATCTGAATGCAAAATAATTATTGTATTTTGATTATTTGTTAAGATATTTTTTATCGCTTCTAATGTCGTTTTATTTACATACTTTAATTGATCAATATAATTTTTCTTTGATTTTTCATCCCAGATCCCTTTAAAAGAAAATATGCTGTTTGGGGAAGAGTTTAATTTTTTTGGGCCATTTTCATCAAAAATAAAAGGAGAATGTGGAGGTTTGCTATAAAAATAAAACCAACTTTTCTCATCTTTGTCGAGCGTTCTAGATAAAAGTTTAAAATTATCTTGAAAACGTTTTTGTTTATCAATTATCCAAAGATTATGAATAGGTAAAGGAGAATCATCTAAAACGCTAACCATACTTGTTCGAATAAAAATTTTTGAAAAATCACTAAAAAAAGATGAAAGAAAATTAGCATCTTCTGTTGTTGCTTCATAAACTTTATAACCAAGTTTATTTGCTATAAAAGCTTCAGAGGACTTATTAAATGAATGGTAAGTTTCATTCATAAAATTCTTTTCGTCTTCATCAGAATCATAAAAATGCTTCATATTAGTGGTTGAAGGAATAGAAATATGAGTATATTGATAGTTTGCCTTTAAGTTTTCTTTCCTAAAACCTAAAGAAGTAAGTTCATTTATAAAATTTTCATTATTAAAACCAAACCTAGAGTTTAAAATATCTTCTGTAGGATACATGTCTAGAATAATATGATAAACGTCCGGAAAATCTTTATTTTTACTATTTTCTATTTTTATATCTATATCGCTATAAACTGGTCTTGATGGGCCTAAGTCATACCTCAAGACCATGAAATAATTAACTAAAATTAATGTTGTAAAAATAATAAAAAAAATGCCGTGAAAATTTTTATATTCATTATTATTTTTTCTAACCTTATACATCCCAATAGTTAAAACAATTAAAATTATCGGAACCAAATATCTATGTCTTGCAATTTCTTTTATTAGGAATATCTCATTAAATAATTGGTAAAAGTACCCATAAGAAAAAAATATAAATAATAAAATTAAAGAATAAAAAGAAGCCTTTCTAGGATTTTTAAAAATAATTGTTGAAATTAAAAAAACTAAATATGAAAAAATACTGACAATAATAAATAAAGATAATACTTCACTAATTTCAATCCCTTCACCAATATTGTTATTTTGAAGGAATGCTATAAAGAATATTCCTATAATAAGTGGATTTAAGAAGTGAAAAAATTTAGAAATGTTCATAAATTTATTTTAACTTATCGGTTATAAAAAGTATTTAGCTTTCCATTTTTTTCTAAATTTTTATATTTAATTAAGTCACTCTCAGTATCTATTTCAAGCCACCCTCCACGCACTAAAGATGCTTTAACTTCAATTTGTTTCTCAATTAAGATTTGAATAAAGTCTGTCATATAAATATTTTGGTAATTGTCAGGAGAGCTTTCTTTAAACAATTTATATGTATTGTAAATTTTATATAATACATCTTTTCTGAATTTTATAAGGCCAGTATATTGACCATTTATGTCGTAATAATTTGTAGTTTTATTTCCCAATTCAGATATATTTAACTCTTTATCAAATTTCATTGTTTCGGCATCTGATAATGGATCTTCGAATCTTATTGACCATAAATTTTTCCAATTTAAATCAACCATAATAGATACTTCTGAGTCATTTGTAATTAACTTTTCTAAATTTTTCTTTTCATAAATTATATCTCCGTAAGAAATTATCAAATCTTCAGAATTTGAAAATAAATCATCAGCAACAAACATTGAGGCAACCATATTGGTAGATTCAAAATCTTTATTATGGTACTTTTTTAAGTCAAAATCATTTAATAGCTCTGATTTGAATCCAGAAACAATACTTATATCATTTATGTTGGCACTTTTTAGAACATCAATTTGTGTTTCAAGTAACGATTTTCCAAAAAGATTTACTAAACATTTTGGTTTATTTTTTGAAACCTTTCCTAACCTTTTTCCTTGTCCAGCGGCCAAAATTAACGATCTCATATTTTAAAAAAACTTTTAATTAATTCTAGATCTAGTTTATTAAATGGAGATTCTCTTTCAGGGTGCCACATAATGCCCATTAAGTTATTTTTTTTATCAGAAAATGCTTCGATGTTTCCCTCTTGGTCTGTTGCAAGTATTTTAAAGTTATCTGGCAGACCTTTTTCATTTATTCCATAACCATGAAAACTATTAACTAAATTCGGGAATAAAAAATTAGAATGATTTTTTATTTTATGTGGAGCTGAAATATGACCATTAATCTTTGTAATTTTTCCACCAAAAAAGTTATTTAAAAATTGCATTCCTCGACATACACCTAAAATGGGAATATTTCTATTAATACAATAATTTATCAGTGCTTTTTCAAATTCATCTCTACTTTTCTGCCCATTATTATAATTGTCATCTTTTTCGTCTAAAAATTCTCCACCGCTGAGAATTATCCCATTTAGATTAAAATTTTCAATAGTATTATCATCAATTATCTTTGAGTTATTTGGCAAAAGAATCTGCAAAAACCCAATATCTGAGAAAAGTTCTGACCATTTTTGATCAAGTTGGTCTCTGTATTCTCCAAACTCTTTAATGTAGTGAACTCTTTGTGTGATCCCAATTTTCATCATTATGCTTCTCTTATTATTTTATTTGTACAATTAAGCTCCAAATTTTTGTATGTTTTCAATTTTTCGAATAATGCTTCACCAACCCCAATAGCAGAAGGTATGCCAATTTCAGCAGACCTTATAGCCATATGTGAATTTGCTCCACCATATTTAGTTATTATTCCTCCAATTTTATGCCCAAACAACCAGTCATATCCAGGGTCTGCGTTTTCAATAAGTATGATTTTATCAATAATGTCCTTGTATGAATCTAAATTATATGTGATTTCAGAAATTATTCTTTTATCAGTTATAAAATTTGGTTGCGTATCATTATATTCAAAGGAATAAAAATTACTTTGATGGTCAATCAGATCAGGAAGTTGAGTTAACTTGGTGTAAGTAAATTTAAGCCTATTCTCGCTAATTGTATTTTCTAAAAATTCTATATCTTTATCTTTTTCATATTTCAGTATGTCTTTAAATTCAATATATTTAATATCATCAAGNGATATGTTTTTNGAAATACACCATTTTTCAAGAATATCAAGNGCTAAACTTANATTTTTTGTAAATTCNAATTTAACTCTCTCTCTTTCCTGAATGGATCTTTTGAGGTAGCTTTCAAAAGCTTCAAAACTAATACTTTCATCTAATTCATTTATAACTTTTTTTATACCTTCTTTTTCGTTAGAAGAGAATTTAAATAATTTATACCCCTTTTGTTCCTTTAGAGATGAAGACAAGTATTTTTGAGGATTTTTCCAGTATGGTTCTGCAGTTATCTCATAAGTTCCTGGTCTTAGGTGTCCATATTTTTTAACAATATAAGTAATGCTAACTTGACCCAAATTTAATTTAATCAAATCTTCTTCTAATCCTGTAGCAACTGTCTTAATTGACTGTAAAAATTCATCAAGTCTTTTTGTTGAAATTAATCCCATTTTTTTAAAGCAATTTAAAAATATTGTTGATATAAATCCATTTCTAGCAGCATGAGCAAAGGGCAAAGTTCCATACTCTTTGCAGGTATTAATTAGTTGTATAACTTTCTCTAATTCAGAATTTTTTGAATCTTTAATTTTATTTCTTAAATTTTCAAGCTGATAAATTTTTTCTATAAATTTATCAAATTTCAAGATTGCATTAGATGTAATCTTTTTTAATTCAATTTCTAATTCTTTTATTTCTTCTTGATTGATTCCATATTTCGATAATCTTTTTTTGGCTTCAGACTTAAAATTAGGCACCCAGGAGGTAAATGCAATTTCAAATTCAATCTTGTCAAATAGTTCTTTATTTTCAGAAAGTATTTTTAAATANGNACTTACTAGTTTTTTTGAAGTTTTTTCTTTTATTTTATTTGGTATAAATGAGCTAAAACTNAGGTTGCAATCAACATAAGGTTGTCCAACCAAAGANCTNAAAAGAGGGGAATTAGAAAGTGATTTATAACCAAATTCTTCACGTTGTTGTGCCCAAATTTCATCAGTAATTACTTCTCTNTAAAGGCTGAATGCTAAAGGGTATGGCTTTGTTCCCANTATTTCNGCTGGATTCCAGTCNGGCATATTTGAGTAAATCAAATTATTATTAAATTTTTTTATTGACAGGTTATTTTTGNTTNTNTAATTTTCAATATTACTTAATTGAATGTCCTTGAAATTATCAAAGTTATACTCATATTCAGAATGATCAACAACAATTGGCCTTACTTGAAAAATATGTATAACCATTTCTTTATCTATGGCGAATTCAATATCAAGTTTGTCGTATATTAATAACGACTCAATTTCTTGAATTGATTCTATTAAGGGATAGATTTCTTTAAGTATTCCTTTATGTATTTCTTTATTTTCTTCAAAATTTAATTTATTAACAATAATATTCCTATCCTTTTTTGATCTTCCTGATGTTATCGAGTCTGTTTTTCCAGTGTCGTCAAAATTAATTTTGTAATATGGAGCTCCAGTATCAAGGTCACAAGTAAAAACAACTCCAGATATTTCAACATTTTCTATGAATTCTTGAATCAAGACCTGATCACCTTTTTTATTTGATGTTCCGTGGACATTATAGGAATCTATAACCTCTTGAACTTTGTTGGCAATTAAATCTCTCTTTTCTGCGTCTATGTTTATGAATGATTTAAATAACCCTGCTGAAGATTTTTTCCATGAATCCTCTTCNGCTGAGCTACTTCTAATAACAATTTTTTTACTTGGAAATTTTTTTTGAATNTTATCNATTATNATTTCTTTTTCATCNTTCCACTCTTCAACATCAAAAAAATAATTTTTACCAATCCTGCACTTTTTTACCATTGGATATAACCTATTTAATGATTCTGCTTTAGTTCCTAAAATAAACCTAACCAAATCATTTTGAGAGTTTAGTTCTGCCCAATTACCCTTCACATCAAAAAAATCTACNTTATAATTTTGTTTTTCTAAATATTTAATTAAATCTATTAATGAATTGCCTTGAATATTTTCTTTAGAACCAACTATCTTTTTAAAGACATTTTTTTTTATTTTAATCAGGCCTGTAAATTCGGCTAAATTAGATTTATTCTTATTCTTAAAATCTATTTTTTCTGCAATACTTATGTCATGTTCTGATCTGTTTTCATATCTACTCTTCCANAAACTATCAATGCTTACAGAAACTTCTGATTTTGAACNGGAAAATTCTTCTAAAAATTCTTTACTNAATAATGTGTCTGAATAAGTTACTATCACATCTTTTCCTTCATNAGGNAATTTTAATANTGAGNCTAATATTCCACTTTCTTCCCACTNTTTATTATGAATTAAATTTAGAGAAGGAAAATTATTCTTTATTTGATCAATTTCGTATCCCCCCACAAAGTGGATTTTATTTAAATTTTTGATCNCTTTAAAATGACTTAGTTGCCATTCCAGTACATTATTTCTTAAATTAATTTGCTTTAAAGCAGAAGGAATATTACCTGAGGAGGGTGGTCCAGCTCCCAAAATTGCAATATCTATTTTATTTAAATTCGATTCTTGTTGCATTTAACTAAATTAATTNTTCAATTTGATCGCAAATTACCTTAACTGACTTGCCAATATTGTAGAAATTTTTTGAAATAAATTTATTATTTTCAATTACTTTTTTTGATGCCAAAATAATTTTTTTATCAAAATTCTGCTTATCTAATTTATTTATTTCTTCAATATTTATTATTTCTCCTATTTCTTCGCGCATTGTTATTTCTATTGGCTTTTCAGTAAGCTTAGTATAATTTTTATTATTTACTTTGGGCGGAGTATTTACAAATAATATTGGTTTATTATTAACAATATAGTACTCAAATGCTATCCCTGACCAGTCGGTTATCAAAAATTTTGAATTGCTAATTGATTCTGTTGAATCAGGATTTAAATCCAGCTTAAAATTATCCATATTTGTATAATTTTTTATTATATTATTCAAATTTTTTTTATCATTTTTAAAACTCATGCTGTGTGGGCGCAGAGTAACTTTAAAATTCAAATTAATTAATTTAGAAATCAGTTCATTTAAACATGTATTAACAATTGAATTTTTACCCCACGAAGAAGCGATAAGGATTTCATCATTGTTGCCTATTTTCTTGCTATCTATCAATTCATCGAAATTGCAATAACCGGACTCAAATAATTTTTTCTCTTTTAGTGAATACTTCTTTTCTCTTTCTCTTGTTTCTTTGATGTGATATGGCCCTACACAAAAAATCCCATCAAAATTATCAAATGCATTTTCTTCGTATATCATGTGAGTNCTCATAGGAGAATGATGGATATAAAAATANTTTGAATNCTTTTCTCTTTTTAGCTGCATAGATTGTAGGCTTGGCGTGCTCATGATCATTGTATTTATTGAAAGTTTTCTAAATAAGTAAGTTCTAGCTGATTTATCTCCTATATAAATTTTTTTGATATTTTCTTTATTTTTTATTTGTAAATTATCTTCTTTTGAAGATGACAGAAAAGTAACTTTTATATTCCTATAGTCCACAAGTTCCTTAATTAATGGAGATAAGTGCTTTGTTATCCAAGGACCTTCAGAATAGAATGCTAATTTTCTCCAATCATTTGAAAGATTAATCGAATAATTTACGTTCTTCCAAGTTTCAAAAAAATCATTAAGCATGATTAATAATATTTATTANTGGGCTGTTTTTATATATATAAATATTATNTTTATTCATTGTCATTAGATTTNCCAGACGTTTTTTTTGANCTATTAAATAAGTTTGAAATGAAATTCATGAATTTTCCGTAATATGCAACCAGGGTTATAAATCCNGCTACAAANCCTCCAATAATCATCTGGATTACAAAGGAGATATAACTAAAATCAAGATATTCTTCATTNGCAATNTTGTTTTCTTCAATGATTCCATCAAAAGATATTGCATAAATCTGNTTAATGTTGAAGTGTNTNAAAAATAATAGAGAAAAGAATGTTAAAATTAATTTAGTATACATANATTGTTATTATATATTTTATTAAAAATTGTTCCAGTAAAAAANTAATTTAATTAATCTNTAAATTCAATCTCTTTTTGTAATTCGGATGATGAAATTCCATTGGTGTAAGGNACATCTATTACTTTCCCTCCCCAAACTCGCATTACTTCTATTAGTTTTTTTCTTGATTCAGATTGAACATTATTTATCCAATCATCTCCGTGAAGGTAATATTCAAATTGATATTTTTTTGCAACTAATGCAAAGTTTAAATCATTTAATGGAATTACATGGGAAACAGATTTTAATTCTTGTATNACCTTTAATCTATTTTCATATTTGATTAGCGGTTTCCTTTTGTAACCCTCCATGGCTTCATCAGTCATCAATCCAATAACAACATTTCCATATTTTTTTGCTTCATTAATNATATTTATATGACCATGATGCAATGGGTCAGCGCACATTGAAGCAACTGCTACAGGTCTATTCTTTTTATCATTTAAATAATCATTTATGTTCATAGTGTGAGTTTAAAATTATTAGTTATTTCTTCAGGAGTGTGAGTAACTCTTGAAATTTCTTCATTACTTTCAATCCCAACATGAATTCTATAAAAAGATAATTCTTTTTTATCAAAACTTATCTTATTAATATCAAAATTTATAATTTCATCAACAAATTTGTAACCTGATGATTTTGCNATGTTACATAAATCTATTTTGTTTGAAATTGAATTTTGACTACCTGTCGATTCGTAAGAAAAATTATCTAAGATAATGTGAACTATATTTGAAGTATTGTAAAAACCAATACATGCCGCCGCTCCCAAATTCATAAGAAAGCTTCCGTCACCGTCTAGAATTATTATTTTTTTATCAGGATTAGATTTAGCTATACCCAAACCAAAAGAAGAAGCAAGGCCCATTGAGCCAATCATATAAAAATTTTCTTGCCTGTCATCATGAGAAAAAACCTCTCTTGATATCATTCCTGTTGTGGATAACACTAAATGATCTGAAGTTGTTTTTTTCATTATCATTTTAATTGCTTCGCTTCTTGAAATCATTTATACAACAACACCTTTTTTTATTATTATTGATCTCAATTTTTTCTCTTTAGAGTATAAATCTAATTGGTAAATTAATTTTTTTTCAATTTCCTCTTGGGCTTCATGGTCATCTTCAAAGCATTCAAATGGAATACCCAACATTTCAAAATATTCAGTGGTCTTCTCGCCCATAACCCAGTGCTCTGGGGCATCATTTGGTTTGCCTCCGTACCCCCTCCANCCAACAATAATTAGAGCAGGAATTTTATAAATTAGATTGAAAGAAGTTAAAGGATTGATTATATTTCCTATTCCGGAATTTTGAATAATAATACAACTGTTCTTATTGGATACTGAAAATCCTGAGGCTATTCCTAAAGCAGTATCCTCTCTGTTTGCTCTAAAATAATTTATTTCAGGATCGTCATCGATTAAGTTATATAAATTTCCAAAAGTTGAATCTGGTACACCTGAAATATTATTAAAAGAATGAGATTTTAAAATTNGGACAAATGAATGTGCCTTAATACTCAATTTTCTAACTCCTTTTCTGCTAATTTAAAATCATTTTCTGTGTGAAGTTCAATCCAACCTCCATCAAATTCATTACAAAAAACTTTGAATTCTTTTTTTATCATGTAATTAAGTAGATCTATGAATAAGTTATATTTAGAGCCGTCTTTAATTTCTTCATAACATGATTTAAGATTTATAATTCCTTTTTTAGAGAAGAAAGCTAACCCAAAAAACTCAGATTGAGCTTCTTCTAAATCTAGATCTTTGCTTAACTTTTTAACTTCAAAAGTATCTGTCATTTTTAATTTTCTTCTTGAAAAGTTATTGTCAGGATTTTTATAAGCTACAAGCTCTAATTTTTTATCTATATCGTGCTTGTGGTATTTATATGATGAATCTGCAGCAATGACAATATCATTTTCACCTAAAACTAATTCAGAAATAATTTTGTCATTAAAAAGTATGTCTCCATAAGTTAAAATAACTGGGCCGTCAATACTTTTTAGTCCTGACATAATAGAATCTAGCAACTGATTTGAACCATTATTGTTGGTTTCAATTATATTAATATTTTTTTCTAAAATAGAATCAAATTCATTGAGGTTGTTTGCGGTGACTGTTAAATTTTCAATACCAGACCTCCTAAATGTTTCCACTTGATGTTTAATAAGTGGTTCCCCAGAAATATTATTTAATGACCTATTTAAATTTCCTATTTTATGATCACCTGCACAAGCAATTAAAGCTGAAATGTTAGGTGACTTTTCTTTATCTCTTTCAATAATTTTGTCATAACCAACTGCTGAAAAAATTTCTTTTACAGAGG
>NZIV01000080.1 GCA_002689995.1 Fidelibacterota bacterium
GCACACCGCTCGCCTGCTCATGCGCGAGCCGTTCTTCGCCGCTCTATCTCGTCGCATTGACAAGATTGCATCGACCGCGATCCCTACCGCCGGTGTGCGCGTCAACCCTGAAAGCGGTCAGTTCGAGATGCTTTACAACCCTGAGTTCATGGGTGCTTTGGAGGATCGTCATCTTCAAGGTGTTCTCATGCATGAGTTCTACCACCTTATTTTTGAGCATGTTACAAGCCGCAAGCCTGCCGAGGGACTTAAGAAGATTGATAACATCGCCATGGATTTGTCTATTAACAGTCACATTTCTGACTATCTTCCAAGCGAGGCCAACCCCGGTCCTGCTATCAACGGCGAGCCCATGAAGGCTTGTCTCGCCGGTGAGGGTCCATTCAAAGACTTACCCCCTTACAAGTCATACGAGTGGTATCTTGAAGCATTGAAGGACATGTCCGAAGGCAACGAGGGTGATGGCGAAGATGGCGAGAGTGGTGGCTTCGGTGATATGGATTCGTTGGATTCCCACGATGGATTCGGCGAGGCCGACGGAACCACTCAGGAAATTGCTAAGGAGCGTCTTAAAGAAGCTGTCAAGAAAGCAGCCGAAGAAGCTGAGAAGTCTAGTAACTGGGGCACTGTCTCTCATTCGATGCGCCAAGACATCATGGAGCGTGTTGCAACCAAGGTTGACTGGCGTAAAGTTCTTCGTTACTTCGTCAAGACTTCACAACGCGCTGACAAGCGTAGCACTCCGCGCCGTCTCAACAAGCGATTCCCGAAAGTACATCCGGGCAAGCGTGTGCGCCGTCAGGCTAAGATCGCTGTGTCGATCGACCAGTCCGGCTCTGTAGATGATGGCATGCTCTCCGCGTTCTTCTCCGAGTTGAACAAGCTGGCCGAGATTGCTGAGTTCACTGTGATCCCTTTCGATACCGAGGTGGCTGTTAACAAAATCTATACATGGAAGAAGGGTCAAAACAAGAAGACTGAACGTGTACTGACTGGTGGTACGTGTTTCAACGCTCCAACCAAGTACGTCAACGAGCAAGGGTTCGATGGTCACATCATCCTGACAGACCTGATGGCTCCCAAGCCAGTCGCATCCAAATGTCAGCGCATGTGGATGACCACTAAGCGGTACGCCGCACGTCCATACTTCCAGACCAATGAACGCATTATTGCAATCGACACTTGACATTTGCTTGACAGTCTTCACCTTGACGGTGGAGGCTATCAATGCTATATTGTATAAAGAATCAAGGAGAAAAATCATGCCCGCAATCGGACCTCGACGCACAAATGATGGTGTACTTGACGCTTGGAGAAATGGTGTAAGTGCCCGTAATCACTCGCTTTCTTTGAAGAGTGTGGCCTACGATGATGGCTTCACCGACCTGTACAGTTACGAGCTTAAGATCGGATCTCGGACTCCCGCGGGTGTGCTGGTGGTGGCGAACTACACTGCACCAGCCAACGGCTTCCGCTCGATGACGACATCTCAGCATGTGTGTCTCGCCAAGGATACGTCGGACAACCCCGTGATCATGAACCCGCTTGTCTGGGAGTCATCTCCCCTCAGTGACGAAATTCCATTCTAATGATTAAGTTTAGGCCCGGAGACCTCGTAAGGATCAATGACAGCACTCATCAGGATGATATGCCTGATCATCGGGTTGGCATGATCCTCGCGGAAGAAGACCACTATGAGGGTGATGTGTATTCGGTTCTGATGCTCGGCACCGACACACCCCTGAGATTCCATCGAATGTTTCTAGCACCCTTTACAACTCGTTGACATCTTAAACCTTGACGATCGCTCTCAGGCGGTTATATTATATGTGTAGAAAGGAGAAAAAACATGCTTGCCATTCCACTTATTAGAACTGACGACGGGTCAAACTTGACACCTATCGACCGCTCGAGGCTCGCATGCGAGCAGATTATTACCGCTCTAATGATGCACGGCACCCTAAGCGATGCAGAGTTGACCGGATCTGAGCGCGAGACGTACACAACCTTGTCTGTCGCTACCATCATTCCAGCAGAGGCATAGAATGGACTTGACGAAAGATGAGATGATCGACTTGATCGATTGTGTGAATAATCGCATTGACGATCTGACGGATTGCGCTATGTTTGGCGATGCCGACGAGATCGAAAGCGAGATCGAAAGGATGCAAGCCTTGATCGTTAAACTTGGGGATGAGGTAAATAATGACTGAACTTCCTGTCAAGGTACGCATGCCTCCGATGCTCTATACAGATATGTCGGGTCAGAAGTGGGCTGTCTCTGGTGCCAACTGGGTCGCTGTGCCTGAGACTGCAACCCTCGACAGCATTGATGATTACATGGTATATATGCCGTGGACTTCGCCTAAGCCGTCGCTTGTTAGTCAATCTTGGCTTGTTAAGGGTAGCAAGGGTAATGAATACAATGTCACCGTGACTGATGGCCTGTGGTCCTGTACGTGTGCAGGCTTCGGGTTCCGTCGCAAGTGTCGCCACATTAAAGAAATTAAGGAGAGTATCAAATGAAAGTAAAAGCAGCAATCAAGAAAGTCAAGACCTACTTCGCCAAGCAAGGCATCGACATTGATGTGGAGCTTGTTGGTCATCGCTGGTCATTCCAACATAACGGCTACGTGGGCTCGTTCTTGGCTAATGGTCGATGTGACGACGAAGACCAAATGGATGCCGACGCGCATAACTTCCACATCCGACGTTGTGACGATCATTCTGATCTTCAGTCTGACTACCATGCTGGGTCGTTCCGCGATAACATCACACAGGTTTGTGAGAGCCTGTTGCCCTCACCGCCTAAGTTCCCTGCTGGTTCACTAGTGCGAGGCCGGGATAATAAACGCGCCAACCGTCAAGGCTTCGCTGGCTTGGTGGGCTTGGTCACTCAACCGACTGGTCACGGTGGATATTGTTACGTTGAGTGGATGGGTCCGAATGCCCCGAAGAGTAAATACAAAGTCTCATATTCAGAGCGCGACCTTGAACTAGCCTCTTGACATTTCCTTGACAACTTAACCCTTGCTTTTCAGTGTCCCCTATGTTATATTATATGTATAGAAAGGAGAAAGCAAAATGCTTCGCACACCAGACCTGCCCATCAAAACCTTCCGCGTCACCTTCCACCTTCGCGAGTCGATGCGTCCGCGTCAGACTCGTATCGTCAAGGCACGGGATGAGTACGAAGCCGCTCGCCTCGTCATCCTTCCCGCCAACGCCATGCGAACCCTGAACATCAAAGAGATTAAGTAGTCTCTGACATTTCCTTGACAACTTAGTTGTTGACTTCGCCCCGTTTTTAGTGTATAATATAGTATATCAAGTAAGGAGATATATCAATGCCAACATCATTCAGCCTCGACCAACTCACTGACTCCAATGACAACTTTCGGTATCGCCCTGACCCGATGATCAATAACATTGAAGTCACATCAAACCGCAAGAAAGCGTACAAGCCACTGCCAGCGCCGCCAACACGTCGCCAACTCACTGGCTGGACCGTTGAGCAGGTTGGTCCTCAGATGTGGCGCGTATTCCGCAACTCCACAACGCAGGGCAAGCAAGCCGTCATTGATTACAACACGCCAGAAGGAGCACAGCGTTTTGCTGATGGCTGTAACGGCGAGCACAAGAACCCAACCCGTATGAGCGCGGCAAGCCTTCGCAACAAGAACAAGGAGCACTTGACTGAAGATGACAAGATCGCTCTCGCTGCACTCAAAGATGGCGAGGGTATCTAAAAGATGCTTTGTATTGAATCAAGGTTGTGGACTGTGGGCCAAGTCGCTAAGTTCTTCGGCTGTAAATCTGGCACCATAACGCGATGGCGCAGGGACGGCAAGATCCCATATATGTTTCTTGAGAACGGTGAATATCGTTATAACATTTATGAAGTAGTGAAGGCCATGGGCGCTCACAAGACTTATAAGAACACAGACACGCATTGGTTTGTGAGAGTTAACTAAATAATCAACACCCAACCCGTAAAGCGCAAAGCGCGAGAGGTTAAAGAAAATGAAAACCCCCTATCGCATAGAGCCGGACTGTGGCGGGCTTGGATAAGTCACAGAGGAAGCCTATCAACCCTAACCCCTTGAGGTTAAAGATAATGAAGTTCCGACAATAACGGCTATAAGAGGATTAGCCACCCTCATAACATACCAACACACTCGAAAGGGCCGCGAGTATTAAAACAAAGATCCCACCTTTTATATTATGAAATACTACATCTCCCAAACTATAGTTGAACTCATTGACGGTCGCTTGACTGGTAGAGAAGTGGTATTAACTCGCGCTGACGCCAAGGTCGATAAAGACTCCGCGAGACTTCAGAATGTTAAACTGTTCAAGTCCAAGTTGCAGGCGTTAGGCATTGAGAACCTGCATGTAAACAAATATGATAAGAAGCGTTACAATAAACTTGTGAGAGAACAGAATAAATATAGAAAAGAAGTTAAACTGACTGTAGCCGATATTGCTGAGATGACGAAACAGGCGGTTGAATCTGACTTATTGGCTAAGGACTGTGATGACTAAGTTTAAGGTCGGAGAACTCATAAAAAGAAAAACTATTATTAACAGACCAAAGGGTTATTGTGTAGTAGTAGATAAGCAAGGAGATAACTACATTTTATACAATAACTCTCTTAAGTGTATGCAGCAAGTTGCTATTCCTGTTATTAATGGTCTGTACACTTCAGTAGTAGATGATGGTGGTTAGTCATATGTCAGTTTATATGTGGGTTATCGTATGCAATGTTTTATATTGTCCTGCTGAATGTGTGTGATTTTTGTTGTGGTGTTTAGTATATACACGCTCGCACTGTCTTTGTCAAGGTGTGAGTTACATGCGACAATAATACCGAGCAATGTCCTGCACTTACGGTGACGTGTATCACCAACGATTTCAACCACTTACGCGCTTTACATTCTTTTGACATTCGACGTGTTGCTTTTTGCGCGAGAGTATAGTATAATAACAGTATAGAAAGAGAGGGATTCTATGACAATGATGGAAGATTTGGCCGGCGCTTTGATTGTAACACTGCTGTTTATTGCACTGATGGCGATGTAACACTACATGCGGCACACTACATATAGTGTCTGTCCATGCGAGTGATAGTCAAATCCTCGGGTGTCAACAACTATGCGACACTACATGTAGGGATTGGCCGAGAGTACGTAAACGAATACAGTTATTATTTATGACAGACTGTTTACATTGAAGGAGATTGTTTGCCGAGAGTAAAGAACATAATTAAAAAGGTAGGTACAACGTCAGCTATCGCTGCGTTCTATGGACCAGTCATATTATATGTGTATGCATATGTATTAATAGATGGTGTGTTAAGTAATGCTGACAACAGCTTTGCAAAATGATTTGACAGTTACTTGACAGGAGGGGGTACCACCCCCCTACCCCCCCACCTCCGGAATGTATGTCTCTGCGGATCGGTGCGTCCTGTGGTGCCGGCTAAGTACGTTAACGATACGGCTGAAAATTTCTGAGAATTCAGTTCGCCTAAAAAAATACCCCAGTAAAAAATCCAGAATTCAAGATAGTTACTTAAGTGGGATATAAGGAAAGAGTGAAGGAATTCTTTGAAAAGCCACCAGTCGACCATGAACTTGAGGTAGGGTGTTTGGTGACGTGTACGTGTCATGGTGGGCTAGCAGTCGTGTTGGAATTGTACGATAACCCAAACGAACAAGACTACCCAAACATGAACATGGCAAAGATATGGTGGGTGAAATTACCGCATGCAAATATTGACCGTGTGTGGATGCATACAATTGCGAGATTAAAGAGGTACCCGAATAGTTAGTATGTGGGCATTGATCAGTTTAATACGCAACTAGACGAGTTGACGGTCGGAGACTTAGTAGCTTTTTGTGGATATAGTTATACACCAGACTTCCTAATTTATGATGAGGAGAGAGACGGCGCACTCGGAGTAGTAGTGCATATCAAGTCAGAAATAGAAATAACCGGGCCGATGTATAAAACATACACGGTGTTTTGGTTTAAGAGGGGTACCCGTTCAAAAGAAATAAGAGATCACCTACGGTTATTGAAGGTGACGTCAAGATGAACACGCTTCTTAAGAAGATCAAGGCCGCCAAGAATTCGAGAGTAGGATTGGGCGACGTTGTGACGTTTAACACGAGTATCCCGTTCATACAAGGTCGTACACCATGGGGCACAATTGTGGAGCAAGTGGATAGGGGTGTTACAGGTCAACATTTATTATGTGCTATACAGTGGTTTAACTTACCGCCCGGTAAAAGGGGCAATATCACGTACCATTATGAGAACGAACTTCTACGATTGGACGAAAAGCTTGCCTATGACGCGCTGAAGGATTCTGTGGTCTGAGTTGTGGCTTATAATGTGCACGTAAGTGTGCTAAAATCGCTTATACTGCTTTTTTGTGTCTGCGATGTTAGTTTATGTGCTTTCGGTTTGTTCTGCGATTGTGGACGATTTGTGGACGATTGTCAGTATTGTGTCTGGGGAAGAAAAATTTTACGGAAGAAACTGTCATCCGGGTACTATTTAAAAATGGAAAATTTTTTGGTTTAAAAATATGAAAATTACAAAGAAAAAATTGCGCGAATTAATCATCGAAGAACTCACCGCCGCTGATAAGGCTGAAGTCAAGTCACTTGCGGCCAAAGAAGTTGAAAAAACGATGAAAAGTCGCGAAATCAAAGATATGATTGAAAAAGAAGTAAAAAAATCACTTGAATCAACCGCCACCAAGGAAGAAATTGGGGACATAACCAAAAAAGTTCTTAAAAAACTGTATAAAGACCTTTCCTTGCAACATCCATATATTATTGACCGCATAAAAGTTTGATTTCAAGGCTTTTTCTTGTAATCGTGACTAAATATGGATAAAATTTTAGGAAAAATATGATACTAATAGCAAAAATTCTACTTTTTACGTCTCCGTTGGTTGTTAGCGACCCGGGTTTACACAATAAAGATGTGTTTGCCCCGTTATACGTGCCGGAACTGCATAATTCATCACTCGAGTCATCAATACCCGACCTAAATCCTAAAAATGAGTGCAATTTTGGTGCGTCTTCTAGACTTGCTACCAAAAAAATGAAACATTTTACATACAATTGTAGCCAGCCAGCGCATAATTGGCTTCTGATAAAGGCATCGGAAGCTAATTACAATGATGTACTATTCAAATAGATACTATGAAGACGATCTTCATGTTGGCATGGTGTTAAAAGATGTTATAAGCGGCGATGTTGGTATTCTAGTAAGCCGATACAATGTCATGGCAGCGTGGGAAAACGAAGGCTCAATCTGGGCTTGGGATATTTTATGGACCGGTCCTTGCACCGATGGTACCAATAGAAATCAACCCTACACAGAAACCGGTTTACTTGGTATGATTAATGCCGGTCGCATGGAGNCATGTAACACAGATGAGTGAAAATGACCTAGAATTGTTGCGCGCGAAAGCCGAAAATGTTACATTGAATGTTGGTGATATTATTATTGACCATATTGCTGAGATGCGTGGTATATTGCTCAAACGGATTCGCCACATTGACATGATAGAGGATGATATATTTTTGTGGGATGTGAAATTGTTTAAAAATAACAATAGTGATTATACTGAGACAATCATGGAAGAAGAGGGTTTAAAGTTCTCAATCGCTATAGGTACAGTGGAGTGGCACTCAGTTGAGCAAAGTTAAACAGGAATTTGAAATTGATGAGAACGGATGGTGCAGTGCATATGAAACCGGCGACCTAGTGATGGTAAACGACAATAAGCTCGGAATTGTTATGAACAAAGTCGTTAGCAAACAAAAAACAATGTTTCCATTTATAAAGGTTTTACTTTTAGAAGATAATCACATTTATGATTATGGTCTTAATTCTCTAGAAATAGTTTCAAAGGCATAGTCCAATCTAGTTATCTTTGGTGGACAGAGATAAACTGAAATTGTTAATGAACACTGTAAGCAAATGGTGTATTTGGATTAACTGTGGTTTATTTGCATTTGCTTGTGTGGCTGGAACCCTACAACTACAAATACTAAGCTTATCAAACATAGCGCTTTTTTTAGTTTATTTTATAATACAAAAATAATATGAAGAAAATTTTAGATACATGGAAAGAACTCATAACTGAGAAGAAAGAATTAAAACATATTGCTTCTGTTTTTATTATTAACGAAAATGATGAGGTATTGTTAATCTTAAGATCTTCGAGTTCAGATAAAAATCCAAATGTATGGGAAGTTCCCGGTGGCCATGTTGANCCAGAAGATAAAAACTATAAGGCCGCAGCAGTTAGAGAAGCTAAGGAAGAAGTTGGTTTAGATGTAACTTCTCTAAGAGAATTAGAAACGGAGGAGTACCACAACAGGATTAAACATTACTTTGTCACCGATCAGTATTCAGGTGAAATTAAGATAGAGCCAAACCCGGAGACTGATGTGGTTGAGCATAGCGAACACAGATGGGTAAAACTTGACGATCTTAAAAACTTAAAACAACAATCAAAAGTCTCACGCTATTTAATGCAGAAAGCTATTGATATTATAAGGGGCAAAAAATGAAAAATTTATTATTAATGTTTGCATTACTGTTTGGTGCAGACTCAACTACAAATCATACTAAAGAGGAGGCCAAACAACAATACCTAGCTTCCGAGTCTGTACATGCGTCATTTTCAAAAGTCGAACTCAGAGTTAGAAAGGCAGCCGTCAAAGTCATAACTGGTGGCGGTCATGGTTCTGGCTCATATCTTGTACACAAGGGCTTTCATTTTATCTTAACAGCTCAACATGTAACTAACGGACCTCTTGGGAAACATTACATGATTTCAAAAGATGAAGAAATTAGGATGGCAACACTCGTCTACTCAAGTCCTGCAGATGATATAGCGGTACTGTTTCTTGAGGACCCCTTTAAACTTATTGAGCCAATGAAGTACAAACCTACAAAAGAAATTTCAAAAATTTCTACCGACATTACATATTCTGGCTTTCCATCTTCTCATAAACTAATGACCATACGCGGTCGGGTCGCTGGATACGCAGACAAATTAGGCTCTAGCAGGCAAATAATACTTCACACATACGGTTGGTTTGGGTGCTCTGGCTCTGTGATCTATAATAAATCTGGAGAAGTAGTGGGTGTTTTGTGGGGGGTAGATGTAGAATATTATCCCGGTGTTGCAATAGTTGAAGACATGATTTGGGTTGTACCTATCCAACAATTAGATATCCAAAAACCAATAAATTTAATTTGTAAGTACAACAAGATGAAATTCTGCTAAAATAAAACTACTTATACACGAATAGTAGGTTTTAATATGTCAGACTTGAAAACGATTCTTAGTGAAGAATACAGCAAAGCAGGTGAAGTACAGGAAGAAACGCTCAATATAAAAGAGCTTTTAGGAATGGTAGAAGAAGTTTTAGAACTTCCAATATCTGAGTACTTGGCACCTGATCTTATAGAAGAAAAAGAAGATACGCTTACAGAAGCAGAGCGCTTTAGTATGTCAATTCCAATTCCTAAGCTTAATCCCAACGAAGCATGGGGCGATCCTGACAGCCAATCACGAAAAGATATTGATAGAATCTTCGCGTCTATTACTAGACAAGGGGGAATCAAAGAAAGAATCCAGCACGTTAACAGTTTCGTTGATCCAAAACAAGCAGAAAGAAAAGGCCGCGGGCAGAGATTTAATGCTATCCTCAACATGATGATGATTATTGAGGCGCTTCAGGCTTGTTTAAATGATTACAGTGAATCATCCGCCGGATTTGTATTCGAGGGATTTATGGCAGCACTTACCGGAGGAAAACAGCAGGCGGATCGTGTCGGTGGCACACTACCTATTGAAGACTTCGTAACTGGCGATGGTGAGAATGTGAGTCTTAAACTTCTAAGTCCAAACACTGGTATTCATGGAAGCTTTACCAACCTTGTTGATTATTTGTTCTTACGAGGTGGGGCTGGAGAGCCGGAAATTAAGTACTTGATTGGTCGTAAAAACTCAGAGGATGGCGATGATGTTTCGCAATTAGCTATCTTTGATTTTGTGATTAGTCGCGAAAACTTCATGACTATTATGAATTCCTCCACTAAAAATAAAGCACTGCTCGGTGATGAGCAAACCAAGCAGCTTCTAGAAAACCACATAGAAGCTTTCAATGACTCCCCAGAGTGGAAAGCTGGTATGCAACAAATCTTAGAAAAGGTTCCCGGATACACTGGTGGTATGTTTAGCAAGAATGTTGATGCATCCGGACAATTTGAGCCAGACGAAGAGAGTGATCTTGCTGATAGAAAA
Source organism: Fidelibacterota bacterium (assembly GCA_002689995.1). Lineage (GTDB taxonomy): Bacteria > Fidelibacterota > Marinisomatia > SCGC-AAA003-L08. The sequence continues at coordinate 10,347 of NZIV01000080.1, forward strand.
TCCCGAGACTTCCAGAAAGTAGTATTAGGGGGATATATTAACACTGCTCAAAGAGCGGCGAAAGAAGCCGGTGCTGCTGGAGAAGAGCCGAACTTTGAAAAGTGGGCAAATAGTCAGCCAGACGATTTAAAATATTTAATGCCAGCCGTTAAAAATCCAGAGGACGAAGCCGAAGTCACGAAGGCGCAAAAGACTCAACAAAGAAATTTAGCTAAGTTGCAGAAAGCCTACAATGATGCTTATTCCAAAGCAGCTGCAGATAAAGAAGAAGAAGAGCGACAAGTAGCAGAATCATACTTTGGCGCTTTCCACGTAAGAGAGAAGCGAATGATGAAAGAAGAAAGAGCTTTAATGGAAGGCGGTGGAAGAGATGGTGGTAGTCAGTGGGAGATTAGTCGTGCAGGAATGAATAACCTCCCAGACCTAGCTGACGTAGAATACTATGGTATGCTGGATCTCTCCAATGAAAATATCAAAGCTGTATCAGAAATCTATATTGAAAAACTGAAGGGTGACATGATGGATCTTTTGCAGACTACCAAGAGCTTCACCGAGAATGTAGGAAAATATTTCAGTGCAGATAGACGTTCAACAGCGATGAATGCAAATAAGAAGGCTCAAGCAGAAGGTGAAGAAGTAGTAGAACTGCTCAAGAAAACGCCGGCTAAGGCTAGTGAAGGAATTTAATAACAGTCTCCTATTTATTGGAGTACTATAAAGGAAGATTTTTAAAATGGAAGATTCATACGGACCTCTCGATGAAAAAAAGAAGAAAGCTGGAACTGAATCTAGTAAAGAATCTTCATTAAAAGATTGGTTTGGTCGCAAGGGCGCCAAAGGCTCTAAGAAAGGCTGGGTTGACTGTAATTCACCAGACGGAAAAGGCGGATATAAGTCTTGTGGACGCGGTTCTGGTGAGAAAAGAAAAAAGTATCCTGCCTGTAGACCAACTCCGGGCGCCTGTAAGGAGCGCGGAAAGGGTAAATCATGGGGCAAGAAAGGTAAATCCAAGAAAAATGAGGAAATAAACATGGATATAGAATTGTACAGAATGATTGAAGAAGAAATTGAATCAGTCATCACAGAACTTAACTCTGAGAAACAAGAAAAAGAACTTGAAAAAATATCTGATGAGTTAGCTGGAGCCTCTAAAATGCACAAAGGTCAGTCAGATCGTATTAAAAAAGTACTTGATCAAGAAGATGAGGACGATTTGAAAGAAGGTAAAAAGAATTGTGGCTGTGGCCAAGATCCTTGCAAAACTTATGGTATTCAAGAAAATGTTAATGAAGAAACCCTTGAAGAGAAAGAAGGTAAGAAAGATGCCTGTTATCACAAGGTAAAATCACGATATAAAGTATGGCCAAGTGCTTATGCTTCTGGTGCTCTCGTTAAATGTCGCAAAGTTGGCGCCAAAAATTGGGGTAATTCCAAAAAAGAAGCACTAGAAATTGAAAATGACAACAAAATTGTGGCTGAAATGGTAGATTTGTACACATTCCAAGAGACTGAAGCTTTTCTTGAGGAGTCTTTGTATTATGGTTTGATTGATGAGGATAATGAACTCGAAGAAGCTAAAAAGAAAAAGGCTTGCAAGCCCTCTAAAGGCAAAAAGTTTGCTAGGAGAGTAAAAGGCAGGTGCGTATCCTATGGCCAAGCAGGAAAAGCCAAAGGCGGCGGTGCTAGAATCAAGCCCGGTACATCAAAGGGCAATGCGTACTGCGCTAGATCCTATGGTGACATGAAATCTCACGGAAAAGACTGTTCAGGCAAGGATAGAGGCACGCCATTATGTCTCTCACGTCAAAAATGGAAATGTTCAGGCAAATATTCTCGTAAAGGTAAGTAAAAAATGCTAAATGATGACCAAATTTTGGCAAAAACAGCAAATTTACTTAATACTTTACAAGAAAAGTGTTGGGATGGTTACAAACAGGTAGGATTAAAGAAAAAAGGCGACCGAATGGTGCCAAATTGTGTCCCTGTTAACGAAAAAGTCCTTAGAGAAGTTACAGAAGACGAGATGCGAGTGCTTGAGGACGTGTTGGATGACTTAAATCCAGCAAATTTGCCCCTAAATGACCTTTTTAGCAACAAAATGCGAGTTGTTATACCATTTCCAACCATAGATACTGGCTCAGAGCTTGGAAAGTTCTCAGAATTCTTCAGATCTCAAGAATATGACGTAAATTGGGAGAAAGGTATGGTGTACGCCGAGCGTGATCTACGCACATCCGACGATTTTCTTGATATGTTGACGGGTGGATCTGAACCAAAGAAGAAAACTAAGAAGATTCAGATGAAAATCGGCAAGCTTTTCTCCAAATTGGCTGATTTAAGCCGAAGAAAAGACGAAATATACCAAAAAGTCTATAAATACTTGGCTGATATGAACTATAAGTCGTCAAATAATCAACCAGTTAGGACACGAAACCGAGTTACCGGAAAAATGCTGAAGGGGGCGCTCGATGAGAAAGAATATGAGAATTTTCAGAGAATTAACACTCAAATTAACTTATATGTCGTAAATCCGGG
>NZIV01000081.1 GCA_002689995.1 Fidelibacterota bacterium
ATTACACCATTTAATGGACCTCATTCATTTACAATAGAAGACAGTGATGGTAGAAGAGTTGACTTTGTTATATGGCCTGAGAGTAGTTCTTATCAAGATGGATTTGATATAACTCAAACAGAATTAAGCATTTTAACTGAACCTCCATTCAACACATATGAAGTTGAAATAACCGGTGAATTAGGAGCTTATTGTGATGATGATGAGTTACTTGATATATCTAGTGAATGGCAGATAACAGTCGAATATGAAACGAATCTTAATATAGTAGAGTTAAGTGGTTGCACTGATATAAATGCATGCAATTATAATTTGCAAGCTATTGAAGATGATGGGAGTTGTGAATACGGGATATGTGGTTGTACTGATTTAAATGCAGATAATTATGATTCTGATGCTACCGTAGATGATGGGAGTTGTGAATATTCTAATACAGGAGCAGAATATACTATTAATGAAATTATTAATAATTGCGATGATAGTATGGGTGAGAATTTAGAATGCGATGGTCAATATGATTTAAGTTCATCAAGTTCTTCAAACTGTCCATTATATGAAACACAAATTAGTACTCGAGGAGTTATTGTAGATTACTTTGATATTACACCATTTAATGGACCTCATTCATTTACAATAGAAGACAGTGATGGTAGAAGAGTTGACTTTGTTATATGGCCTGAGAGTAGTTCTTATCAAGGTGGATTTGATATAACTCAAACAGAATTAAGCATTTTAACTCAACCTCCATTCAATACATATGAAGTTGAAATAACCGGTAAATTAGGTGCATATTGTAATGATGACCAATTATTAGATATTTATAGCGAATGGCAAATAACAGTTGAATATGAAAATGATATAATATCTAATAATATTTCTGATAATGGTAGTGTTTATAATGAAGATGGTGTATGTTTTAATAAAATTGGTATTTTATTAGAGCAGTACACTGACAATTCAGAATGTTTATCCAATAATTATGAATGGATAAAAACAAATAGAGCTAGAATATTTCCTTTACCGTATGTAATAATACCTACTTTAGGAGAAAAGCTTGACTATTCCTATATATCTCCATCTAAAAGCAGGACAATAATTAGAATATTTGATATCTCTGGTCGTTTTATTACTACTTTAGTAGATCGGTATGATGATTCTTCTAAAGCTATTGTTATGAATTCTGAAAAATCCTCGTGGAATGGACGTGATAAATTGGGGCAGGTTGTTTCTCCTGGAACATATTTAATTCATATAGAGGCAATTAACTTTAAGACTGGTAAAACAACGATTGACTTAGCGCCGGTTATTGTGGGAGTAAAATGAAGATTTATTTATTAATATTATTATATTCTAGTATTTTTGCAGCTTCTGACTATGTGTTTTCTGGGACCAATATTTCTGCAAATGCGGGAGCTATAACATCAGCAAGGTCTTCTTCAGATTTATTTTATCAAAACCCTGCATTGTTAAATGAAATGAAACATAATTTAATCAAGGCTAGCTTTTCTAATTTATATGGTCAGAAATTCCTAGAAAATCAATCTTTAATAGTTCATTTAGATAATAGTAAAATTGGTAATATTGGTTTTTATTTTAACAAAAATAGCGTAAAATATGTATATGATTTAATTTCTGAACAACAGTTCGGAATTTCTAAGGGATATAATTTACAGGTAGATGCTAATTCTACTTTAGGATTAGGATTATCTATTAATTACTACTCCTTGAAATACGGAAAAAGCGCTGGAGTTAATGGAGATGGAACTTTAGGAAGTATTTCAAATCAAAATATTTCTCAATTTGGTATAGATCTTGGTTTTTTATCGACTTTAAGAAACAATTATCGATTTGGTGCATTCATCAAAAATATAAATTCACCTCAAATAGGAAATGGTGTTTCGGCGCAATATTTACCTCGAAGGATTTCAATATCTGCTACTTATTCTCCAGTCGAAGTATTTTCTTTAACTTTTGAGCTTGAAAATGAAATGGGTAAAGAAATGCAAATTCAAAGTGGGATTCAGTACAATATTATTCCACAATTAAAGTTATTAACAGGTATTCAAGTTAATCCTAATAGATTTGGATTCGGACTAGTTTATAACAGTCATAATATTAATGTTGGGTGGTCCGTCTTAACACATCCTATTTTATTTAATACTCATTCATTTTCAATCGGATATAACTTTTAATGTATTATTTGTATTTCATTATTATATTTTCTACACTTTTTAGTTATAATAAAATAGACATTAATCAGGCAGATTTGGTGACATTGAAAGTATTACCATTAACAGATAGACAGATACAGTCAATAATAAATTTTAGAAATTACAATGGCTATTTTGAAAATATTTATGAATTAAAAAATGTAGACGGAATTACAAATGAAAAAATTCATGAATTAAAATCTTTTATAAAATTTCAGAATAGATTTGAAATTAGTAGTCAATTTGATAAAAATTATTCTTATAAAGTATCACAGTGGTTATCTTCAGATGGTAGTTCAGAAAACTTATCAGAATCATGGCTAGATAGATACTTTAATCCTATGAATATTAATGATATGAATTATGATAATTTAATGTCATTACCAAATATTTCACCTATCGATGCAATAGCAGTATTAAATCAAAAAAAACGTGGTTATATTAATGGAACTTTTGAATTAAAAAATTCACCAGGTATATCTCGGTGGGGGTATAAAAATTTAGTAGATTTTATATCATTTAAAAGCCAAGTTCAAAACACAAGGATTCACTATACAGCACTTTTCAGGACAGTACCATTAACCTCAAGGCCAGATGATGAATCAGGATATTTATTAGATTCAAACCAAGACAAGCCTGAAATTTTAAATCGTTTTAGAATAAATCTTAATAATAATATTCAAGCTGGTATTTTATTCCATCGCAATATGGGTGAAAATAAAAATATTAATACATTGAAAGCTTCTTTTGGATTAAATGATTATAAAGTAGGACCGCTTAGTATTGATAAATTAATATTAGGTAATTATAATGCTTCTTTAGCCCAAGGAGTTGTCTTTGAAACAGGAGATGATTTCAGCCCAAGACGAAGCGGATATGGATTTAGTAAAAGAATATCNGGAATTGAAATGGATTTAACTCGTTCATCACAATACACTATGAATGGTCTTGGCCTACAAGTATCTAATAGATATTTTAGGGGTATATTTATATCATCCTATGATAAAAAAGATGCCATTATAAATGAAGATGGATCATTTTCAAGTCTAATAGTAATGAAACCAAGATATGATTATGGAATTACCAACGATTCAAGTATTGTATTTGAGTCTATGGTAGATGCTGTAGGAGAATTTACACTTGGAGGACATTTAAGAATAACTCCGGTTGATGGTTTGAATATAGGATACTCATATTACGAAAGTTTATATAATCGCCTTATAAAACCTAAACAGTTGGAGACAATAATTGGCGGACCAGACTCAGGTTATTCAGGCGATGATTACTATTTATCGTATATCACTAATTCTGCAGATTCTGAAGTTAATTCAATGTATTCATTCGATGAAAATAATATTGAAAATTTATTTTGGAATAATGCTAAATCAATTAGGAGAGTGTCGGGACTAGATATAACATATGTTCTAGGAAGGGTTGTCTTTCAAACAGAATATGGTGAGCTATTTAAAAATAAAAATTATCTATCATTTGAGAGTTCAAATCCATCAGCAATTGTTGCTAGTATTTATTCAGATATTGATATTTTTAACTTTTTAGCTTTATACAGAAAATATGATTTAGAATTTGATAATCCGTATCAAAGATCATTTTCAAATTATAGTAGGTATAAGACATCTATCCTAGAGGATATTTACTGGCTCAATGATCCTGCATATGGATATTTGTATACAGGTAATCCTCAGCCTCAAGCTGAAGAAGGATTATTTATCTCTTCTAGATTTCAATTCCATAAAAATTTTATTTTAACATTAAATTGGGATAATTGGAATAGGATATCAGATAATACAAAATACTATAGAATTGTTTCTACTATAGAATGGAGGCCTACATTTAATTTCAGGATTAAGTATCGTCAAAAGTGGCAAGAAAGAGGTCAATTCAATATATTTCATCCTAGCCCATTTCAGTCTAAAAATTCAATTATTTCTGCTAGATTAAATTTATCAAATTTTAATAGATTAGAGTTGATATATGGAAGAGGTAACACTGTATTTTCTCCTAGACCTAGATTAAATGATAGTGCTATAGGAGGTGATATGACAGTAGGTAGTATTGGTAATCTTTCAAATTCAATTGGATTTAATATCATACATAACTATGCAAATAATTTTACTTTTAAATTTGGAACAATATTGGGAGATGGATTTATTTGGTTTTTTGAAGATACTGACTTTAGAATTTTAAATGGAGATAACCAAATTATGCATCATTGGGCTTCATTTCGAATCAAGCCAAATCCAAATTTAACTTTATATTTAAAATTTAGTAAAGGAGGCGAAAACATTAATACTACAATTACATCAGGACAAGATCCTCGAGGGATTTGGATTTCAAATCCAAATACTTCAAACAATACTTATGACTATAAATTTCAATTAGACTATGCCTTATAAATTAATATTTTTTTTATTATTGTTGTTTGCTAATAGCCATACTCAGTCCTTTTTCTATAAAACTATTGGAAATACAAACTTTTCAAAATCACCTCAATCACTAGGTTTAGGTAATAATATTGGTTTAGTATCTAAAAATGGATACTCACTCAATGGAAACCCTGCTAACTTAATTAATAAAGATAAACGATTTACATTTTACTTAAATAATACCTACGAAGGAATTTCGGAAAGAAGAAGTTTTATTCTAAAGGATAGTTTTGGTGATTTTTTAGTAGATGCAGATTATGTTGTAAATTTAAATAAAAATTTTAAATTTGCTAGCGGACTAACTATTAATAATATTGGATATAAGAACTTAATTTCTATTGGATTTAATTTTTCTCCAATTATAAGTTTAAATTCAACATATAGAGAAGAGGTTAGGGGTGATGTAGAATGTCCTGATGATTATCCTTGCACAAGAGATGTTCTGTTGGGATATCATAATTTTAAAACTGACGGTAGTTTGAATGCCTACTCAATCGGAATTGCTACAAGTNTGNTCCAATTTAAAAATTGGATTTAGCATATTGAATACCTTGTCATCTAAAATAAGTTATCAGTTCATGACGGATACTTTACATACTGAATTATCTAACTTGTCGCCTATTCAAAAAGAAAATGATAGAGTTAAAATTAATCAGTCAAATTCATTTAAAGTAGGTGTAGTATATGAGGATAAAAATGGTATAGATTTTAGTGTTTTTTATCATAATTCTTTAAATTTAAAAGTTGATGGGAGTTATCCAATTGGATACTTAGATAATCAAACTGGATTAATTAAATACATTTTTAATGATGATTCATTACATGCTGATAATGAAAATATAATTGAATTATATAAGTCTAACTCTCATATAGTACTTCCAACTAAAAGTGGTTTTAGTATAGGATATACTCCAAAATATTTACAAAAAACCTCCATTTATTTTGAATTTATAGATAATAAATATAGTAAACCAACATTGGTTTTATCTGATGTTCTAATAGATTCAAGTCTAATAAATACTCCAACTTATACACTTAAAAATTATAATGAATTAAAACTTGGTATTGAGTATTCAACTGTATTTAATTCAGTTTTAAGACTAGGACTTTCTTATAATCAACTACCTGTAGAAAATTTAAATTCGATGTCAATACTAACATTTGGATATGGAAAACATATTAATAATATTGACATTGATTTTGGTGTTTCTTATCGATATAATAATTATCAATATCCAGATATTTTCCCGGTTGAAGATGATCCGAGGCCTGATTATGATAATGTTAAAGAATCAATTTTTAATATCTCAACATCAATTCAATATTCATTTTAAATGAGAATAATTTTAATAATTTTTTCAATATTTTCATTATCAATTTTATTTGGTAAAAAGATTCACATTATTACTACGAACGATTTGCATGGTGTAATATCACCACAAAAAGCATATTTTATGAATCCAAATTTTCCACCAGATATTTTAGGATGGGCAGCATATAGTCAATACGTAAATGATTTAAGAGATGAATTAAAATCTAAAGGTGAAAACTTGCTTATTTTAGATGGGGGTAATTTTTTTCAGGGTAGCCCTGTTGGATTGGTCGACGGAGGTAAATCTATCATTGAGTGGATGAATTTAATTGGTTATGATGCAGTTACCATTGGTCCTGATGATTTTCTTTTAGGCTTAGATAATATATCTGAATTAGCAGAATTAGCCGATTTTCCTATTCTTGCTGCTAATATTAATTTTAAATCTACCAAGCCTTATACAATAAGAAATATTGAAGATATTAAGATTGGAATTATTGGAATAATTCCCTCCAACTTAAATGAGTTAGTTATTGAGTCCAACATTCAAAATATAAATTTAAAAAAAGAAATTCCTACACTTAATAAAATGGTTAAAGAAGTGAAAGAATTAGGTGCAGACATTATCATTGTATTATCTAGTAATGGTATACCATGGAATAGAGAAAGAGAATATGAAAAATTTATAAGTAATGTATCAAGATTTGATTCCAAGTTAGATGATATAAATGCATTAGAATTAGGGTATTTTGCTGAAAGTGTAGATTTAATTGTAGCTGGTGGGAATTCAAAAGGTTATCCTACAATTTGGTATGATAAAAACAGTCACGTATTTATTACTCAAAACTATGGAAATGGAACTGAGTTCGGACATCTTATATTAGAAACTGAAGATAATAAATTATCTAATATATACCCAGCCACGTCTGGAAGAATTGGACAAACTTTATTGGCAGATAATTTTAATGCAGACTATGAAACTTTAACCTTATTGAGAGATTTAGAATCTAGAGCAATATTTCAGCTTGAATCTAAAAATAATACATATAATAAAAATCACTTAATGACAAATCTACCTGTTAATAAAGATAGATGGAAATGTCCAAATTTAGATATAATTGATGAACTTGAAGTTGTAACATGGAATTGTGAATTCTTCCCAAAAGCAAATGATTCAACTATTTATGCATTGGCAGAAATTATTATAAAATTAAATCCAGATTTAATTGGATTTCAAGAAATTCGTAAACGAGGATGGTTTGATGATTTGATGATTTATCTTCCTGATTATGACTATGCCATAGCGATGCAATCTTCTTTTATGGATAACGCTTTTATATACAAGAAGGATAGATTAAGGCTATTAAATCAATATGAACCCTTCGCTAATAATGATTACAATTTCGCTGGACGCCCACCTCTTCAATGTGATTTTTTATATGACTTTAATGGAAAAAACATTGAATTTACAGCAATTAATATCCATATGAAATGTTGTGATTCGGGACTAAAAAGAAGAAAACGTGCCAGTCAAATGTTACATAAATATGTTGATAAATTATACAATAAAAATAAAAATATAATTGTTCTTGGTGACTGGAATGATGATTTGCTTGATAAAGAAGGTGAACATTGTTTTAATTCTTTTTTTAATGATGATAGGATGTACTTTGCAAATAATAAAATTTTAAACGATATTTCTCAAGTTTCATATCCAAAAGAACCTTTTATGAGTTTCTTAGATCATATACTAATAACTGAACAGTTCTTAAATTCTAAGATAGACTACAGAGTTATGACAATTCCGATTGATGAATATATGGGAGGGTTTAATGTTTATGAAACTTATATATCCGACCATAAACCTGTCATGGTTGGAATACCTGTAAAATGAAATTAATCTTTTCATACATTTTTACAGTATCATTCTTATTTTCGCAGTCTTGTCCACCTGAAAATTTAATACCTATTACTCCATTACAGAATGAGTGGAATATTCCTAGTCAAAATGGATATTCAACTTTAGAAGTAATGACATGGAATTTAAAGCAATTCCCATTATCTGGTGATGAAACTATTGAAAATGTTCAGGAAATCATCTCAGATTTAAAAGTTGATTTAATAGCTTTTCAAGAAATTAATAGTTATGCAGCTTATCAGACATTACAAAATTTATTACCAGCTTATGAATTTATTATTACTAATTATTGGGGTGATTTTTCATTGAATCTCGCCTATGCTTATAGAACAGATTTTTTAAATTTAAACAATTCAACAACACTTTTTTCTTCTGAAGGATATAATTTTGCATATCGTTATCCATTTATGGCTTCATTTAGTTGGCAATGTGGAAATAGTAGTTTGAATTTTTCTGCAATAAATATTCATTTGAAAGCTTATGGAGATTCTGAAAGTTTTCAAAGACGATATGAATCTTGCCAAATAATTTCTGATTATATAAATGCTCAAATTAATATAGGTAATGATAAGATTATAGTTCTTGGAGATTTTAATGATGAAACTAACGAATCGCAAAATAATAATTCACTTTGGCCTTTAGTTGTTAATTCTAATTCACAATTTATTACTAATCAAATTAATGGAGATAATTATTTTAATAGCTACATATTAGGCAGTAGTTCATTAATTGATCACATTCTTATTACTACAGGATTTAATGATTATTTAATTAATGACTTAGTGACAACTATTCGTATTGATGATTATGTTGGTTATAATTATTATACTAATAATATTTCAGACCATAGACCTGTTCTATGGAAAATTTATATTAATGAGGGTGAATTTTCTAGTGACTTAATAATTAATGAAATAATGAGCAATCCAAGTGCAGTTAGTGATGAATATGGTGAATGGTTTGAAATTTTCAATAATTCAGCATATCAAATTAATTTAGATAATTATATAATAAGAGATAATGACGATGATTTTCATATTATAAATCAAGCGAATTTAATAATCCAACCAAATGATTTTCTTCTCCTTGGAAGAAATTCAAACAATTCGTTAAATGGTGGGATTAATGTTGATTATGAATATTCAGATTTCTTATTAGGAAATAGTTTTGATGAAGTTATAATTACCTCTCCAAATGGAATTATAATTGACGAGGTTTGGTATGATAATGGCAATTCTTTTCCAGATCCTGTTGGAAAAAGCATGTCTCTTAATGATTATCTATTAGATAATTCAAATGGTAGTAATTGGTCAGAATCCACAAATCAACTTTTTAGTGGTGACTATAGTACACCAGGAGAAGAAAATTTTGGTTGTATAGAAATTACATGGTATGCTGATTTTGATAATGATGGATTAGGTGATCCAGAGTTCTCAATTTTATCCTGTGATCAACCTGAACAATTTGTAGAAAATAATTTAGACTTAGATCCAAATTGCTCCTCAAATGATACTGATATATGCGGGGTTTGTGGAGGTATGGGTGTTGATGGTGATGTAAATAATGATAATTTTACAAATATTGTGGATGTAGTACAACTGGTTAGTCATATATTAGACAACTCAAATTTAGAAGAATTAGGCATCTGTAAAGGTGATTTAAATTCTGACAATATGATTAATATAGTAGATGTTGTTTTAATTGTAAATTTAATTTTAGCTGACTCATGAAAATTTTAAAATCATTATATTTTATATTATTAACTTTCTCAATTACCTTATCAAATGAATCTTTGCCTCCAACTGAATTAATTTCAATTCCTACAGCTGGGACTGTTGATAAAGGATCTTGGAGTTTAGATTTACATTTACAGAAAAATGGTGGAATATTATCTTCATTGATGATTGGAATGACACCTAATTTCAATATTGGTATTTCTTATGGGATTCAACAGCTTATTGGAAATCAAAGGCCATCAATAAATAAAACTGTTCCAGAGGTTCATGTAAAATATCGTGTTCTTGAAGAGACTACTCTTTATCCTGCATTGGTTATAGGTTTAAATACTCAAGGCTTTGGTAATTTTTCGGATTCAACATTAATAAAGAAAGATTCAATATTTGTAAGCCGTTATGATTTTAAATCTCATGGGTTTTATGTAATCCTGAGTAAAAATTGGAACTTTTTAGGTAATTTAGGATTTCATATTGGCGGAAGTTTTAATTCTTGGGAGGGAGTTGAAGAGGAAAAAATTCCAAATATATTAGTAGGTATTGATAAAGATTTGAATAACAGTTTTACTTTTATGGCAGATTATAATTTTGGAATAAACGATAAAAATAACCGTACTTATGATGATAATGACAAATGGCCTGGATTTTTAAACACAGGAATTCGTTGGTCGATTAGTGATAATCTTAAAGTAGAATTATGTATGAATCAAATAAAACAATATCAAAAGTTTTATGAGATGAATAGAGAATTTAAAATTTTATATAGACAATATTTTTAGGAGATTATGATGAAATCATTTCAACTAATATTTGTAGTATTATTTAGTTTATTGATTGCAAATAATAGCAATTTAATTAATCAAATGGATGAACATTCAGATAATTATCGCTACATGAATGCATTAGAAATTGGCCAAAGTTGGATTAAAAATAATACGAATGATGTGGAAGTTTTATGGCGTTTAGCACAAATTCATTTTGATATTGCTGATCAATCGGAGGATCCTGCCGTTCACAAGGAACATTTTTACCCTGGATTGGGATACGCTAAAAAAGCATTAGATTTAAATTCAAAATCTGCAAGAGCTAATCATTGGTATGCAGTTTTAATAGGTAAAATTGGTATAATCGAAGGTACTGAACAAAAAATTATAAATTCTTACGATGTGAAAAAATATTCTGAGATTGCAATTAGCTTAGATCCAGATTATGATGGTACCTACCATTTAATGGGACGCTGGCATTTTAATATAGCAGATTTATCCTGGATTGAAAGATCAATTGCAAGTTGGGTTTATGCAACTCCGCCCGATGGAACTTTTGAAGAGGCAGTGCAATTTTTCGAAAAAGCAATTAAAGCTAAAAATGATGAAATAAGACATTATGTATGGCTAGGTAATTCATATTATGAATTGAGTGATTATAAAAATGCTGAAAAAGCTTGGAGAGATGCTTTAAAAATTGCTCCAAAATCCGAAAGTGATAAAATCCTAATTAATCAAGCTAAAGAAACTTTAGCAGATTTATAATGAGTGAAATCTCAATTGAGTATTTAGGAAATTTAAAAACCAAAGCAGTTCATTCACTTTCAGGGGTTGAACTTATAACAGATGCCCCGCCTGATAATAATGGTGAAGGCAAATCTTTTTCTCCTACGGATTTACTTGCAACAGCTATTGGTAGTTGTATGCTAACTATTATGGGGATTTCTGCAAATACAAATAACATAGAATTTGATACCGCAAAAATTTATGTTGAAAAAGTAATGTCATCAAATCCTAGAAGAATAGGGGAGTTAAATATAAAAATGGAACTACCTAATTCATTAACAGATAAAGAGCGAACAATTCTTGAACGTGCTGCCAAGCAATGTCCCGTTGCAAAAAGTATCCATCCAGATATAAATGAAAATTTAATTATAAAATACACACTTTAAGAATTTACTTAAATTCAAATAAACTTTATAAGGTATAAAATGAAATTTGACGAATTTCCATATAAAAGATTAAATATTAACGAATTAAAATCTAAAGTTGATGAAATTATAGGAGTTTTTAATTCGAATTCATCATTTGAAAGTCAAGACCAATCTTTAAATCAAATGAATGACCTATTGGCAGAATATGAAAGCTATGAATCCATCGCAGGTTTAAATTTCAATAGAGATACGACTTCTGAAAAATATAAAGCTGAGAAAGATTATTACGACAATTTATCTCCAGAGTTTAAAGATTTAAAAAACCAATTTAATAGAGCAATAATGAGTTCTAAATGTTTACCAGAATTAAAGAGTAAATATGGCAAACATTATTTTAACATAAAGGCAACAGAACAAAAAACATTTGACTCAAAAATTATTAATTTATTAAAAAAAGAAACTGAACTCGAAAATGAATACACATCAATAATTGCCGGTGCTGAAATAGATTTTAAAGGTAAAACTTATAATCTATCAGGATTAGGGCCTTTCCATAAATCACAGGATAGAGCTATTCGCAAAGAGTCATTTAAAGCTAGATATTCATTCTTTGATAAAAATGCGGAACAATTAGATGACCTCTATGATAGAATGGTAAAACTTAGACATAAGATTGCAAATCAATTAGGATTTGAAAATTTTATAGAATTAGGATATTATCGTTTAGGGCGAACTGATTATGGTCCTGAAGGAGTCGCTAATTTTAGAAAACAGATTGTCGAATATATAGTCCCTCTTGTACAAAAATTAAATAAACAGAAACAAGAGATATTAGAATTAGACCATCTATATTATTATGATGGAATTCAATACAAAGAAGGTGATCCCAAGCCAAAAGAAAATCCAGATAAAATGGTAGATGCCGCCAAAAAAATGTACAATGATTTATCCAAAGAGACGGGTGAATTTTTTGAGATGATGGTCGATGAAAATTTATTAGACTTAGTAAATAGAGATGGAAAAATGGGCGGTGGATTCTGCACAGCTTTTCCAAAATATGAACGACCATATATATTTTCAAATTTTAATGGCACTGCTCATGATGTTACTGTTTTAACACATGAAGCAGGTCATGCGTTTCAATGTTATTCTAGTAGAAAACAACCTCTTGTTGAATATTTATGGCCTACGTTAGAAGCATGTGAAATACATTCAATGAGTATGGAGTTTTTTACATGGCCGTGGATGGACTTGTTCTTTAAAGAAGAGGTAGAACGTTTTAAATACATGCATATTGTTGACTCACTATCATTTCTGCCTTATGGCGCTTGTGTAGATCATTTTCAGCATTGGGTGTATGAGAATCCTGAAGCCACTCCAAAAAAAAGAAAAAATAAATGGTTAAAATTAGAAAAAATTTACTTACCAGATAGAGATTACGATGATTTAGATTTTCCAAAATCAGGAGGTTTTTGGCAGGGCCAATTACATATTTATCAAATGCCATTTTATTATATTGATTACACTTTGGCTCAAACTTGCGCATTTCAATTTTGGATTAAATCACAAAATAATATGAAAACTGCCTGGGAAGATTACTATCGTTTATGTAAAGTTGGTGGAAGTATGCCTTTTACAGGATTGATAGATATTGCAAAATTAAAATCACCTTTTAAAGACGGTACTTTAAAAACTGTTTCTGAATATGTTTTTAATTGGTTAGACAGTATAAATCCTAAAGAATTATAAAATTTTAAAATCAATTTTAAGATATTTTATTAATTATTTACAATATTACATAAATTTCATTTCATTATCTTTAAATCTATTCAAATCTTCTCAACCTTTTTCTTTCTTTCATGTTTATAATATTTCGTAAATTTTTAATTATTTTTCTATGCATAAAAAAACTAGGTCGATTAGCTCAGTTGGTTAGAGTGCTACGTTGACATCGTAGAGGTCACTAGTTCGAATCTAGTATCGACCACTAAATTATGAATCAGATAACAATTACATTACCAGATAATTCAAAAAAAATTATGAATAAGGGTTCAAGTCCCGCAGATATTGCCAAATCAATAGGTGAAGGACTTTTTAGAAATTCATATGCTGCAAAAATTAATGGTAAATTAGTTGATTTAAATACTGCAATTCAAAATGATTGTGATTTACAAATTTTGACAAATAGAGATAAAGAAAGTCATGATATTTTATTGCATAGTACTGCTCATCTTTTAGCGATGGCTGTTAAGGAATTATATCCAAAAGCTAAGATTGCTATAGGTCCTGCTTTAGAAGATAGATTTTACTATGATATTGATTTCCCTGAATTTTTATCTGAAGAAGATTTACCTAGAATTGAAGATAAAATGAAAAATTTGGCAAAATCAAATTTTGAAGTTAATCGACATTTATTGTCTCAGCAAGATGCTCTTATGAAGTTCAATGAAATGAATGAAGATTATAAAGCTGAAATTATTGCTGAAATCGATCCTGAAGAGAAAATTAGTGCATACTCACAGGGAGACTTTATTGACTTATGTAGAGGACCTCACGTTCCAAATACAGGTAAAATTAAGTATTTCAAATTACTTTCCACAGCGGGTGCATATTGGCGCGGCGATGAGAATAATAAAATGCTTCAGAGAATCTATGGTACAGCATGGTTTGATAAAAAAGATTTAAAAGACTTCCTTTTTAAACTTGAAGAGGCTAAGAAGCGAGATCATAGAAAGCTTGGAAAACAACTAAAAATATTTCATTTTGATGAAGAAGTTGGCCCAGGTTTACCTTTGTGGCTACCAAATGGAACAGTTATAGTAGATGAGCTAGAAAGTTTAGCTAAAGATACAGAGTATAAGGCTGGCTATAAACGCGTACGTACACCACATCTAACTAAAGGTGATTTATATGAACGTTCAGGACATTTATCTCACTACAAGGATGCAATGTATCCTGCTATGGAGATGGATGGTTATGACTACTATGTAAAGCCTATGAATTGTCCACACCATCATAAAATTTTTAGTGCAGAACAACGTAGTTATAGAGATTTACCACTAAGACTTGCAGAATATGGAACTTGCTACCGTTACGAAAAATCAGGTCAACTTTTTGGATTGATGCGTGTAAGGAGTATGCAAATGAATGATGCTCACATATACTGCACAGAAAATCAATTTAAAGATGAATTTATTGCTGTATGTAACATGTATATGAAGTATTTTGAAATTTTTGGAATTGAAAAATATCAAATGCGATTGAGTTTACATAATAAAGATGGTTTAGGAAAAAAATATGTAGATGACCCATTACTATGGGAAAAAACTGAAAATTCAGTCAGAGAAGCACTTATACAAGGCGATTTTAATTATGTTGAAGTTCCTGGAGAAGCAGCATTTTATGGACCTAAAATTGACGTACAAGTATGGAGTGCTATTGGACGTGAATTTACATTGGCAACAAATCAAGTTGATTTTGCAGTTCCTCAGAAATTTAATTTAAAATTTATCAACTCTTCTGGAGAAGAAGAAACTCCACTATGTATTCACAGGGCGCCTCTAAGTACGCATGAAAGATTTGTAGGATTTTTAATTGAACACTTTGGTGGTGATTTTCCTCTATGGCTAGCACCTGTACAAGCTATTATTGTCCCAATATCAGAAAAATATTTTAATTATGCACAAAAGGTTTATGAAAAATTATTTGATAAAAATATTAGAATTGAATTTGATAGACGTGCTGAAAAAGTTGGTGCAAAAATTCGTGATGCAGAATTGATGAAAATTCCTGTTATGCTTATTGTAGGAAAAAAAGAACAAGAAACAAACTCTGTGTCTGTTAGAAGAAAATATCAGGGTGATTTAGGACAGCAATCATTAGATGATTTAGTAGTAAGTTTAACAGAAGAAATTAATAATAAAAATAAAGGAAGAAAAGAGAATTAGTCAAAAAGATAAAAAAGAACTTCGTAAAAATGATGAGATTACCGCCTCAACTGTTAGATTAATTGGTGGTGATGGAGAGCAGCTTGGAATATTTGTAATTGAAAAAGCTTTATTGAAAGCAGATAACTATGGTTTAGATTTGGTCGAGATAGCACCAAATTCATCTCCACCAGTTTGTAAGTTAATTGATTTCGGTAAATATCGATTTGAACAAGAGAAAAAGAAAAAACTCAGCAAGAAAAAACAACATGTTGTTCAATTAAAAGAAATTCGTTTAAGACCACAAATTAGTGATCATGATTTATTGACGAAGTTAACTAAAGCGCAAAAATTTTTAGCTAATGGTGCTAAACTTAAATTTACTGTAATGTTCAGGGGAAGAGAGATGGCAAGGATGGATGTAGGAACTCAGCTTTTAGAGAGGGTAACTGAAATCTTAGAAGATGTCGCTAAAATCGATAAGGTTCCTGAAACAGAAGGTAGAAGAATGACTCAGATAATGAGTCCAAGATAAGATAAAAGGAGAGAAAGATGCCTAAAATGAAGACCAAAAGAAATGCTGTAAAGCGTTTCAAAGTAAGTGGCTCTGGTAAGGTAAAGCGATTCAAAGCTGGTGCAAGACACCTATTGACTCGTAAAAGCCCAAAACGGAAAAGGCGTCTCCGTAAGGGTGGTATTTTGACTACATCAATGTCAAAACGAATTCAAAAATTGGTTCAAGCATAAGGAGAGAATCATGCCAAGAGCAAATAGTAGCGTACCTCGACATCGTCGACATCGTAAATTAATAAAACAGGCAAAAGGATATTTCGGAACTCGAAAATCTAATTATAGAACGGCTAAAGATGCAGTGCAAAAAGGTTTGCAATATGCCTATCGTGATAGACGAAATAAAAAAAGAACATTTCGTGCATTATGGATTGCAAGAATTAATGCAGCTGTACGTCAACATGGAATGAGCTATTCAAAGTTTATTAATGAGCTGAAAAATGCAAATATTGAATTAAATAGAAAATCATTAGCACATATGGCAGTTCATGATTCTGTAGGGTTTGCACAGTTAGTTAAATCTTTAGGTTAATACTTAATGTCTATTGTTGATAGAGCTCTAAATGTCAAAGAGCAGTTCCTTCAAGAATTGAAGGAACTGCCCTATGATACTCATAGTATTAAATTATTTAAAGATAAATATCTTGGAAGAAAAGGTCTGATTGCAGACCTTTTTTCTTCACTCAAAGATGAAACTCCTCAAAATCGACCAAACTCCGGAAAAGTATTAAATGAATTAAGGCAGTTTGCAACTCGAGAATTTGAAGCGAAAACTGTATATATAGATAATCAAAATTCAAAAAAAAATATAGGTGATCATTCTCTTCCAGAAGACCCTTATTTAATAGGTGGAATTCATCCTCTTACACATACTTTAAATGAAATAAATTTTATTTTTACAAAATTAGGATTTTCGACAGTATATGGTCCAGAGGTTGATACAGATTTCTTTAATTTTGAAGCATTAAATATTCCTAAACATCATCCTGCAAGAGATATGCAAGATACATTTTATGTAAAAAATGGAATAGTACTAAGAACCCACACATCAAATACTCAAATTCATACAATGTTGAAAAATAAACCTCCTATAAAAATTATTGCCCCTGGCAGAGTATTTCGGAATGAAGATATTAGTGTTAGGAGTTATTGTTTATTTCACCAAGTTGAAGGATTATATGTAGATAATAACGTAAGTTTTTCAGATTTGAAAGGAGTTCTAAATTATTTTGCACGAGAGATGTTCGGACAAAGTGTAAAAACTAGGTTTAGACCAAGTTTTTTTCCATTCACTGAACCAAGCGCAGAAATGGATGTATCCTGTATTTTCTGCAATCAAAAAGGATGTAACATATGTAAATATGAAGGTTGGTTAGAAATTCTTGGATGTGGAATGGTTGATCCGGAAGTTTATAAATCTGTTGAATATGATTATGATAAATGGTCTGGTTATGCCTTCGGTATGGGTATTGAAAGAATCGCAATGCTGAAGTATGGTGTTAAAGATATCCGTCTTTTCTATGAAGGTGATGTTCGTTTCTTAGGACAGTTTATATGATAACCTCACTTAGTTGGTTAAAAGAACTTGTTAATATTACACTTCCGTATAAAGAGCTAGAAGAAGGACTGACTTCTCTCGGACTTGAATGTACATTAGATAAACAAAAATATCCATTTTCAGATGTGGTTATTGGTTATGTAGAAGATAAAATTCAACATCCAAATGCAGATAATTTATCCGTATGTAAAGTAGATATTGGCTATGTCGAGCCTGTACAAATTGTTTGTGGTGCACCAAATGTTCGTAGAGGTATAAAAGTTCCTGTAATTAAAGTTGGTGGAACACTAAACAGCGGAGAGTTTAAAATTAAAAAATCTAAACTTCGTGGAGAATCATCTAATGGAATGATTTGCTCAGAACGTGAACTTGGAATAGGGGAAAGTAATGAAGGTATATTAGAGATTGACACTAAACTTCCAGTGGGATCTAAATTTGAATTATATTTACAAGAAGAGAAAGATACTTTATTTAATTTTGAATTGACTCCTAATAGGGGGGATTGCTTCAGTCATTTAGGAGTTGCAAGAGAAATTGCAATATTAGAAAAATCATCCATAAAAGAAAGAGATTTATCATTTAATGTTTCTGAAGAATTAACAAGTGATAATATTAAAGTAAAACTTGAAGATAAAGTTGGATGTCCAAGGTATACAGCACGTATAGTAAAGGGTATAAAAGTTGGACCATCACCTAGATGGTTAAAAATTAAAATTGAATCTATAGGGTTAAAATCGATAAATAATATTGTAGATGCTGCTAATTTTGTCATGATGGATTCTGGTCACCCTATGCATACATTTGATTTAGCAAACTTAAGTGGTCGTCAAATTATTATTCGATCTGCAAATCCCAATGAAAAAATGACTTTACTTGATGGTACTGATTTAGAATTAAACAACCACCATCTAATTGTTTGTGATAAAAATAAACCAATTGCACTTGCAGGAATTATGGGTAGTTTAGATTCAGGAATAACTGATCTAACTAAAGATGTATTAATTGAGTGTGCATATTTTAAGCCTACGGTAATACGTAAAGGTGCAAAATCTTTAGATTTATCAACTGATGCATCGAAAAGATTTGAAAGAGATATTAATTTTAATACTATTGAAAACGCTTCCAATCAATTAGCAAAATTAATACAAGAAATAGCTGGTGGTACCATAACTAAAGGTTTAGTTGACGTTGGAGTAAAAACAAAAGAGTTTCATAAAATTGAATTTTGTAGAAAAAAATGTAATAAATTTTTGGGAATTAAATTAGATGATGATAAAATCAAAGAGATATTTGGATTATTAAATATTTCAACTCAGAAAAAAAATAATCAATTAATTTGTGAAATACCTACATATCGTAATGATTTACAACGTGAAGTTGATTTGTTTGAAGAGATTGCTCGTGTGTATGGTTATAATAATATACCTGAAGAATTTTCATTTACATCCAATTATAATACATTTATTGAAGATGAGCAGAAATCGTTCAATATACTTCGAGAACTTAGTTCTTCTAATGGATTTTTAGAACATTATTCAAATAGTTTAACCTCTCAGAAGTATTGTGATTTATTTTCGGAAAAACCTAATATTAAGCTATCTAATCCGCTAAGTAATGAAATGACCTTACTTCGAAATTCCTTAATTCCAGGATTATTAGATGCAACTTCTATAAATGAAAGAAGACAACAAACTAGATTTAAATTATTAGAAATAGGCCAAGTTCATAGAAAAGTTGATGAATTAGAAACTACTTCCAAAGAAAATTCTAATTTTGGATTTGTATGGTTTGATATTGAAAACCCTCACTGGAGAGATGCTCATAAGATGGATATCTATAGTGCAAAAAGTGATTTATATTTAATCCTTAATAAAATGGGATGTAAAAATTTAAAGGAAAAGGAAATAGAAGCATTAGGTTATGATTTTGCTTTAGAAATAAAAAATAAGAAGCATCGAATTGGTGTATTAGGATTTATATCTTCTAAAGTATTAGATATATTTAGTATAAATAATGAGGTGATTGCATTTGAAGGAGATTTAAATAAACTAACTTCAATATACAATAATAAAACTTATAAGTTTCAAGCAATATCTCAATACCCAATAGTTACGAGAGATATTGCTTTATTAGTTGATTCAAATATACAGTCTGGAAAGTTAATATCTACTATTAAACAGTATGGTGGTGATATTTTAAATAAAATTACCCTTTTTGATTTATACGAAGGTAAAAAATTAGGGAAAAATAAAAAAAGCATAGCTTTTTCCTTAAAATTTCAGTCTGAAGTTAAAACATTAAATGATAAAATAATCGATATAACTATCAATAAAATTTTAAATGAACTAAAACAAAAACATGGAGCTACTCAAAGGTAGGAGATTAAATGGCAGCAAATAAACCGGTTAAAGTATCTATAATGGGTCAAGAATATAATGTAAGAACAGATGCAGACTCTAAATATATTAAGAAAGTTGGTAAGTTTGTAGAAGAAAGGATGAAAGAAATTCAGGTAGCTGCACCTGACACTACCTCCCAGTTAAGAATTGCAGTACTAGCTGCAATGAATGTAACAGATGAATATTTTTCTACAATGCAAAAAAAAAATGAAGCAATTGATAAACTTGAATCTAAAACTATTGCAATAACAGAATTTATTGAAAAGAAAATTTCTGAGTTAGAAACCAATTGAATAATTTTTTTTTTAATACTATTCTTCTTAAAGGTTCTAATGTAAGTAACCATATACGCAAAAATTTAACTTTACAAATAAATGAATTAAAAAAAACATATAATATAACACCAAAACTATCAGCTATTTTAGTTGGCGATAATCCAGCGTCACAATTATATATAAAAAGTAAAGAAAAAGCCTTTAAAAAAATGGATTGTATAAGCGAAACACATAACCTTCCAATCAATACAACAGAAAGTAATTTAATTGAACTAATTAAAGGATTAAATAACGATAATTCTGTCCATGGAATTTTAGTCCAATTGCCATTACCTAAAAGTCTAGACTCTAAAAAAATTCTACATTCAATTTCTCCGGAAAAAGATGTTGACGGATTTCATCCTATGAACATTGGTTATCTTTATCAAGGTGAACCAAAGTATGTGCCATGCACTCCTGGTGGTATAATTGAAATTTTAGATTTTTATGATATACCTACAGAAAGATGCCATGCGGTTATAGTTGGTAGAAGTAATATTGTTGGCAAACCAATGTATGGGCTTTTAGCGCAAAATCTTCGCAAAGGAAATGCAACTGTGACTATGTGCCATACTGGTACAAAGGATTTATCTTATTTTACAAAACAGGCTGATTTATTAATTATAGCAGCAGGTATTCCCGAATTTATAAAAGGAGATATGATATCAGAAGGAACTCACATTATTGATGTAGGTATTAATCGGGTTAACGATGCATCTGAAAAAAAAGGATATAAAATTGTAGGTGATGTTGATTTCTTTGATTGTTTTGATAAATCTGCCTCTATTACTCCTGTTCCTGGGGGTGTAGGTCCAATGACTATTACAATGCTTTTAAGTAATACAGTAACGTCTGCTAAAAATTCGATTTAATTTTTTATCTAAATAGAAATAAAAGTGTATTTATAATTTAAAAATTGGAGTATTATCCGTTTTATTATTAATAAATTTTTGAAACTAATTATTTTATTAGTCGGAGTTTTTATAATAATATTAGGTATTGTAATGCTCTTTACTCCAGGACAGGGTATCGCGACAATAATTATCGGGTTAAGTATTCTAGCAACTGAATTTACTTGGGCAAAAAAATTAAAAATAATAATAAAAAAAAATCTTAAAAATAAAACAAAAATAATAAAGTCATATTTTAGGGAAAGAAATGATAAAGAAACTTAAAATAATATTAACTAATTATTTAATTCTATTTTTTATGGCTTGTAGCTCAAAACCACCGATTTCTGTTGAAGAAGCTCGTAAAATGGAGACGGAAATAATTTATGCAATTCCTAAAGATGTGTTAAAAGCTTCTATTAATGTATTGCAAGATATGTATTATTCAATAGAAGAAGTTGATAATGAAATGGGAATATTAGTAGCTACTAAAGAAACACAAAGTCAACAAGGTGAAATTAGAAAAGAACAGAATATTAATAGTGATGAATCATTATTTCAAAAAATAGTAGTTGGATTTTTTTTATTTACAATAATTACCGGATTTTTTATACTAGTTGAAAAAATTAGTAATTCAGATATTAATGATAATGAAAATCATCATTATCATCCAGAAAAAAGTATTGATAGGAAAGAACAATATAATGGGACTGAATTTTATAGATATAGAGTTACTATAAATGTATCTAGTTTAAATATAGAAGATACTAATTTAAGAGTGTCTGTTGTAGGTCAAAAAATTATTGGAGGTGAAGTAAGCAATGTAGGTCCAATTCAAGATAGAAGTTTCTTTAATAATTTTTTTAATAAACTAAACAACGAATTGGGATATTAAAAATTAATTTTCTCTTGATTTACTAATTCTCTTAAAGCAGGCTTAACATAAACGTTAGTTAAATCTAGTTTCGCAAATATTTGTGCAAAAAGTTTTAACTTTTGTTCAACTGGTTTATTTTTATTTAAAACTATATATTTATCTTCATTTATCAAACAAGAGTCTCCTGTAAATGAGCCTTTTCCATGAATAACTTTATATCCTAGCTTCATTGATAATGATTCAAATTCTTCAAATATTTTATTTTTATTCATAGAAAATCTACCATCCCAGATTCTTTTAATTGTTTAACAATATCTTTAACTTTTTCGGCTTTATTAAGAGGCATAATAAGTGTAGCGTCATCCGTATTAACAACTACTAAATTATTAATATCAATAACAGCTGTTAGTTTATTTTGACTATATATTATAGAATTTTGAGACTGATTTGAAATTACATTTCCCTGTAAGACCATTCCATTTTCATCTTTAGAAAGTACATCATAAACTGATTTCCAAGTACCCATATCATTCCAAGTGAAATCAGCCTCGATAGAAAAAACGTTTTTAGATTTTTCCATAATACCATAATCTATACTTTCTGATTTAATTATTTCCCACTCTCGCTTTAAAGCAATATCATATTTACCAACTTTAAGTGAATCATATATTACATCTAGCGATTCATGAAGTTCGGGCATAAAAGTTTTCATTTCTAACAAAATAGTCTCGGCCTTCCAAATGAATATTCCTGAGTTCCATAAAAAATCACCACTTTTTATAAACCTTTTAGCACTTTCAACTGGAGGTTTTTCTGCAAATGTTTTTACTTTATTTATTCCATTATCAGTTGCATGCTTTGTGTCAATCTGAATATAACCATAACCAGTTGAGGGATATGTAGGTTTTATTCCCATAGTGATTAAAGCTGAACTATTAATAACAAAATTAATTCCATTTTCAACTATTTCACAAAATTTTTTAGTTTCCGTAATAAGATGATCAGCAGGATGAACACACATTACGGCATTGACATCTCTATTATAGACATGAATTGCTGCTAGACCTATCGCCGGAGCTGTATTTTTACCACTGGGCTCTATAATAAAATTTTCGTTAGGAATTTCGGGTAATTCTAGTTTCATTAAAGTACATAATTTTTCTGATGCTACAATTAAAATATTTGATGTATTAGATATAGATTTTAATCTATTAACAGTTAATCTAATCATTGATTCATTACCAAATATTTTCAATAATTGTTTTGGATATATTTTTCGACTGCGAGGCCAAAATCTTGATCCAAAACCTCCTGCTATTATGATATGATAGTTATTCTTCATTAAAATTTATTTCAATTCCTTCAATTTCCCACCTAGCTCTAATATCAATTTTTGACGGATGTAATGCAAATTTAGCAGCACGTGAATATGGTTTGATATTTCCAGAATAATAAATATTTTCTCTAGTAGTATCATTTAATATTTCAAATGCTCTTATAAAATATTCACCAGGGTCTAGTTTTTTAAATAAAAAAATATTATCTTCTGACTTGGTATAATATTTAATTCCTGAATCATTATTCTTTGCTTCTACCATAACTACTGAATTTATATTATTAATTTTACCCGATAATTGACCAAAAGAATTATTTATAGTTGGTTGAGATGTGATACTTTGATTAATAATAATAGTCTCTAATGAGTCATTAAAGACATTGCTTGAATAGTCTAGAATCGAATTAGGCTTTATGTGTAGTTGATTTGAATTTATTTTATGATTGGTCCTAATATTAAAAGGAGTTTCTTGAAGAAAATAAATGGGAACCATAGAAGAATCTACATCATAATAGTAGGCTATATTATTAATATTTTTATTCATTAATATAGGTTCATCAAAGTTTAAATGATATTCATTGTTATTATATTCATGTAAAATAAGAGTAGGTGCAATGGTATCATTAAATATCGAATTTAATAATTTAAATCCACTTGTAGTGTATGTTGACAGTCTATTATTTAATATACTTTTTATTAAAATAGAGTCTGAACTAATTTTATTAATTTTTAGATGTTTTGGATAAATAGTATTCATGTCTGTAGAAAAATAAAATTTCTCAATCTCACCATTAGAGTAATTTAATTCTCCATAATTATTTCCAAGAAATTTCCCATTTGAAATATTTAATTTTACTAAAGCCTCATCTATATATAAATCTGCGTGAATTGAATCATTTTTAGTGATTTTTATAAATTCATCTGTGTTCATTCCATAAGTATGAAATCTAAAGGATTTATAAATATTATCTACATTTCCATCTGTAGCAATTATTATGTAATTGTTTTCATTAATATAATCAAAATTAAATTCACCATTTTTATTTGACTGTGTTTTATATATTAATTTTAATGAATCTTCAATAGGATAATTAAATAGACCAACATTATAAACTTTTTGGTTTATAATATTATGTAGTTTACCGGATAAATTATTAAAATATAAATTTGTTGTAGGGGAGTATACTATTTCAATTGCAGAATCTATACCATTATTTTGATAATCTCTAATATTTCGTTCAATTGATATACGGATATTTTTTTGTCTATCCCACGGTAAAACGGGGATTATTGTAATTATATTTCTTCTAATATTTAATTTGGTGTGATGTTTAGGTGTTATCCGAATAGATGCTTTTACTGAATTTGGATCAACAGGCTCGGAAAAAGTTAAAACTATATTTTGATTTAAATTTAAATTTTTAGTTCCATTCGCTGGACTTATTGATAATAATTTAGGACCTTCTTTATCTATTTTTCCGCCACTAGCAGGACCAATTGCTGCACAATTATATAAAAATAATATTAAGAAAATAAAAAAAAGTACTAGAGGTCTTGTATTCAAAAATTATTTATATGAATTAGTATGGATACTATTAATTATTTTAGGATTATCAAATTCTAAGTTTATCTGTCCAGTAAATTTGGTATTAAATAATGAATATGCAACAATCTTGTCACTATAATTAATAAATTTCCAATCTTGTGTTAAATTATGGTTAATGATTTTTGTTTCATGATTTAGATTAATTTCAAAACTATAGATTTCATCAACATTAAATATTATTGAATTTTCATCAAAAATATAATCTTGTATAATACTAACATTATTAGAAGGGCAAATAATATCATTTTGGATAAAATAAACTAGACATCCTAAATCTTGAACATCAATTATTCCATCAAAATTCAAGTTACTAGCCCATAATTCATATTCTGTTGGATTAAGTAAGAAATCATCTGTACAAGAAAAGGATTGATTACACGCTATTGATTGTGCCATTGTTAAATCTAGTATATCAACTAAACTTGAATCATCAATTGTACCATTAAGATTACCTTGACCATTTAAATATATATCTTGAAAGCTAACATTACCAATATTACCATATGATGTTATTTGAACTGGGGATAATTCGGACTGATTTCCATGTACATCATATGCTCCAATTTGATACTGTAATAATTGTCCAAAATTAAACCCGCCAGGGATAGTATAGTTATGATCTATAAATGAATGGGTATTAGACAGGTCTATTTGACTACCATTTCTATAAATAACATAATGACTAAAGTCATTTTCAAGATTAGGATTCCATTCTAAAATTATTTCATCAGTAGCAAATCCTTCTTCATTGATAGCTATTCTTGTTGTCAGTCCAGATGGCGTTAGTGGTTCAATATCATCCGTTGAATATCCATATTCAGGAAAATTACTAAAAGCAGATGAATCTAAATATCCTCTATAATATACTTTAAAATAGTGGTAATTAGGATTATTTGGAATAAAGTTAGCTAAGGTAGGTGAAATAAAATAATAGCTATCTTCACCGGTTCCAGGGAAGGAACCAACATAATCCCATGTATCACTTTGGAAATTTCTAAAAACTTGATATAACGAATCTACAGTACCATTGTCAGAGTATGATCTTTGAACTTTTAATTTAACGTAACCACCCTGATCCCCTGGCACGTCATTAATTTCTCTTATTACAGGTAATTCGCCGATTTGCGGATTTGTTTCATCGCACTCAATCCTAGAATTTCCATTTATATTTCCATTTATATTTCCATTGTCTGGATCTAACATTCCATTCATTGTAGTTAATTTACCCTGACTAGCCATTATGAAATAACAATGTTCTTCTTGATAATCTAATCCTACATCGCTGTACTGTGTATTAGTTGTTATGACTAATGGAGTGAAGCATTGAGCCTCCCAAATACCATTATTTGATATACAGTTTTCTTCAGTTAAAAAAGATGAATTATCTCTATAAACTGTGTATTCCACATCATAGGGTTCCATACAATCTCCATATATACCATCTTGTTCTACATCTGCACTGCAAGGTAAATATTCAATTGGATTAGTACTACAATTAGGAATATCATTACTATTATTATCACAATAGTTTTCAAAATTTGACCAATCACAGACTTCATTTCCACATGATAAACAATCATCACTACACCATGTCCAGTTTTCGAATTGCTGTGGATGAGGTGCTCCATCTGTATATCCGCATTGCAATACACCATTTACAAGTTGACAGTAATTTTCATCTTGGCATATACCATCACCACAATTTTGTTCAGGAATACAATCTCCTTGGTAGGATGAGCCTAAAAAAATCTCTGTTAAACCTGTACTACATGTAAAAGGGTATCCATCTGGAACTATTTGACCAAAATATTCTGAATCTTCATTAGTATCTAGTGAAGGAGAATTTTCATCACTTCCTGATTCTTCAAACGGTTCTTGACAAATTCCATCACCACATGAAAAAATAGATGCCAAACCAAAACCTACTTGCCAAACAGAGGTATCAAATCTAACATTAGCTTTTTCATAAATAGTATTATTTGTTAAACTATTTTTAAGTACATATAAGGAATCAGATTCTGATTGAATAGTTAATGTATGTGTAACATATAACTCTTTTCCTACTAAAGATTCAGGATCATATGTTGCATCCATTTTAAATAAGGTTGTTCCTTCTTGAAGTATTTCACTATCAATATAATCACCTGAAAATGATTGTAAAGTTGCACTACCATTTGTTTCTGTATATGCAGAAAAGTCTAAGTCATCATCATCTAAAACTCCTATAGATGGTTGACCAAATTGAATACAATTTTGATTTCCACCAAAGCAATCATCTTCATTTTCTGATAAATCATTTAAATTTGGAAATTCTTGAAAAACACTTAAGGTATCATAAATATCATAAATATCTAGATTTATTCTTGCAAAGTAAATATCTACGTCAGCTTGTAAACTTAGATAAAAACTCACAGTACCCTGACCATCATCTTCAATTTGATCGATAGATATTTTTGCATCTAAGTTATTTATATTTTCGCGAATAGTATTATTATTCGACGAAGTATGAAATACATCATTATCTAAATTCATATCACAGTCATAAATGTAAGGATTACATAGGTTTACTGGATCCCAATTCAGACCAATTTGTAAATTTGATGCTTGGGCAACTAAGTTAGTCGGTCCATCGAAGTAAGGGAAACATGCTGAAAAGTTCCCACCACAAATTCCACATTCATCTACACCTCCATTAGGACCAAGATAATCAAAACAATTGTCTCCTGATGGTTGATAAGGATTATATCCTAATATACCATCACAATTATCCAATGAATAAGGATCATTTGGACCACAAGTGTTGTTGCAGTCTAGAGTTTCATTATAGTTTATTGTTGTCATACCACCCGAACAAACACCACAATCATCTTTTTCGGCTGAACCAAAACATTGTCCATTACAATCAAAGTTACTTCCTGGATCAGTATGAGGAGTAAAACATATTGGGTAATTATCAGGACATATGCACAAGCCATCTTCATTAACTGGTAGATCGTCTCCATTTTCATTTGTACAATAATTTTGTCCATTGCATAATCCACATGCTCCGAAATTATTAGAAACACAATATACTAAATCATTTTCATCATCGCAGTTATCAACATAGTTTTCAATAGGGAAACACGATGGTATCACCATATCTGAATTACCCAATCCATCACCATCAAGATCTTGACAATAGTTTATTTCAGAGCAAAGAGTTGTGGAACATGAATTATTTGAAGTTTCAGTCACTCCTGAATTATTATCGATAGCCTCAACTTGAAAGCAATATTCATTTAATGGATACATATTTATTCCTTCAAATGAATTATCTACTAATAAATTATTTTCTGAAACTTCAGTAAATAATAATGTTGGATCAATTCTAGAAACTTTATAATTTATATCTAGTTCACACTCATCAGGACAAATACTATAATTCTCGTTTACTGTACAAATATTATCGCCACATTCATCATCTGCAAGACCGCTTCCTACTTCCCAAATTACATTTTTCCATCTGATTGCTAATTGATTAGTAAAACTATTTGCAAATATTGATTCGTCATAATTTAATCTAAAACTTGTTTCATCACTTTGATCAAAATCATAATTAGCAGTTAATTGAAAAAAAATCCCTGAAGTAGATGGAATGACACTACCATTATTACTGCCTATAATTGAAAAATTACCAAATTCGTTGTTTATTGCTTCTACTGACCATCCAAAATTCTGTGTTAATCCGCTTGATATATTGAAGTTAGATAAGTATATATCAGAAAGAATAGATAATTCAAACTGAGAAAATTGGACAGAATTCTCTATATAAAAATTCATTATTATAGTTTGATTATTAATATCCTGAATATCTGAAATATATATAATTGCATCAAAATAAGAATCTGAAGGATCCCATACATTCCAATTAAGTTGAATTTGATTATGACTTAAAGATTCAGATTCTAAATTTACTGGAGTGTCTTGGCTAAATAGTAAATAACACAAAGTATAAAAGATTAATAAATATTTTAAAGATCTCATTAGTAACTTCCCAAAATGATTAAAACAGAATTATTGTCCCATAAAAAGGATAAATTTAGCATGTTTAGTAATTTAAAAAGAAATGAATCACATTTTATGAAATATATTAATTAATATATTATCATTAATTTACGATTAAGTATTTTACTATAAATTGATTTCTTTAAAAATAAGTATATTATTTTTAATTAATTGAATCAATAATTCATCATTTGTAATAATTTAAAAAAGCAATATATTTAATGAATTTTAAAAATCATTTTTTAATATCAATGCCTCATTTAGTCGATTCTTATTTTACTAAAAGTATAATCTATTTATGCGAACATGAAGCACATGGTGCTATGGGCATAATTATAAATAAAAATATATCTAATGAAAAAAGTCAAATTATACTTACTCAAACAGGCTTAAACATTATTAAACCAAAACCATCTATCTATTTTGGAGGACCAGTACAAATGAATAGAGGTTTAATACTACACAGTTGTGATTATACAAATAATGATTCAAAAGTTATTTCTAGTCATATATCAATTACTTCAAATGAACAAATATTAAATGACCTAGCAGTTGGGAAAGGACCAAATAAATTTAGATTTACATTTGGATTTACTGGATGGAGTGAGAATCAACTAGAAAGAGAATTTGAAAATGGAGATTGGTTATTACTTCCAGCATCAAATAACTTTATTTTCGAT
Organism: Fidelibacterota bacterium; assembly: GCA_002689995.1. Taxonomy (GTDB): domain Bacteria; phylum Fidelibacterota; class Marinisomatia; order SCGC-AAA003-L08. The sequence continues at coordinate 29,736 of NZIV01000081.1, forward strand.
ACACCTGATAACGATAAATGGACAAAAGCTACAAATTCATTTGGAATAGATATTTTAGATATAACTGGTAACACTGGAATTTCATAGAGATGAATTTTAGTATTTTTGATCTTTTTAAAATTGGAATTGGGCCTTCAAGCTCACATACTATGGGTCCAATGCTTGCAGTTTATAGGTTTATGAAAAATTGTAATTTAAATGGAGTATTAAAAAATATTAGCAGGTTAAAAATTTCTTTACATGGTTCTCTTGCATGGACTGGTAAGGGACATAGTACTGATTCTGCGATTTTACTTGGATTATCTGGCTATACACCTGAAAGTTTAAATCCTGATCAAGTAAGTAAGATATTAAATTCTATTAATGATAAAAAATATATTAAAATTTTTTCTCATAAAATTAAATTTAACAAACAGAAAGATTTAGTTTTTGATTATGATAACTTATTTGAATTTCATTCAAATGGTATTCAGATAATCGCATATGATAAAAGTAATAAAATAATTAAAAGAAAAGTTTATTTTTCAATTGGCGGTGGTTTTGTTATTGACCAAAATAAAATTAAAAAAGTTGAAAGTATAAATAAATTAATCCCATTCAAATTCAACTCGTGTGATGAATTATTAAGAATTACTAAAAATAAAAAAATAACAATTTCTGAAATAGTAAAGCAAAATGAATCAACCATTAATCCTAAAATTAATATTTCACAACAGATTCATATAATTTGGAATACAATGAATAATTGTATTGAGAGGGGATTGACTATAAATTCAATTTTACCTGGGAAATTAAATGTTCAAAGAAGAGCACCAAACTTATATAAATCATTATTAGAAGAAGGTGATGTTAATAATATTAATATAATGGATTGGGTTAATGTATGGGCTATCTCAGTAAACGAAGAAAATGCTAGTGGAGGTAAAATTGTTACAGCACCAACAAATGGTGCTGCAGGAATAATACCCGCCGTAATCAAGTATTTTAATGTATTTATTGATAAAAATAATAAAAAATCTATTGAAGACTTTATTTTAACTGCAGGAGCAATAGGATTATTATATAAAAATAATGCATCTATTTCCGGAGCAGAAGTAGGATGTCAAGGTGAAGTCGGTGTTGCATGCTCAATGGCTGCAGGAGGTCTTACTGCAGCAATGGGTGGAACTCCTAAACAGATTGAAAATGCGGCTGAAATTGGAATGGAGCATAATTTAGGATTGACTTGTGATCCTATTGGAGGTTTAGTACAAATACCGTGTATTGAAAGAAATGCGATGGGAGCAGTTAAAGCAATTAATGCTGCTAGAATGGCTATAAAAGGATCAGGTGACCATGTAGTATCTTTAGATCAAGTAATAAAAACAATGTTTGAAACTGGTAAAGATATGCAATCAAAGTATAAGGAGACTTCTCAAGGAGGCTTAGCTGTAAATGTAGTTGAGTGTTGAATCTTTATATTTTAAGCTTATTGATTACATTAATTTTCCCAAATAAGTTGTTTCGAGTGAGTTTTATGAAAACCTTTATCTGCATTATTACCATTTCTTAAAACAAAATAACTATAATTTTTAAAAAAGTTTAATTTTTCTATTAATGGAAGTATTTGGATACTTGATTTTGAATATATAATTAAGTTTGTAATACTTTTTTGATTATTAAATGTATAAGCAAGGCAATGATTCTTTAAGTAAAATTTTCTTCCATTTAAAATTAAGTCATATTTAGTTGATAAATATTTATATTCAGATGGTAAATCTCCAATGATGATAGCTGGCCAGCTAGGGTTTATATTTTCATATTCGACAAAATCTAATTTTTTTGATTTAAAATGTTTTGTTATTTGACTCTTAATTTTTTCATTATTTTTCAGCTTAGAAGATATAACTATTTGTATATTTTTATAATAATAAATATCTTTTATTTTTATTTCTAATTCAGTTTCATGTAGTTTTCTCAAACAGCTGTTATTTTTATCTACTTCTATTTTAATAATATTATCATCTATTTTACTAAATATGTTTGTTTTGAATGACTTTGTGAATAATAGGCTGTCTTGGATTTTTCCATTTTCATGATGAAATCTTAAAGGAATAAAAATTGGAAGGACCTTTTCAGGTTGGAGTATAGATATAGATTTATCTGACTCAATTATCTCAAAAAAGGAATAATTTATTTCATTATTAAATCTTTCAGAAAAATAAAAGTCAAGACTGAAGTTTGGATTTATTTTCGAAAATAAATATTGATAAAATTTTAAATCATCTATTAATTTATTTTTATTCTTAGATAAAAATTCTTGAACCAAATTGATTAATTTATTTTTACCAAAATAATCTTCAAGCGTAAATAGTAAGAATAAATAAGTTTGTATCTTGTATTGGTTATAAATGTTATCAGAAAATAAAATAAGATTTTGTGGGATTAAAGATTTTGAATGTGAATTTAAAATTTCTTTTCTAAATAAATTTGCAGATTTATAGCTTTTATCTAATAGTGGTATATATTCTAAAAAATATGCCTGAATGGCATAAATCCAAAATATTTCTTTATTATTATATGGGTAAATATTATGTTTGAAATATTGATTGAATATCACTTCTTCCAGAGTTGTTTTTTGATTAAAAAATATTAATGAATTTGATGAAAAAGAAAAATCTGATAAAATTAAATCAATTTTAGTATTTGGGAATGGTCCAAGTAAACTTTCTATTTTTTTAATTTTCTTAAAAAATAATGTTATGAACTCATCTTTTTCAGTTTTATCTAATTCATTTGAATAAAGATTTAATAAAATATCATTGAATTGTGGTGTTTTGTTATAATTTTTAAGAAAGAATAAGTTTAGTTGTTTTAAGCTAATATTTGAAGAAATTTTATAGCTATTTTTTTTATCTTTTAATTTAATAATATTTTCATTACTTACAACACTCCAATCATTAGAAACTTGTAAATGAATTTCCAATTTAGTTGAACGTTCAATTCCCTTTGGATAATAAATCTCATCTGCATTTAATTGAATTAACTTATTATTTTTTATTTCTTTGAATAATGAATCTGAATTGGTTTGATACCGAACTGTTATTAATGCATCTTTTGGCTCCCAAATGTTTCTCTTAATTTTATAAGAGTATTTAGACTTAGATTTTTTTGATATAATATATTCTTTAGGGACATCATCTATAGAGACTGATTTAACATTCAATTTAGCTGAAAGTGTAAATTCAAAATGAGGATTAGCTGTACATTTAAATTTATCAATGAATGTAGCACTTTTATTGTTAATATCAAAATTTACACCTAAAAAATGTTGAGATATTTCAGATGAAAAAGAAAAATAAATCAGGAGTAAAAATAAAATAATAATTTTTATCCTGGTCTTTTTAAGGTATTGATTCATTTATAAGGTTAATTTAAAATCATCGACAATTACTCCAGGACATTTTACACCACCGAGAGATCTTCCACTATAGGTAGAAACATTAGGAATAATCTCATTTCTATCTGTAATGGCATAAAGATTATCACCAAAAAAATTGTAAAAACTATCATCAAATCTCATTTGCTCTATAGGAGCTTTAATTTCACCATCTTCTATCCAAAATGAAGCATACCTTGTCATTCCAGTGATTCTTCCATTTGGTTTATCACTCCAATTTAAATAGTGTAAGTTGGAAAGATAAATGCCAGTTCCAATTTCGTTAAGTATTTTTTCATTATTTAAATCACCCGGTTTAAATATTGGTGTTCTAAGTCCTTCACTTCCTTCTGCCTTATTACTTATTAGGTTATATTCTAAAGCTGTTCTAGACGAAATAAGAGTATTTGTTAATATTCCAGAAGATATCAAGTCTAATTTGGTTGGTGATAATTCTCCATATGAGTTAAATCGTGTCATTAAACCCATACTGAAATCTTCTCTTAAGTTAAATTTAGGACTAAGAGATATTTTATTTTCTCTCATTTTACAAAAAGCACTAGATCCTTGTCTTATTGCACTTTCGCTTATACCTCCCCAATTAAACATATTAATAAAATCCGCAACTCCGGCAGGAGCGATAAAAGTCCTATATTTTCCTGGTTTTAATTTTAAACTAAAACCTCGCATTGAATGCAGTTTAGTAATTGAATTTTCAACAAAAGTCAAGTAGTCTTTCTGTTTCCACTCATTTCCCGCATAAGTTTCTTTAACCATTTTCTCTTCTTCTGTGATTAGTGAATAATCAAAAGAGTAGTTCTCCGTCTCAAACCAATGAAAAACATCTTTGCAATTAGCAATTCCTCTAAATATCTTACCTGATGCCCAAATACCCGAGCAATCTACACTCGAAAGAACTGGTAAAATTGCATCTAATATTTCGTCATCTTCTAATAAGTTTCCATTAATAACTTCTCTACTTGAGTTTTCTGAACTTGGGTTTACAATAAATGGATCCTCAGGGAGCTCATTTATATAATTTCTCATTTTTTTTAACTCATTATTTACTCTAAACAGATTTATATCGAAATCTTTTGTGAATGTAAATTCATGGGAAGCTTTTTTATTTCCAATAATTAATTCAAGGCTAATGCTTGCATTTATAACGTTAGTAGTTTGTCTAACTTTTGATTTATTTATTCTGATAAAATTACTTTCTTCTCCACTAAAAGATATTGTTAATAATTCATTAGATTTTAATTTTTTAAATATCATTTTAGTTAAATCTTTAAATAAGTTTTCCATATTAAATTCCTCCGAAAACATCAATTTTTTCAAAGTGGCAAACGGGGGATGCGTGTCCAACTCGAATAATTTGATTTGGTTCACCCTTACCGCAATATGGAGTGCCGTATATTTTAAATGTAGAACCATCACCTACATTTTTTAGATTATTCCAAAATGGAGTAGTTATACCTCTATAATTTGGATTGCGGAGAGTTTTAGTTAATTGCCCATTTTCAATTAATTTAGCGTATTCACAGCCAAATTGAAATTTATTTCTATAATCATCAATAGACCATGATTTATTAGCTTTCATATAAACACCATATTCAATACTCGAAATAATTGATTCAAATGTGGAGTCCCCAGGTTCGAGGTTTAAATTAGCCATCCTATCAATTGGTGCTCTATTCCAAGATGATGATCTAAAATTAGCAACTGTGCCTTTATTTGATCTGAAATTACTCTCTGTACCACCAAGTCCTTTCTGTAAAATTCCATCTTTTATTAGATAGTCTCTTTCAGCTTTCAAACCACTATCATCAAATTTATAGGATGCATATTGATTTTTTATTGTTGGATCAAAAGTAACATTCATCTTTTCAGATCCATATTTTAGAGTTCCAAAATCATCTAACTTAACAAAACTCCAGCCAGCATAATTTCTTTCATCACCTAAGATTCTATCAATTTCTAATGGATGTCCGATTGATTCATGTATTTGCAGCATCATCTGATCTGGTGCTAAAACTAAATCCATGTTATCTGTAGGGCATTCTTCTGCAAATAAAAGTTCATCAGCTTCTTCTCCAATTTTTATACATCTATTTTCAACATCAACTTCAGTCAAAAACTCTGTACCTATTTGGTAGGATCTAGCAAGCATACCATGATCAGTTCTTTTTTGAATTACTCCATTATGTTGTCCCGTAGCAGAAAAATCTAAAGATATTAATTGAAAGTCTTGTTCAATATTACTACCATTACTACATAAATATTTATGCTGAGAATCAACTAGCATTGCAAAGCCAGTAGAACATATTATTCGTTTAGAATGTTTTAAGTACTTATCTGAGGAAATAAGAATTTTACTTATTTCAGGAATGGAAATATCTTTAATTATATTTATAGCATTTGATTTGTAATTACCAATACTTTTAGGTCTAACTGATTGGTCAAATTTATTTAATGAAAATTTAGATGCATCAAAAGCTAATTTTTCAGCTTTTAAAAGAGCCTTCTGTAATCCACTAGTACTTAATTCTGTAGTAGCAGAATATCCGAACTGACCATTCATCAATACTTCCACCATTACACCATGCGAAGTGCTGATATTTATTCCTTCTGGATTTCCGTCTCTAGAAACTATGGTATTAGTGGATTCATAAACTTCTCTCAATCCAAACCAGTCTGCAGAAGTTTTTAAATTATTTTTTATATTTTTTAAATTAAATGAATTCAATGTTATCCTTAGAAAATTTTTAATAAAAGATATTTTAAACAGAAAATAGTGATATAAATTACTATTAAAACTTCTTTTATTTAATTATACAAAATTTATTCATATAATAAAACATTACTAAATTTTATAAAATTTGTTTTAAATTAAACCGACTAGTCGGTCGGAAACTTTATATGTCAGATAAATTTTTACAAAAAAAAGAAAAAATATTAGAATCTGCCTTGCAAATATTTGTCACTAAAGGTTATTCAGATGCAAGAATTGATGATATAGTTGAACTTTCAGGGATGAGTAAGGGTGCAATTTATTATCATTATAAAAGCAAAAAAGATTTATTTCTATCTTTAATTGATCACTGGGAAACACATGCGTTTCCAGATTTTTATGAGAAAAATAAAAATGGAATATCCTCCAGTAAAATTTTAAGGTCATTTGCTCAAGCGGTTGCTGATATTTTTGAAAGAAGAAAGTATGTTTTTTTAGCAGAAGTAGAATTTTGGGCTCTCGCAAATAGAGATATTGATGTTTTAAATAGAACTAAAAAATTATATCAAAAAATATTAATTTTATTTGAAAAAGTATTAATTAAGGGTATTGAATCTGGTGAATTTAAAAATTTAAATCCTAGAATGGCAGCAATTGCAATAATGACTACACTTCAAGGTGTTAATTGGTTTTGTATTTTTGACCATAAAGATTTTACAGCAAGAGAATATCTGATGGAAGTAACCGAGTTTATGATTCATGGATTTATTACAAAATCATCATCCTAAGATTTGATTTAAAGGAGAAAAAATGACAACATTTTCAGAAATATACAAAATAGCAGATCCAAATGGAGAAATGACATCAATAGATTTAAAATCTCTAAATGGAGTTGGAGGTTCTTTTTTAACCGTCCAAGTTGATGAGGGGAGAGTATTCGCTAGAGAGCAGTTTAGTGAAGAGCATAAGATGTTTGCACAAGCAGCTGTTGAATTTGGTGAATCTCGAATTAAACCGAATAGAGAAGCCTTAAATGTATTAAATAAGAGCTTATCATTGGAAATATTCAAAGAAATGGGAGAACTAGGTTTTCTCGCAATAGACGTTCCTGAAGATTATGAAGGTTTAGGTTTAGATAAAACAACAGCTTGCCTTGTTGTCGAATCGTTAAGTTCAGGTCGTAATGCTTCTATTCTGGTAACAATGTCTGCACATACAGGAATAGCACTATTGCCAATCATTTGGTACGGTAGTGAAAAACAAAAAAAGAAGTATTTACCTAAGATGGGTTCTGGTGAATGGATGGGTGCCTATGCTCTTACTGAACCAGGAGCAGGTTCTGATGCTTTGTCAGGTAAAATGACAGCAGAATTAAATGAATCTGGCTCTCACTACATACTTAATGGAACAAAAATATATATCACTAATGGAGCTTGGGCAGATATAGTTGTAACATTTGCTAAAACTGGAATAAATGAATATACCTCATTTATTGTTGAGAAAGATTTCCCTGGTTTTATTGTTGGAGCTGAAGAAAACAAAATGGGAATTAAAGGTTCTTCAACTGTTACTTTATTTTTTGAAAATTGTGAAGTACCTGTAGAAAATGTTATAGGTAAAATTGGTCAAGGTGGAGCAATTGCCTTTAATGTTCTATATGTAGGCCGATACAAATTGGGTGTTGTTACTGCTGGAGGTGCTAAGTATGCGATAGAAAGTGCATATGAATTTGGAAAAGAAAGAGAACAATTTAATAGACCAATTACTGAATTTGGAATGATTCAGAAAAAATTTGCTAATATGGTAATTAATGCATGGGAAGCTGATTGCTTGAATTATATGACTTCAGGATCAATTGATAATCAACTTGATACTCTAGATAGAAATTCGTCTGATTATTTTGATAGAGTTCAATCGGCTATTGAAGATCATGGAATTGAAGCTTCAATTTGTAAAATTGTCGGCAGTGAAACATTACAGAAAACAACAGATGAAGCTTTACAAATATTTGGAGGTGCTGGATTTATAGAAGAATATCCATTTGCAGCAATGTACAGAGATGAGAGAATAAATAGAATTTATGAAGGTACAAATGAAATAAATAGAATGATAATAGGTGGCTATACTTTGAAAAAAGCAATCAATGAAGAGATACCAATTAGAAATATGATTTTAAAAAGAAAAGTTCAATGGAATCCCGAATTAAATATTAATAAAAATTCTAAGGTATTAATGGAGGCTAAAGTAACTGAATATTCTCGTTCATTATTATTAATGATTTTAGATGATTTGATTTTAACTGAAGGTCAAGACCTTAAAAGTGAGCAATGGATTCTTGAACCTTTAGCAAATATGGTTATCGCATTTTCAATAATGGATACCGGAGTTAAGCGTTATTTGCAACTCAAACCAAATACAAAATTAAACATGGAAATGCTTGAAGTATTGAAGGTTTCAATAGCAGAAAAATCTAAAGAATTAAATGCAATTGCTGAAGACATTTGGAGTTATATTTATAAAGAAGATGTAGCGAAAGAGAAAGTAAGCATCGCTAAACAATATTATTTAAAGTTGAATTACAATCCTAATATTATTTCTGGTAAAAAGAAAATTATGGACAAAGTAAATCAATATGGTAAATATTATTTAGATAAGGAGGAAATTTAATGAGTGAAAGATACTCTATCATAATCGATGGTGTTAGAAGTCCTATTGGATTAAAAAATGGTAAAATGCTAGGAATTCTACCTGATGAATTATCTTCGCAGGTTATCAAAAATCTTTTGCAGAGAAATCAAAACCTTGAATCTAAACTTATTGAAGATTTAATTTTAGGCTGTGCATTTCCAGAAGGACCACAAGGCATGTTAATGGCTAGGGGGGTAGAGATTTTAGCAGGTATGCCAATTGAATCAGCAGCAAAAATTGTTAACAGATTTTGTGGTTCCTCTATGGATTCAGTTCATCAAGTTAGCCAGGCTATCCATGCAGGAGATATTGATGCAGGTATTGCAGCAGGTGTTGAAGATATGTTTAGTGTTCCTATGGGAGGATTTAATCCAAGCTTTAATCCTGAATTATTTGAAAAAGAATACTATATAGGAATGGGTGAGACAGCAGAGAATCTTGCATCAGAAATGGGTATTTCTAGAAAAGAGCAAGAAGAATTTTCAGTTCAATCACATGAAAAAGCCTTAAATGCGATTAACAATGGTAGATTTGATAATGAAATTGTTCCTATAAATAATAATGGAGTTGAAATCAAGAAAGATGAAGGACCTCGTGAACCAAATTTAGAAAAAATAAAATCACTAGAACCAGCATTTGATGAAAATGGTTCAATTACCGCTGCAACATCAAGTCCAGTTTCAATCGGTGCCTCTGCATTATTAATTACAAGTAACACGCTCGCTGATAAAATTGGATCTAAAAGAAAGTTTAAAATTAGAGCTAGAGCGATTGCTGGCGTAGATTGGAAAACAATGGGTCAAGGACCTTTACCTGCCACAGAAAAAGCTCTTAAAAAAGCAGGGATGAAATTAGAAGATATAGATGCTATCGAATTAAATGAAGCTTTTGCAGCTCAATCATTATATGTAATTCACAAAGGTGGTTGGAATTTGAATAAAATCAATATTAATGGTGGAGCTATTTCATTAGGTCATCCATTAGGATGTTCTGGAGCAAGAATAATCGTCACTCTTATGAATGTAATGGAGCAAAATAATTTGACAATAGGATTAGCAACTATGTGTATTGGTACAGGGCAAGGTATTGCGACAATTATTGAGAGAATTTAGAAGAGGACATTATGTCAGTAGAAATTAAAAAAGTAGCGGTATTAGGTTCAGGTGTTATGGGAGCCCAAATAGCTGCTCATGTAACTAACGCAGGAATCCCGGTAAATTTGTATGATATGAATCAGGAAATTGTACAAAAAGGTTTTGAGTTTTGTAAGACATTAAAACCTAAACCTTTCTATAATCCTAAAAATGCAAATTTAATTACTCCTCTTAATTATGATGATCATTTAAATAAATTAAAAGATTGTGATTGGATCATTGAAGTTATTGCTGAAAAGCTTGAATGGAAAAAAAAATTATATGCTAAGATAATACCATATTTAAATGAAAATTCAATTATTTCAACTAATACTTCAGGTATAAACCTAGAGGATTTAATAAAAGGTATGCCAAGTAAAATTTCTAAAAGATTCTGTTTGACACACTTCTTTAACCCTCCAAGATATCTTCAATTAGTTGAAGTAGTCCCCAATAAATATACTAGTGATGATATCATAACTACTATTTCTGATTTTTTAGAAAATACTTTAGGAAAAGGTGTTGTCCATGCTAAAGATACTCCTAATTTTATTGCTAATAGGATTGGTGTCTTTGGAATGATGACAGTTTTAAATGTAGCAAAGAAATTAAAGTTAAGCGTTGAAGATGTAGATTTATTAACAGGAACATTAATTGGTCGAGAAAAATCAGCTACATTTAGAACTGCAGATGTAGTGGGATTGGATACACTATCTTATGTTGCCAATACAGCATATGATAAATGTTTAGATGATGAATCTAGGGAAGTTTTTAAACTTCCAGATTATATTCAAAAAATTATTAAGAACGGATGGCTCGGACAGAAGTCTGGACAAGGTTTCTATAAAAAAATTAGGAAAGGTGTTATCCATTCTTTAGATTTAAATTCATTAGAATATACTCCTCAAAATAAATCTCGATTTAAAGGTGTAGGCCTCGCAAAAGAAAAAATCTCTTTAGAAAGAAGATTAAAAACATTACTTTGGGCACCTGATGTAGCTGGTGAGTTTTCTTGGGAAGTTTTTTCAAAAACATTACTCTACAGCGCGAATAGAGTCGGAGAAATTTCCGATAACATTATTTCTATTGATAATGCTTTAAAATGGGGTTTTGCATGGAGCAAAGGACCATTTGAAACATGGGATATATTAGGATTTAAAAGTACCTTAAAAAGAATGAAATCAGATGGAAAGTCAATTCCGCAATGGATTCTAGATATGGATTTATGTGGATTTAATTCATTTTATAAAGTTTTAAACAAAGTTGAATGTTATTATTGTATAACTTCTAAAAATTATGTTCCAATTCCAAAGTCTGATAAAATACTCACATTTTCAATGGCTAAAGCAAGAGATGGCTTAATTCGTAAAGGTTGGTCTGCATCATTGATAGATTTGGGTGATAAAGTAGCTTCAATCGAACTACATTCAGTTTTAAAACCAGAATTAAATCCGATTGATGGTTCTTTAATTGAAATGATTTATTTTGCAAGGCACTGGGTCCAAGAAAATGATTACAAAGGATTAGTTATTTCAAGCTCAGGAGCACAATTTTCTGCTGGTGCTAATTTAAATCTAATATTAAATGCTGCGAAAAGAGGAAAATGGGACGAAATTGAAAGACTTACAAAAAGTATGCAGGATGTACTGCAATCAATACGATATGCTCCTTTTCCGGTAATTGCAGCTCCATATAAATTAGCTCTCGGAGGTGGATTTGAAATTATAGGAGCGTGTGATAGAATTGTTGCATTAGGTGAGTTATATTGTGGCCTAGTAGAGGTTGGTGTTGGTTTAATTCCTGGTGCTGGAGGAAATCTTCGCGTTATATCAAACTTAACAAAAAAATTTAATACTGGCTTGACTTCTAACTTTCAAGTAATTCAAAAAGCATTTGAGACTATTGGAATGGCTAAGTTTTCTATGTCTGCTAAAGAAGCTCAGAAATTAGGTTATTTAACAAAAGAAGATGAAATAGTTTTAAATAGTCAGCATCTTTTAAAAAGGGCTAAAGATTTAGTACTAGAAATGTCTGCCGAGTATCAAGCTCCTGAGCCAGAATCATTTAGATTACCTGGAACTACTGGAAGACTACCAATCAAGGCAACAATTAAATCATTCCTTAAAAAAGGAAAAATAAGTGAACATGATGCATTTATTGGAGAAAAATTAAGCTATGTTCTTACTGGAGGATCAAAAGGAGGACCTCTTTCTAGAGTTGAGGAGCAATATTTACTCGATATAGAAAGAGAAGTTTTTGTTAGTCTATGTAAAGAGCAAAAAACAATAGATAGAATTGAGCATATGCTTTCAAAGGGAAAAGTTTTAAGGAATTAACTTATTTTCCAGTAACCAAATATTAGTTCTTATTCATAAAATATAGACTATTGGAACTTTTTAATTTTTAAAAGGTCATATCAAATATGTCAGAATTTATTTCACAATTTGTAAAATTTACTTACACTATTCTTAGCCCACAAGGTATACCAAAATCTAAATCGTGGATTATTAACCTTCATCATATAGTTTCTGTAGAAGCTACTGCAGAAAACGATTTAAAAATATTTTTAATTAACAATCAGATGATATCTATTTCACTAGGCAGAGATATGGACACTGAAGAAATTATGGATGACATACTTTCTATGTCTGCAGAAGGAAAAAATTATTCTGTTTATAAAATAGATAGTTTTGAGAGAAAATAAATATCTCCTCCAGTTTAAATAAATTGAAAATATATATGTTTTCATCCACAAATAAATACATAGTCCTATCTATTATATTAATTTTAAATAGTTGTGTTTATTTTAATACATTTTATAATGCTGAGACTTATTTTAAGGAAGGAATGAAGACTATCGAAGAATCTGCTATTGAAGATTCTGAAGATATTCCAAATAAAGCAAAGATACAATTAGAAAAAGCTATTAATAAATGTAGTATAGTTATCGAAAAATTTCCAGATAGTAAATATTTAGATGATGCGTATTATATCATAGGAAAATCAGGTTTCTATAGGAATGAATTTACTAGAGCATTGAAAAGTTTTAATACGTTAATCAATGATTTTCCTGAAAGTAAATTTATTGATGAAGCGAAAATTTGGCATGCTTATACACAATTTAAACTAGGTGAGATAGATTCTTCAAAAATAAAACTTGAGTATTTAAGAAATAAACAAAAAGAATCAAAAATTAATAAATATTTAATATATACTGCATTGGCAGATGTATCATTAGAATTAGATTCTATCTCAAAATCTTTTGACTATTTAGATTCAGCAGTAGAAAATGCAACAGAAAAGAGTATGCGAATATCTGCCTATAACAAAATAATCAAAATTGCTCAAAACGAAAAAGCATATGATAGAGCTATAAAATATTTGCTTTTACTTGAAAAGCAATCGGATTCTAAAGTAGTTAGAAAAAATGCACGTTTAAAGTGGATAGAATTCAATAAAAAGTTAAGAAATTACGATATTATTTTGCAGGAAATAGATATTATGTTAGGAACTGCAGAATATGAGGCAATGTATTTAGATCTTGAACTAGAAAAAGCGCAGATATTACTAGAAAAAGGCGATTTAATTGCTGGTCGTTCTGTACTGATTTCCTTTATTGAAAAATCTTTAGATAAAAAAGATAATAAGTATAAAAAAACAAGAGCTAAATCTTTCTTTTTATTAGGCAAGTCTAGCTTATTTGATGAATTTGATTTTTCATCCGCAAGAGATTATTTTGATAAAATGACAGAAGAATATAATCGATCAGAGAATAGAAGTGAAGTAAATAAATTATTAGATATGATGGATAGTTTTAATGTTTTAAAAGAAAGCTATAGGAAAGCATTGAAAAATTATTCAAAAAAAGCAATTGAGCCTCTAGACGAAGATTTTGATTTGAATTTTAGTATAATGAAAGATACTTTAAAAGATGATTTTCAAGTAACTGATTCAGTGTTAGTTGATCCAAAATTGGTCATGGATGTTTTTAATCCAGAAAAAATTGAAAAATCAAAAAGTACTTCAAAATCATCAAAGGATAAATTTATTAGTGGTTCTCCAGATTCATTATTAATGCTTATTGGTGAGATGTTAGTATATGATTTTGGCAGGATGGATTCTGCAGCAGATAGATATGAAACTTTAATTAGTAATTATCCTGAATCTAAATTTTCACCAAGAGCTATGTATGCATTAACTTTTTATTCAGAAGATTCTTTGGAATGGAAAATTAAATTTTCTGAAAAATATCCGAATCCAGATTTTTTAATTAAGAAAGAAATTTTCTTAGATGAAAATCCCTTTAAAAAAGAAAGAATGGAAGTATTAAAACTAGCTGATTTAAATCCTACTATTGCAAGAGATTCACTAGGTAGTTTGTATAAGAAAAACAATGATCCTGATGCACTTTATTTATCTGCATATATTAGTGACTATATTTTGAATGATTTAGAACATTCTAAGTTGTATTACAAAATATTTGTTGACAGTTTTCCTGATAATAAATTACATAAAGATGCAGAAAATCGATTTAAAGAAATCGAACAATCAATTTTAGACACAATATCTTCGATTATAGATTCAACAAGAATTGAGCAAATTGATTATAATATTAAAATTGATACAATTAAAAGTAATCAAATAAATTCTAACTTAATTACAAATTATATGGATTCAATAAATAAAATTAAAAATTTAGAGGAACTCAATTTACAGATAGACTCAAACTATCAAAATATAAGATTATTAAATATACCAAATAATGATTAAAACTCAAAATAATGAGAATAAAAAATAAATTATATCATGAAACTAATAAATTGTTATCAATAATTATTTTTATAAAATTTTTTTATTTTAAAATTAAATTAATAATATCAATGAGAAAATTATCATTTAAATATATTGATTGGAGAATAAATACTGCATATCCAAACGGATGGAAATTCATTTTTCAACATCCAATAGTTTTTATTAAAGATTTAAATAGGTATTTAAATTGGTGTCTAGAAATAAATAAAATTATTAAATTTTGAAAGTAAAGATTAAAAATATATTATTTAATTCTCCAATTATTGCAGCAAGTGGCACATTCGGGTATGGTGATGAGACAAACAGTTTTGTCGATATAAAAAAAATAGGATGTATTATAACGAAGTCAATTACACTGGATGAAAGACTTGGTAATCCCCACCCAAGAATACATCAATCTTCAACAGGTATGCTGAATTCAATAGGCCTAGCAAATATAGGAGTTGATAGATTTTGTAATGAAAAATTAATAAAATTTAATAAATTAGATACTAAATTCATTATAAGTATTGCTGGAAATTCAATTAGTGACTATATAAAAGTTCTAAGTAAAATAGAGAAATATAATGGTTGTCACGTTGGCTATGAGATTAATATTTCCTGTCCAAATGTAAAAAAGGGTGGTATCGAATTTGGGCTTGATAAAGATATAGTATTTAAATTAACCTCTAGAATTAGAAAATGTACAGATAAACTTCTATTTATTAAGCTAAGTCCAAATGTATCTAACATTGAAGAAATTGCAGTTAAAGCTGAAGAAGCTGGTGCAGATGGAATAAGTGCTGTAAATACATTTATAGGCCTAGCTATTGATTATAAAACTGGTAAGTTTTTACTTAGTACAAAATATGGTGGTATTTCTGGGCCCCCAATTAAACCTTTGGCTTTAGCAAAGATACACAAAATATATGAACATATTAAAATTCCAATTCTAGGAATGGGTGGTATATCTAATTATAAAGATATTTTAGAATTTATAAGAGTTGGATCCCATATGGTACAAGTTGGTACAATTAATTATCTTAATCCAACATTATTAACTAAATATTATGATGAATTAAAGTTTTATTTAATACAAAATAAAATAAATTCAATTGAATCCTTGGTGGGTAATAATAGTTCTGCTACAATTTAATTTATATTATGATTATAAAAAAAATAAGATATTTATAAAATTTTATTTGAAAAAAAATTTTAAAGTATAAAAAATGGTCTTTCATTCTATTAATAAATTTAAATTATATTTCGCAATATTATATTTTATTGCATGTGTACCTGCCCCCAGGTATAATTCAGAAAATACTAAAGATATTACTTATTTAAAGTCTAATTCTCATAAAAATAATATAAAAATTGAAAATGACAATTTAAAAAAACATATTAAAAAGTCTTCGAAAAAGAAAAAACAACCTAAATTTGATGTTAATAAAAAAACATATAAAGGAATATCATCATTTTATGGGAAAAAGTTTCATGGAAAATTAACTGCTAATGGTGAGGTTTATGATATGTATGGTCTTACTGCAGCACATAAAACTTTCCCTTTAAATACAATTTGCCGTGTTACCAATATGTCAAACAGTAAATCCTTAATACTTAGAATAAATGATAGAGGTCCTTATGTTGGCAACAGGATATTAGATTGTTCTTATGGTGCCGCAAAAAAATTAGATTTTATTAATGAAGGCGTTACTGAAGTCAAAATTGAAATTATGGAATGGGGAGATAATATTTATATGCATCATGATAGACATTAAATGGTAAATATAATTTATAAAATAGCATGGGCTATTTGGTTTATACTTATTTTCTTTTTCAGGGAATCTAGTATTAGTAAGTATATAATTGTATTACTAGTTATCCCTCTATGCATTATTGCTGTAAGAAGGGCAATTAATGCAAGAGAGGATTGGAGACCAATAGCGGAAGAATATCATAAAGATTTAGAAGAATAAGACAATTCTAAAATCAAAAAAAACTCATATTGTAAAATCCACCTTAACTGATATTGGTTTTACTCATATTGGTATAACCAAACCTCAAAAACTTATAAAGGAATCTCAATATTTAAATTATTGGTTAGAAAATAATTATAATGCAGATATGCAATGGATTGAAAATCGTAAAGAAGAGCGTGAAAATGTATTCCAATATTTTCCCGAAGTAAAATCAATAGTATCAGTAGGTCTAAATTATTATACTGGTAGATCACATAAAAATGCTGAAAAATCAGGAATATCAAATTATGCTTGGGGTGATGACTATCATGAAGTTTTAAAGTCAAAACTTTTTTCATCTTTAAATAAAATAAAAGAGTTAATAAATATTGAAAAATTTAGAGTCTGTGTTGATACCTCACCAGTTATGGATAAAGTATGGGCTCAAAAATCAGGTATTGGGTGGCTGGGGAAGCATACAAATTTAATTACTAGAGATTTTGGCTCTTGGATTTTTATAGGTACATTAATGTTAGACATAGAATTAGACTTTGATAATGATTTTATAGATGATTTATGTGGAAGTTGTAATGCTTGTATTGAGGCTTGTCCAACTGATGCAATTTTTCAACCATATCAGCTTGATTCAAATAAGTGTATATCATATCAGACAATTGAGCACAGAGGTGGATTCGATGAAGATATTGAATTAGATAATTGGATATATGGTTGTGATATTTGTCAAGAGGTATGTCCTTGGAATAATAAATTTGAACAGATTTCTAAAGAAAAATCATTCCAACCAAGGCTTAAAATAATTAATAAAACTAATAATGAATGGTTAGAAATTACAAAAAAAGAATTCACAAAATTAATGAAAAAATCTTCAATGAAAAGAACAAAATATCAAGATTTTATTAGAAATATAAAGAAGAATAATAAAAGTAAAAATCAAAATGAAAATTAAAGTAGTATACAAAAAGAATATTTTCACGGTAAGTTTAGGATTAAGTAATTATTTAAATTTATATGAAATATAATTCGAAAATTAATAAAAATGAGGTAATGAGGTTAGCCAGTTTATCTAGAATAAATATTGACGATTCAGAGGTCGATTTATATATAAATCAACTAAATAAAATTGTTAAATATGTTTCAAAATTAGATGAACTTGATTTAAGTAGTATTGAACCATTATTTCATGTTTTAGATGAAACTATAATAGGAAGAAATGATGAAGTTGAACCAAGTCTAAGGACTGAAGAATTATTAAGTAATGCAGTTAATACAGTTAATAATTTTTATAAAGTTTCTCAGGTTATTAAGGGAAAGAAAATATCCAAGTAATTAGTAATATATTTTTAATTACATTTATTTTATTTTTATTTTCATGTTATAATAAAAGCGATAGTGATATTAACGAAATTAATCAAAGATTTGACCATGAGATTTTTAAACCAAAAATAATAATTAGCAACACAACTTCAAAGGTAATCGAAGCAACTTCTGATTACTTAAAAAAGAATAATAACGGCGAAGTTATTTTGCACAATAATGTTAACGCCTACTTTTTTAATGAAAAAAATAAAAATATCAGTAAATTAACTGCAGATACTGCTAGAATAGATGAAAGTAATAATAATTTCAATGCAAACGGGAATGTAGTTGTGGTCTCTGACAGTGGATTGACTCTGAAAAGTAAAACTCTCTATTGGGATCATCACTATAGTATTGTAGTTACGAGCGATTCAGTTCAGTTTACTACAAAAGAAAGAGATACGTTATATGGTGTGGGGTTTGAATCTGATATGGATCTATCTCATTGGAAAATTATAAAACCGACAGGCGTAACAAGTAGGATAAATAATTAAATGGATTTTCAAAGACTTTCTGCTACAAAATTAGTAAAAAAATATGGAAAAAAAAGTGTAGTAAGAAATGTTAATTTAGAAGTTAATCGTGGTGAGGTCGTTGGTTTATTAGGGCCAAATGGTGCTGGCAAAACTACTACTTTTTACATGATAACAGGCATGGTTAGACCCTCTTCTGGTGCCATTTATTTAGACCAAAAAGAAATTACAAATTTACCTATGTACAAAAGGGCAAGAAATGGAGTGGGATATCTAGCTCAAGAACCATCTGTTTTTTCAAAATTATCTGTAGAACAAAATCTTCAACTTGTTTTAGAAATGACATCTTTAAGTAAATTTGATCAAAAGGTAAAACTCGAAAAATTATTAGATGATTTTTCAATAAAACACTTAAGAAAAAGTAAAGCAATATCTCTTTCGGGAGGAGAAAGGCGAAGAACAGAAATTGCACGTGCGTTAGTTGTTCAACCAAATTTTATATTGTTAGATGAACCATTTGCTGGTGTAGACCCTATAGCAGTAGAAGATATTCAGAAAATTGTTAAAACTTTAAAAGATAATGGAATTGGTGTATTAATAACTGATCATAATGTGCGCGAAACATTAACTATAACTGATCGAGCGTATTTATTATATGAAGGTGCAATTTTAAAGTCTGGTACTGTAAAAGAACTTACATCAGATTTAGAGGTTAAGAGATTATATTTAGGTAATAAATTTAAAATGGATATTGAAAGAAATAATGTCTAAACTATCCCAAAAATTAGAACTCGGACAGAAGCTTACTCCTCAGCAAGTATTACAAGCAAATATTTTACAGTTAAATACGACTCTGTTGGAACAAAGGATTCTTCAGGAGTTAGAAGAAAATCCAGCACTTGAAATGGTCGAATTAGAAATAAAGTCAAATGATGAGAATCAAGAAGAGTATGACCTTAAAGAAGAGTCTAATTTGGAAATGGATGAATCTATTAAAGAGTTAGATGATAAGAGTGAAGAAACTGATTTTGAATGGGAGGAGCTAATTAGTGATCCCGAAGAATTTGACTATTCAAATATGGGTAAACCTGAAAAAAAAGAGCATTTTGACATACCAATTAAATCAGAAAAATCACTTTCAGAAAAATTATATGAGCAATTAAATGATTTAAATTTAAATGATATTCAGTTGAAAATTTCTGAAGAATTAATTGGAAATATTGATGAATCTGGATATTTAACTATTGAAACTATACTTGTTGCTGATCGTATGGATATTGATGAATCCGAGGTATTAACAGTTTTAAAAATTATTATGTCACTAGATCCTCCAGGAATTGGCGCGAGAAACTTAAGAGAGTGTTTAATGGCTCAAGTTGAAGATATTTCAGACACATTAACATATCGCGTTTTAGATAGTCATTTTGATGATTTTGCTAATAAAAGATATAGTAAAATAATGGATAATTTAGACTGTACAGAAGATGAATTAAAAATTGTAATGGAGGATGTTTCGCAACTAAATCCAAATCCAGGTGATTCTTTACAAGAAACGGTAAAAGAGTTTATACTTCCTGATATTACATGTAGTTATGAAAAAAATGAGTGGGTTATTTTAATAAATGATTCTACAATACCAGAAATTCGAATTAGCGATAATTACATAAGTATTTTAAACGATTATAAAGATAAATCGGAAGTCAGAAAGTTTGTTAAGGGTAAACTAGATTCAGCGAAATGGTTTATTGAAGCCGTTAACCAACGAAGAGATACAATGAGGACAGTTATGGCTGCTATTATTCATAAACAAAATACTTTTTTTAATTCTGATAAGCGTGAATTGACACCAATGATTTTAAAAGATATAGCTAAGGATTTAAAATTAGATATTTCTACAATAAGCAGGGTTACAAATGGAAAGTATGTGCAACTTCCATTTGGAATCTATGAGCTTAAAGAGTTTTTCTCTGAAGGATTGAAAAATAAAGATGGTTTAATGATTTCAAATACAGTTATTAAAAATAGATTAAAAGAAATCATAGATAAAGAGAATAAAGTAAATCCATTTGGAGATGAGGAATTAGCGGTAAAATTACAAAGTGATGGATTCCAAATAGCAAGACGTACAGTTGCAAAATATCGAGAGCAATTAAAAATTCCAGTGTCAAGATTAAGGAAAAAATTATAAATGAAAATTAAATCAACAACGATTTTGGGCGTAAGAGTTGGTAAGAACATTGCGCTTGGTGGTGATGGTCAGGTTACATTAGGAGATATGCAATTAAAATCAAAAGCTATAAAGGTAAGAGAATTTGGTAATGGTAATGTTTATGCTGGATTTGCAGGTGCCGCAGCGGATGCAATGTCTTTGTTTGAAAAGTTCGAAATGAAATTAGATGAGACTAATGGTAATTTGCAACGTGCTGTTGTAGAAATGGCTAAAGATTGGAGAATGGACAAGGTCTTGCGTGAACTTGATGCATTACTCGCAATTATGGATAGAAAAAGCTCGTTTATTCTTTCAGGAACTGGTGATGTAATTGAACCTGATAATAATATAATTTCCATTGGTAGTGGATCTGGTTTTGCAATAGCAGCAGCAAAAGCTTTTTTAAAAACTGGCCAAAAAAATCCTAAACAAGTAGTAACTGATTCATTACAAATAACAGCAGATTTATGTATTTACACAAATGATAGAATTACAGTCTTAGGGTAGAGATGAAGAATTTAACTCCTAAACAAATAGTTCGTGAATTAGATAAATTTATCATTGGGCAAAAACGAGCAAAAAAAGCTGTAGCAATTGCGCTTAGAAATAGATGGCGAAGACAACAAGTAGAAAAATCATTAAGAGATGAAATAAATCCCAATAATATCATATTAATTGGTTCAACAGGTATTGGAAAGACTGAGATTTCTAGGCGGCTAGCAACTTTAGTAAATGCACCTTTTGTTAAAGTTGAAGCAAGTAAATTTACAGAAGTTGGTTATGTCGGAAGGGATGTTGAATCTATGATTAGAGATTTAGCAGAGGTCTCTGTAAAAAAGGTAAAAATTGAAAGAGAAGAGGAGGTTAAGCAGCAAGCTCAGGTTCTTGCAGATGATAAAATAATGGAAATTTTATTTCCTAGAACCAAAATCTCCCCAGATGAAAAAGATAAAATTACTCGTCAAGAAAAAACACAACTCAAATTTAGAAATAAACTTGAACAAGGTGACTATGAAAATACAATAATTGAAATAAAAGCAAAATCACAACCTGTATCACCAATAAAAATAATGGGATCAATAGGTATGGAGGAAATGACTTCTAATATTCAAGATATGCTTTCAAATATTGTTCCCAAAAAAAGAAAAACTCAAAAATTAAAAGTTCATGAAGCTAGAGATGTTTTAATAAAAGAAGAATCCGAAAAATTAATAGATATGGATGATGTTATACAAAATTCTCTTAAACTTGTTGAAGAGAATGGTATCGTTTTCATAGATGAGATAGATAAGATTGCTAGCGATCAGGGAAGTAATGGTCCTGATGTGTCTCGTGAAGGTGTACAAAGAGATATTTTGCCAATCATCGAAGGTTGTACTATTAGTACCAAATACGGACAAATTTCCACTGATCATATATTATTTGTCTGTGCAGGAGCATTTCATGTAAGTAAGCCATCAGATTTAATACCTGAATTGCAAGGCAGACTTCCAATTCGTGTTGAGATGGATAATTTAACAAAACAGGATTTTATAAAAATATTAACTCGTCCCAAAAATGCAATAATTAAACAGTATCAAGCAATTTTAGGTGCTGAAAATGTAACATTGAATTTCTCAAAAGAAGCAATAGCAGAAATAGCAGAAATAGCAACAATTGTAAATGAAAAAATGGAGAACATAGGTGCTAGAAGACTTCATACATTAATGACTACTTTGTTAGAAGACATTCTCTTTGATACACCATCTAGAACTAAGAAAGATATTGAGGTTGATAAAAGTTTTGTCGGGAAGAAATTAGATAATATAATCGAAGATGAAGACCTCAGACGCTACATCTTATAATATAAAGGTAAATAATGAAAAGAGATTTCTTACACGTTTCTGATTTTTCTTCAGAAGAGATAGTAGAAACACTTGAATTAACAAGTTGGGTGAAAAATAAACTTAAAAACGATAGATCTTATTTTCCATTTAAATATCAAACTATGGCTATGATTTTCGCTAAACCTTCAGCAAGAACAAGGGTTTCATTTGAAACTGGCTTTTTCAAGCTAGGTGGACATGCATTATATTTAGGCCCGAATGATATTGGAATTGGTAAGAGAGAGTCCGTAGCTGATATTGCAAATGTTTTAAGTAGGTATAATGATATTATAATGGCAAGACTATTTAAGCATGATCACATTTTAGAGTTAGCTGAAAATGCATCTATTCCAGTAGTAAATGGATTAACTGATTACAATCACCCTTGTCAGATTATGGCAGATATTTTTACTATATATGAAAAATTAGGCTCATTGGATAATATTAAAGTTACTTATATTGGAGATGGAAATAATATTGTACATTCATGGCTAGAACTAGCATTGCGTATACCAATGCATTTCGTTTGTGCATGCCCAGAAGGGTATACTCCAGATAAACACTTAGTAGAAAATGTTAAAGCTAATAGTAAGTCAATAATAGAGATTTCGCATGATCCATACGATGCAGTTAAGGGTTCAAATATAATTTATACAGATGTATGGGCATCTATGGGACAAAAAGAAGAAACTCAGGAAAGGCAAAAAAAATTTAAAGATTTTCAAGTAAATAAGAAGTTAATGTCAGCTTCAGGGACTGAAACTTATTTTATGCATTGTTTGCCTGCAGAACGTGGAATTGAAGTTACTGATGAGATTTGTGATTCAAAGTATTCTATTATTTTTGATCAAGCAGAAAATAGAATGCACGCACAAAATGCAGTTATGATTAAGCTACAAAAAGATTCGAAATAACTGAAATTACTGTTTTCGGTATGAGTCTATTCAAAGTAAATTAAAACGGTTAAAATATAATTATATTAGGAAATTATAAATGTTTAAGAAAGCTAAAATAATAATTATTTGTTCAGGCTTGTATTTGACTGGAATTGCCTATGCAAATACAGATTTAAATGAAAAGTTAGACAGATTATTAGATAATCAGAAAGTAATTTTAACTCGCTTGCAAAAGTTGGAAAAAAATCAAATTGAATTATCTAAAAAAGTAAATTCCAATTCTGGGGCTGCAAATAAAAAAAATAATAGACCTCAGGTAGATTATAATAAAGAATATAAAGTACCTGTTGGTAACTCAATTGTATTAGGTAATCCAAACGCAAAAGTTACAATAATCAAATGGACAGACTTTCAATGACCTTATTGCGCTAAATCTACCGGTCTGGTAGATGATATTTTGAAGAAATATCCAAAAGATGTTAGAGTAGTGGTGAAAAACTTTCCTCTTGGTTCACATAAACAAGCAAATAAAGCAGCATTATATTCACTAGCTGCCGGAAGACAAGGAAAGTATAAAGAAATGTTTAATAAAATATTTGATAATTGGAGGCAACTTCGTAACAATGAAGATTTACCGATTGAATACGCAAAAGATTTAGGTTTAAATATTGACCAGATTAAATCTGATATCAGTGACCCATCATTGCAAAAAATTATTAATGATGAGATGGATCAATTAAAAGGAACTGGAATGAGAATGGCCGTTCCAAAATTTCTGATAAACGGTAAAGAACCTCAAGGAAGAGATTTGGCTTCTTGGTCAAAAATAATTGATGGTTATCTAAAATAATTATTATTATCTGTATATAGTAAGTACAAATAAGGGAGGTATTTTAAGGCCTCCCTTTTATTTTGTGATAGATTACACATAATTTATATTGATTTTATTCCCAAATTATACTTATCGTTATTATAATATATTTTTATTATTAGAGAGAAGAGAGTAAGCTGAAAAAAATATTAGTCATATTAACATTAATAATTTTTTTTAAAATTGGAGTTTCGCAAGAATACTATCCTGCTGAAAGAGCTGCATTAAATGAGTTGATTTTAGCTAATAACTTAATACAACCTTTCAGTGGCAATTCAATAACTTTAGATAATTCATACCTTTTGAATTACATTCCATTTGGCAATACAACAATAGAAACAATTGGAGTTGAAGAAAATTGTACAACTACTTTTTGTAGGATTGTATCCATAGACTTTACCAATTTCAATATTACAACTATTCCCGAAAGTTTCAACCAATTTATTATGTTGAAATCTCTTGTTTTAAAAAATAACAATATCGAAGAATTACCTTTAGAACTATATGATTTAATATACTTGGAACATTTAGATTTATCCATAAATCAAATCGAAGAATTAGAATATAGTTTAGGTTCTTTTACTAACTTAAACTATTTAAATATTTCATCAAATAATTTATCTGAATTACCTGAATCTTTAACTTTACTTCCATTACTATCTTATCTAGATGTTTCGCTAAATAATTTATTAGAATTTAATTTTTATAATTTACCGAATATCGAAACACTTTTTTTAGGTGGTAATAGTATATCTGAATTAAATCAATTATTCTGTGATTTAAATATTAATTGGTCAAATTATGGTAATATAGTCACAGATAATTATTTGTGTTCAAATATTCCTACTTGTTTATCTGAAACCAATACAGTAGGATCTCAATTTTGTAATGAAAATCAGAAGGAGCTATTACAATCTATAATTAATCAAAATGGATTAAATGAAGATTCCAGTATTAATGACTATGATAATAATGATTCAGAATTTATACCAATAGAGCTAGGCTATCAAAGATGGGAACTAGGTCAAATTGTCGAACTAAACTTATCCTCAAATCCAAATAATAATATGGAATATGGATATGAAATATCTTTTTTTCCAAATGATTTATCACAATTTACATCTCTAGAATATTTAGATTTAGGGAATAATCAATTAACTAATATACCTATAGACATTGGGTTGTTAACCGAATTAATTTCCTTAAAATTTGATAATAATTTTATTTCGGGAAATTTAACTGATGGTGGAGTTCCTAATGAAATTGGTCAATTGAGTAATCTTAAGATTTTATCAATAGCCAATAATTATCTTACAATCCCTAACCCAGCAATTTACAATCTAAACAGTTTAGAAGAACTGTATCTAAATAATAATGAAATATACTACATTGATAATGAGATAGGTAGTTTAGTGGAATTAAAGATTTTAAAATTAAATAATAATGATATCTCTACTATTCCTAATGAAATAAGATTTCTTGATGGTTTAGTTGAGTTTAATGCTTCACATAACGAACTTATTTCATTCAACACTAATTTCCGATATTTAAACCAATTACGGAATCTTGATCTTGGTAATAATTTTATACAAGAAATCCCAACTTCTATAAGCCAAATGTTGAATTTGCGTGAAATAAAATTAAATAATAATCAATTAACATTAATTCCTGAAGAAATATTTAATTTATATCATTTAAAAAATTTACACTTACAATATAATTCGTTAATATCATTTGATCATGATTTTAGTAATTCGCCTCATCTTGAAGAATTAAAACTACATTATAATCAACTACATGAACTTCCTGGATCAATATGTTCAATCGACATAGATTTCAATCAAGATGCAAATCAAATAAATAACCTTATCACATTACAACAGAATTACTTCTGCTTTAATTTACCTTATTGTATTGAAAACCATGAAAATACACAGGAATTGATAGGAGAGCAGGATTGCTATGGTAGTGACATTCAAGTATTGGATGAGTTGATGGAGTTAAATCAAATTAGCGGAAGTCCTTCTAATTTAGGTGTTTGGGAAAATGATAGATTGGTCGAGCTAAATTTATCAAATCAAAATATCTCTACTTTACCAAACAATTTAGGATATCTTGCTGAGTTAAAATATTTAAATTTGTCAAATAATATTATTTCCGAAATCCCAGAAACAATTGGATATTTAAACCAATTAGATTCTTTAGATTTTTCAAATAATTTAATGCAAAACCTTCCAAGTCAATTTGATGGTTTAACGGAATTAAAGATTCTAGATTTATCGTTTAATTCTTTAATAGAATATCCTGTTGTTATAAATGATTTAGCTTCCCTAACTAGTTTAGATTTAAGTTATAACATACTTTTAGAAATCCCTTCATCAATTAATGAGCTAATAAATATTAGACGTCTTTCTCTTTCAGGAAATTCATTGACTGCAATTCCTAGTGAAATTGGCGATTTAAATCTATTAAATGAGCTTAATATATCTTTTAATAACTTGCTAGTATTACCAGAAGACATTAGTAACTTAAGTGAATTAACAATATTTTCGTTAGAAAATAATGAATTAGATAGTATACCACCTGTTTTTAATCATTTACATAACTTAAAAAATCTAAATTTATCGAATAATAATATTGTTGAGTTACAGGAGAACTTCTTTGTTAATTCAAGTTTGGAGAACTTGAATCTATCACATAATAAATTACTTAGACTACCTGAATCAATTTGTAGTGATAATAATATTAATATTGATTTAAATGATAATTACCTTTATTGCGTTTTAGGATTAGAAAATAATCAATATTTTGGTTACATGGATGAAGTCATGATTCCTGACTGTATTGATAATAACATTAACATAAATGGATTAATACCATCAAGTCAAGGCTGTAGCTATTATGGCTGTACTGCAGATCAAGGTTCTCCTAAGGGAGAAGCATTAAACTATGATGAAATGGCAATAATGTCTTGTAGTTCAGACGGATCATATGATAATTTGAATGATTGCTGTCTATATGTTGAGGGTCCAGATATCTTTGTAAGGCCAATTGATTCAGTAATAAATCCTGGTTCAGATGTAAGTGGAGATGGTTCTTTTGAGAATCCCTTTGCTAGTATAGATAAAGCAGTCAGATTGGCTGGTTATCGAGACAGAGTTATTGTAGATGTCGGTGAATATTATGAAAGTATAAATATAGAAAATAAAAGTGCAGTTTCTATTGTATCTAACTCAATATTCGAATCGGATGTGAACTTACAAAATTATTACATGGAAAATACAATTATTAATGGAAACAATTTTGAAAGTTGCTTTAATATTTCAAATAGTGGGGATACTAGTGAAATCGAGATATCAGGATTAACAATAAAAAATGGACGAAATGATTTTGGTGGAGGTTTAAAAATAAATAACTCTAATGTATTGTTAGATAATGTTATTTTAACTGAAAATACTGGAACTATTAATGGTGGTGCTTTATTTATCGGAGGTCTTTCTGATGTAAAGATATATAATTCATTAATTGACACTAATTTATCAGTCACGGGTACTGGTTTTGGAGGCGGATTATATGCTGAAAATAATTCATCAATTCATATAAAAAATACAGAAATCTCACGAAATAAAAGTAATAGTGGTGGGGGAATTTATTTAAATAATAATAATAAAGTTACATTTGAAAAATGTAATATTAACAATAATATAGCAATTAACGATGGTGGTGGATTTTTCAATACAAATGATTCACTAGAATTTTTACATTACATAAATGATATAAATGGTCAGCAAGATACAATACTTACCTACATTGAAGAAAATAAATCAAGAAATGGTGCAGGTATATATCAATTAAATAATCATTCATCGATAGAAGGTGTTGTTATAAATAAAAATAATGCTGAAGAAAGAGGCGGTGGTTTATATTTATTTTCTCCAAATTTCGCAAATCAAATAAATAACTTAATTGTAACTCAAAATACTGCTGAACTAGGAAGTGGTGTTTATATTTCTAATTCTAATTTAAAATTTTATCATATGACATTTTACGATAATTTATCAGTAAACAGTAATATGATTTATATTGGAGAAAATTCACAAGTTGATATATATAATTCAATTCTTTGGAATAATAATGATGATAATATAATTTATACGCCTGAATCATCAAATCTAGATATACATCATTCTATATTATCATTCGAATTTAATGGTAATCATAATCAGTTTCTAAGCCCTGAATTTTCTGATTTAAATAATTTTAATCTTTCAAGAGTTAGTTCTGCGTTGGGAATGGGTATTAATAATCAAAATATTCCACTTACAGATATATATGGTAATAATAGAATTATGTCAACAGAATTAGAACAAGATAGTAATCCGGATATTGGTGCAACTGAATTCTATCTTGGCTCTATGCAATTCTATAATTGGTTTGTAAGTAATAACGGAAATAACAGTAGTACTGGATTAACTACGGACGAACCAAAAGCAAGTATAAATAATACTATAAATAGTGCTTTAAATGGAGATAGAATATATATAAAAAATGGTATTTATAATGAAAATATTATATTTAATGGTAAAAATATTAAATTAATGAATTATAAGTACTACACATTAAATTCTACAGAATGTAATTATATTAATTACGAAACAATTGAAGATGTTATTATTCGAGGAATAAATAATTTTCCTGTAATTCAAATTCTAGACAATGATGATAATGTAGAAATATGTGGTTTTACAATTAAGGATGGAGAGTCTAATAATGGTGCTGGAATTTTAATATCTAATTCTAATCCTAAAATTTCAAATTTAATTATTAAAGATAATTACAGCCAATTAAACGGTGGTGGAATTTTTGGGGATAATTTTAATGGAGAATTAAATAATATTGAAATAACAGGAAATATATCAGCTGGTAATGGAGGAGGAATTTATTTAGTAAACTCATCGCCTATCATGAAGGATATAATTATCTCTGAAAATACAAATCGTGTAGGAAACTATGATCTAGATGGTGCAGGTATGTATTTGATTGATTCATATTTAGTAAACTTTGAATCAATAAAAATTTTCAATAATTATGCAAGCAGCCAAGGTGGTGGAATCTATTTGATTAATTCTGTAATAGAAAATATAGTTGAATTAAAACTTGAATCAAACTCTTCAAATCAAAGTGGCGGTGGAATATATTCGTTAAATTCAGAAATTACATTTAATGGAACATTTATTTCTGATATATTTAATAATTCTTCAAATCAAGATGGTGGTGGAATCTATTTAAAATCTGGAAATATAAATGGTAGCTATATTAATATTTCAGAAAATAATTCAAATAAAGATGGTGGTGGAATCTATATAGATGATGGTGGAATAATAAAATTAGTAGATTCAGATATAATTAATAATAGCGCCTCAGAAGATGGTGGTGCAATTAGTGTTAATGGATATGATACAAAATTAATATTAGAATATTGTAACATATCTAATAATACTTCAGAAACTTCCTCCATATTATATGCAAATAATGGAGATGTTAAAATTAAAAACTCGCTAGTTGAAGGGAATAATTCATTTAATTATCCTGGTGGTATTCTTGCAAAAAATTCAAATATTTCTCTTTTAAATGTGACACTTACTAATAATAGAGTTGTCCAGCCTGGTGCAGGAGGTAATATTAATATAGAGCAATTCGGTACATTTAATATAATAAATTCGATTCTTTGGAATAATGATGGTATTGGTATATATCTAAGAGATGATGGTTATTCCAAATCTATACTAGCAACCCATTCAGCATTTAATAATGGTAGGAATGGTATCCATAGCTCTCCTTCAGATTCTGTTTATTATTATAATGAATTCAATATTTCCTCAGATCCTAAATTTATATCCCCTAATGAAGGATTTTATTATATAACAAAAGAATCACCATGCGTTGACACTGGGATTAGTTTATATCCACCGAATGCAAATTCATTCAATGATACTATTTTGTATATACCTCAAACTGATATTGTTGATGGAGATGGTGATGGTATTGCTAAGCCAGATATGGGTACTTATGATAAAAGAGTTCTGTCTGTATTTCCTGGTGATATTAATAATGATGGAATTGTAAATATAGATGACATTATAAATGTAATTACATATTTTAATTTCAATGGAATACCT
>NZIV01000082.1 GCA_002689995.1 Fidelibacterota bacterium
CAGCTTTTCGAGGATTCAAAGTAGATGGTAATTGTACTTATACAAATAGAGTGAGATCAGACGCTGTTTTTATTGAAAACTATGATTGGAGACTTATCGACAATCCTACTAATTTAAGCAGCATTTTAACTTATACAACCGGAGCGTAAACGCATGGAACTAAAAAAATTGATGGTTGATTCCAAGTCAACTTGGATCGACTTTCCTGGACTTGACGGATTTTCCGTCCAAGTAACAAATTTATCAAGAAAAGAACTCACAAGTCTACGAAAGAATTGCACTGTTCAAAAGTTTGATAGAAAAACAAGAGCAATCACTGAGACTCTTGATGAAGACAAGTTTGTAGAAGAATTTGCAAAATCAGTAGTAAAAGGATGGAAAGGACTAACACTAGAACACCTTGAAACTTTAGTGCTTATAGACATGGGAGACCAAGATCCAGATACAGAAGTAAATTATTCCGAAGATAATGCGGAAGAATTAGTTAGTAACTCAACAGAATTTGATACATGGCTCAATGAGGTAGTCTTTGATTTAGATAATTTTCGTGGAGGAACAGAAAGAAAAAGTAATAGAGCGACTAGAAAAACTGCATCAGAATCTTGATACAGGAATGACCAGAGACCGTTATCTGGATCTTTGTGAGCAGATGGGAAATGAACCTATAGAGGACGAAATACCTCCAGATTGGGATGATTTTCCAGAAATAGTAAATATATGTGTAGCTACTTTTAATCAATTAGGCGACAGAGTACAAGCTGATATTGGTTATATTGGTAAAGACTATACGAATGTAAATCAATTTATGGATTTATACGGGGTAGATGATAAAGAGTTTTTCTTTAGATTACTATCTTTTTTGGATAATAGAGCAATTAAAAAATCTTCAGAAGAATTGAAGAGGCAGCACGATAAGCTGAAAAGGCAGTCAAGTGGCAAACGAAGTCAAACTAACATTAAAGGTTAATGACGACAATACTTTAAGCATTGTAAGTAAAAAAGCAAAGCAAGCTTCCAAGGATGTTGATAATTTAAGTAATTCTAGCGACAGGCTAAACAGACTTAGAAGCAGGTTCAATAAAGTAGAAAAAGGGGTAGGTGAAATGACCTCTAATACTACTAAAGCTTTTGCAAAACAAGCGGGTATTGCAGGCGGCCTCGTGCCCATTTATGCTTCTATAGCTGCTAATGTTTTTGCTGTTTCTTCTGCTTTTAGAGTGCTCCAAAGAGCTGCTGCAGTAGAGCAACTACGGGAAGGCTTAGTAGCTGTTGGTTCTGCTGCAGGGCAAAATCTTCCTTACATTGCAGATCAGTTGAAAGAAATTACTGGTGCCGCAATATCTACTGAACAAGCTATGAGAGCCACTGCTCTTGCATCAAGTGCTGGCTTTTCCACTCAACAACTTGCTGATCTTACTAAAGTTGCAAAAGGAGCATCATTAGCCCTTGGAAGAGATATGGGCGATGCTTTAGATCGTCTTGTAAGAGGTACTGCAAAGTTAGAGCCAGAAATTTTGGACGAACTTGGAATTATGGTTCGCTTAGATGATGCTGTTCGAGACTATGCAACAGCAAATGAAAAAACAGTAGACAGTCTTACCCAATTTGAAAGAAGACAAGCATTTTTGAATGCAACTATTGAACAGGGAAGAGAAAAGTTTGATGATATTGCAAATGTAGTAGATGCAAATCCCTATGATAAATTAGCAGCTTCTTTCGATAACCTTACAAAAACTATTTTAACTGGATTAAATACTGCTTTTGGGCCTCTTGTTGGATTTCTTTCAGAAGCACCCGGAGCACTCACAGGTGCCTTGCTTCTTCTTGGCCGAACAATTTTGCGACAACTATCACCTGCTTTGGAAGATATGGCAGATAGATCCGCATTAATGGCTGAAAGTCTTGCAGAAAATGCAGAAAAATTAAAATCACAAACAGTAAAAGATTTTAAATCAATTGCTAAAACAATAAATAAAACAGACTTTGCTCCTGCAGGAATAAAATCTGCTGCTGACGACTATAAGAAAGGGTCTCGTAGTATTGCTCAAATGAAAAAAGATGTAGTAGCATTACAAATTTCAGAAAGTTCAAGAGAAACTAGATTAGTAGGATATAGAAAAACTGAATCTGGTCGTAGTGCAGAATTTGTTGCACAAAAAGAAGCAGAAAAAGCAGCCATAGTTAAATTACGACAAGAAATAGAAAATCTTATAGCAACTGAGCAAAGAAGAGGCACTGGAGGAGTAGGAGGAGCAGAAAGAGCTGCACAAAATGCAGGTGTTAAAGCAGATCAAGAAGGCACTGTTGCACTCGGTCTAGCGGGTATGACGGGTAATATAAAGAATGATTTTGCAGAAGCCAGTGAGAAATCAAAAAGTTTATTTAAAGATATAAAAAATGCTGGAGGAGCCGCAGGTAAAACAGGAGCAGCATTTAGAGCTGCTGGCGGATCTTTAAGATTATTCGGAGCAGCAGCAACAAGTCTACTTGGACCTTTAGGTATGATAATTACCATAGGAGGTCTTTTGGCTCCTGTTTTTGCAAAGTTTTTTGAAAAGTCAGGAACAGATAAAGCCTTAGATGAACTAAATGAATCTTTTGAAAATTTCATAACAGTAGCAACTCGATTAAATAGAGTAATTGGAGAAGAAGGAGCCGAATCTTTTAATGCTTTTTATGCATCAGCAAATGCTGGTGTAGGAGTTTTTGAGAGTATTGCAGCCGGAGCAATTAAAGTAATTGAAGCTGGAGCAGAAGGAACAAACGATAGAATAAAAGAATTTAATCAAGCTCAGGTCACTCTCTTACAAGAGAGAATGAAGTTAGAAAGAGATATTGTAGAAGCAAGAGAATCTGGAGCTGCAAATGCAGAAACACGAATTAAAACTTTAAATTCATTGATATCTGTTAATACTAAAAAAATGGATGATAATGCGGAGGCTATTAGAGGAATGCTAGATAGCTTAAATGAATTTACAGATAAAAGCAGAGCAGATGCTATCGCTGGTTTGACTCTTGGACTTGCAAAAATGGGTGCAGTTGGATTGGATGAAAAGTTTCCAAAACAAACGGCAGCTTTAGAAGCGTTAATTGAGGCTGTTGGTACTGATGGTACACTAACAATGGCAGAATTTAAAAAACGACTTGAGGATCTTCCTGAAGAATTAAAAAGATTTATTGCTGGTATGAAGGGAAGTGAAGATGCTTTAACAACTTTTAATCGGGAAAGTCAGACTTTAACACAAAAAAGTACTACTCAATTCAGTAAGTTAAGAGAAGCTGCAAAAAGTCTTGGAAAAGAACTGAAGGATGCAGGACCTAGAGGTGCCGAAGAGATATTTGCACCAGGAACAGGAGCCAAAGAAGACTTAGAAAGAATAACACAAGAGTTAGGAAATCAAATAGGTCATAATAAAGTTTTGTCTGCACTAGAAAAAGCTCGTGCAACTAAAGTAGCAGAGGAAGCAGTTATAATGGAGCTTCTAGGAGAAACTCTAGAAGAAAATGAAGGAATAATGATAACTTCTGGTGCAATTGCTAAAGAAAACACCGCTCAAGCAAAGAAGTTAAAAGAGTTTTCAAAAGAAAATGCTTTCTTCATGGAACAGCAGTTAAAGTTTGAAAGAGCCGCACAAGTAGCAAGAAAAGCAAAATTAGAAGCAGAGTTAAGAAATACTAAGCTTTTAGGAAATAGTCCAGAAATTTTATTAAGAATTAAGTCACTTACTTTTGATATTGCAGCAATTAATGCAGAAATTAATGACGAAAGAATTGACTTAAATAAAATAGAGCAATCACGTATTCGTGGTCTTCAAAGAATGAATAAAATTTTGCAAAAGCAAGCAGATTTAACAATTTCAATAACAAAATCAACTGATGATCTTGCACGTAGAACTTTACAAATTGCAAATGCTGATCTTGGAATAAGTGGAGTAACTGCCCAAGACGAAGCAGATATTTTAGAAAGAAGTGCTAAAGCAAGAAGAGAGCAAGAAGAAGCAGCATTTAAACAAAAATTGATAGGAATAAATTTAGAGCACGAATTACTAAAACTTCAATTTGAGTTAGAAGAGATTAGAGCAAAAAATACTATTGATTCTCTGGTTGCTAATAAGTCTATTACAGAAGATGAAGGAAAAGCAAGAAAGGCAGGAATATCTACAACCTTTGATAATATAGAAACAAGTGCTGCGGCAAATAAAAATCTTCAAATGCAGCTTGCTGGATTAGATTTTGGTATAGAGCTAGATCCAAACAATATTAGTTTTAAGACTGGTGCAACGGGTGCGCAAGAAGTACAAGGATTAGATGCACTTATTGAAGGAGCAGTTACAAAAGGAGATGTAGAAAATAGAAATGCTACACTAGCCGCTCAAGAAGAAAAAAGATTAGAAATCATAAAGAAGTTGAATACTGAAGCAGCAATTGCGAGACAGTCTGGCAATGAAGCTTTAGCTCTTTCAAAAGAACAAAATGCTTTATCAAAAGAAGGGGAAGTTTTAGGTCAAAGAATTGCTTCTGCTAGAATGACGGCTCTTGCAGAGGGAGAAACCCAAGAAGCACGAAATCAAAAGATACAGATGCTTACTAATAAATTATCGGAGAATGAGCAGAATCAAATCCAGAAAAGAATAGCACTTCGAGAACTTGAAGTAGAAACAGCAACTCGGTTGGGTGGACCTATTGCTGGTGCTTTCATGGAACTAACTACAGGGTTACAAAATCTAGGAGAGCAGGGCGGAGTTCTTGCAGAAGGCTCTACATCTTCTTTTGGAGAAAAAATAGCTGCAATTAGAGAAAAGTCAGGTGCACTTATTGAGCAGTTATCTAAAATGGGGCCAGATGGTCCTGTTATGGCTGCTACTGTGAATGCTGCTTTTACAATGGGTGAAGCTTTTTCAGGTGTATTTGATACTATGAAAAATGAAAGCTCTACTACAAGCGATAAAATTCAATCGGGAATAAAATTGGCTTCCGCAGCAATTCAATCTTTAGGAGCAATTCAACAAGCCAAGTCACAACGAGCAATTGCAGCAATTGATGGTGAAATAGCAGCAGAAAAGAAAAGAGACGGTAAGTCCGCACAAAGTATAGCTAGAATAAAAGCATTAGAGAAGAAAAAAGAACAAGAACAAAGAAAACAATTTGAAAATCAGAAAAAAATGCAAATGGCTCAAGTTATAGCATCAACTGCCTCTGCTATTGTACAATCTTTTGCTAATGCAGGAGGCTTTCCTCTAGGGATGGGAACTGCTGCTGCAATGGCCGCTATTGGTGCTGCTCAACTTGCTGTAATTTCTTCCCAATCTTTTAAAGGAGGAGGAAGCGCTCCGAGTGCTGGAGGGGGCACTCCTTCGAAAATATCCATGGGCAAGCGCAGTAATGTAGTTGATGTATCTCAGAGAGCGAGCGGAGGAGAGCTTGCATATTTAAGAGGAGCAAGAGGCTCTGGTACAAATGCAAATGACTTTACCCCTGCATTTTATGGCTCTAAGAAGATGAGAGCAGCAGGAGGTGCAGTTGCAGGTTACACAGTAGGAGAACAAGGTCCAGAGTTATTTGTGCCAAGTGTACCTGGAGAAATTGTACCAAACGATGATGTGGCTCCAACACAGCCCATCAATGTAAACTTTAATGTACAAGCAATTGATTCTTCAAGTTTCAATGATGCACTTACAGTACAACGAGGAAATATTATTAGTATTATTCGAGAAGCAGCAAATGGCTCGGGCGAAGGCTTTCTCGAAACAGTAGACGTAGAGTCTCTCAAGATGGAAAGATAGATGGCAGTTTTTACNTCATTTCAAAACATACTTCCTGATCCGACTAATACAGTTTCTCGGTCTGGAGATTCTGGTGGCTATGGAGGAAGCGAAACTATAGGTAAACCTGGGCCGGGATTTACAAGTGTAAAATTTAATGCAAAGCAACCAGTAATGATGAATCGTACAAATAGTGGGCGAGTAATTACTCGTGCAGTTGCAGCACACTCGTGGAACATAGACATTAGTTATAATAATTTAACAAGAGAACAGTTTGAAC
Organism: Fidelibacterota bacterium; assembly: GCA_002689995.1. Classification (GTDB taxonomy): domain Bacteria; phylum Fidelibacterota; class Marinisomatia; order SCGC-AAA003-L08. The sequence continues at coordinate 6,043 of NZIV01000082.1, forward strand.
CTGTATTTGCATTTTTAATGGCACAAAATGGAAGATTAAATCCCTTTCTTGTAGAACTGCCTCAATATTTGGCAAGCAGAGACTCCGGCTTTCATACAGAAACAAGCGGAGGAACTTTACTTACAATAGATGAAGGAAGCAGTGTGCCTGCTGGAAGAACTTATTTTCGTACTTCTTGGGGTGCGTCAGCAGCAGACTTACCTGCAGTTGGAGATATTTTTACCGTTACAGACTCAGGTAATACAAATCATACTAAAGCATATATGTTAACTAGAGTTGAAACCACAGGAGACTACAACTCTGCGTTAGATTCAAACACTAATCCAACTACTTCTCCTTTTAGAGTTCGTATTCATTTTAGTCCCTCACTTGTAATTTCTACTTCAAATGGAGCTACTCTTGATTTTGTACGTCCAAGAATTAGAGTAATTCAAGCAAGTGATGTAACAGAATACTCTCTTGGAGTAAATGGATTATATAAATTTGGTTTAAAAGTTGAAGAGGCAGCGCCCTAATGGCAAGATTAAGTAACAATCCTACATTACTAAATGCATTACATAATAATACTCCTTTTGTATACGCACATTTAGTAAAATTTGAAAGGCCAGCGGCTACAAATCTGCCTGCGTCTGCAAATTCTTTTTCAAAGCATAATGCAAAAGATTACGCATATTTTACAGATGGTGCTTTTGATATTGTTTTTGATGATGGAACAAAGAACACTGAAGGTGTTTCAAATGGTGCACAAACATATGTTGCAAATAAGCTTCTTTCGATTGGAAGTCTTTCAGACTCAACAGAAGTAAAAGTTACTTCCTCAAGCATAGTTCTAGATGCAACTCCAGTAGATACAGCNTTTACNGGNTCTNTAACTGTAACTTCTACAGAAATACAAGATCCGAGCGGTAATACAAATTTCTTTGAACTTGGTTTTAGAGTAGACGATAAAATTATCATAGCAGGGTATACTGGATCAGAGTTACGAATAACTGGATTTAAGACTACGGGCAGTGTTACAGCAATAACTTATGTAAATGTGGGTATAACTAATCAGCCTACTTTTACTGCTCAAACTAAAACTATTACTTTAAAAAGTGAAGAGATAACTGGGCTTATTCATTCTTCTGCAACAGATAAAGTAAGTTTTGTACATAGACGAGTAAGTATTTACAAAGCTTTCTTTTATGCAGATAATCCACATAACTTTATAGGTACTCCAATTGAGCTTTTTAATGGAGTAATTACAAATGCTTCGTTTGAAGAAGACCCAGAAAAAGGAGCAAAAGTAACTTGGAACTTAAGTAACTTTTTAGGAGACTTTCGACAAATAAAAGGAAGAATGACTTCTCACGAAGCCCATCAAGGAATTACTGCAACTGGAGGAACTGATAGTAGTGCTACATTTGATCCGAAGTATGCTGGCGACAGAGGTTTTGAACATGCTGAAAAATCTATAAGTCTACTTGCAACTTATGGAGACTTTGAAAAAGAAGTAAAATATAAGAAGAAGAAAATACTTTTTGGACTTCTTGGTTCTTATAAAGAGCCAAATGGCTACAACTTAATACCTGTTACAAGAGAAGTTGATATTCGATTTGACTTACAAGCAAGATACCTTCCAATTGTTTATGGCGTTCAGAGAGTAAAAGGTATTCCTATATTTGCAGATGTTGATAAAGATTTAACTGCAAATAGGGAGTCTTCAGTTTATGTTGCAAATGCAATTTGTGAAGGACCTATTCAATCAGTACTAAATGTTTATGTAGACGACAAAGCATTAATTTGTATGACCTCAGACGATGCAGTAGCAAGAAATCCTAATGTATCTGCACTGGGTAGTACCGCCCGAGAAGATGCAAATAATCAAGATGTTCGTTGTATTGGTTCTGCTGAAAATGGACAAGTTTTGGTTGGAAGAACTGCTGGCACTGCGTTTTTTAATGCTTTTAATCAATCTCAAGGTCATATTGATTATAATCAAGGAGCACCTGATACAGAGACTGGTTCTGGTGAAGATGATAGTCTTGGTTTGGGAGGCTCGAATACAAGTAATACGAATATATACGATAGTAGTGGATTAACTTTTGAAGCAGGAGAAACAGGAGTAGTACATAAGAAAACTATTAGATTTACTTCGCCTCTTGAAACAGTAATGGAATTTCATATGGGTTTGAGTGACCAGGCTTCTTCCCCCATTCTTATGACTCAAGCAAGAACAGGTGGTGGCTTCACAATTCAAGAACGTGAAGGAAAACTAAATAATCCTGAAGCCTACTGGGGATCTGCTCATACACTATTAGACACTGCATATGCTGTAAACAACTTTATTATAGGTGCAGATGGCACGACTATGCCTTCGGTTGAGTATGTTGTAAATGGAAAAATGCTTGATTGTTATAACTACGATGGAAGCTATTTACACTCTCAACTACCTACTTATGCTTCCGAATCTCATGCAAACTTTAAAGAAGGCGATGGTGTAGTTTTTAGGGATACTCATACAGGAAGCAATTTATTTACAGGAGATTCGATAACTATACTTGATAAATTCTTTTACAGGGATTTTAATGGAAATACAGAATATAGATTTAGATGGGATTTAACAGCCGCTCGTCAAGCTGAATTAGCAACAATCGGAAATTTCTATATGGTAAAAGGAAGTAACGAATGGCACATGGTTACTTTCGATGCCCAGGATATAGATACTACAGCACAAATTACTGTTGCTGAAGTTTTTACAGCTGACATTACTCAAACATCTTCTGGTACAGACGCTTTTTCAGGAACTCTATCAAATACTACATATACTTCAGATTCTGCCTACAATTTAACGGAAGCAGATTTACTTATTTATAGCCTAAACGGAGGTACAGGTGAAGGAGCAGATGAATTTGCTACACATAGTAGTGTTGTAAGAGGAGAAGTTACGCAAATTTCTGGTGGAAATGGTGTAAATATACCGAATACTGATAGTACAACATCAATAGGTTCTGGAAAAAAGATTACTATAATTAATCAAGTTAAACTAGACTCAAGTGCAAGTAATGTAAATGACATTTACAATGGAAAGAAGATTAATTTCTCACGAAGTGTTGGAGACGTAGGACTTGTAGTTCAAAGAACTGTTGTTGATTATGACGGAAATACAAAAGTAATTACTTTAGATAATGATGTTTCTCAAGGGCTAATTAAAGTTGGAGATGTTACCAATTTTACTGCTCAAACTTCAGATAGACCAAAAAGAATTTCTCCAACAGAAGAAGGCGGAGGCGGTGCAGGAGATTTACGTCCTTCAAATAATTTTGCTCTTATAGCTTTAGACTATATTAAGAGTCATCGTTATGGAATGGATATTTCTCTTACAGAAATTGCTCTTGAAGATTTTCAATTAGCTGCAGTAGAGTGTGATACACAGTCAGATGTACGTATAGTAGTTGATGAAAGTACCGCTGCAATTGGAGATACTTATGAATATGTTGTAGGAGGCCACTTAAAGTGGAGGGGTACAGTAAAGTCTTTGCCAGCTGCAGCCTCGCCTATATTTACAAATGTTTACGGAAAACTTACAAATCGACATAATACTTTTACAACGAGAAAGGTAGGAGACCTTGTATATACTTTAACAGGATCAAGTAATCAACTACATATAGTAAATACACAAGGAATACAAGCTACCGTCTCTACAAATGCAAGCGTTGCTTCCGGGATACAACTAACTAAAGTTGGGGGTGGTTCTGCTCTAACAGTACGAAGCGGTTTTAGAAATCCTGTTACCGAATACTCTTTTTATGATTCAGATGATATTTTATATTGGAAGTATCAAGGATGGCCGGAGCAAAGACAAAGATACGTTACAAGACATCAAGGAAATCTAACTATTGATAGTGCTGCTCCTGCTCTTGATAATTTAAAAGGAATACTACAACACTTTAATGGTCTTCTCTATATGTCTGATGGAAAACTACGCTTAAAAGTAGCAGCAGGTAGGTCTGCAGACGGACAAGAAACTGACGCATTATTTAATGACTCAAACTCTGATGTAAATATAAAAGTACGATATATTACTGATGAAGATATTATTGGAAAAATTACGCTTAAAGATGAAGGACTAAATAAAGCACAAAATACTGTAAGTGCTTCGATAGCGGATCCAGCACTAGACTTTAATGATAGAAGTGTAACTTTTATTAATTCAGAGTATAAGAGAGAAGATAGAGGAGTTGAAAAATCTTCTAACTTTGCTGTACCTGGAATTACAAACTACTACAATGCGAGAATGGCAGCTACTCAAGCTCTTAATTTTTCTCGTTTTTCTCGGTATATTTCATTTACAATGCGACCATCAGGAATTGCTATTCTTCCAGGAGAACTTATTCGTATAAACTACTCTCGTCTTGGCTGGGGCACAGGATCCGAAGTTCTTTTTAGAGTAAAATCAGTTTCTATAGCTAAAGATTGTTTAGTTGCAATAACTGCAGAAGAACATAATGATAGTGTTTATTTAATTAGTAGAAATATAAAGAGTCGTTTTTTTAGTGAACAACCTGTAACTCAAACAGCAAGAACTCCCGGCGCTCCTGGAGGAGTAACTGTTGAAACAGGAGGAAACAGTGCTCCAAATATTGTACGATGGACAAAACCAGCAGGAATTGCTCCTGTTAAAAGTGGCTATGAAGTTTGGCGTGCTACAGGATTTTCTGGAAACGCAAATACAGCGGTTACTGCCCATGCTACTCGTATAGCAGATGTACCAAACGATGAAGTATTAGAGCACTCAGATGATGCTGTAACTACAAATACTGCTCAAAACTTTGTTTACTGGGTAAGAGCATATAATATTTCTATACCCCAAACAAGTTCTGGAGTTAAAAAGTCTGAAAGAAAATACTTTGGACCTTTTAATACAGATTCTGATGCAGGTGGAGTAGGTGCAGCCTATGCAGCACAAGCGGCTCTTATTGCACTTGCAGAAAGTCTTTCTATTGATTTAACTGTAGATAATGTGTCTATTCCTTCTAACCAAGCAGGTGTTGTTTCAGATTTAAGTAATGCTACAGGAACTGTAAAAGTATTTTTAGGAACAAACGAGCTTTCTATAGGCTCTGCTTTTACAATTGGATCAATTACTTCAAGTAATGCTGGAATTACAACAAGTGTTACGGGTGCAAATTATTCTGTTACTGCTTTTCCAACTTCAATAGATTCTGGACACATAGATATTCCTGTCACAGTTCTTGCAAATGCAACTACAGGATTTCAAAGTCCTGTAACTCGTACTGCTCGCATGATAATTTCAAAAGCAAAGGGAGGACCTCAGGGGCAAACAGGTAAGAGTGCAGAGCTTTCAGCAAGTAAGTATGTTATAAACTACGGCACAGATGCTACAGAATCAGATAGTATTACGTTTACTGCTACTGCGAGAGAGTTTGCCTCTACTCCTTTCTTTCAATTTTTTGTAGAAGGAGCATCAAAACAAGCTTCTTCCACTACAAATACATTCACTCTTGCAGATAGTGATGAGCCTGCGATTGGTGGAACTAAAACAATAAGAGTAGATGCTCGTGATGGAGGTGCAAGTGGGACTGTAATTGCCTCAGATTCTATTTCAATTTATGGAGTGCAAGACGGTTCTGATGCTGTTACAGGATTCTTAACAAATGAAGCACATTCTGTAAATACTACTTTTCTAGGTACGGGAGGCACTTTAACAGATGCAACGGGTACTTTTACAGTATTTGTTGGAGGTACAAATGTAACAACTGCATGTAGTTTTAGTATTGTATCTGAAAGTGGGATAACGACTGCAATAAATACTAATGGAATATATACTACTTCTAATCTGACTCTTGATGAAGGAGTTGCAAGCTTTAAAGCAACTGTGCCTGCAGCAACCGCAGGAACGGCAAATCCTGTAGAAGTAATAAAAGTATTTACAGTAACAAAATCAAGAAATGCTGCTCCAGAAGTAAAAGGCGATTTAAGTAATCCATCAGCAACAGTTGCAGCAGATAGTAATGGATTTGTTTCAACTTCTACTCTCAACTCAGTTGGAGGAACTTTTGAAATAAGAAAGGATGGAGTTCTTTTAAATGCTGCATCTGATACTAATATAACTTTTGCACTTCAAGGAAGTGCTTCATCAGGATTAAATGTTGCTATTAATGCTCAGTCGGGGGTATATTCAATCTCTGGTTTCACTGCAGATCAGGGACAAGTTACTTTTAGAGCTACAGTACAAGTAGGCACTTCGGAATTAGATAGTGTAATTACTATAGATAAAGTATATACTATTTCTCGCGCACCAGAAGGAACAGATGCACTAACAGTAAGTATTACCAATAATCCAAAATCACTTCTTACAACAACTGCGGGAGTTGTTAATTATACAGATTCAGGAATAGATATAACTGCGTTTGAAGGAAGCACCCAGCTTAATTATGATGATTCCGGTTCTCCAGCAAATAGTACTTTTAGAATAGGAACTCCTACAGCAACAGGTATTACTGCCGGAGCTGCTTCCACAGTTTCTTCTAATATTAGAAGATTTGCAAATGCTAGCAGTATAAGTGCTGATACAGCAATTATATCTTTTCCAGTAACACTAAAAAGAAGCACTGGAGTAGAAGAAACTCGTTCTGCTATTCAACATTTTGTAAAAGCAAAACAAGGACAAACAGGACTTACCGGCGCTTCTCAAAACATAATTTTTCAACGAAGTGCATCTCAACCAAGCACTCCTTCAGCATCTACAGGAGTACCAACCAGTTCTCCTACTTGGTACGATAGTGCTGAAGATGCAACAGGGACAGGAGTTTTATGGGCAAGTAGTGGGGTAAAAACTCCAGGAACTACAGTATTCAACTGGACAGCACCTGTTCAAATAGAAGGAAGCTCAGTAGCAGAAATTTATATCTATAGAAAGAATAACTCTACTGCACCTTCTGGAGGAAGCTATAACTTTACAAATAATACTATTTCAGCCCCAAGCGGCTGGAGTACTTCTCCAATTACGCTTTCTGCAGATTTAGATAAAGTATACGTTTCTGTGGGTCTTGCTTCTGGATCTAAAACAGATACTGCTGCTTCTTTTGCTTGGTCTACTCCGGCAGTGTATGCCGAAAGACAGGATGGACAAGATGTAAACATAGTTTTTCAAAGAAACGCAAATAAACCAAGCTCTCCATCTGATTATGCCGGCGTTCCTTCAGGCTGGAACGATAGTCCCCCTTCCGGAACAGTAACTTTATGGGCAGTAAAAGGATTACGAACACCTCCAAGTCCTGATTTTGTTTTTGGAAATGTTTATCAAGCAGAGGGAGAAGCCGTAGCAGAAGTCTATATCTATAGATTAAATTCAAATGCAGGAGCTTCAGGAGGAAGCTATAACTTTACAACAAATGTTCTTACTCCTCCTGCTAATTGGAGTACTTCTCCTCCTGCAATTACTGCGGACGGAGATCAAGTATATGTAGCAGTAGGGTTATTTCAAGGAGCACCAACCGCTACTGCAGCCACTACAACATATAGTACTCCTGTAGTTTATGCAGAAAGAACAGACGGTTTAACAGGTGCTTCTGTAAATATAGTATTTAGAAGAGATAGCTCAACACCTTCTACTCCTTCAGCATCTTCTGGAGTTCCTTCAGGCTGGAACGATAGTCCTCCAATTGGAACAGATACTTTATTTGCTGTCGAAGGCGTAAAAGCTGTAGGTGCTTCAAATTTTGTTTGGGGAAATGTTTATCAAGCAGAGGGAGAAGCCGTAGCAGAAGTATATATTTATAGAAAGAATGTTTCAACTGGAGCATCTGGTGGTAGCTATAATTTTACAAATAGTACTCTTACTCCACCTACTGGTTGGAGCACTTCCCCACCTGGATTAAGTTCAAATTCAGATCAAGTATTTGTTGCTGTTGGTTTATTTACGGGGGCTCCAACCGCTACTGCAGCCACTACAACATATAGTACTCCTGTAGTTTATGCAGAGAGACAAGATGGTTTAACAGGGACTTCAATAAATATGGTATTTATTCGAAGTGCATCAACCCCTGGCACTCCTTCTGCTTCCTCTGGAGTACCATCTGGATGGGCCGATAGTCCTCCTTCAGGAACTAATCCTTTATTCGCAGTTAGAGGAGAAAAAGTAGTAGGTGCTAGCACTTTTACTTGGGGAAATGTTTTTAGAGTAGAAGGAGAATCAGTAGCAGAACTTTATATTTATAGAAAAAATAACTCCACCGGAGCTTCGGGAGGAAGCTATAACTTTACAACTAGTGCGCTTACTCCTCCAACGGGCTGGAGTACTTCTCCTCCCGCACTTTCTGCCGATGGAGATGAAGTATTTATAGCTGTTGGCTTATTTACAGGAGCACCAACTGCTACCGCAGCTACTACAACTTATAGTACTCCTGTAGTCTATGCTCAGAGAACCGATGGTTCAGATGGAGCTGCTGTAAATTTAATTTTTCAAAGAAGTGCAAATCAGCCAAGTACTCCATCAAATTCTTCGGCAGTACCTTCTGGGTGGTACGACGATCCCGCAAATGCTACGGGAACAACGCCATTGTGGGCATCAAAAGGAAATAAAGCTCTTGGAGCAAGTGTTTATGTATTTGGTCAGCCGTATCAAGTAGAAGGCGAAGCCGTAGTAGAAATATATGCTTACAGAAAAAATTCAGCAGGCACTCCAAGTGGAGGAAGTTTTAATTTTACAAATTCTAGTTTAAGTGTTCCTTCGGGATGGTCTAGTTCTCCTCCTGCAATTACCGCGAACAATGATGTAATATATGTATCCGTTGGTCTTGCAACAGGAAGCCCAACAACTACTGCTGCAAGTATTTCTTGGTCTGCTGGGGCTATTTTTGCTCAGAGAGTTGATGGTACAAATGGTACAAATGGTACAAATGGTACAAATGGTACAGATGGAGATAATGGGGCAGCAGGAGTTAGAAGTGCGAACGGAAGACTTTTTTATCAAATAGCTTCTACAAGTGCTCCAGGTACTCCAAGTGCAAGCGGATTTAATTTTAGTACTCAAGTTTTTTCAAGTCGTTCAAGTAACTGGGGACACTCTCCGCCTACTTATGCTTCCGGAAATACAAACAAGTATTGGTACTCTACATACGCTGTAACGGAGGCAACATTTGGGGGAACTCAAAGTGTTACAATTGGATCCCCTATACAAGCAATCGGATTTTCTGGACTTGTAACTTTTAGTGATGCAAACACTATAACAGATGGAACAAATTCTAAAGAACCAATCGAAGGCTCTCAAGTAAATGCAAATGTAACTTCAATAAGTGGGGGAGCAATCACTACTGGTTCGATTACATCCACAAACCACTCTGGAACAGGAGATGGAAGCGCATTTTCTAGCGCAGGTACTAAGTTTAACTTAAATAATGGTACTTTATCTTCTCCAAAGTTCCGTATAGCTTCAAATGGATCTGTTGCAATAGACGGAGCTATAACAGCTCAGTCACTTTCACTTGCGAGTGGAGTGACAATTGGGTATGGATCTGTTAGTGGTGGTCCTCCTTCAGATGCTACAAATAATGATGTAGCAAATACAAAGACTACAGCAGCCGCTGCAGCGTCTGCTGCTAATAGTGCTGCAAAGACTAGTGGAAGTATTGGTGGGATAAGTATTACTGCTAGTAAACTGTATCAAGGTACAGGAACTTTTAATAATGCAAATACTGGATTCTATCTTGATAGCAGTGGTAACTTTAGTTTAAA
>NZIV01000083.1 GCA_002689995.1 Fidelibacterota bacterium
TTCTATTTAGCTGATGAAATTATCGTTGATGGTAAGCCGGCGAATGAAGGTGACTTATTATTGGCCTTTAACGATGAAGTTCTTACTGGTTCAGCGATTATAGAGAATGGTTCAACAACCATTACAATAATGGGACGTGATATGACAGACCATACAATCGGTTTCCATGAGATTGGTCAGGTACCAACATTTAAATTATTCTCAAGCAAGACAGGTGAAGTTATTGACCTGAATCCATTAGAGTCAAAAGGATGGACTCCAATGGCATTACATCAGATAGGTAGTTTGACAGGTGAGTCACCGCGTATTGTTGTGAATCAGTTTAGTTTTGATACACCGTATCCAAATCCATTTAACCCTGTAACAACGTTTAAATATGGATTACCTCAAGAAGGAAGTGTTTCAATAACCGTTTATAATTTGACTGGTGAAAAAGTTGCAGATCTTATGTTAAATGAAATCCAATCAGAGGGTTTACATGCAACAGAGTGGAATGCAGTAGATATGGCAGCCGGTGTATACTTTATAAATCTTGAAGTAGTAGAGACGGATGGTGACATACATCAGAAAACTCAGAAAGTAATCTTATTGAAATAATCTTTTTTCAATATTAAAAATGTATAAAAAGGGCTGAGAAATCAGCCCTTTTTTTGTAATCTTTTTTTTAAATTATACTATATATTTATAAAAGATATTACACATGAAGGTGAAATAATGAGACATATATTAATATTAATTTTAGTCCAATTTATTTTTTCGAGATCTTTAGATGTTAAATTTTATTCTGAAAATGAATGGCTATATGGAAGATCATGGAACCAAGGGACCACATTTTATAATAGTATTTCTTATGGCAGCGGTCTTGTTGGTCAATCCTTATTAGAAGAAAGTGAAGTTTTAGATATAGATATAATATTTTCAAATAATCCAGATAGCTTATCTTTGGCTCCTGTTTATTCTGCAGAAAATTTTTCTTATATTGGTTATGGTACTTTTCCAGGGATGGCATTTGATGTTTCTAATCCAGAATATCCTCGAAGAATAAATTTAGCATTTTTCGAGCAAGAAAATGGTAACCTACTTTGGGATCCTATTGATATAGTTTATGGGAATTATGAATATTTATTAGTTATGCAATCTAATTATGATGAGACGGGAACTTCATATTCTGAAATTTCTGCATATAATGAGGATGTTATGTATTTTTGTTGGTTAAGGTTACGTCCTGGACAAGAATGGTTCTCATCGATACCTGCTAAATTAGAATTTAGAAATTTTTGGGAATTTTCAAGTTTTTATTTAGAAAGTAGTGATAGTAAAATTGAATTATTTTGGCAACATGAATATCCTGAATTTGAGCAGGAAGAAATATCTAATTATATCATATACAGAGGAGAAGGTGGTTCGTTACCCGAACAGATTGCTATAGTTGGTTCAGAAACTCATCATTATGTTGATACCAATGTTATAAATGGAAATAATTACATATATTATATTTCAGGTATAGATGAAAATGAAATTGTACAAATTACAACAGATGAAATTTCTGGTGTGCCTATTATGAATATATTAAACGTTAATTTAATATCAAATTGGGATGAAGGACACGATGCTACAGCTGTAACAAGTGTTTCAGTTTATAATGATATTTGGGGGTATGAATCTGAAGATGGAGTAGAATATGCTTTAATAGGTGGATTTGATGGAACCTATATTGTAGATGTATCATCAAATATGAACGATCCTCAATTAGTTTCTTTCATTCAAGGTAGCTATTCTTCACATAGAGATATAAAAACTTATGGAAATTATATGTACGTAGGTACAGAAGCAAATAGAGCTGATCCAGATACTTTAGCAGAAACAGGACAAGTATATAAACTTCCTCAAGGTATACAAGTTGTTGATTTAACAAATCCTGAAAATGCAAGTTTAGTATATGAATGGGATGGAGTAGTTCAAAGTCATAATATTATGGAAGCCGATGGATATTTATATGTTATTGGTTCCAATCAACAGTGGTCACACGATGGTGAACAACAGTCTTGGGGCTTGGATGATTTAATTATCTTAGATTTAGAATCAAATCCATCTATGCCTATTAAGGTTGGCGGATGGTCAGGAGAATATCTGCATGATGTATGTATAAAAAATGATATTCTATATGGTTGCGGTATATATTCAGAATCAATTATTGCTTTCGATATTTCTGATAAATTTAATCCACAACTAATAACACAATGGTATGGAATTCCATCTAGTCATGCATGTTGGATTTCTGATGATGGTAATACATTATTTTCTGCTTCAGAAACAACTGGGGGGCATATTATGTCATGGGACGTCTCTGATTTGGAAAATGTAGAATACTTGGATGAATGGATGCCCTCAGGAGGTGAAAATTATTCTGCACATAATTTATTTATAAAAGATAATTATCTTTTTATCAGTTATTATTTATTTGGACTTCAAGTATTAGATATTACAAATCCGTCTAATTTAATTCATGTTGGAGCTTATGACACATATTTACAAAATTCAAGTTATATTTACAACGGAGCTTGGGGTGTTTACCCTTACTTAGGTTCAGGAAATATTTTAATTTCAGATAGACAGACAGGTTTATATGTTTTAGATTTTGAAGTTGAAATTCTTCAAAATGATAAAGTTGATTATATAAATAAATTTAAAATTAATAAGGTGTACCCAAATCCTGCAAACCCCCGAGCTACAGTCAGTTTTAATATTAAAGAGGCTGGAATGACTTCAATTGATTTAGTAAATATAAAAGGTGAAAAAGTTGCTACTACTTTCCTGGGTAATTTATATCCAGGACAAAATCAGAAAAATATAGATTTATCTTATTTTCCCAGTGGAATATATTGGTTATCAATTAAGCAGTATAAAAATGGAAAGTTCGATAATACAAATTCTATTCCAGTTACAATTTTAAAATAAATATTTTTAATCTTTAAAGTAAACAATTATATTTTTATTACTTGAAAAAGTTTATTTTAAATAAATAACTTGTCTATAGTGTACATCATTTAATGATTCAAATTTAATTAAATAAACACCAGAGGGAATGTTCTTTGGTTCCCAGTTTAGTTTATAAAAACCTGATTTTAAAAATTCATTTAAAATTGTTTCGATAAACTTCCCTCGAATATTGAACACTGAAATATTTATATTACCATCTATCTTAGTAGTGTAATCAATATTTAATGCAGGATTAAAAGGATTTGGATAAGCCATGCCAACACTTAAGTAAGATATTTGTGAATTAATTTCTGTTTGGATTATTTTTTCATTCCACCCGCTAACAATTATACTTGAGATTTTGATTTCACCAGAAAATTTAAATATAGTCTTAGGATTATCTAGATGAGGACCTTTTATATTTAAAATAACTAATCGACCATTATGAAAAAAGCTTTCCCATCCAATTGGTAATGTTAAGAGTTCTTTTTCAAATTCACCTAATATTTCTAATTGTATTCCTGCAATTGGTTCTTTTGTTAATAATATGATTTCATCTTTAGTGACTTTAAATTTTGCAACTTCAGGATTTGAAAAATTTTTCATTGAGTTATTAAGTATTATGTTTATTAACGAAATAGTATCAATAATATTTACAATTCCATCTTGATTTAAATCGGCAACATATAATTGATGGTCTGTTGGTGATGTTTGTCCTAAAATAATATTAACAATTATCATAACATCATTGATATTTAATTGACCATCAAAGTTAACATCACCTAATAATAAATTTGAAACTTCAGAATTTAATTGAACATTAAATTCACCAATAAGTCCATTTTCAGATTCAGTAATTGGAATCACCCTATTTCCTGCTAAACTTGCCCATGGATCATTCTCTATAAATGGATCACCTTCAAAATAAATTTGTGTAACTAAAGTATGACCATCTTGTGTAGTGAATTTTATATGAAAATGTTTTGGTCGTGAATGATAATTTCCAGGTTGAATAGATTGAAACTGATAGTAACCATTTTCATTTGTAAGCATTTTACCCCTTAAATGATATTCGTCATTATTTGAGTTTCCATTTTCGCATATTTGAAAAATAGAATAGCAACCATTTTCATTTGCATGCCAAACTTCAACCAAGGTGTTAGGTAGAGGAGTTTCACAATCATTCCCAAAAATCCTTCCTGATATAGTAATAGGTGTCCCCGGTTCATCAGGTGAACTTAATATAGATCTATATGGTGCATTATTATCATAGTAGGGACCTAAGATATCATCCGTTGTAATTTCACAATCTTGTGAAATTAAAAGATTAGGTAATAAAATACCAGCTGCAGTCGTAAGTGAACTGATTTTTATAAATTCTTTTCGAGTTAATGATTTATTTTTCAATGACTTCCTTGATACGTAAAACCAGCTTGGTCAAGTAAGAATGCATATTCAAGTGCTATTAGTTTATATCCGGAGTAACGTCCACTTGGTCCAGAATGACTACCTGTCATATCTGTAGATAAAATTAATAGGTTATCATCTGTTTTAAATTGTCTCAGCTTCGCAACATATTTTGCTGGTTCCCAATATCCAACCTGAGAATCATTATAACTTGCAGTAATAAACATTGAAGGATAATCCTGTTCAGTAATATTCTCGTAAGGAGAGTATTGTATCATATAATCAAAATAATTTCTAATTTCGGGATTACCCCATTCATTATATTCTTGAGTTGTTAAAGGTATATTAGCATCTGACATTGTCGTAATAACATCTAAAAATGGAACCTCAATTAACATCCCTTTAAATAATTGAGGAGCCATATTTGCGACTACTCCCATAAGTAAACCACCAGCACTAATTCCTTGAGCAAAAAGTCTATCAGAAGTAGTAATTTTATTTTTCAATAGATAATTTGCACAATCAATAAAATCTGTAAAAGTATTTAATTTTTGAAGCATTTTACCATCATTATACCATTGTTTACCTAAATCTGCACTTCCTCTAATGTGCGCAATAGCAATTACCACACCTCTATCCATTAAACTTATATATGAATTTGTAAAATAAGAATCTGTAATTGATCCATATGCACCATAACCATATAATAGTACAGGATTATCACCAGTATTTGGGTAGAAATCTTTATGATATATTAAAGTAATTGGAATCTGAGCTGAATTTGATTTATCCATTACAGAGTGTCGTTCTATATTATAATTATTAGAACTAAAATTATTATTTAGCTGTCTTTTATACTTTGAAATTAACTCATAGTTTTCTAAATCGTAGTCATAAATAATTTGAGGTGTAGTTGGAGAACTATATTCAAATCTAAAATGTTTTGCATCTTTATCATAATTATCTTTAAATCCTAAATAGAAAAGTTTTTCTTTAAATTTAATCGTAAAGGTAGAATCATTTTTTAAATTTGTAATTTGAAAGTAAGGATTAACATTATGTCTAGCCTTAATAATTATATGATCATTTATTATTGTGAAATTTTCAAATGTATGACCCTCTTCAGGGATAAATAAATTCTTCCAATATTGAACTCCTGGATTAGAAATTAAGGTAGAAACAATTTTATTTTCGGTATGATTTTTAGAATTTGTTAAAATATAAAAGGATTTTTCATATTGTATGGGATAATATAGATGATATTTTTTCCTATTTGAAATATTATTAATTTTTAAATTTTTATCTTGTAAATCAATAAATGAAAAATCTGTAGCATTAGTACTTTCACTGCCAATAAACATATATCTACCAGATTTTGATTGACTCAAGTATACTGAATATTGAGTATCTATTTCTTCAAAAATAAGTTCCTCATCATCAAGATTATTAAAACCAATCCAATGTTGTTTAATGCATAAGTTTCTATTTGTATAATCTTTTTCAGAGTAAAATATTCTATTATTATCTGGATGCCAAACACATTTTCCCCAAGTATTCGGGATATTTTCTTTGAGTAATTCACCAGTTACTAAATTTAATATTTTAATAAAATAACGATAATTACCTTGTGTATCTATACCAAATGCTAAGTATTGATTATTAGGACTTGGCTGAATCCAACCAACATCAGCATATTCAAATTCTCTTGCTAATTCATTAATATCTAAAATATCATTCCATTCCCGATTTTTTTTTGTAACTAATCTACGTTGATATATTTCATAATCATTACCTTTTAAAAATATTTTACGATATTCATAATTATTATGAATATAAGGCACAGAATTTTCATAATCGGGTAGTCTATTAATCATTTCATTATATAATTCTTTATGCAGCTGAGTGGTATTAGCTAACACTTTATCTCTGTATTGATTTTCTTCATTTAAATAATTAAGTACCCAGTCATCACCTTTTTGATTCATCCAGTAATAATTATCAATACGAGTTTGATTATGTATTTGTATTTGATGAGGAATTTGTTTCGCAATAGGAGGATCGTTACTGAACAATATTGTTAAAAATAAAAGTTGAATGTTTTTTTTCAAAAATTTTCCATTATTTAAATTAATTTTAGATATAGATGTATAAACACACCATAAAAATTATGAGAATTTTTTCATTGTTTTTCTAAAAAAATCAATTTTTTACAAAACTATTTTTATTTTCTAAAAAAATTATCCAAAAAAGAAGCATTTTGATTATTAGAATTATATATAAAAATTTTATTAATTTAAATGACAAAAAAATATAAATGAACACTTAAAAAATAAATATAATTTATGTATTTATTTTTTAATAAGATATATTTTTCACTTTAAATTTTAAAATTATTTTAAAAATGTATATGAAAATCTACTTTATTTTATTCTTGATAAATTTTAGTTTATCACTAGAACGTGGTAAAATTGTGAGTTATGAACTTATTGAATCATCTACTAAGGAAGAAATGCAGATTGAATTTCAAGGAGATGTTAGTCAGTTTGGTATTGTTGCTAAATATGGTGGTTCTATATACAAAGTAATCTATGAAACAATCGATGGATATGGAGATTCAACAGTTGCTTCAGGTGTAATTGGTATTCCAAATTCTGAAGACGAGGCCTTTGGTATCTTGTCATGGCAGCATGGAACTCAAATTTATAGAGATGGAGTTTTATCAAATAGTGGATTTGATATATTATCTAGAATAGTTGTGGCGTCAGGTTATATTTTTGTTTCTGCTGACTTTTTAGGCTTAGGAATATCTAATGATATTCATCCGTATATCATTAAAAATCCTTCTGCAAGTATAGTTATAGATTTGATTCGTGCAACTAGAAATCATTTTTTAAATATTGATGGTATCCAACTGAATCGTCAGCTTTCAATTTTCGGATATTCTGAGGGTGGATATGCAACCTTAGCTATACAAAAAGAAATGGAAGAAAATCTTGCTGATGAATTTGATATTATGGTTTCATTTCCAATGGCAGGACCTTATGATCTTTCAGGTGTAATGTTGGATAAAATGTTAGATGGTGAATATTATGGAGAACCCTTTTATTTACCATTTTTGATGCAAGCTTACATCGAATATTACAATTTAGGAACATATTATGATTTTTTTGTTCCAGAGTTTGCAAATGATATACCAAGTTTATTTAGTGGTGATTATAGTGGTGGTTATATTAATGATTATATGAATACTCAAAATTATAATCCACCAATTTTATCTGTTAGACCTGATGTAGTAGAAGATTTAAATACTGATGAAAATTATTTTTTTAGAGAGTTGTTGAGGGAAAATGATCTTTTTGATTGGACTCCTCAATCTAATACATTCTTATTCCATGGAACAGCAGATCATTTAATACCCTATGAAAACTCTGTTGTAGCTTATGATAATTTTATTGAAAATGGTGCTGAAAGTGTATACTTAGAATTATTAGATGATTCATATGGAAATCACCAGGAAGCTGCTCCATATGCAATATTTGCCGCTTATGGTATCATTGAATCCATGAAATTAATAAATCAAATGGGGGATGTTACTCATGATGGACTTGTAAACATAACAGATGTCACAACTATTGTAAACATAATATTTTGTCAAGTTGAATTTGATAATTATTCAAGCTGGGCATCAGATTTAGATAGTGATGGGTTAATTAATATTATTGATATTTTAAATTTAGTTCAGCTTATTTTAGAGTAATAAATTTAAAATTACATATATATGTTACTCCTTTGGTTTATTTGGAATAATTGTTGTATTTTTCAATCTAATTTTTGAAATTAAATGAATCGATCACAATTAATAAAACAGGCCAAAAAAGCACGAAATTTTGCTAAAGCTCAATATAGTAACTATCAGGTTGGTGCAGCATTGTTAACAGAAGATGACGAAGTAATATATGGTTGCAATATTGAGTCAAAAGCTTATCCTACTACTATGTGTGCTGAGCGTGTTGCAATATTTTCTGCAATTTCTCAGGGTAAAATAAAATTTAAATCAATCGCTGTTGTTACTAAAGATGGTTCTACGCCCTGTGGAGGATGCAGGCAGGTAATGTTTGAATATGCTGGAGATATTCCGGTTCATATTTCAGATTTAGATGGAAACGAATCAACCGTTCAACTTATTGATTTATTACCATATCCTTTTGTATAATTATGGATAAAAAAGCGATTTTAATTGGGATTGGTGGTGGAACAGGCTCTGGAAAAACTTCTGTTGCAAAGGCTCTAACAGAAGAATATGGTAGTGAAGAGGTTTTATTAATTGAACAAGATTCATATTATAAAAATTTATCACATTTGTCTTTTGAGGAGCGTTCATTAAGGAATTTTGATCACCCTGAATCAGTCGATTTTAATTTAATAAGAAGTCATATTTCTGAGATTTTAAAAGGTTATCAAATCCAGGTACCTATTTATGATTTTAAAACACATTTAAGAACAAATGATACTATACAATTTAAAGGACATCACATTATATTGCTAGAAGGAATCTTAGCTCTTTATGACCTCAAATTACGAAACTTAATGGATATAAAAATATATGTGGATACACCTGATGATATTCGAGTTTTAAGACGAATAAAAAGAGATATTAATAAAAGAGGTCGATCTCTAGAATCTGTTACTGAACAATATTATGAAACAGTAAGACCAATGCATATGCAATTCGTAGAACCAACAAAAAAATATGCTGATATCATTATCCCTGAAGGTGGTAAAAATAAAGTTGCAATTGATATCTTGAGAACAAAAATCACATCAATTTTACTAAATTATAAAGCACAAAATTAAATGAGATTAACTCCTAGTGATGGTGGCTGGATTGAATTAGTTTGTGGATCAATGTTTTCAGGAAAGACGGAAGAGCTTATTCGTAGAATTGTGAGGGCACAGATTGCTAAGCAAAAAACTGCAATTTTTAAACCCATGTTAGATAATAGATACTCTTCTGAAGATATTGTTTCACATAATAATCGAAAAATTAAATCTATAATTGTTAATAGTGCATCAGAAATTACGGATTATATTAAAGATGCTACAGTGATAGGTATTGATGAAGCACAGTTTTTCGATAAATCTATTGTACAAGTATGCAAAGATTTAGCGGCGAATAAAAAAAGAGTTATTATAGCTGGATTAGAAAAAGATTATTTAGGTAAACCTTTTGGTTCAATGCCTGAATTAATGGTAGAATCTGAATATGTAACAAAAGTATTGGCAATTTGTGTAGTCTGTGGTAATCCTGCAAATTTTAGTTACCGAATTACATCGGAATCATCTCAAATATTAGTAGGTGAAACCGATAAATATGAAGCACGTTGTCGTAAATGCTTCAAAATATAATTTAAGGAGTAAAGATGGAGAGATTTATTGGTCTTTTAGGAATTTTAGCTATTCTTGGCATAGCTTACTTTATGTCTAATAATAAAAAAGAAATTAATCTAAGAGTCGTATTTTGGGGGTTAGGACTTCAATTATTATTTGGAATTTTTATTCTTGTAACGCCTTTCGGTAAGCCTGTATTTTCATGGTTTGATAAATTAATAAAAAAATTATTAAGTTTTTCTAATGATGGAAGTGAGTTTTTATTTTCCTCATTTATTGATGGTCAAATGCATCCTGCTGTCATAAATTTTGCATTTTCAGTTCTCCCTACCGTAATATTCTTTTCAGCATTAATGGCTGTTCTATATCATATTGGTTTAATGCAAAAAATAATTAAATTAGTTGCAATAGTTATGCAAAGAACTATGAAAACTAGTGGTCCAGAGACTACAAGTATTTCGGCAAATATTTTTGTTGGACAAACAGAAGCTCCTTTAGTAATTAAACCATTCGTAAATACAATGACTAAATCAGAATTAATGGCTGTTATGACAGGAGGATTTGCAACTGTAGCTGGAGGTGTAATGGCTATTTATGTTGGTATGTTGGAAAATATCCCTGGAATAGCAGGTCATTTAATGGCTGCATCTATAATGAGTGCTCCGGCAGCTTTAGTCATATCAAAAATTATTTACCCTGAAACCAAAAAAGATATTATTGATAACAATATAAATCTTAATGATATTTCTGATGATGGTAATGTGTTAGAGGCTTTAGGCAACGGAGCAACAGATGGATTAAAACTAGCTGCTAATATTGGTGCAATGTTAATCGCTTTTGTTGCATTAATTGCATTGTCAAATTATATTTTAAGTATATTTGGTACTTCTCTAGAAGAAATATTTGGTTATATTTTTATGCCTCTTGCATTTTTAATGGGAGCTCCATGGTCAGAATCTCAAATTTTAGGTAGCTTATTAGGGCAAAAAATTGTTTTAACAGAGCTTATTGCATATATGAATTTAGCTGAAATGAGAGAAGGCTCAAATATGATTTCAGATAAGACAGCTATTCTAGCAAGTTATTCTTTGTGTGGTTTTGCTAATTTTGCATCAATTGGTATACAATTGGGGGGAATTGGTTCTATTGCACCAGAAAGAAAAAAAGATTTAGCAAAACTTGTTACTAAGGCAATGTTTGGAGGAGCTTTAGCATCATGGTTGACTGCAACAATAGCAGGAATTTTACTTTAAGGAAAAAAATGAAATTAATACTACTAGGACCCCCAGGAGGAGGGAAAGGCACACAATCAAAATTTTTGATGGATGAATTTAATATTCCTCAAATATCTACTGGAGATATGCTAAGGTCACATGTTAAAAACAATACTTTACTCGGAATTAAAGCAAAAGAGGCCATGAATAAAGGAGAGCTTGTTAACGATGTATTAATTTTAGAAATGATGAAGTTAAGATTTAATGATCCTGATTGTATTAATGGTTTTATTTTAGATGGTTTCCCACGTACTATCGGACAAGCAGAGGGTTTAGACAAATTACTTATCGAAATTAATCAAAAAATTGATCATGTTATTATTATTCAGGTAGATGATGATCAAATAGTTAAACGAATGAGTGGAAGAAGATTACATCCAAAATCTGGTAGAGTTTATCATATAAAATATAATCCTCCTAAGAATATAGGTAAGGATGATTTAACAAATGAAGATTTAATTATAAGAGATGATGATAAAGAGGAGACTGTTAGAAATAGATTGGAAGTGTATCATGCACAGACTAAACCTTTAATTGATTATTATAAAAATAATGTATTTAAAGTCGATGGAAAAAAACCAATTGAAATGGTAAAAAATAATATTTTTAATTATTTAAAATGACTAAAATTGGTATCACTGGCAGCATTGGTGCAGGGAAATCAACAGCTTCTAAAATACTAAAAAAACACCTTAATGCTTATCTTTTTGATGCTGATAAAGAGTTGAAAACTCATTTATTTTCCTCTATTTCTTTACAAAATAAATTAATAAATTTATTTGGTCAAGAAATAAAAGGTTCAGATTCTAAAATCAATTCAAAATTATTAGCTTCTATTGCATTTAAAAATCAGGCTAATCAAAAGCTATTAAATGAGGTCCTTTGGCCCGAAGTTTTTATATTAATTGATGAAGCAATAAATAAGGCAGAAAAAAATAATTATAAATATTTTATTGTTGACGCTGCTCTTTTACTTGAATCAGGATTAACTGATATATTTGATATGATTGTTTTAATAACAGCTTCTGAAAACATTAGAATGAAGCGTGCTATCGAGAGAAAGAAAATATCATTAGAACAAATAAAAAAAAGAGATTTATTGCAGTGGTCAGAATCTAAAAAAAGTAAAAATGTGGATTTAATTGTTAAAAATGAATCCACATTAGATGCATTTCATAAAAGGTTAATTTTTACTTTAAATCTTTAGCCTTTCAAACATAAAATTATAAAGTAAAAACTAATAGCCTTTCTTATTAAAAGGCTATTAGTTTTTGATAAAATTTAATCTACCTCCTTAATGAAACTGGTTTACTTAAAATTTCATTTAAAATAATTGCTTTACGTATTTTTGAGGTAGATTTCAAACCAAGTTTAGTTTTTAAATTATCTCTTTTAACTTCTTTTACTATAATATCTTGAGATTTTTTATTTTTTTGAATTTCAATTGGATAAACAATTTCTTCAGGCTCTTCTTCTTTTAGCTTATTTTCTGTTTCATTGAATATTTCATCTACAACTAATTTATAATCAGAAGGAATTATTTCAGATATTTTTATTTTTTCTTCAATAGATTTACCCATTTTTTTTAATGAATCGGTAACTAATCTATTTATTTTAGAAGGTTTTTTGTCTTTATTTTTTTTACCTGAAAATATAGAGCTGATTATCCAAATAATAAAAATTTGAAAAAGAATTGAACTTAAGTCAGCGTTGATAATCATAATATTTAATCTTTAGAGTTATCTTCTGAACCCTGATCATCTTTAGCAATTGATGATCTCATAGAGGTATCAGCCATTACATTCTTCATATTATAATAGTCCATAATACCTAAATTTCCGCTACGAAATGCTTCTGCCATAGCTAATGGAACCTGAGCTTCTGCTTCAACAACTTTTGCATTCATTTCTTGAACTCTTGCTTTATTCTCTTGTTCTGCTGCAACAGCCATAGCCCTACGCGATTCTGCTTTTGCCTGCGCAACTTTTTTATCAGCTTCAGCTTGATCTGTTTCAAGTTGAGCTCCAATATTTTGACCGACATCTACATCAGCAATATCTATTGATAAAATTGAATACGCTGTACCTGAATCTAATCCTTTTGATAATACTGATTTTGAAATATTATCTGGATTTTCTAATACTGATTTGTAAGAAGGAGCAGATCCAATTGCACTAACTATACCTTCACCAACTCTAGCAATAACAGTATCATCTGTTGCACCACCAACTAATTGTTCAATATTTGTTCTTACAGTTACTCTCCCTTTAGCTAAAAGTTGAATACCATCTTGTGCAACTGCAGAAACTTTTCCTTCTTTTGGACAATCAATTACTTTGGGATAAACACTAGTTTGTACAGCCTCTTTCACGTCTCGACCTGCAAGATCAATAGCAGTTGCAGTTTTAAATGTTAAGTCTATATTTGCCTTATCTGCAGCAATTAAGGATTCAACAACTTGATTTATATCTCCCCCTGCGAGGTAATGTGCTTCTAGATCTTCAGGAGTCACAAAGTCTAATCCTGCTCGATGCAGGTTGATAATTCCATTTACTACTAACCTAGGAGATATTTTTCTAAAGCGCATAATAATTAGTTTTACCATGCCTATATTGCCAAACCCAATTGAAACCCCTGCTTGAAACCAGAGTCCTAGTGGAACAAAGTATAGAAATAATATAAATGATGTAACAAATACTATTAATAAAAATCCTGGTGCCATATTTACTTCCTTTTTTTAATTTAGTTTATTGTGTAAATAACTTTTCTTCCGAATAATATTTCTTTCTTTATCATACCAAAACCATATTCCTGTTGGACTACCATTTTTAAAATAGGCTTCACTTTTTGTTCTACAAGAGTTATAATATTCAGTTCTTTTACCATTTTCATGGCCTTTTTCATTTTTACCTTCAAATTTTGTAAGTCCATCTTTTGAATACCATAGATCAGGTTTATTTTTTTTCCCATCAGCATATCTTTTTTCTTTTTTAATATTTCCATTTTCATAGTATTCAATGAAATGTCCGTCTTTTTTATCATTTTTATAATGCCCATCAATTACAACTTTATCATCTTTTGAGTATGTAATCCAATGTCCATTTTTCATATTTTCAGAATAATATTCTTCTTGTTTTTTAGATCCATTTAAATAAAAATAAATCCATTTTCCGTATTTTTTACCATTAATATACTTTCCAGAAGAATAGATTTCACCATTTTCATAATAGGATTTCCAAATACCTTCTCTAAATCCATTGATAACGTTTCCTATAATTTTAATATTTCCATTGGTGTATTTTTGTTTTAAAATGCCATTTTTTTTGAACGGATTTTTAGCTATTCCTAGGAGAGAGAAAAAATTTTGGACTTCTTTAATCAAAATATTATAATTTTAAATCTTCCAATATATCTTTTGCATGAGATTTTGTTTTAACTTTGTCGTAAACTTTTTCAATTTTCCCAGTTTCATCGATGAGATATGAAATTCTATGAATACCCTCGTACTCTCTACCCATAAATTTTTTTTTGCCCCAAACTTTATAAGACCTCAACATTTCTTTACTTTCATCACTTAATAATTGATACTGGAAATTTTGTTTTTCTACAAAAGATTTTTGCTTTTGAACTTTGTCTGCAGAAATACCAATAATTTTAATATTATTTTTTTCAAAAGTTTTGAATTCATCACGGAATCCTTGCCCTTCAGATGTTCAGCCAGGAGTGCTAGCTTTAGGGTAAAACCATATTAAAATTTTAGACCCTTCAAAATCTGATAAAGTAATAATATCATCATTTTGATCTTTTAAATTGAAATTTGGAGCATTTTCTCCAATGTTTAAGTACATATAAATTTCTCACTTTCATTTGGAATTGGGTTTTAAGTTCAGTCCAAGGACCTTGTAAATTAAGGAGTAAAATAGAAAGCAAAAAATGATTAAAATATACTCTACAACATGGTGCCAATCATGTCGGTTTGCAAAATCACTTTTCGAAACAAAAAATATAGAATATGAAGAAATAAATATTGAAGAGGTTGGTATCTCGAGATTAAAATTAAAAGAAATTACTGGCGGTCATACAGTGCCACAAATAGTAATAAATGGAACTTCAATTGGTGGTTATGATCAATTAATAATGTTAGAACAAATGAATAAATTAGATGAACTAATAAGTTTATGAATTTTATCTCAAAAGAATTAGAATCATATTGCTCTAAATTTTCATTCAAGGATTCTGAATTATTAGTAGATTTAAAGAAATATACTTATAAATCTCAACCTGCTCCCCAAATGATTTGTGGACAAACAATTGGCGGATTATTACAATTTATCGTACAGATTGCAAATGTAAAAAATATATTAGAAATTGGCACTTTTACTGGCTATAGTGCATTGAAAATGGCCGAAGTACTACCTGATGATGGATCAATAAAAACCTGTGAACTTTTCACAAATCATATTAAAACAGCCAAAGAATGGTTCTCAAAATCTAAATATTCCGATAAAATAAAGTTAATTGAAGGCCATGCTTTAAATTCTATGGAGGATATAAAAGTAGGTTCAGTTGATTTAATATTTGTTGATGCAGATAAAGTCAACTATCCAGAATATTTTTTAAAAGGTGTTAAATTACTAAAGTCAGGTGGGATAGGAGTCTTTGATAATATGTTATGGGGTGGTGCAGTATTAAATCCAAATGATAAAGAATCTAATGCTATTAATAATACTAATAAATTAATTTCTAATTCTAATCAGGTAAAGCAGATTTTATTACCATTAAGAGATGGAGTTACGTTATTTATAAAAAAATAAAATGACAAATATGGAGATAACTTTAAAAAATAAAAATATTTTAATTTGTATAACAGGATCAATCGCTGCATATAAAACTTGTGAAATTATCCGTCGATTAAGAAAAGAAGGTGTAAATATTCAGGTGATGATGACAAACTCAGCAATGGAATTTGTGGGTAAGTCTACCTTTGCAGCTTTAACAAATAATGAAGTTTTAACTAATATTTTCCCTGATACACCTAAAGCAGGATTAGAGCATATCAATTTAGCAATAGATATGGATGCAATTGTTGTTTGTCCTGCTACAGCTAATAGTTTATGTAAAATTGCTAATGGTATTGCTGATGATTTAGTATCAACAACATTATCTGTATGTGAGCAACCAACTTTATATGTACCTGCAATGAATTTTAGAATGTGGAGAAATGAAGGAACAATTGAATCAGTAAAAAAAATGCGAAATTCTGGTAAAACCGTTATGACACCTGAGTCCGGTCCACTTGCATCTTTACATGAGGGGGTTGGAAGGTTACCTAAAATTAATGATATAATTAATGAGATTAAAAATTTATTTAAAATATCTCTTCCGTTAAAAGGAAAAAAGGTTTTAATAACAGCCGGTCCTACTCGTGAATGGATTGATCCTATTCGTTATATCTCAAATAAATCTAGTGGTAAAATGGGATATTCAATTGCAAAATCTTCTCACGATAAAGGAGCTGATGTTACTATTATTTCAGGACCAGTTCACTTAAACGAAATTCCAGGAATAAATATTGCTAAGGTAGAAACTACTGATGAAATGTATAATATGATTAACTTATATTTAAAAAAGAACAACCCTGATTATTTTTTTATGTGTGCTGCTGTATCTGATTTTAAAATAAAGAACATTAAAAATGATAAGCTAAAAAGAAGTCAAATTTCATCAGTTTTAGAAATTGAACCTGCAACTGATATTTTAAAATCAATTAATATAGGAAAAAATACTAAATTAATTGCTTTCGGATTAGAAACGACTTTTAATTCAGATGAAGCAATTAGGAAGCTTCAGGAAAAAAATGCTGATTTTATTGCGATGAATATTTTAAATGAAGGTATTTCAGGTTTTGATAGTGAGACAAATGAATTATATATATACTCAAAATCGGGTAGAGAAAAGAAGTTACCATTAAATCATAAATCCAGAATTGCTTCCCAATTAATTGATTATGTTATTTCTTGTGATGAATCAAATTAGATTTATATTTTAGTGCTACATTAATTAAGTTATAAACAAAAGAAATAAAAAGGATTAAATATGAATTTCACTACTATTTCAGGTATAATATTAGGAGTTTTTGTTATATTATTTGGAATATTAGATAATGAAGATTGGGATAAAACCAAGGGTGCTATTGATACGGTTATGATTGTTAAGCAGTTAAAAAGCTTTTTTGATTTAAAATCTATTTCTATCGTATTATTTGGTTCTTTTGCCGCAACTATGATAAACTTCTCATTTGATAAAATATTAGGAGTTTTTAAAGTTGCTGCTAATGCATTTAAGAAACAGCCTAATAGAGAGGTTGAAACTGTTGAAGTTTTATTAAAACTCTCTCAAACATATCATAGTGATGGCCCAAAAGGATTAGATAAATTTAATAAGTCAATCGATGATCCATTTTTGCATAATGCTGTTGAGATGGTCGCGGTTGAAACTAATAATGATAGGTATATAAATTTTTTAGAATCTGAAAAACATAGTATGATTCAAAGGCATGAGCAAGGAAGAGAAATACTATCTAATTTAGGTACTTATGCTCCAGCTTTTGGTATGTTAGGAACGGTTATGGGTCTGATTTTAATGATGATGGCTAATGTTGGTGCAGATTCAATGGATATTGATTTAACAAAAGTTTTAACTAAAATGGGATTAGCATTACGTACAACTTTTTATGGAGTTGTACTTGCCAATTTAATATTTATTCCGATTTCAGGGAAGTTAAAAAATATGTCTTTAAAAGATGTTTATATACGTGAAATAATGATTGAGGGACTATCTTGTATACATAGAAAAGAACATCCCTTAATTGTACAGGATAAACTTCTTGCTTATTTACCTTTAGAACTAAAATTAAAGTTTAAAAAAGATGGATCAAAATAACTCAAATAATTGGATAGTAAGTTATGTTGATTTCATGACAGTGATAATGGCTTTTTTTATTTCTTTTACATTAATTGCTACAAAAGTTGCTGCGGCATCAGAACTCTTCATTGTTCGTACAATGTCAAAAATAGAAAAAAAATTAAATAAAGAATTAAGTTCTGAATATACAGTGCAAAATATGGGTTATAGTGGTATAAGAATAATTTTTCCAGCAGAGATAAATGGTATTCCTATGTTTAATGTCAATCAATCTTTTATTAATAAATCATTTAAGCCATATATAGACACACTTGCGCAAATAATTGTTGATAGTACTATTTTTTATGATTCATATAGAGAATATGAACCTTTTTATAGATCTAAAGGACGTTCCTTAAATATGAATTTCCGCGTTGAAGGTCATACAGATGCTTCTGGTGATAACATAAAAAATATGAATTTAAGCTTAAAAAGAGCAGAACAAACAAAAAACTACTTAGTAAATAATTCAAAATTTAATGAAGATAACTTTTCAATTTGTGGCTATGGTGAATCAAGACCTGTAAATGATATATTGCTTTATGATGAAAATAGGAGAGTTGAATTGATTCTAAATTATACACTAAATAATAAATTAAATTATTTAAAAAATGATTCCTTAAACTTAAAAATAAAGAAACCAGGTGAGCGTATCTAATAATAAATTATCATGGTTAGTTGCTTACGGTGATACTGTTACTTTATTAATTTGTCTATTAATTACTATTGTCGTAGTCTTACAAGGGCAATCAGAAAATGATGTTGAATGGTTATCAGATCAAATAGAATTAATTGGAATAGAATTAGAAAATGAATATGAAAATTCTAATATTTTCTCTATTGAACAAAGGGCTGGTTCTGTTGTAGTTTTTTTAAATAGTAATTCATTTGCTGAGTGTAAATCAGAGATTTTGAAAGATGATTTGAAAACTGAAATATCAAAATTAGGTGGTGAATTATTAGGATATATTAGATTCTTAGAAAATATAAATAAGCCTTATTTTATAGAAGATTCTGTATATACTGAAATTGTAATTGAAGGACACACCGATAATAAACCATTACCACCTAATAGTAAAATTTGTACTCATGAAAATAATTGGCAATTATCAAGCGCAAGAGCCTTTGAAACAATGAACATTATCACAGAGTCTTTATTTAAGGGGAGTGAACTTTATGAATATTCTAAATCAATATCAATTAGAGGTTATGCTGATAAAAAACCATTATGTATAGAAGACACACCTAAATGCAGATCTTTGAATAGAAGAGTTGAAATTATTTTCACTGCTAGACTCATGTGATATTCTTAATACTAAATCTTTTTAACGATTAATTCATTTTCTTCAACACCTATAACTTTAACTTCGATATTCGGCTCAATAAAATTACCATTAGATCTACAATAATATTCTTTATTTGAGAATGACATAATCCCCACAGGCCTTAAAGCTGTTTTTGTTAAACCTATTTTACCAATTAAATCTTCGTATCCCACAGAAATTGAAAATCCATCAGATTTTTTTTGATTTTTAATTGGTATTACTTTTTGATAAATTTTAGATTTAATTATAAATTTAAAAAACATTAAAATTGCAAATACTGAGCCCAATAATCCAATATTTAGTCCCCAAAAGGCATTATTATAATCTGACTCTAATGGATATTCTCCTAGTAAAATAAGAAATAATCCAAATAAAAGTAATCCAATACCGCCTATACCTGTAATTCCAAATCCGGGGACAATAAAAACTTCTGCTAAAATAAATAAAATGCCTAGGACTAATATTAAAATTTCAGTCATATCTGCTAAACCTACCAATAAATGTGAACCAAAAAATAGTCCAAGACAAAGTAATCCAGCAATTCCAGGAACGCCAAAACCAGGAGATTTAATTTCAAACATTAATCCTAAAAACCCTAAACTCATTAATAAAGGAGCAACAGTAGGAGAAGTAAAAAAACGTACAATTTTTTCAGACCAGTTTGTAGAATTTTTAATTATTTTAGCATTAGGAATTTCTAAATATGATAGTATTTCCTTTAAAGAATTAATTTCTAAATCTGCTATTCCAAGTTCAACTGCATGGCCCGTTGAAAGTGTTATTAGCTTATATTCTTTGAAACCGCTGATTTCTTTTGAGGTTAATGTGTCACCAGATTTTGTTACTAAAAATTCTATTTCAATTTCATCATCTACCATTGCAGATGCGATTTCACGTGATTTATTATTTGCCTCAGCAGTAGAGGACATTTCTTCCCTCATATATGAAATCACTTTTTCTGATGTTTTTTTACCACTTCCATCAACTGCTGTTGCAGCACCAATTGTACCTCCTGAAGTCATATATATAGAATCACAAGATAGTGAAATGAGAGCACCAGCTGAAATTGCCCTTTTATTTATAAAGGCTATCGTTGGTATTTTAGTATTCAGTATGGCATCTTTTATTTTTGTTGCAGCATCAACTCTACCGCCAAAAGTATCAATAGTAAAAATGATATATTTTGCACTATCATTTTCTGCTTCTTTAATAACGCGTTCTAGGTAGTAAGGAAGCCCCATATCAATATCACCTTTGATTGGAACAGAGTAGATGATTTTCTCATTTGAAAATAAAATTGAAAATAAGATTATTGAAAATAATTTTATAGTTTTTAAATATTTTAAATTGAAGTAGTTCATAATTTCATTCATTAAATAGCTGTAATTTTAATACCTGAATTTAATATAATTTATGGATACCAAATTTATAAAATTCGAACAATGCAATTAACAATTTTAGAGTATTTTACTTACTATGGATTGAAGTTTTTTTCATTTATTATTAGATTATTCCCAAGAAAAATTACAATTTTTTTTGGGAAAGTTCTTGGTTTGATGATATATAGAATAATTCCAATTAGAAAAAATGTTGCTAAACAAAATTTAAAAATAGCATTTCCAGATAAATGTGAATTTGAAATAAATCAAATTCTATTAAAAAGTTATAAACATTTTGGTATGATTTTAATGGATTTGTTCCAAACTCAAAATTTTAATAAAAATAATATTCAAAATATTGTTGACATTAATTTATCAGATTTAAAACTATTAACTCAAGACACTGGTTCAATAGTTATTACAGGACATATTGGTAGTTGGGAAATGATATTACCAATTTTCGGTATTAACCGAATTCCTTTTTCTGTAGTGGTACAATTCCAAAAGAATAAGGGAGTACAGAAATTCTTTAATGAAGTAAGGCAATTTCATGGTAGTAAGACAATTTTCAAAGGTACAGGAAGTAAAGTTTTATTAAATGAAATTCAAAATGGAAGGAATTTAGGATTAGCAAGCGACCAAAATGCAGGTAAAAGAGGTCTTATGGTGCCGTTTTTTGGAAAAAAAGCTTCTATACCAAAAGGTGCTGCTGTATTCAAAATAAAATCTAAAGCATCTATTTTCTTTTGCTATTGTATAGTGAGTAAAGGCAGAAAGTATAAATTATTTGTTAAAAAAATAGAAAATAATTTTGAACAAATTGAATCAAAAAATAGAGTAAAAGAAATTTGTGAATTGATTTCTTTAGATTTAGAAAATATAATTCGTAAATATCCTGAACAATATTTCTGGTTTCATAGGAAATGGCCAAAAAAAATATATACAAAATGAAAATTTTTTCAAATAATTCAATAAATCATGCCGCTGATTTGATTCATAAAGGTGA
This sequence comes from Fidelibacterota bacterium, assembly GCA_002689995.1. Classification (GTDB taxonomy): domain Bacteria; phylum Fidelibacterota; class Marinisomatia; order SCGC-AAA003-L08. The sequence goes on from NZIV01000083.1 coordinate 21,722, forward strand.
AATAATTATTCTTCCTACAGATACATTATATGGCTTTAGTTTTGATGCATGCAATTCAAATACCATAGAGAGATTTAATAAGTTTAAACGAAGAAATAATCCAATAAGTATCATTGTAGACTCTATTGAGATGGCACGGGAATATGCAGAAATAAAAGATGAGGATTTATTTCATTCATTATTGCCTGGACCATTTACTTGTTTATATCCAAAAAATGTGGGTACAAATTTATCTGATTTAGTAACTAACAATAGTAATTTAGTTGGTATTAGAATTCCCAAACATAAATTATCTATATCAATTGTTCAAAAACTACAAAAGCCTATTACAACCACAAGTGTAAATATACATGGTGAAAAACCGCTGGAAACAATTGAGGATATAAAAAATGAATTTCCTTATATTAAATATTTTGATGAAGGCCATTTAATTTCTAAAGGCTCTACAATTATAAATTTTTCAATAAATCCTCCTAAAATTATTAGACAGGGTGATGGGAATTTCAAAAAATGAGTATTTATTTCAAAATATTTAAGTTTATTAAACCTTACAAATTCTTTGTTTTTATATCTTTAATATCTTCCTTTTTATTTGTTTTAATGAATATATTTTCGTTATGGATGATAAGTACTCTGATATCAACAATTATGTTGGTAGAGAGCAATAGTAAAACTTCACAAATTACAAATGGAGGATTTTATCATAAATTAGAAGATTTTGCTGGATACTTGATTAAATATCTATTTTTTTGGAAAAATTATATCGATGAAATTGAGAATATTATTTTTAATATTCATATATTCAATTATATAATTATTAAATAAGGTTGCACAGATTTTATAAGAATAAAATACTTAACATTTTTATGAATACATTTATAAGAATATTACAATTTACTAAATCCTATAGATCTATAATGATTTTATCAGTTATAGCATCTATAATTTATGTCCTATTAAATTCTATGTCTATATGGTTGATAGGGACAATGCTTGCAAATGTAATGGGTGGTAATTCATTATCAATAGTCAACCCTACGACTTTAAATGAACATCTTAATTTCTTTATTCAAAATCTAATTGGTAGAGGTCAACAAATTGATCAGTTGAAAATGCTTTGCATACTATTAACAATCATTTTCATCTCTAAAAATATTTTATTTTATACGAGTAATCTTATTATGGCGTATGTTCAAAATAATGTTATTACTGATATTCGGATATTGTTATTTAATCATATTAGCAAGTTATCACTTTCATTCTTTAATAATACAAAAACTTCTGAATTAAGTTCAATATTAATAAGAGATATATCAGGTATGAGAGTTGCATTTTCACAGAGTCTACAAAAATTAATTGTTGAGCCCATAAGTATTGCTTCTTTTTTAATCTTACTGTTTATTATTGATGTAAGATTTTCTATTCTAGTGATAATTATTATACCCATTTCTGGTTTTTTCAGCTATCAAATTGGACAGAGTATTAGGAGAAAATCTAAACGAAATAGTATTCAAAGTGCTGGAATACTAAATATTGTTAAAGAGGCTCTTAGTAATATTAAAATTATTAAAATTTTTAACTTAGAAGATTCTGAAAACAAAAAATTTAAAACTGAAAATAAAAAATATTTTAATTTAATTTTTAAAAAATCCATCTTATCAAATCTTCTTACACCAATCAATGAAACAATTGGACTCTCCGTTGGAATATTATTAATCTGGTTTGGAGGTATTAGTGTTTTAGAAGATCAAACGATACAATCAGATGATTTTATAAAATTTATACTTTTACTCTTTGCGATGCTACAACCTATTAGAAAATTATCAAATGTTAATGTCGTTTTTCAAAATGGTATAGCTGCAGCAGAAAGAGTTTTTAGTATATTGGATAATGAGAATAAAATAGTTCAAAGAAAAAATCCAATTCACATAGACGATTTTAATTCATCTATTAAATTTAAAGAAGTTGACTTTAAATATGCTGGTAATGAAAATATTATTCTTGAAAATATTAATTTAGAAATTAAAAAAGGGCAAACTGTTGCAATTGTTGGCAAAAGTGGAGCAGGAAAAACTACTCTATCAGATTTAATTCCTAGATTCTATGACCCTTATAATGGAAATATTTTTATTGATAACAATGATGTAAAAGATTACTCTCTGAAAAGTTTAAGAAGTTTGATAGGGATAGTTACACAAAATATAATTTTATTTAATGACAGCATTAAAAACAATATTGCATATGGTTCAAAAAATGCAAATGATAAAGAGCTTACAAATGCATTGAAATCAGCAAATTTATATGATTTGGTGTCAAAGTTAGATCGTGGAATAAATACCATAATTGGTGAAAATGGAATTAAACTATCTGGTGGTGAAAAACAAAGACTATCTATTGCTAGAGCATTAGTCAAAAATCCTCAAATATTAATTCTTGATGAGGCTACTGCTTCATTGGACTCAGAATCAGAAAAGAAAGTACATCATGCTATAGATAATGTGATTAAAGATAGAACTGTTATAGTTATTGCTCATAGACTCTCAACAATTATTAATGCAGATAAAATTATAGTTATGGATAAAGGTAGGATTGTAGAACAAGGAAATCATCTAGAATTAATTAATCTTGATGGAATATATAAAAAATTATATGAATTACAATATAGTTAAACATTTTAAAAAAATCTTATGAAAATTATTATACTTGCAGCTGGTATGGGGACAAGATTAAATCTTAATGCACCTAAATGTTTAACTGAATTATTTACAAAAGAGACAATTCTTGATCGTCAGCTAGAATCACTTAGTCACCATGTAGATAAGAAAGATATAATTATAGTAGTTGGCTATAAAAGTAATCTGATAAAGACAAAATATCATGATTACTGTTTTGTTGAAAATTTAAATTATAAAAATACAAATACAGCTAAGAGCTTGCTTATTGCTTTAAACAGCATAGATTCTAATAATAATATTATTTGGCTCAATGGAGATGTTGTTTTTGATAAAGAAATAATAAAATTTCTAATTAAATCAACTAAATCAAGTATGTTAGTTAATTCTGGTGTGGTGGGCGAGGAAGAAGTAAAGTATAAAATTAATAAAGATGGAACGATAAAAAGTGTTTCCAAAATAATCAATAATGGCCTGGGTGAGGCAGTAGGTTTAAATAGAATTAATAGTAATGATTTGAAAAAATTTAAATCATGTTTAGAAAAATGTGCCAATGATGATTATTTTGAAAAAGCGATTGAGCTTCTTATCAATCAAGGATCAAAAGTTTATCCAATAGATATTTCAGATTATTTTTGTTGTGAAATCGATACTAAGGAAGATTTAAATTTAGTAAACACATATTTAAAAGAAGATTTTAATGATTAAAAAAATTGATGCTGTTTTTACTTGGGTTGATGGAAATGATATTGATTGGATGTCAAGAAAATCAAACTTTATAGATGATAAACCAGAAAAACTCCAAAATAAAAAAGTTAATTCTAAGGGTAGATTTTTTGATAATGATGAGCTTAAATATTCTTTACGGTCAATATATCAGTTTGCGCCATGGATTAATAACATATACATTATTACAGATAATCAAACTCCAAAGTGGTTAAATATTGATCATCCGCAAATAAATATTGTTGATCATAAGGAAATTTTTGATTCAAAAAATCTTCCAAGCTATAATTCGATGGCTATAGAGATGAACCTTCATAAAATTAATGGTTTAAATAATTTTTTCTTATCATTTAATGATGATTTTTTTATCGGAAGGATGACATCACCAGAAGACTTTTTTCAGAATGGTAAGCCTAAGTTATTTAGCGGGAAAAAAAGATTTACCCTAGAACAATTATCTGAAAGAAAAAGTGGGAATGAATATTTTCATGCTAATAATAATGCAAGGATGCTCATATATAATAAATATGATTTTTTCCCCAATTTTAATTTGCGTCATGGTATTAAGGTATTAGATAAGAAAACATTAAATGATCTTGAAAAAGTATTTCATCATGACTTCGAAAATACTAGAGCTAGTAATTTTAGAACAAAGAAAGATGTGTGGTCCATAGCATTATATTCTTTTTATTTAGTAGCACAAGGATTAAATGAACCCTACTATCTTGCACCCTTACGAAAAAATCTATTAAGATATAATTTTAATTTTTTAAGAAAAGGTAGAGACTATACCTATCTTCCTTTAACTACTTGTTCATTGAAAAAAATAAAAAGTAAATTTAATGCTATAAAAAAATATAAACCTCTTATGTTTTGTATTAATGATGGACCAAATGTTATTGATCAAAAAAGAATCCTAACTAAAAACTTTTTACATGAATATTTCCCAGATAAATCAATATATGAGAAATAAATATGAATAAAATTCATATTGATTTTATTTGGTCTAGTCAAAAAGAATATTTTAGTTTGAAACCTTTATATGAAGAATCAAAGAATTTTTCATTAGAAACAAGATTTTTCAAAGTACATAGAAACAAAATAAGAAATTTATTTTCTATACCTCAATTAGCTGATAATATTGTGATTTCACATAATGAGCCATTAAATAGAATTAAAAAGATGGGTTGGAATGGTTGTTATATTTATGTTGAACATGGACTAGGTCCTATGAAATATTATACTTATAAGTATCCATTTTTTCATTCAGCAGATTTACTTTTTTATCCAGGAGAAGTATTTAAGAGAAAAATGGAAGCGATTAATCCTAAATTTAAAAATGGATTGTTAGGTGGTTACCCTAAAATGGATGAATTGTATACTCAAAAGATTGATAAAAGTAAATTATGTAAAGAATATAATCTTAATCCTAATAAACCTGTTATTTTATTTGCACCATCATGGGGTGGGAAGTATTCTAATGATTCAGGAATCAATAATATTAAATATTTTAAAGATATTGATAATCTAATTGTTGTTCCACATCCTGCTGATTATAAGATTGCTAAACGTTATAATGTAGTGATACCAAATAAAGATCAAAATATAAATCAAATTATATGTTTATCAGATTTAGTTATTAGTGATGTTTCATCTGTATTGGCAGAAGCATGCTTGCTAGATAAGCCAGTGATTCAGATAATATTAGATGTGAATGCTGGATGTTTCCCTCAAAAAGATAAAAGTAAAAATAAATCATGGATAAGTGAAGAAATAATCAAAACTGAAACTTTAATTGATAGAGAATCTAGACCATTTAAAATTCCATATATAGATGAAGATTGGGTGCTAGGTCATTTATGTAAACCAAACAAAATCTATGAGACTATACAATTAGTATTAAAAGAGCCAAAAAAATATGAACAAAATAGAAAATATTGGGCAAAACAATCTTGTTGGAAATTTGATGGCAATATATCTCATAGAATGGTAACAATGATAGAACAGTTTTTAACATCTGGGGAGCGTATTCAATTATGACATATTTCAAAAACTATAGGGTGTAATAAAATAATGAATTACGACAAGGCATATGTAATTGGCTCTAAAGAAATATCAAAAAAGAGGTTAGATAAATTTTTTAAAAGAAATATTTTAAAGGATAAGGAAGTTGAGGTTTGGCCAGCAATAAATGGAATGAATGTTGATATTGAAAAATATCAAAACTTAAATTATTTATCTAAGAATTTTAAAAAAAATAAACCAGGTAGCTTAGGGTGTCTT
>NZIV01000084.1 GCA_002689995.1 Fidelibacterota bacterium
CATTTATATTTTTTTCAATATTTACATATGTATTATAATCTATACCTTGAAAATTCCATTCACCGCTACCGGGTATAGAAAATTCATATAACGTTGTAACAGGGCTATTATGTCTTGGTCTGCATGCAACTCTCACAGATTTAGATACTATTTGATGATCTATATGTATATCATTACTATAATTTGTATAAACTATATTCGGTTGTACCTGATTTATTATAGATGATATATAACTATTAATAGATAAATTAGAATGTTTATCTAGACTTACATCATCATATACATGTTGAATTAATTTGGTAATACCTAAACTTTTAATATTTTCGTTAAGAGCATTTTTACGTAAATTTTCTACATTTAAATTACTACCTGGTCTATTACCTCTACATAATACACATAATGTTATATTATTATCTTTAGATAATTTTGATATTGTACCACCCATACCAAACTCTGCATCGTCTGGATGGGCTGCGATTATTAAAATTTTTTTCATGTATATAACTTTTTAATATTAGTGATTGTTTCACACTTTAAATTATTATAATTATAAATTATATTTTGACTATTTACAACGTCTAAAGTTTGATTTATAAAACTATTTAAAGTTATAAATTTAATTTTTTTATCTAAATCTTTATCTGGAATATCATTTAATCTTATTTTTTTCATTAAACCTTTATTCCTGGTTTTATCATACACTCTAGGTATTCTCAATATTACCCAATTATCATAATTATTTTTTACATATTCCTCTATTAAAAATTTACTAGTGCAATATATGTTTTCAGTAGGAGTTTCAACACCTAATGTACTAGCAAATATAAATTTAGAATTATTTTTTTTAGCTAAATTTAATACATTTATAGTTCCATTAATAATAGTTTTTATAGTTTTAGTTTCATCTATAAAATCATAATCATCACTAGGACCAGCAAAATGAAAAACATTATCAATTTTTGAAGGTAAATAAAAATTATCAATTAAAATATCCCCATAATCGACATTCCAACCATTTATTTCCTTTTTAAGATTACTACCTAAAAATCCTTTTTCAGCCCCTGTAAATACATTTACCATTTACAATCATCCCAACCTAATCTAATATAATATGAACCATTTTTTCTAATACAATTGCATAATATACTTATAAATTCTTTACCGGTATTAGGTTCAAATAAAGGTATATCTAATAATTCCATTATTTCTTTATCATCATCTAGGGTATGTCCAACACCTAAATGATCATAACAACCGTTTGCACCGGCATTTACAAAAATTAAATTATCACCAAAAGTTTTTCTATAAAATTTTAATTGTTCATAACCTTTATATATATTAAATCCAGCAACACCATATATAATAACTTTTTTACCTTGACTTGCTAAACCTAAAGCTATATTAATCATGTTAGGTTCTTGTACACCGACATTTATACATCTATTAGTATTTTTTTCGTTAAACAATTCAAATCTCCACATATCAGCATGCAGAAAATACAAGCTATCATTATTATATTTTTTTAAAAATCTGTCAAGTATTTTTCTCATTTTAATTATATTTTTTTATAGTGCCACTCATGGGGGTTTTCTTCCATTTCTTTTATACCATAACCTTTTATTGTGTTATAAAAGATAACAGTAGGTTTTTTATAATTTATTTTTTTAAAATTATTTTTAATTTCATTATAATTATGACCATTAACAATGTGAACTTCCCAATTATAATTTCTAAACATATCTATTACTGGTTTAACATCTATAATATCATTTACATTACCGGTTACCTGACTGTTATTATAATCGACTGTTACTAAAATATTTTTTATTTGTTTTTGGCCGATAAATTGTATACCTTCTAATTCACTACCCATTTGCAAAGCAGCATCAGATAAATTAACCCAAGTAATTTTATCGCTAGCTAAAGATATACCAGCAGCAACCCCTAATGTATTTCCTAAAGATTCACCGGAAAAATTTACAAAATCTATTTCTGAATGTTTTAAAATATTATGATATTCATTAATGTTTTTATCAAGATAACCTAGTTTTTTCCAAGGTATATAATATGCCTGGCTACCAAAAGGCTTACCTATAACAAAATTATGTTTATATGGTTTAATAAATTTTTCATTAAATAAACATTCTATATAAGTAGACATTGATAATGCAGATGGTATATGTTTAAAACCGTATTTTTTAGATTCATTATATATTTCATTAAACATTATACTTTTATTTTTTTATGATTTAACATTAAATCACATCTACATCCATTACTGACTGGACATATAACACAATCATTAAATTTTTTATTCAATAAATCTAGTTCTTCGTTAGTACAATCGTGGGTAAATTTACCCTTTGGATCAATTCCCCATACTTTAGCAGTACATTTCCAACCTTTAAATCTATCTAACTTTAATGATCTTAAAAAAATTTCAGGTATATATACTGTGTTGTTATCTTTATCTTTTAATCTTATTTGTCTTTGTATATTATTTTCTAATAAATTAAAACCTTTATAATTTTTTGAATAGTTTATAATTTTTTTTAATATTTCGATAGTTTTATTAGTATCAGTTTTAAAATTAAAACCATTATAAGTAGATGTAGGGTGTAACAAATTTATATGAAATATTAAGTTATTTTTATTTAATTCTTCCATGAAACTAAATATTTTATCCCATTTTTCTTCTTCTGCCGGAAAATTTATATTTGTATAAAAATTACAATTTTTCATGTTGTGAAGTTCAATACATTTTTTTAAAAATATATCATTTTTAGCATATTCATTATGATAAGAACCACTAATATAAAGTTTATTGTATTTTTGATTATCAAATTTTTTATAAAATGAAGCAGGTTTTGTCAAATTAGTAACTAATTCAACCCTTTTACATTTTTTATTTTTATTTAATTCCTCAATAATATTAAAAATTTTTGGATGAGTCGTTGGCTCTCCACCTAAAACCTCTACATTAAAATTTGGAGTATTTCTTAATTTTAGTTTATTAAGTACAATTTTATAATGATTTAATAGAGAATTATCAAATTTATCTGTAAGTGTATCTTCCATATAACAGTAAGAACATCTATATTGACAAAAATAAGTTACTTCCCAACATAAATTTAACAATTCTCTATCTTTTTCATCTCCAGCTTCAATAAAATTATCTATAGATAAATTTTTATTTGTTTTTAAAAAATTTTCAAAACTATTAAAATTATTATACGCAAAACTATTAAAACTACCCTCATTGTATATTTTTCTTGTATTTGTCAACATTGATATCGTTGGCGCGCTACTTAGGATTTTATTATCTGTGGTGTTCATATTTTTTTATTATTTTATTAATAATTCTTTTTATCTTATTTTCTTTTCTTATTAATTTTTGGCTACTACCATCAAAAGAAATATATATATTTTTTGAATCTCTATAAATTATATTTATATTTTTTGTTTTGAATATAAACTTACTACTAATTTTACTAATATTGTTTTTATATATTTTAAAAGCTTTTATTAAACCGGAATTTCTATTTATTAAGTAAATTTTAAATGATAAAATTTTACCTATATGGTTTAGATCTATACCAACAAGAATATAGTTACTACCTATATCAAATAATCTATAGTAAAATATTAATTTATTTTTTTGTATACTAAAATGAAAATATTTTGTTTTATAAAAAAATTTTTGATAATTATAAAAATTTTTTTTATCTATATAATTTTTTATTAAATTATATTTAAAGTTATCTAAATTATAATATTCATATGAATAATAAAAATTACCATTATCATAATCAATAGTGGTTGTATCTTGATATAAATCTATCATATATATTTTTGTATTATTTTATCTAGGTCCGAAAAACTATTAAAAATAATAGAATCCTTATTTAAATACCAAGTGATTAATGTTATATCATTGTGAAAAAAATCATTACCTTTTTTTCTATCATTTAGTATTTTTTCTAGATTGTCTCTAGATAATTTATAATTACCAATTATTTTAAGTTGATATTTTTCGGCTTGAATAGGGTGATTAGTTAATAAAATTAATTCATCATTTAAATTTTTTATTTTATTTTTAAGAATATTATATTCTTTTTCTAAATGTTTTTCAAAATTACCATTTATAAAATGTTTTTTTAAAAAAATTTTTTCATTTTTTGTTAATAAACTATCTATATCAATTAATTTTTTATATTTTTTACTTAGAGTAGTTTTACCGCAACCAGGAGATATTATTATAGTTTTTTTCATTAAAAAATTAAAGTAGGTTTATCTGTAGATGGTATAACTAAATTCATATCAATAAAATTTAATTTATCGCTATCATAACAAAAAGAATTAACATTAACTTGGTTTATAAATAGATTTTGTTTAGGTTCAATTATTTTACTATAATAAATACTACTTATTTCATGTTTTAATTTATTATATATGTTATTATAAATTTTTTTATTAGTGTTTAATAACATATTTTGTAATATACATTTTTTAGTTAAGAAATAATTTATATCAGTTATATTTATTTCTTTAACAGACAATTCAAAAATAAAAATATTATTATGTCTAGAAATACATTTTGGAAAAAAATAATGCTTTAAATTGAAATAATTGTATATTTTTTTATAATATTCAAGTGATTTATATTTACCGAATATATTAAGTAATTCTGGGTCTATTTTATCAATATAAAATATTAGATATAATTTTTTATTACTCTTTATTATATATGATAAAGACTTTTGATAATTACTATTTTTAAGATTATCAATAATTTTTACTATTTTATAATTTTTATAAATTTTATGTGTAAAATTATATAATTCTTTATAAATTTTATCCATCTATTGGTCTTTTAGGGTATTTAAACATTGAATTACATGTACAACCACCCTTTACAGGGCAAATAATTTCTTTACCGCAATTTCTAAATAAAGGGTCTAAAACTTCTCCTGAACAAACGTTTTTAAAAATTCCTAAATGATCAACATTCCATGACCAAGCAGGGCAATAAAATTTATTATAAAAATTATCTAAATGATTGCCTCTTATTTCTAATTCATTTAAATAATGCTCTTTACCGCATTTTTCTACATATTTAATTTTGTCTTTAATACTATATTTTTCGTAAAAATCATTTAAACCAAATTTATCTAAAAAATTATAAACTATATTCATTTGTTTTTTACTTTCTTCGATAGTATTTTTTGGTATATTACCCATATTAAAACCTTCATAATTTTTTGTACTTTGTAAAAGATTTAAATCAAATACTATACCCTCATGAAGTAATTGTTTCATTAAATTAGCAGTTTGTTCGTGATATTTTTCTTCATTTATTATATTAACATTAACATAGAATTGTAAATCATTTTTAAATAATTNTACACATTTATTTCCAAACTTTCCATCTTTATCGTATTGAGGGTGGTATGAAAACCCTCCATATATTCTTTTTTTTATATCTAAATCATTTATTTTTAAATAAAAATCAATTGGAGCGGTTAAATTGGTGTAATATATACTTTCATGTAATTTATCTAACTTTGATATTTCTTCAATTATATCTAAAAAATTAGGATGTAAGGTAGGTTCCCCTCCTAATATTTCTAATTTAAATAATGGAGTATTTTTTAGTTTAAGTCTTTTTATTACCGTTTTCCACATATGGTAATAATTATTTTTTATATCAGATCTAATATAATCATAAGCATAGCAATACTTACACCTATAATTACATTTGTGCAATAAACTCCACCATATTTCTAAACATTCAAAATCTTCTTCCCCAGTAAATTTTACATTATTTAATTTAAGTTTAGAAGACATAATGTTATTTATAAACTAATATTATCATTACCATCTGTTGTCTGTATATAACAACTATCTTTAATATAATTTATTTTACAATTTTTTAAACATTTTAAAAAAAATATTTCATCATTTTCGACATAATTATCATCTATTATGTATTTGTTTATTAAATTATAGTTTATAATTTTTTTATCAAAAATTATTTGAGATAACTGAAAATCTATAAAATTATTATTAATAATAAAATCATTATAGTATTTATATGGTTTTTTGCAGCATGATTTAACATATTCTTTCATAGAATTTTCATTTATATATTTGCGTATAAATTTTTTATCTTTTTCATATTCTATAAAATTTAAATCATAATTTAAATCTATATTTTTAAAAAACTTAGGGGTTATATAATCATCATCTTCTAAAAAAAAGACTTTATTATAGTTAGATAAATTTATTAACTTAAAATATAAATTTTTTAAAGTATCTTTAATATAAAAATACTTTATTTCCACGTTTTTATTGTAAATTTCTTCTATATCGTTACTATCATTATTGACTATTATTTCTATATTGTTATTTTTACAGTTATCTATAACACTTTCAATACATCTTTTAAAAAGTTTAGGTCTTTTATGGGTTAAAATTAAAATTGATAAATTCATATTTTTTTCTTTAAAATATCAATAATTTTATCGTTTTTCTTTAATATTATACTATTAAAATCGTTTTCTATGTCTAATTTTCTATATTTTAAACCAGTATCTACGTTTAAATAGTTTTTATCAATATTATGGTATATAATATCTTTATTATAATACTTACATTCAGCTATAAATCTTGGACTGCAGTCAAAACAACCTAATTCTTGTTTAGTTACCGAATATGTTGGGGTATATATGTAAGAATCAAACTTTTCAAATATATTATCCAAGGGCATAGCTGGAAAAGTTACATTTTTTATATTTTTAAATTGTTCCCTATACAATTCTGGCTGATTAGTTAAAATTATATAATTTTTAAACTTATACTGCATAACTACATCAAGTAAATAATTNCTACACAGTTTTCTACAGTTNGTAGTTACATATAATANTGCAGTTTCAGTTTTTACNTTTTTTATATCATTATANATGTNAAANTTTATTTTTTTCTTATAATCTATNGCTATTTCATTATCTTTATCATTATAAACCCTTTGATCTTGNANTAAAGTTATATTTTTATAAGGTAAATTATAGTGAAAATCTTTATTTGAACATCTAAATGAAAATATATTATCAAAAGATATAACTATACCNTCTCTTAANGAGGTTCTAGTAAANCCTCCATCNACAAATAATATATTTTTACCTGATATATACTTAGGTCGATAATGAAAAACGGTATTACTTTTAATTTCATTAATTATACTACTTTTTATATTATATTTTGATTTAATAGCTTTTTCTATTGTATTCCAATCCATATCTTCACATATTAATATACCAACTTTTATATGCTTGCTTAATAACAAGTAATATTCTAATATTTCATATAAATGACCAGATATTCCGTGATTATTATCATTATTCCATGTCATTGTTAAGAATAAATCATAACTTTTATCCAATTTTAAATATCTCACAAGTAAAAATCTTTCCTATAATGGTTAACATCACGTATTTTATCACCAGGTTGAGGATATACTTCCATATCTAATTGTTTTTCGATACCATCACAAATATAAAAATATTTGCACTTAAAACATGCTAAAGATTTTTTATAATCAGTGAGTCTATCATGTCTAGCTTTAGCATACCCTAATTCTATTTTTTGATTGTGTGTATATGTCTTAGTTACATCAATATCATAGTCATATATTTCTTTATTCCAGTCATATACATCATATACATGTTGATATTGGTTACATACATATTTTTCATAACCTTTCATAAAGCAATAAGGTGTGTATCTAACGTTAATATATTTTACATCATCGACTATTAAATCTATACATCTTTTTATATTATCAGTTAGTTTATTATAATCATCTATAGGTTCAAACGTTTTATTATCGTCCCAATAGTTTAAAGTAAGAAAATTTACTTGGAAAGGTTTAATTTTTTTTATAATATCAGCATAAGCTATTAAACCTGAATAGTTTTTTTGATAAACTGTACAGTTTATTCTAACCCGTATATCATGTTTATTGCAAAGGTCTATTGCTTTATTAATTTTCTTCCAACCATTCTTTCTCCCTACTATATCATCATGAACTTCTTCATTATAACCATGTAAACTAAATAAAATTTCTTTTAAACCGTGTTCTTTTGATTTTAATAAAAATTTTTCATTAGAAAATACAGAACCATTACTTAAACAGCTTATATTTTTAAATTTATCATTACAATAATCTAATATTTTAAACCAATCCTTATGTATAGAGCTTTCTCCTCCAGATAAGTCTACTTCATCTATACCATATGAGTGTAATATATCTATACGTTTTTTTATAGTATCATATGATGTTTTTTGGTCTAGTTTATCAAGATAATAACAAAATTCACAATG
>NZIV01000085.1 GCA_002689995.1 Fidelibacterota bacterium
TATATTCCTGGTGAGGGCCATAATTTACAAGAACACTCAATTGTATTGATTGAAGGTGGTCGTGTTAAAGATTTACCTGGTGTTAGGTATCATGTTGTTAGAGGTGTTTTAGATCCTGCGGGAGTAGAAGGTAGAAAGACTAGCCGTTCACGTTACGGCGCAAAGAAACCAAAGTAGAGTATGCGTAGAAGAAGACCAGAGAGAAGACAGATTATACCGGATCCGGTATATAGTGATTTAATTGTTGCGAAATTTGTAAATAATTTAATGTTGGATGGTAAAAAAAGTACTGCTGAAAAATTATTTTACAAATCATTGGAAATAATAAAGAATAAAGAAAAAAAAGATGGACTTGAAATCTTTAGAAAAGCATTGCAAAATGTTTCTCCTGTAGTTGAGGTTAAATCAAAGCGTATTGGTGGTGCAACTTACCAAGTTCCTACCGAAGTACGTGAGAATAGAAGGTCTGCACTTGCAATGCGTTGGTTGATACAATATTCAAGGGCGAGAAAAGGTCAAACTATGGCAGATAGGCTCGCTGCAGAATTTATTGCAGCCTCAAAAGGTGAGGGTTCTTCATTTAAGAAGAAAGAGGATACTCATCGTATGGCTGAAGCAAATAAAGCGTTTGCGCATTTTAGATAGAAATAGGATTTTATGCAAAACATTCCATTAAAGCATGTAAGAAATATCGGTATAATGGCACATATTGATGCGGGAAAGACAACCTGTACGGAGAGAATTCTTTATTACACCGGTAGAACTCATCGATTAGGTGAGGTGCATGATGGTGCAGCTACAATGGATTGGATGGAGCAGGAAAAAGAACGTGGAATTACTATTACTTCAGCAGCAACCACAGCTTTTTGGGAAGGTAATAGGATAAATATTATAGATACTCCTGGGCATGTCGATTTTACGGTTGAGGTAGAGCGTTCCTTGAGAGTTCTTGATGGGTGTATCGCCCTTTTTTGCGCTGTAGGTGGTGTTGAACCTCAGTCTGAAACAGTATGGCGTCAAGCTGATAAATATAGTGTTCCTAGAATTGCATTTGTAAATAAGATGGATCGTATGGGTGCAGATTTCTATAATGTAGTAAATATGGTTAAAGATCGTTTAGGCGCAAATCCTATTCCAATTGTTCTACCTATTGGTGCTGGTGAAACTTTTACTGGTCTTGTCGATTTAGTTAAAATGGAAGCTATTATTTACACAGCTGAAGATGGTTCTAGTTTTGAATTTTCAGAGATTCCTACGGAAATGATAGAGAAAGCTGAAGAATGGAGGATGAATCTTCTGGAAGAAGTAGCGACTTATGATGAAGAGCTTATGGAAAAATATCTCGAAGGTGAGGAAATCCAAAGCGATGAAATTAAAAGTGCAATAAGAAAAGCTGCTTTAGATGGTTCTATGATTCCTACTATGTGTGGTTCTGCATTTAAAAATAAAGGTGTCCAAAGGTTGTTGGATGCTGTTATTGATTTTTTACCATCACCAATAGATAAGGGTTCTATTGAGGGCTTTAATCCTGATGATAGTTCTGTGTCAGATTCAAGAGTTGCTTCTGAAAATCAGCCTTTTTCTGCTTTAGCATTTAAAATAATGACTGATCCTTATGTTGGACGATTGACTTTTTTTCGAGTTTATTCTGGTAAAGTTTCTACTGGTGATACTATATATAATCCAAATTCAGGTAAAAAAGAGCGTGTTGGTCGATTGATGTTGATGCATGCTGCGAAGAGAGAAGAGAGGAGTGAAGTTACTACAGGTGAAATTGCTGCTGTGGTTGGTCTGAAAACGACTCAAACTGGACACACATTGTGTGATTTAAAAAATCCTATAGTTTTGGAGACAATGGAATTCCCTGAGCCAGTTATTTCTATAGCTGTTGAGCCAAGCACTAAATCAGATCAAGAGAATTTATCGGTAGGTTTAGTGAAGTTAGCAGAAGAAGATCCTACTTTTCAAATTAAAACTGATGAAGAGACTGGTCAGACAGTTATTTCTGGTATGGGTGAGCTTCATTTAGAAGTTATTGTGGATCGATTGAAAAGAGAATTTAATGTAGAAGTACATGTTGGAGCTCCTCAGGTTGCTTATAAAGAATGTATAACAAAAACTGTTGAGCAAAATACGAAATTCGCTAAACAGTCTGGTGGTCGTGGTCAATATGCTCACGTGGTTATCACAGTTGAGCCAAATAATCCTGGTGAAGGTTTTGAATTTGTAAATAAAATTACGGGAGGAGCAATCCCTAGGGAATATATTCCTGCTGTCAGTAATGGTATAGAGCAGGCTATGAAAACAGGTGTTGTTGCTGGTTATCCAGTTGAAGACGTTAAAATTACATTAACTTTTGGTTCTTATCATGATGTAGATTCAAATGAAATGGCATTTAAAATAGCAGGTTCAATGGCATTTAAAGAAGCTGCTAAAAAAGCAGGTGCTACAATAATGGAGCCTATAATGGCTATAGAAGTTGTTATGCCGGAGGATTATTTAGGGTCCGTTATGGGAGATATGACCTCTAGAAGAGGGCAGATTGAAACTATGGAAAATAGGAATGATGCTCAAGTTTTAAAAGCTAAGGTACCACTTTCAAGTATGTTTGGATATGCAACTGAACTAAGGTCTATGACTCAAGGTAGAGCCGTATTTACAATGCAATTTTCACATTATGAAAATGCTCCAAATCATGTTCAGGAGCAAATAGTTGAAAAATATTTAGGTAAAAAATCAGCAAGCTAAAGTTAGAGATAATTAAAGGATAGAATAAGAGAATGGCAAAAGAAAAATTTGAGCGCACAAAGCCCCATGTAAATATTGGAACGATAGGTCACGTAGATCATGGTAAGACTACCTTGACTGCGGCAATCACACGTTGTTTAGCTGAGAAAGGATTTGCTGAGCATAGAGAATTTGATACAATCGATAATGCTCCTGAAGAAAGGGAGCGTGGTATAACAATTAATACGTCTCATGTAGAGTACGAAACTGAGGGTCGTCATTATGCTCATGTAGATTGCCCTGGTCACGCAGATTATATTAAGAATATGATTACCGGTGCCGCTCAAATGGATGGAGCTATTTTAGTTGTAGCTGCCACAGATGGTCCTATGCAGCAAACGAGAGAGCATTTACTTTTAGCAAAACAGGTTAATGTTCCTTCTATTGTTGTATTTATGAATAAGTGTGATCAGGTTGATGATCCTGAATTGCTTGAGCTTGTCGAGATGGAGCTTAGAGAATTATTGGATAGTTACGGCTTTCCTGGTGACGATACACCAATTATTCAAGGTTCTGCTCTAAATGCCTTGAATTCAGGCTCTGGAGATGATGCTCAGTGTATTTATGATTTAATGGATTCAGTTGATAGTTTTATTCCTGAGCCAGAAAGAGATGTTGATAAGTCATTTATAATGCCAGTTGAAGACGTATTTTCAATTACAGGTCGTGGCACAGTTGCTACGGGAAGAATTGAAGGTGGTATTATTAAGGTTGGTGAGGAAATTGATATTGTTGGTTTCGGTTCTGATCTTAAAAGTGTATGTACTGGTGTTGAAATGTTTCGTAAAATTTTAGATGAGGGTCAGGCTGGTGATAATGCTGGTTTATTATTGAGAGGTGTAGATAAAGAGCAGATTAAGCGTGGTATGGTATTGGCTGCTCCGGGGTCAATTACTCCTCATACAAAGTTTAAGGCAGAAGTTTATGTTCTTAAAAAAGAAGAAGGTGGAAGACACACACCATTTTTCAAGGGATATAGGCCTCAGTTTTATTTTAGAACAACAGATGTTACAGGTGAAGTTATTTTGCCTGAAGGAACAGAGATGGTGATGCCTGGTGATAATGTAAGTTTAGAGATAAATTTAATTACACCAATTGCGATGGATCAAGAATTACGATTTGCGATTCGTGAAGGTGGTCATACTGTTGGTGCTGGTGTCGTAACAGAAATTATAGAGTAGTATATTGGCTGGTAATAGTAAAAGAGATATTGTTGCGATTGAAAGTACTGCTGGTACAGGTTACAGATATAGTGTGACTAAGAATAAGAGGTTGCATCCGGAAAGACTAGAGTATAAGAAGTATGATCCGGTTGTTAAAAAGCATGTTATTTTTAAGGAAACTAAATAGAATTAGTTTTTTAAAGGTGAGTAGTTCAATTGGTAGAGCATCGGCCTCCAAAGCCGGGAGTTGAGGGTTCGAGTCCTTCCTCACCTGCTCAAATTGCGAAATATTGTATTAAAGTTTAGGTAGTAAGATGGCTAACAAAATCAGTAGCTATATTGATGATGTGCGAACAGAGATGAAAAAAGTAAACTGGCTTTCTAAGGATGAATTAATGGGTTCAACAGGTGTTGTAGCTATTTTTTCAGTTATTATGGGCTGTTTTTTATTTGTTGCAGATTTCAGTATAAGTGAATTAATCTCCTGGTTTCTGGGAAGATAGAGAATAATTTGGAATGGTATTCTATTAGGGTTATTTCTGGTAAGGAAGTAAAAGCCCGGGAAAGTATTATGTATGAGGCTAGTGAAGCTAAGATTGCTTCTGATATTGAGGAAATTTTTGTTCCCACTCAGAAAGTAGTTGAAGTCCGACAGGGAAAAAAGAAGGTAAAAGAAAAAGTTTTTTTCCCTGGATATATTCTTATTAAAATGGACTTGAATCCCGAATCTAGATATGTAGTTGAAAACACAAATGGAGTTCTGAATTTCATTGGCTCTAATAATACTCCAGTCCCCCTTCGTTCAAATGAAGTGTCTCGAATTATTGGTGAGGTTGAAAAGAAAGAAGGACAGGAGGTTGTAGAGTGTCCCTTTAACATAGGAGATTCAGTAAAGGTTACTGATGGTCCTTTTGATGATTTTTCTGGCTATGTTGAAGAGATTAATAAAGACAAACAAAAAGTAAAGGTGATGGTCTCAATTTTCGGTAGACCAACTCCAGTTGAATTAGATTTTTTTCAGGTTGAATTAGAAAAATAGGTTTTTTATGGCAAAAAAAATAGTAGGATTTATAAAATTGCAAATCCCTGCAGGGAAGGCAAATCCAGCTCCACCTGTTGGTCCTGCTCTCGGTCAGCATGGGGTTAATATTATGGAGTTCTGCAAAGCATTTAATGCTAAAACTCAAGAGATGATGGGTAAAATTATACCTGTTGAGATCACTGTTTTTGCAGATAGATCCTTTACGTTTATTACTAAAACTCCGCCCGTTGCAAGTTTGATAATTGAATTTGCCAAAATTAAAAAAGGTTCAGGAGAACCCAATAAGGAAAAAGTTGGCACACTGAAGAGGGATAAAGTCAAGGAGATTGCCGAGATTAAAATGCCTGATTTAAATGCAAATGATGTTGAGGCAGCTATGCGTATGGTGGAAGGTACAGCTAGAAGTATGGGTGTAACGGTAGAGGATTAATCAGATGAGTAAAAGTAAAAGATTTAAAGAAAATTTTGAATTAATTGATAGAGATAAAGAGTACTTATTAACAGATGCGGTTGATATTCTTAAAGGGCAGAAGTCTGTTAAATTTGATGAATCTGTTGATATGGCTGTAAATTTAGGCGTAGATCCAAAGCATGCAGATCAAATTGTACGAGGAACAATTTCATTGCCGAATGGTACTGGTAAAGAAGTTAAGGTACTCGTTCTCTGTAAGGGTGAAAATGTGGTTGCAGCTGAAGAAGCGGGGGCTGATTTTGTTGGTGCAGACGATTATATTGATAAAATTAAAGGTGGATGGATGGATGTTGATGTTATTATCGCCACTCCTGATATGATGGCTTCAGTCGGTAAGATTGGTAGGGTTTTGGGTCCTAGAGGATTGATGCCTAATCCTAAGTCGGGAACTGTAACGACTGATGTTTCAAAAGCTGTGAAAGAGGTTAAGTCTGGACGTATCGAATTTCGTGTAGATAAATATGGTATTATTCATGCTATTGTTGGGAAATTATCATTTGGTGGTGAGCAATTGGTTGAAAATGCAATGGCATTAATGAGTGCATTGATGCGTGCTAAACCGGCAGCTTCTAAGGGGGTATATCTCAAGAAAGTTTCTATTACATCGACTATGGGTCCTGGATTAAAATTAGATAAAAACGAATTTACAGCATAGGAATAAATTATGCCAAATCAAGCTAAGATTGATATAGTTAGTGAAGTTCAAGGTAAACTTGAAAATTCAAGTGGAGTTTATTTTGCAGATTACAAGGGTCTGAGTGTTGCGAAAGTAACAGAACTTCGTAAAAATTTTAAAGCTGAGGGTGTGGAATATAAAGTAGTTAAAAATAACTTGACAAAGATTGCCGCTAAAAATGCAGGATATGAGGGGCTCGATAGTATTTTAGTTGGACAGATAGGTCTAGCGTTTTCAGAACTTGATCCTACTGCTCCAGCGAGGGTTATGAAAAGATTTATAAAGGACGATAACTCATTAAGTGTGGTAGGGATTATATTTGAAGGTCAGGTTTTTGATGCTGCTAAATATGAAGAACTAGCAGACTTGCCTTCAAAGGAGGAGTTGCTTTCAAAGTTAGTTGGTGGTTTGAGTTCACCGATGTCAAAATTAGTAGGTACATTAAGCGGAACAATGTCTGGGTTAGTAGGTGCGCTTAATAGTTTAAAAGAACAAAAAAATTAATATATAATATTATTTTCAATCAAATAAATAAGAAAAACAGGAGATAAAATGGCTGACGTAACACGTGCAGATGTGCTTAGCTATCTAGAAAATTCAAATATGCTCGAAATTTCTGAGCTAATTAGCGATATTGAGGAAAAGTTTGGTGTGACTGCTGCTGCTCCAGTTGCTGTTGCTGCCGCACCTGCTGCTGGCGGTGAAGCTGCTGCTGAAGAGAAAACTGAATTTGATGTAGAATTGACATCAGCTGGGGAAAAGAAAATCAATGTGATTAAGGTGGTTAGAGAGTTAACACAATTGGGCCTTAAAGAAGCAAAAGGATTGGTTGATGGAGCACCTGCTGTAATTAAAGATGCACTTCCAAAGGAAGAAGCTGAAGGTATGAAAGCAAAGCTGGAGGAGGCTGGAGCTACGGTTACGCTTAAGTAGTTTGTATATTTTAGTTTCATTATATTATATCTTTTTTTATAGTCTACAATCATCAACAAATAGGAGGGTTTCGATTTGAATAATCAAACCGCTCGTGCTCTTAAAAGACATGACTTCGCATCTGTCAATGTAAAAGAAGAGGTTCCAGACCTTCTTGAGATTCAATTGGCTTCGTATGAGGAGTTTCTTCAAGAAAATGTACTCGCTGAAAAGAGAATGAAAAAAGGCCTTGAGGCCGTTTTTCGTTCTATGTTTCCTGTAGAGGATAATCATAGGAACTACGTATTAGAATATAAGAGTTACTATTTAGGTCTCCCAAAATATACCATGAAGGAGTGTCTTGATAGAAGGATTTCTTATTCTGTACCGCTTAAGGTTAAATTTGTTCTTCATATTACTAATGAAAATGATCGTACTCAATTTGTTCAAGATATTGAGCAAGATGTATTTTTTGGTAACGTTCCCTATATGACTGACCGAGGTACCTTTATTATTAACGGTGCTGAGAGAGTTATTGTGAGTCAATTACAACGTTCTCCTGGTGTATTTTTTGACCAAACTTTTCACCCAAATGGTACGAAAATTTTTACAGCTAGAATTATTCCATTTAGAGGCTCTTGGGTAGATTTTACTACTGATATCTATGACTGTATATACGCAATTATTGATAGGCGCAGAAAATTCCCTGCCACTTTATTACTAAGAGCAATTGGTTATTCATCTAATCGTGAAATATTTCAAGTTTTTGATTTAGTTAAAGAGTTTAAAGTGGGTGATTCTAAAAATTTAATTGGGAAAGATTTTTTAGAAGATATTGTTGTTAAAAAAACAGGTGAGGTTTTGGTTGAGCAGGGACAAACTATTTCCAAATCAGACTTAGAGACTTTAAGTGCTTCTGGGGTTAAAAAGGTGTTTGCAGTAAAAGATCTTGATGATTTAGACTATCAGATGCTTAAAAATACAGTAGAAAAAGACCCAACTTCAAATAGTGATGAAGCTCTAATGTTACTATACGAGCATTTACGTTCCGGTCAGGCGCCTAATGTACCAGTTGCTAAGAAGTTTATTGAGAAGATGTTTTTCTCCTCAAAGAAGTATGACTTAGGTCAGGTTGGCCGATATCGAATTAATAAGAAATTTGATTTAAAAATACCCGTTGATGAACCAATACTAACCCGCGACGATTTTATTGAAGTGTTTAAATATTTAATTATTATGCGAAAAGGGATGAAAGGGCCTGATGATATTGATCATCTAGGTAATCGTCGTGTTCGTACTGTTGGTGAGCAATTAGCTAATCAATTTAGTGTTGCATTGTCGCGAATGCAGAGAACAATTAGAGAACGTATGAATCAGCGTGAGGCGGAGAGTCTAACCCCTCAAGATTTAGTCAATTCCAGAGTGGTAACCTCTGTTATTAATACATTTTTTGGAACTAGTCAGTTGTCTCAGTTTATGGATCAGACAAATCCTCTCTCTGAGATTACACATAAAAGAAGAATTTCATCTCTAGGTCCAGGCGGACTTACACGTGAAAGAGCCGGTTTTGAGGTTCGAGATGTACATTTTACTCACTATGGAAGACTTTGCCCAATTGAGACGCCTGAGGGTCCAAATATCGGATTGATTAGTTCATTAGCAACACACGCCAAAGTGAATAAGTTAGGTTTTATTGAGTCACCTTATTATAAGATGGATAAAGATGATTCTGGTTCAATTCTTCCAGAAAATTTAGTATCTTATTTGAGCGCTGATGAAGAAGAGCGTTCTTTAATTGCACCTGCTACGGAAGGATTAAGCGGTAAAAGTGGACATCTAAATGAATATATACGGGCTCGAAATGGTGAGGATTTCCCATTGATAACGCGAGAAGAAATTGATTATACTGATGTCTCTCCAAATCAAATCGTTAGTGTATCAGCTTCATTAATTCCATTTTTAGAGCATGATGATGCTAATCGTGCATTGATGGGTTCAAATATGATGAGACAGGCAGTACCATTATTAAGGCCAGAAACGCCGTTAGTAGGTACTGGTATGGAAAAAAATGTTGCTAGAGATTCTAGGTCCGTAGTTGTTTCTGATGTCAATGGAGTAGTAGAGGTTGTAAAACCTGATGAAATTATTTTGAGAACTGAGAGTCAAGCTGATGAATTAACTCTTGTGCAGGATGAAAATGTAAAATCTTATAAGATTAATAAATTTTTACGAACCAATCAAAATACGTGTATAAATCAAAAACCTCTTGTAAAGGTAGGCGATAAGGTGAAGGTTGGGGATGTGCTTGCAGATGGTACTTCTACCAGAAAAGGAAGGTTGGCTCTTGGTCGGAATCTTAATGTAGCATTTATGCCATGGAGAGGGTATAATTTTGAGGATGCAATAGTAATAAATGAACGTTTAGTTAAAGAAGATATTCTTACATCAATCCATATGAAGGAATTTGAGGTCGAGATTAGAGATACTCGTAGGGGTGAAGAAGAACTTACAAATGAGATTCCAAATGTTAGTGAAGAGGCGACACGAAACCTTGACTCTAGAGGCATTGTAAGGGTTGGTGCTCAAGTTATCCCTGGAGATATTCTGGTTGGTAAGGTTACTCCTAAAGGTGAGACCGATCCTACTCCAGAAGAAAAATTGTTGAGAGCTATTTTCGGAGAAAAAGCTGGAGATGTTAAAGATGCTTCCAAGCGTTGCTCTTCAGGAGTGCATGGAACTATCATTGATACTCAATTATTTGAACGCAAAAGTTTAGCCATACGAAAAGAAGAGAAACAGCAAATTAGGACTCTTCAAAGGAATGCCCGTCAAAATCGTATGAATTTAATGGAGAAGCGAAACGAGCTTCTCAGTATTCAGTTAGAAAATCAAACTTCTGGTGGTATACGAGATTCCGCAACAAATAAGACTTTAATAAAAGCAAAAACTTTACTCACAAGTCAAAGAGTAATTGATTTAGATTTTGAACGTCTATCATTGAAATCACCATGGGTTGAAGATCCTTTTGTTTGGAATAATATTTTAAAAATATGGGAAAACTTCAGCCGTAATCTCAGGCAATTAGAAGAAGGTCTTGAAAAAGATATCTTCAAGTTAAGAGTAGGGGATGATCTCCAGCAAGGGGTGATGAAGCTTGCAAAAGTATATATTGCTCAAAAAAGACGTATCTCTGTTGGAGATAAAATGGCTGGCAGGCATGGTAATAAAGGTATTGTATCTATAATTGTTCCTGAAGAAGATATGCCGTATCTTGACGATGGTTCTACTGTAGATATTATTTTAAATCCGCTAGGAGTTCCTTCTCGTATGAATCTAGGACAATTGTATGAAACAATGCTCGGCTGGGCTGGACAAAAACTAGGTAAATTTTATACTACACCGGTCTTTAATGGTGCTACTTTAAATGAAGTAGAGGGTGAATTAAGAGAGGCAGGCTTGCCAGAGTCTGGAACAGTTGATTTGTGGGATGGTAGAACAGGTAGTCGATTCGATTCCAAAGTCGTTGTTGGGAATATTTATATGCTTAAATTATCTCATCAGGTAGATGATAAAATGCATGCGCGCTCAACTGGTCCTTACTCACTTATTACTCAGCAACCATTAGGAGGTAAAGCTCAATCTGGAGGGCAAAGATTAGGTGAGATGGAGGTCTGGGCTTTAGAGGCTTATGGTGCTTCTAATGTTTTACAGGAGATTTTAACTACAAAATCTGACGATGTCGAGGGTCGTACGAAATTGTATAATTCACTTGTTCGTGGAAATAATTCGCCTGAATCAAATATTCCAGAGTCTTTCAATGTTCTTGTTAGGGAGCTTGAAGGATTAGGCCTGAACGTAGTTTTAGATTAACCTCATAAAAAGGGGATTTTAATGGCATATACTGAACCAATTCAACATAGAAAAGCAAATAACTTTTCAAGTATAACAATTGGCTTAACTTCACCAGAGCAAATATTAGATAATTCTCGAGGTGAAATTTTAAAGCCTGAAACGATTAATTACCGATCTTATAAACCGGAAAAAAATGGATTATTTTGTGAGAAAATATTTGGTCCAGTCAAGGATTGGGAATGTCATTGTGGTAAATATAAAAGGATACGGTATCGTGGTATCATATGCGATAGATGCGGTGTAGAAGTAACACGTAAAACTGTTCGTCGAGAAAGGTTTGGCCATATTACATTAGCTGTTCCAGTAGTTCATATATGGTATTTGCGTTCAATTCCAAGTAAGATTAGCTATCTATTAGGATATACCACTAAGGAGCTAGAGTCTATCGTGTATTATGAGAGATATGCGATTGTCAACCCTGGTAAGTCTGGCCGTAAATACGGTGAATTATTGACAGAATCAGAATTTTTGGATTTGGATGAAGAATTTGGAATTGATACATCTACTGAAGATGAGATTGATGACGATTTTTACTTTGAAGCATTGATGGGTGGTGCTGCCATAAAGAGACTATTGTCAGAGCTCGATATAGTTAAGACTATTAATGAATTATTAAAGGTTGTTAAGGCTGATAAAGTTTCGATGCAGAAAAGAGATAACGCATTGAAGCGACTTAGGATACTTAGAAAGTTTGATCCGAGGATAGAGAAAAAAATTATTAATAAACCTGAATGGATGATAATCAGTGTACTTCCTGTAATACCGCCCGAATTAAGGCCTCTCGTGCCACTTGATGGTGGCCGATTTGCTGCTTCAGATTTAAATGATCTTTATCGTCGTGTAATAATTAGAAATAATCGCTTAAGACAATTGATGGAAATTAAAGCTCCGGATGTAATCTTAAGAAATGAAAAAAGAATGTTACAAGAGGCTGTAGATGCACTGTTTGATAATAGTAGGTTGCGAGCAGCTGTAAGAAGTGGTACGCGTAGACCATTAAAATCTTTAAGTGATAATCTTAAGGGTAAGTCCGGTCGGTTTAGACAAAATTTATTAGGTAAAAGAGTTGATTATTCTGGTCGTTCAGTTATTGTTGTTGGGCCTGAATTGAAATTGAATGAGTGTGGTATTCCGAAAGAGATGGCTATTGAGTTGTTTAAGCCTATGGTAATAAGGCATTTAATCGAACAGGGTTATATTCGCACGCCTAGAAGTGCTAAAATATTGATAGAAAAGGGTGACTCTGCTGTCTACAAGGTGTTAGAATATACTGTTCGCTCTCATCCTGTATTATTAAATCGAGCTCCAACTCTACATAGACTGGGTATACAGGCTTTTCAGCCGGTTTTAGTCGATGGTCGAGCAATTCGTTTACATCCATTGTGTTGCGCTGCATTCAATGCTGATTTTGATGGTGATCAAATGGCAGTTCACGTTCCTTTGTCTGCTGAGGCTAAGGCTGAGGCATGGTTGCTTATGCTAGCAAGTCACAACATTTTACATCCAGCAACAGGTAACCCCATAGCAATTCCATCGCAGGAAATGGTTTTAGGTTGCTATTATTTAACAAGGCCTAAAAAAGGTGCCTTAGGTGAAGGCATGAGGTTCGGATCTTACAGAGAGGTTCGAATGGCATTTGAAAATGACGAGATTGATTTACATGCTATTGTGGATTTTCGTTATAATGGGGACTGGATTAAAGAAACAACTGTTGGGCGAATTTTTTTAAATGAGATTTTACCAGATGAAATTGGTTATATAAATACTCACGTTTCAAAGAAAAAAATACAAAAAATAGTTGGTGATAGTTATAAAAAAGCTGGCAATTATGCTACTGTACAAATGCTTGACTCATTGAAGAATTTAACTTTTAACTGTGCTTTTAGAGCTGGTGCCTCTATTTCTCTTGGTGATGTAATTATTCCTGAAAATAAAAATGATTTATTAGAATTAGCAGACAAAGAAGTTGAGGAAATTCAAGATAAGTTCGATCGTCAAATTTTAACAGAAGGTGAGCGATATAACAAAGTTATTGACATATGGACCCATGCTACAAATAATATAGCTAAAGAGATGTTTAAAGAAATGGAGTCTGATAGACATGGTTTTAATCCATTATTTATGATGTCAGATTCTGGTGCGCGTGGTAGCGCTGATCAGATTAAGCAGTTAGCAGGAATGCGTGGATTAATGGCTAAACCTAAAAAGAGTTTGGTTGGTTCTGCTGGTGAAATTATTGAGAATCCGATTAAATCTAATTTTAAAGAAGGTTTATCCGTGTTTGAATATTTTATCTCAACTCATGGTGCTCGGAAAGGGCTTGCTGATACTGCTTTGAAAACTGCTGATGCAGGTTATTTGACAAGAAGATTGGTGGATGTAGCACAGGACGTTACTGTTAGTATGCCTGACTGTGGTACGATTCACGGTCTTTTAATGGAAGATTTGAAGGATGGTGAAGAAATTATAGAGCCATTAATTGATAGGATTTATGGAAGAACTACTTTGGAGCCTATTGTGGACCCTATTGATGGGACTAAGATTTTAGATGCTGGTGAATTAATAGATTTCAAAGTAATTGAAAAAATTGAAAATAGTAATGTTTACCAAGTACTTGTTAGGTCTATTTTGACCTGTGAAGCTGAAAAGGGAGTTTGTGCTAAATGTTATGGACTAAATTTAGCTTCTAACCGAGCTTCATTGATGGGAGATGCTGTTGGTATTGTCGCCGCTCAGTCAATTGGTGAGCCGGGAACACAGTTGACCCTGAGAACATTTCATATTGGTGGTACGGCATCTCGTTTGATTGAACAGTCAGAGATGAGGACCAAAAAGTCAGGTATTATTCGATTTTCAGAAAATCTAAAATCTGTTAAGGTTGTTGATGAACATGGTGAAAAAGTTGAAGTTTGTACAGTTCGTAACGGAAAAATTGAATTAGATGATGGTAATGGAAGAATAATTACTACATATAATATACCTTACGGTTCTAACGTGTTTGTTAAAGATGGAGACAAGGTAAAAGAAAAAACATTGATGGCTTCATGGGATCCATATACTGATGTAATCTTGGCTAGAAAAAGCGGTACTGTTAGATTTAAGGATATGATTGAAGGAGATACTTTTGTCGAAGAGACTATTGAGGGTGGTAAGAAAACAATAGTTATTACAGAGTCAAAAAATAGAAATCTAAGTCCACATATTGAGATTGAGGATAGTTCTGGTGATACGATTATGGGTGGCGCAAGTATTCTACCTGTTAAAGCTAATATAATCGTTCGTGAAGGGCAAAAAGTTAAAGAGGGTGAGATTTTAGTTAAGATTAACCGTGGTGATATTGGTAAAACTAAGGATATTACTGGTGGTCTACCTAGAATAGCTGAATTATTTGAAGCTAGAAAGCCGGCAAGTCCAGCTGTTGTTACCGAGGTAGATGGGAAAGTTTTATTTGGCCCTATAAAGCGTGGTGTTAGAGAAATTCATATAATTACTAATGAAGGTGAGAAAAAAATATATAAAATACCATATGGTAAGCATATCATAGTGCATGAGGGTGATTATGCTTTTGCTGGAGATAGGTTGTGTGAAGGATCGGTTGCTCCTCAAGATATTTTAGCTATAAGAGGTGCTAATAGAGTTCAGGAATATTTAGTCGAACAGATTCAAGAAGTTTATAGGTTGCAAGGTGTAGAGATAAACGATAAGCATATCGAAGTTATTGTGAGGCAGATGATGCAAAAGGTAGAGATTTTAGATTCTGGAGATACAGAGTTTCTACCAGGAGATAGAGTTGGAAGATTTATAGTTAAAAACTCCAATATAGAAACCTTAGAAAAGTCTGTTGTAGAAAATGCTGGGGATTCAGATTACGAAGAAGGCGATGTCGTTCTTAATTCTAATATTCTAGATGCTAACAAGCAACTCAAAAAAGATGGTAAAGAATTACTAAAGACTAGAAAAGCTGACCCTGCTACCTTTAAGCCTCTCCTGCTTGGAATTACAAGAGCTTCATTGAATACAGAGAGTTTTATATCGGCGGCATCTTTCCAAGAGACAACGCGAGTTTTGACAGATGCATCAGTAGAAGCCAAGACAGATTATTTGCGAGGACTTAAGGAAAATGTAATTATTGGTAGATTAATTCCTGCTGGAACAGGGACTCCTGAGAACAGGGGAATACTTGTACAGGAAAGTGTTTCAGATCAACCAGTAGTAGAAAATTCGGCACAAGGAAAAGATGAAGAAAAAAAAGTTGAAGCATAGAAAATATTTCTTTGCTTATCTAATAAATTTAGCTGTAAAATATTAAGCTATGACGGAGATTAAATGCCAACAATAAACCAGCTTGTGAGAAAAGGTCGTAAGCGCCAATTAGTAAAAAATAAGGTGCCTGCTTTAGCTCGTTGCCCACAAAGAAGAGGCGTATGTACCAGAGTATATACTACTACACCGAAGAAACCCAATTCTGCCTTGCGTAAAGTTGCTCGTGTTCGTTTGTCTAATGGGTATGAAGTGACAGCATATATTCCTGGTGAGGGCCATAATTTACAAGAACACTCAATTGTATTGATTGAAGGTGGTCGTGTTAAAGATTTACCTGGTGTTAGGTATCATGTTGTTAGAGGTGTTTTAGATCCTGCGGGAGTAGAAGGTAGAAAGACTAGCCGTTCACGTTACGGCGCAAAGAAACCAAAGTAGAGTATGCGTAGAAGAAGACCAGAGAGAAGACAGATTATACCGGATCCGGTATATAGTGATTTAATTGTTGCGAAATTTGTAAATAATTTAATGTTGGATGGTAAAAAAAGTACTGCTGAAAAATTATTTTACAAATCATTGGAAATAATAAAGAATAAAGAAAAAAAAGATGGACTTGAAATCTTTAGAAAAGCATTGCAAAATGTTTCTCCTGTAGTTGAGGTTAAATCAAAGCGTATTGGTGGTGCAACTTACCAAGTTCCTACCGAAGTACGTGAGAATAGAAGGTCTGCACTTGCAATGCGTTGGTTGATACAATATTCAAGGGCGAGAAAAGGTCAAACTATGGCAGATAGGCTCGCTGCAGAATTTATTGCAGCCTCAAAAGGTGAGGGTTCTTCATTTAAGAAGAAAGAGGATACTCATCGTATGGCTGAAGCAAATAAAGCGTTTGCGCATTTTAGATAGAAATAGGATTTTATGCAAAACATTCCATTAAAGCATGTAAGAAATATCGGTATAATGGCACATATTGATGCGGGAAAGACAACCTGTACGGAGAGAATTCTTTATTACACCGGTAGAACTCATCGATTAGGTGAGGTGCATGATGGTGCAGCTACAATGGATTGGATGGAGCAGGAAAAAGAACGTGGAATTACTATTACTTCAGCAGCAACCACAGCTTTTTGGGAAGGTAATAGGATAAATATTATAGATACTCCTGGGCATGTCGATTTTACGGTTGAGGTAGAGCGTTCCTTGAGAGTTCTTGATGGGTGTATCGCCCTTTTTTGCGCTGTAGGTGGTGTTGAACCTCAGTCTGAAACAGTATGGCGTCAAGCTGATAAATATAGTGTTCCTAGAATTGCATTTGTAAATAAGATGGATCGTATGGGTGCAGATTTCTATAATGTAGTAAATATGGTTAAAGATCGTTTAGGCGCAAATCCTATTCCAATTGTTCTACCTATTGGTGCTGGTGAAACTTTTACTGGTCTTGTCGATTTAGTTAAAATGGAAGCTATTATTTACACAGCTGAAGATGGTTCTAGTTTTGAATTTTCAGAGATTCCTACGGAAATGATAGAGAAAGCTGAAGAATGGAGGATGAATCTTCTGGAAGAAGTAGCGACTTATGATGAAGAGCTTATGGAAAAATATCTCGAAGGTGAGGAAATCCAAAGCGATGAAATTAAAAGTGCAATAAGAAAAGCTGCTTTAGATGGTTCTATGATTCCTACTATGTGTGGTTCTGCATTTAAAAATAAAGGTGTCCAAAGGTTGTTGGATGCTGTTATTGATTTTTTACCATCACCAATAGATAAGGGTTCTATTGAGGGCTTTAATCCTGATGATAGTTCTGTGTCAGATTCAAGAGTTGCTTCTGAAAATCAGCCTTTTTCTGCTTTAGCATTTAAAATAATGACTGATCCTTATGTTGGACGATTGACTTTTTTTCGAGTTTATTCTGGTAAAGTTTCTACTGGTGATACTATATATAATCCAAATTCAGGTAAAAAAGAGCGTGTTGGTCGATTGATGTTGATGCATGCTGCGAAGAGAGAAGAGAGGAGTGAAGTTACTACAGGTGAAATTGCTGCTGTGGTTGGTCTGAAAACGACTCAAACTGGACACACATTGTGTGATTTAAAAAATCCTATAGTTTTGGAGACAATGGAATTCCCTGAGCCAGTTATTTCTATAGCTGTTGAGCCAAGCACTAAATCAGATCAAGAGAATTTATCGGTAGGTTTAGTGAAGTTAGCAGAAGAAGATCCTACTTTTCAAATTAAAACTGATGAAGAGACTGGTCAGACAGTTATTTCTGGTATGGGTGAGCTTCATTTAGAAGTTATTGTGGATCGATTGAAAAGAGAATTTAATGTAGAAGTACATGTTGGAGCTCCTCAGGTTGCTTATAAAGAATGTATAACAAAAACTGTTGAGCAAAATACGAAATTCGCTAAACAGTCTGGTGGTCGTGGTCAATATGCTCACGTGGTTATCACAGTTGAGCCAAATAATCCTGGTGAAGGTTTTGAATTTGTAAATAAAATTACGGGAGGAGCAATCCCTAGGGAATATATTCCTGCTGTCAGTAATGGTATAGAGCAGGCTATGAAAACAGGTGTTGTTGCTGGTTATCCAGTTGAAGACGTTAAAATTACATTAACTTTTGGTTCTTATCATGATGTAGATTCAAATGAAATGGCATTTAAAATAGCAGGTTCAATGGCATTTAAAGAAGCTGCTAAAAAAGCAGGTGCTACAATAATGGAGCCTATAATGGCTATAGAAGTTGTTATGCCGGAGGATTATTTAGGGTCCGTTATGGGAGATATGACCTCTAGAAGAGGGCAGATTGAAACTATGGAAAATAGGAATGATGCTCAAGTTTTAAAAGCTAAGGTACCACTTTCAAGTATGTTTGGATATGCAACTGAACTAAGGTCTATGACTCAAGGTAGAGCCGTATTTACAATGCAATTTTCACATTATGAAAATGCTCCAAATCATGTTCAGGAGCAAATAGTTGAAAAATATTTAGGTAAAAAATCAGCAAGCTAAAGTTAGAGATAATTAAAGGATAGAATAAGAGAATGGCAAAAGAAAAATTTGAGCGCACAAAGCCCCATGTAAATATTGGAACGATAGGTCACGTAGATCATGGTAAGACTACCTTGACTGCGGCAATCACA
>NZIV01000086.1 GCA_002689995.1 Fidelibacterota bacterium
CCGGCAATATAGCTATTGCTCTTAGACCATCTATTTCTTTTCTATAAATCAATTAAACACTAGGTTAAATTCATAAATTGCATCAGTTTAGAGATCAATTTTTTGAATAAAAAAAATTTTCCTACTCCAATATCATTCTTTTTTAAAGACTTCAAAATTTCAATATTACCTAATAAGATATTGAAGAAACTCTTAGTCGTGGCCCCTCCGTATCTCATTTTTACTTTACATCCTTCAAAATAATAAGATTTTGTTGAACTATCACTTAAAAACCTAATCATCAGGTCATAATCTGAGGCAAATTTAAAGTTTTTATCAAATCCTCCCAATTTATTAAAAAGATCTCTTTTTGCATAAAAAGTTGGATGAGGAGGAATCCAGCCCCTTGAAATATTTTTCTTTTCAAATGAAGAAGATTGCCAGCGTCTTACTGTTTTGTCTTGATTTTCAGCTATAAAATCTAAATCTCCATAGACTATGTCAGCATCCTGATTTTTGAATTCTTCAACATAGCCGCTAATAACTTCATTGTTATAAAAAAAGTCATCAGAATTAAGAAAACCAACTATATCGCCATTGCAGAAAGATAAACCTTTATTCATAGCATCATATATACCTTCGTCATTTTCACTAATAACTTTAGAAACATGCTTGTATTCACCTATAATATCGAGAGTCTTATCTTCTGATTTTCCATCTACTATTATGTGTTCGATTAAATGATGAGATTGTTTTTCAACTGAATTTAAAGTGTCTCTTATTGTTCGTTCGCTATTGAAGCAAACTGTTACGATACTCACTAGCATTAATTTATTTAATAAAGATACTATTTCTTTTTTGTAGTATTTGGTTATCCAGCACAGAAAAAACATACTTAGAAAACCTTGCCTTTCTACCTAAAAGTAAATCTTCAACAATTTCAAGATTATCTTGTTTATTCGGCTTAAATTCCATAACGTTCTTATCACTGGATATGAAGTTTTTTTTATTAAATTGTCTATATTTAATTTTAGTATCAATTGTAATTCTTACTTCCTTGAATGAATAATAATCCCTAGAATAAACTACTTCAGTGATAGGAAAACATTGGCCGTAATCTTTATCTAAGAAACCATTTTTAAGATAAAAATTCATTTTCAAATCTGTTATCTGTTCAGAAGACTTATATCTTCCTTCAGGAGATGAAATTTTCTTTTCTAAAAGAATTTTTTTAAAGCTATTATTATAAGTTCTTATTCTTATTTTCTTTCTAGGTGATATACCTTCTTCAGATTCTAAAAACATATCAAGATGAAAATTATCAAAGTATATGCTGCTTATTAATCTTCTAGGGAAAAGAATTTTTGCTTTATTTTTTTCTAAAACAGTCATAGCTTTCGATAGCTCCAAACCATTCAGGGGAATTTTGTCCTCAACTCTAAACATCAATTAATTGATATGAATGAATTTTCATCTTTATAAGTTTCAATATTGTCCCCTATGATATTATTTACTTTTAAAAAAGAACCACCGAATTCTTGCTTCTTGTTGAATGCCTCTAGATCAAGGTCTACGTTGTACGAGGATAAGTTTTCTATGAATGTTTTTGAAAAATCCTTAGAAGAAATACCTTTTAAAGAATTTAATATCTCTAAGTTTGAGACCCTTAACTGTGATCTCTCTCCAATTGAAATACTTTTGTCTTTACAGAGCTCTAGAAACGCTTCTGCAATTATGTAGTTTCCGTAACTTACATCAACACAATCATTCCCAGAGTTTTTTATTTCCAACTGATTTATTACTAGGTTAGAAAAATCCATATCTAATGCATCATAATAAGATTTACTTACTGATATTTTTTTTAATGAACCAGAAGATGATACTAAATTAATAGAATCTTCACATCTGCCTGCGTTTGATGTTAGAACAGAATTCTTGAAGTCAACGTTATAAAAATTTAAACAACCTGTTAAGCCGTAGCCGTTAATTCTTGAATTGCTATCTTGATCTTCTGATGGGAGCAAATTAGAACCAGTAAAATTAATTTTAAAATCTTCTAAAGAGCTATCAAAAATTAACGCCCAGTCATTACTTTTGGATTGAGCCAAAGAAATTAAATTATTTTTTTGATTATGATTTATTTTTAAACCTATTGAAGATATGATTTTTATAGTCTTATTTTTAAAAAAATCTTCCTTAAACATTTTAACTTTATTAACTTTAAAATTATTAAAATAGAAATGTATATCATCATCTAAGTTGGATGAAATGATTTTGACCAAATAATCCTCTTGAATAAGATTCTTTTGACATTTTTTTAATAAATCACACTCATAGAAAAGAAATTGATTATTTTTTTTCTGCTCTGCATTCAGAAATTTTCCTTCCGGAAAGGTTTNAAAATATGTTGATTCATAATTTTTTAATTTTTGATCTTGGAATAGTTTATTTTTTATTGATTCTGTTCTGTAATTTTCTAATTTATCAATATTCTTAGTTATCAATTTAACGATTGAATTTAGCTCTTCTTTAGATGTTAAAAACTTATTTGAGATATCATCTTCGACTGATTGAACCGATAAATTTTTTAAAAGATTTCTGACCGAATCAAAATCTTCTGAATTAAATTGTTTTACCCAGTCTATATATATGGATTTGCTTACTGAACCAGAAAGGTCATTTGATAGGCTTATATTTTTAAATTTGAGATTTCCATCGTAATAAATAGGTTCAAATGATCTGGTGAAAGAATTCCAGAAAAATTTTCTATTATGAGGCCTCAATCCATGGTATCCATTCATTGCAATCAATAAAATTTCAAAATTTTTCCATTTTCGAAGTTGCTTATTATTAGCATTAGAAAGTTTATTAAGATTAAGGTTGATTCCATAGTCATTGTTTTCTGCAAACTCCATATAAATTTCTTGGAGTTTTGAGAAAGCCTCTAAAGAAATTCTTTTATGATTGGAGCCCTTAAGTATCCACTTAGCATTTTCTTGTCTTGCTAATGAAATATTTTCTAAAGTAAATGGTTCTCCAAATTTATTATCCCAAATGTATTTCTCATCTCCCTCNAAGATTGGACCCTCGGGTCTATTATTATTTTCTATAAATTCTTTGGTAGTTGATTCCTGGAATAACATATGAAAATTATTTCCATTAAACTTAACTTCTATATAGTCCGTCCTCGGAGTTAAAAAATTGAGGTTTTTTAATATACTTACTCCTATTAATTCCTCCTTTAACCCTCTTGTTTCTGGGATAAAAAGATTAAACTTGGTTATACCAGCAATATTTCCATTTTTCATAACTACTTTTAAGCTATGAATTAAATTGCCTTTAAAAAATGAAATATGATCTTTGAGATCCCCTAGCTGCTTCAAAGAAATATCATATTTACACTCTCCAAAGTGATAAATGACTGAGAGTTTACCTTTGTATTTTTTTTTAAAATCTTGTGGGATTTGAAATGATGGATGATTAATAATTCTAAAACTATTTTTATTCCATTTTTTTGGATTTACCGTTTCTATCTCAACTCTTTTTACNTGNGATAAATCAGATAACTCATCTAAATGTTCATAATGTTTNAAATTACATGCAGAGTGAACATTTACAGATAAAAAAAGGACAAAAAAAAGATATTTCTTAAAAAACTTTAGGGACATTAAAAAATATTAAAATTAATTTCTTTAACCTCATTATTGTTCTGATAATCATTAGATATTCTTTTAAGATTAAACTCATTCAAAGAAGCTAACCTATATGTATATGAGCCTGAATTTTTAGAAAAGCCAATAAGGAATTCACTTTCATTAAGATCATCAATTGAAGATGAGGAAATTATTTCTAAAGTNGACATTTCGTTACCTTCGTTGAAAGAAGTTGAGTACAAGGAAATAGAGAAAAACGCCTTTAGAAAAGCATCCAAGAAGTAAATAAATATAATTACAGAGGATACAGAAAAAACTAAAAGTAATGCCCACCTATAATCAACTGAGTAAGAAATACCTAAAGTTATAAGGAAGAAGAAAACTACTAACTCAAATGGAGATTTTACAGGATTTCTAAATCTTACTATAGATAAGGCACCTACCATGCCTAAAGACAAAGCGATATTCCCAGAAATAACTGAGGTAACAATATTGGTTACCAGAGGAAGAATCATAAATGTTGCGAGTTGAGGATAACTTCTTGCCCATGATTGACCAACATAAATCAATATGGACCTGAAAATGAATCCGCAAGTTGGAAGAAAAATTAAGCCAGAAAGTTCAGGTATATTATTTAGAAGAGATTCCTGCATTTATGTTGTGTTTTAAAAGCTTTACTTTAACATCAAGGGTAAATTTTATATTAAAAAAACAGTGATTAAATTAATAATCTTTTCTCTGGGCTTAATTTCAGGAATTTATCTTCAGATGATAAATCCACCCATTTTTATAGAGCTTAAAGAAAATGTAAAAGGATTGAAAATAAAGTANTTTAAGAAAGAAATTGGTTTTGAGTCGTGTGAAATAAAAGAGGTTTTTTCAAAAGAGTTAAGTGAATTGGATGACAATATATTGATTATTGGTCATGCCTATAGTCTTTTAGACAAAGGAAATTCCATAGACACCTCTATGTTANTTAAAAAGCTAGAAGAAGATTTACATAAAATTAGAAAAATCATATTTACTGGCGATATTTTTGAAAATCCATCTGTGAATAAATGGCAGGAATTAATAAAATTTTTTGATGAGAAAAATATAGAAATTAATATATCCCCTGGAAATCATGATGTTGGTNTAGGTGATAATTCAAAAAGAGATATTTTTTTTGATATTTTTNATAAGAAATATCCTTACTTTGAAAAGATTTCTATTAATACACTGGGAGTATTCACAGATACTAATCAGAATAGATGGAAGTTAAAAAAAGACTACTTAAATTTTCAGGCCTATGAAGAGGAAAAAAAACTATTCTTTTTTTCTCATCACATTTTGAGACCCCATGCAGCAGAAATATCTAATTCTGTCGAAGGGAAACCTATTAATCTAGAACCTTTTCACAATTTTAATATTTTAAAAAAATATAGTAACGAGTTTGATGAAATCATTTCTTTCTCAGGTGATACAGGTGCTTTTGAATATCTCCCAAGTATTGAATGTCTTAAAAAAGGAAATATAAAGTTCATTTCCTCTGGTATTGGCGACAGAGAGGCTAATAAAATTCTAGTTCTTATAAATGACGAAATATTCCAAATTAAAATTTAAATTTTCTATTGCTTGCTTGCAATAATCTCAACTTGAAACCAACTTCTTTCGAGTCTTCCGTAAATCCTACAAATAATATTGAAAATATTCCAGCCAAAAATTTTCTGTATCAACTGATATTTTGGAGGCCACTTGTGTATATATGGTTGAACTTTTATAACTTTGTATCCCGCCTCGGTAAATAGGTTTCCCAGGTTCATTGGACTCCAACTATAAAGATGATTATTTATGTCATTTTTTTTCCATTTAAACTTATGGGAATCACAAGGCACTACAAAGTGAATTTTTCCCCCCCTCTTTAAAAGTGGAAATAAATTTTTTAATTCATTTAAAGGATCAAGAGTATGTTCAAGGGCATTGTTTGAGATTATCAAATCTATGCTCTCCTCTCCATAAGCTTTGAGGACTTCAAGAGGTGAATCAAATATTTCAATTTTATTCTTTTTAGTTTCTTCATGTGCTGAGTAATTTGGCTCAATTCCTATTTTCTTTTTGCAAACAAGATTTTTAAGAAGGTATCCTCCTCCACAACCAAAATCTAAAACAGTATCATCAGAAGATATAGAAGAGCAAAATTTGAAACTACAAGCTTTTCCGCTAAATAAACCTATAGATTTTTGCCAAACAAAATAATTTGAATCGTAGTGATCACTGAAATTTTTATTCGACATTTAATTTATTTTTACCTTATATTAATAGTTTGTAAATAATAATTAAATTTTCTCACAATGCCTGTTTGCCCAATTTGTAATTCAAAGTCTTCATTTTTATTCACGTCTAAGATTAATAGAAAAATTTACAATTGTAGATTAAGAGAATGTAACCATTTTTTTACACCTATAATCAAGGAAAATCAGGGTATATGTGAACTTCCTGAAAATATTCAGGAAGAGTCTGATAAAGATTTATTTATTTATAAAGAGAGAAATCAAAGAATGTTAAATCTATTTTTAAGGAAAACACATGGCATAAGTGCTCCTTACAATTGGCTTGATTATGGTTCAGGTAGTGCTCATGTTTCAAGATTATTTAAGGAAATACTTAAAGAAAATTGTAATATTTATTGCTGCGAACTAAATCAAATATATGAAGAATTTTATAGATTTAATAATTTAATTCATTTGAATAGTCTGGAAAAAGTAGAAAAAAAATTTGATTTGATTTATCTAGTTGAGGTAATTGAACACCTTGATGATCCGATCAAAACATTGAAGGAACTTAGTAAGTCCCTAAAAAAGAAGGGAAAAATTTTCATATCTACTCCAATGGGAATGAAAAAAGAGTTTTTAACTAAAGCTTATGAGGCTGATAGCCATTTACATTTTTTTTCAAAAAAGTCCTTGTCTTATGCTTTGAAGAAAGCTGGATTTCTAAATAATGAATTTGGTTTTTTTGAGGAACTATATCCGTTACCCGAAAAAAAGGATTTTTTCTATAAATTTAAACTATTTATGAAGAAAAAAAATTTATTTTCTGGCCATTTATCGACTTTTTCTAGCTTTTAGAAAAGGTATGTCGTAAGAATATTTTGCATACCCAAATCCAACTAACATCATCATCAATCTACCAAGCATTGAAGCAAGGGCAGCCCCATAAATACCAAGCTCTAAGAAGGAAAACATGCAAATAATGGTAACAGTTAAAGATATCAATTCTATAAAAGTCATAGATAAATAGTCACCAATATTCCTCAAAAAATGTAAGGAAAAATTACAAGCTGATTGGGTAAGTGTTGAAATAAAGAAAATAAAAATTACATCCTTGATATTTGGTAACTTTTCAAATTCCATAAAAGTTGAAATTATTTCGTATCCAAATAAATAAAATAGAATCATTAAAACAAGCGCTATCGAAAACGAAACAATTAATGATCTTATGTGTAAAGAATTTGCTTCAAAAATTGAGCCTTTAAGATAATATCTTGAGGCTTTTACATAATTAAGTACTATCAGATCATTATGAATCATAAGAGGTGAGACCACTCTATTTGCTACACCAATAACTGCAAGGGTAACGGGACCAAAAAAAACGTTTATCAAGACGTCATAAATACTCGGCGCTCCAGTGGAGACTATAATTGAGGGGAAAAATTTAAAGCCTACTCTAAAAAAATCTTTAAGGTTATTAAAATTTAAATTTTCAATTATTCCATCGTAGCTATAATTAATTAGACCAAAAACATTTACTAAAATGGATGAGACAACAAAAATACTAAGAACCATATTCAAGTTTGTCTCTTCAAGAAAAAAATAATGGAAGACAAATAGGATAGGTAGAAAAAAGTAGTTCCTTCCATTACCTTCAAGCATAAAAGAAGTTAATGCCAACCTTTCTTTGCAATTAAAATAATTGTAAAGGTTAAAT
The DNA here is from genome assembly GCA_002689995.1 of Fidelibacterota bacterium. Lineage (GTDB taxonomy): Bacteria > Fidelibacterota > Marinisomatia > SCGC-AAA003-L08. Next base: position 7,599 of record NZIV01000086.1, read on the forward strand.
TGAATCAAGTACGTAGAAATTAAAATACTACAGTGCGGTATATACCAGTATATTGTTTTAAGATTGGAATCTAAGAAGAAAAAAGTTAAATTTATTATAAAAAGGACAAATAAACTGAGTGCTATGGCTGGGACGATAGATAAGTTTAGCAGAGAATTTTTTTTTTCATTTGAATAGGATGAATATTGAGGAATTATTGATGCAAAAACTCCCATACTAAATAATATGCTGGCTAGTCTTGACAGCGAGACAATGAAATAGAAAATTCCAAGACTCCTTACGTCTAAGATTATTAGTAAGAAATAAGTAACTAATAAACTGAAAATTAATCCTATACCTCTAATAACTAACGCAGAAGATATTTTTCTGAGTGCAGAGTTATATCGGAAAATCAATCTAGTAATAATTTCCATTAAATTATTTTGTAAGATATTCAACAGCCTTTCTAAAGGATTTTACATTTATGTCATCCCAGAAATTTTTTGCGCCACTGCTAAAAGTATCATAAAGTTCATCGTCCTCTGCTAGTAACATCATCGCTTTAACCCAACCTTCATGATTGTCTGGCTCAAGGCAAAATCCATTCACCATTTGCCTCACTAAAAGACTCCTTGAATTAACCTTTTCTGAGATTATTACAGGAACAGACAGAGAAACAGCTTCATTTACAACGATACCCCATGGTTCGGATAAACTAGGGAATAAAAGTGCCTTAGATTTATTTAGTTCTTCAGCAATTTCTTGAGAACTTTTTGCTCCTACAAAAAAAGTGAATTTTTCTATGTTCAATTCTGATGCAAGGTTTTTATATTCATCAAACATTGGTCCATCACCAATAAGTTTAAGTATAAGTTTTTTTCTTGAAGTTTTTTTTAGATATTCAGAATATGCATTTAATAAAAAAGATATATTTTTTTCGGGACTCATCCTTCCAACATAAACAAATTGATCGCGCTGGAGATCTTCTTCTTTTTTTATAGAAAGAAATCTTTCAGGATTTATCGTATTTAATCCAAAGTTTGTTTTTGGCTTTTTCTTAAAACCTAAAAAATTCAAGTATTCTGATGTTGATGGACTTGAGCAAATAGCTC
>NZIV01000001.1 GCA_002689995.1 Fidelibacterota bacterium
CTGTTGGTGGCAATAGGCAAAGAGGAGTCGTTGCTGCTGCATCTTATGAGGCGCGAGGATATGGAGTTAAATCTGCTATGCCCTCCATTTTAGCAAAAAAAAAATGTAGAAATCTAATCTTTATAACCCCCCGATTTAAACGATATAAAGAAATATCAGCTCAAATAAAAAATATATTTTTTGATTATACTGATTTAGTTGAGCCTCTTTCACTTGATGAAGCATTTTTAGATGTTACGGAAAATAAAAAAAATATACATTTAGCTAGTGATATAGCAACTGAAATAAGAAAAAGAATCAAAAATGAAATTGGTTTAACTTCTTCTGCTGGAATCTCAACAAATAAATTTATAGCAAAAATAGCAACTGAAATAAATAAGCCTAATGGGCAAAAGACTATTCATCCTTCTCAAATAAATGATTTTTTAGAAAAATTACCAATTGAAAAGTTCTTTGGAGTTGGGAAAATCACAGAAAAAAAAATGAATGATTTAGGTATTTATAATGGAGCAGATTTAAAAAAGAATAGTTTGGGTACTCTTAAAAGTCATTTTGGAAAAAGTGGTGAACATTTTTATAATATAATTCGCAATACCCATAAAAGTGAAGTAAATCCAAATCGAATACGAAAATCAATTGGTGCTGAACAGACATTCTCTAAAGATATTAACTCAGAAAGTTTCATATTAGATGAATTAAATAATATTTCAGAGGAACTTGAAAGCAGATTAATTATATCAAAAAATAAAGGCAAAACAGTAACTATAAAATTAAAATATAGTGATTTTAAACAACAGACTAGAAGTAAAACAGTTAATGAATACCTCCAGAAAAAAGAAGATTTTTTCCCAATCATTAGAGACCTCATTTACCAAGAAACAATAATGAAACCTGTTAGATTGCTTGGAATATCAATTACCAACCTTTATAGCAACAAGAAATTAGATGAAAAAAAAATCAATATACAGCTTAAATTTAATTTGTAATTTTTGCTATAATATTTTGGAGCCAGAGAGTCACAGGTTGGAATTTTGCCACCACGACAGAAGAAAAACTTAAAATACCTGGAATAGGTGGGTTTTACCTATCAATTTTTAATTATTATCAGATATAATTAATTAGGAATATAATTTTTAAGGATATTAAGAAAACACCTTATTATATTAATAAATAATTTTTTTGTAAATTACAAGTATGAATAAATATTTAATTACATTTTTATTTTTAAATATTTTATTTTCAGAATTAAATGAAAATAAAATTCGAAATAGAAACATTCAGCATTTTGTATATCGTCAAAATACAAATGTTATAACAAATAATAATCGCAATGAGGAAGAACTCATACAATTTATTCAATCAACAATAGAAACTCATCAAATACCAGGATTATCAATCTCAATTGTAAAAGATCAATACATTATATGGGAAAAACAATTTGGTTATGCAAATATTAATGATGAGATACAGGTTGATGAGAATACTATGTTTATATTATCATCTATTTCAAAGACTATTACTGTAACTGCTTTAATGCAATTATATGAACAAAATATGTTTGAACTTGATGATGATATTAATAATTATTTGCCATTTGATGTCATTCATCCAACTTATCCTAACACGCAAATTACTTTTAAAATGTTACTATCTCATACATCAGGGATTAAAGATAATTGGAATATTATGACATATTATAATAGTGATTCACCTTTATCATTAAATTATTATCTTGAACAGTATTTGACACCAGAAGGAAGTTTTTATAATAGTAATTTAAATTTCACTAATTCAAATCCTGGTACAAATCATACATACACTAATAATGGTGCTGCGTTAATAGGATTATTAGTTGAAGAAATATCAAATCAATCATTTAGTAATTATTGTAATGAAAATATATTTGAACCACTATCAATGGAAAATACATTTTGGTATTTATCTGAAATAAATAATCTTAATCAGGTTGCATTACCATATCAATTAACAGGAGGAAATGGAGATTCTTGCTTTATTATTGGTTGTGGTATTTATGATCAAAATAATCCGTGTTTTTGTGATTCAGAATGTATTTATTATGATGATTGCTGCTCTGATTATAACGAAATTTGCGGAGAAGATGGTACTGGAAGTGATCCTGAAAATCTTACTGAATATGAAAATTACGGTTACTCTGATTATCCATCAGGACAACTTAGAACATCCTCAAATAATTTAGCTAAATTTATGGGTGCCTATATGAATGGTGGAACTTATAATGGAGTAAATATTTTAAATTCACAAACAATTGAACTAATTAAAACTATTCATTATCCAACAATTAATTCAATGCAAGGATTAATGTGGTATTATAAAAATCAAAATGGAAGGATACTTTTTGGGCATAATGGTGGAGATTTAGGCAGCTTAACAGAAATGTTTATATCATTTTCAGATACTATAGGTATAGTATTATTAAGCAATTCAAATAATTATAATGCAATGATTCAAATAGAAAATGCATTATTAGAATTTACTGAAGAAACCAATTTTATAATAATAGGAGATATTAATTTAGATAGTATTATTAATATTTTAGATGTAATCCTTATTATAAACATTATAATAGATAATCAAAGCTTTACCAATTTAGCTGATTTAAATCAAGATGGACTGATAAATATAATAGATATTCTTCAACTTATAAATTTAATTTTAGACTAACATATATCCCTTATTTAATAATTAAATAAAAAATTTCATTAAAATATAAAAAGGAAAATAAATAATCAAATTATTAATACCACCACCAATACAAGCACTATTATCAGCAATTATGATATGGTTAATAAGTAAATACTTCTATAAAGCTAGTTTCAATTTTAATTTAATAAATGAACTCGCATTGTTATGTTTAATAAGTGGAATAATTATAATTATTTTAGGCATAAATAAATTTAGATTATCTAAAACTACAATTAGCCCTCTTAAGCCGTCTAAAACATCATATTTAGTTAATGATGGAATATATAGTTATACAAGAAATCCTATGTATCTTGGACTCCTTTTAATTTTATTTTCAATTGCTATTTATTTAAAAAACTATATAAGTCTTCTATTTATACCATTATTCATATTATTCATAACTAAAAATCAGATTTTACCTGAAGAAAAAACTTTAGAAAATATATTTGGAGAAAGATATAAAAATTATAAAAACAAGGTTAGACGCTGGATTTAGATAGATATTCTACTCTGGGATTAGTATTCTAAAGTTTCGAATACTATTACCTTCACATTAATTATTGAAAAATCCTCTTTCATATGGACTTTTTATATTTTTAAACTATAGTTATGAAATCTTTAAGTGAAAATGAACATAAATTTCATTGGTGTATAAAAGGAACTTTAGAAACAGCAATCTCTTCCTCAGATTTATGGAATATTATCTCTAGTCCTTCAAATTTGGAGTTATTTCATCCTTTTTGTGATAAAAATCCAACGATTAATTGGCCTGGTTTAAATTCTATTGATCAAATTTATTACTATAGTGGATTGATTTTAGAAAGAAAATTTGTAAAGTGGGTTGATAATCAAGGATATAATTTATTTATTGGTACAAAAAATGGGAAAAAATCATTTGTTACATGGGAAATTGAAGATAAAGGAAAAAAATCAAAATTAATAATATCAATATATCCACACATTTATAATCAAGGTAAAAAAATAGTTAATTTTTTACCCTTTTTCTTAATAGTAAAACCTAGTTTGACAAATTATATCAATTCTGTAATTAGCGGTTTAGGTTATTATATTAATACAAATAATAAGGTTAAGAAAAATCAATTTGGAACCCACAAATTATTTTCAAATTAATTATTGAATAAAAAACACTTTGATAACATAATTAATTGTTATGACAATGCTCCAATTAATCAAATTTTTAATCCAAAAATGAAACTAAATTTAGGTGAATGTGAAATTGAAATGAAAATATCTAAAAAATTTCATCACTCAGCTAATAGCTTGCATGGTTCTATTTATTTTAAAATGTTGGATGATGCTGCTTGGGCTGCTTCAAATACATATATTGATGATTTTTTTTTATTTACATATAATTTTAATATATATTTAACTAAACCTGTATCCAATGGTATCATTATTTCTAAAGCTAAAGCAGTTTATGAAAAAAATGGTAAAATTAAAGCAAAATCTTTTCTATATGATTCAAAAAACAATGAAATAGCGCATGGAGAAGGACTTTTTATGAAAAGTAAGTACTTATTAAAAGATGCCATTAGTTTTTATAATAAATAAATGAATAATGATAAGACCCAAAGAAATCAAAAAAAGTAAATCCTACTACAATTATAATAAATATGAAAGCCTCTTTTATAGAGCTTTTCATATTTTGTAAGTTATTTTATGAGAAAATATATATTACTAATATTTTTTATAATAATATATGCAGAAGTTTGGGAAAGCTCCTTTAATGCAGGTAATTATGATTATAACTATAATTTTATGGGTGGTTCTGAAGTACTTCAATTAGTTAATCATAAAAATAAATTATTTGCATCAATTAGTTATTGGCAAGATGAATCTAATATATGGTATGGTGGAAATAATTCTAACATTGGTTGGGCGCAGATAATTTCACTTAGTAGTCCAATTGAAGATTGGTCTGTTGATTTGAATTTAGACTCCTATTATTTAAGACCAGAAATATTAAAACAAGTTATTTTCACAAAGGATATGTTTAATGATATTTTACCAATTCCTGATACTTTATTAATTGTTGCAGCTTATTCTTCAAATTTTGTTTTTGGTCCCGTAACTGCAAGTGCATTTGTAAGAAACGATCAAGCTGATAATTGGAATATAACTACTATTTATGAAGGAAACCTTCCAGCTGGTGAAAGTTATTCAATTAGAGATATGCAAATTTATACGGACCAAATAACAGGTGAGGAGATATTATTTACCTCTGTAGGTACAAATGGAATATTTACAGGTAAATATAATCCAAATTTAGAAGGAAAGATTCAATGGGATTCAGTTCCAGAATATGGTCCTCTTGATACAAGACCTCTTAGTATTGTTGTTGCAAATAACGCTTTATATTTTTCCTCAGGTAATAAAATATATAAGAGAATTGATGGTTCAAATCCCTCATATTCTATCATACATGATTTTAGTGATTTAAGTTCAAATATCAATTCATCTGTTGGCGGTATAAGAGGTCTAACGGTCATTGCTAATGAAGAAAACGAATCTATGCTTTTAATGTGGTGTCCTAATAGTCAATCAAAAGGTATAATATTTCGTTTAGATCCTAGTTTAGATGGTAGTTTTGAAAGGGTTTATGAAACTAAACTTTCATTACTTGTAGAAGATTATTTACCGGGTACTTCAGTAAACTATATATTAGGAGCATATAATGATTTTCTAAAGATTTTTAATCCTTTAGATAATGAATTCTATCATATAGTTGGCTTTGAATCTACAATTCAAGGAGGGAATTACCCTTCTTGGAATAGCTATTATAGTGGAGCCTTATTTGCCGTGAGAAATAGTAATGCTGAATATTCCCTAGAAGAAGTTAATGAATCTATATCATTTACTGACCCTGAATTAGTAGCAACTAGGTGTTATACAGAATCTCCATTTAACAATGAAAACGCCATTTATTTTGGAGGCTTTGATCCAAATGGTTTCTTATCAACAAATAAAGCCTGGATATATAAAAAAAAATATACTTTAAATGGTGATTTAAATAATGATGGAACTATTAACGTAATAGATGTGATCCAATTAGTAAATATTATTTTAACAAATGAATATGGAGACAATTTTGATATTAATCAAGATGGAACAGTAAATATTTTAGATATTCTCCAATTAATAAATATAATTTTAAATTAATAAATAGAATACAAAACCAATAATAAATAGCATTATTTAAAAAATGTTATTTAACATTGTTTTAATATTTATGATTTCATTGGTATAATGAATATCTTTTATATTTTATTTCTTTTTTGACTTCAATTGTCGAATAAAATCTATATGAAAATTTTAATTAAATAAGAATCTATTTAATAGGTTATTATAATAACAAAATAAATAAAACAGGTAAATATGTCAATTTTAAAAAAATACCAGTATGCTATTGAATTATTAGATAAAAATAAAATTCAAGAATGCCTTCATGATGATTACGCTTTTACAAATTATTCTCAAGGAAAAATTTTCACTAAATCTGAAGTAGTAAAATGGGCTATGAGTGGTGACGTAAAAAGAGAAAAAGTTAGAATTTTATTTGAGAATGAAGACGTAGCAGTAGAACATGCTTTTGTATCATTCAATGATGGAAACAAACAAGCAGTGCTTGCTTTCTATAGGTTTAAAGATGGTAAGATAATTTCCTTAGAAACTGGTGCAACAAATCTTAAACATTAATTTTTTTTAAGTATTAAACTTAATTAGTAATGAAGAATTTAAAGGTTCTAATTTATTCACTTATTAAACAAAATAATTTTATAAAATTATTAATTTTATTGTCAATTTCTTTAAATATAATTTATGCTGAATGTATTGACCTTAATTATGATAATTGTATTTATTGGTCTTCATATTGTGAATGGAATGAATCAACAAATCAATGTCAAAATATAGGTGAAGATACTATTAACCCTAATGATGGTCCTTTTCAATTTGATTCATTTAATGAATCTGATGGTTTAATAAGTAGTGATAATTATTTAAGTGCTACAGTTTTTTATCCAATAAATAGCGAGCCACCCTATAGTAGTATAGTCATCGTACCAGGTGCATTTTCTCCTGAAACAATATTACATGAATGGGGACAATATTATGCATCTCATGGATTCATTGCAATGACTATAGGAATAAATGATTACTTAAATGATGATATGAGTGATTTAGCTTTTAGTCTTTTAGATGCAATAGAAGTTTTAAAGCTAGAAAATAATAGATCAGATTCGCCCATTTTAAACAAAGTTAATATTCATAGTTTTGCGACAAGCGGTTGGTCAATTGGTGGAGGTTCAGCGCAATATGCAGCAACAATTGATTCTAGTTTGAAAGCAGTAATTGCATTAAATCCAGGTCTTTCTATACAAGATTATGAAAACTGTACAAATCCAACTTATGATTATTATTGTCTTGTACCAGAACATTTAAATCATTCTAGCTCTGTATTAATTATTTCGAGTGAAGGAGATATTGAAAATCCAACGGATTTAGATGCCGCAGTTCACTATAATTATACCCCTGAATCAACATCTAAAATGTTATTTGAAATAGAAAATGGAAATCATGAAACTGGATTAAATCCCTACTCAGGATCAGGAGAATTAGGAGAAAAGGTTATTAATTGGCTTAAATATCACTTATTAGAAAATTCTAATTATTGTAATATTTTACTTGATATTCCAATCAGCGCTTCTCAGTTTTATACAAATATAGAGTGTCAAGAACTTTTACTAGGAGACATAAATGGAGACAACATCGTTAATGTTCAAGATATTCTTTTAGTAATTGATTATATTTTAAATAATGAGTACAATAACAGTGCTGACTTAAACTTAGACGAATTTACAGATGTATTAGATATTCTGTTAATTATAAACATTATACTAAGCTAATTATATATAAAATTAAAATAAAAAACATAATTCTTCATCTTTGAATAACGATAGAATCTAATTATTTTAAAACAAAAATCAATGAAATTTGGTTATTATTATTGAAAACAAAACTATTATATATAGCTCAAAATACAATTGAAGGAAATATAATTAAAGATGAACTGAATGAAAGAAATATTGCCTGCTACATAACAGGTAGCAGTTTACAGGCCGGTATTGGTGAGTTGCCTATTGATGCTATGTTTAGTAAAGTTTATGTAAAAGAAGAAGACTTTGAATCTGCAAAAGTGTTTATAAAAGAATATAAAGTAAATCAAAAACTAGACAAGCCCGGTAATTGGATTTGTGATTTTTGTAAGGAAAATTCTCCAAATTACATTACCTCTTGCTGGAACTGTAGTAAAGAAAAAGGTATAAATCTGAATTCTTAAAACCTCACTTGATAATATAGTTTTTTCTAATTACAATTAGTTTTTAAAAAAAGAAATTGATTTTTTTAAAATTTAGAATTTAAATTGATTAGTTGTGAATTCTTATTTAAAACACCTAATTTCCTAGTAAGAAAGTATCTTTTATTCAAGCTTTCATATACAATAGATTTAGCTATGAGAAAATATTTAATAATAATATCGATGGCATTATGTTTTTCGCAAGATTGTGATGATAATATGTTAATGTTTGATTGCGATGGGCTCGCTTTTTGTAATAATGAAGCTGATTTTGGATTTGATTGCTATGTAAACAATGAATATTGTGATGATTTTAATCAAGATGGAATTACTGATTCTTGGGTGGGAGATGGATGGTGTGATGATGGAGAATGGGGTTATGATTTTCAATGTGAGGAGTATAGTTTTGATTGTGGCGATTGCAGTGATGATTTTTTAAACACTCATGGATATTGTAATGATATTCCTGTAGAACATACTTTTAATCATGAGGGTCTTTCAAGGCTATATTATATATATGAACCTAATATAATTCAAGATAATCCTCCTCTAGTCTTCATTATGCATGGATTTACTGGATCAGCTTTAGGTATAAGTAATTATTCCGGTATGAATACCTTAGCTGATGAATATGGTTTCGTTGTTTGTTATCCTCAAGGAACTTCTGACCAAAATGGTAATAACTTTTGGAATGTAGGATATAACTTTCATGACAATATTGAAGTGGATGATGTCTCATTCATAATATCACTTGCTGAATATTTACAAGATGAATATGGTTATGATACTAATAATACTTTTGTAGCAGGCATGTCAAATGGTGCAGAAATGTCTTATAAATTAGCATGTGAAACTGATAATTTTTTTAAATCTATTGCTGCAGTTGCCGGAACCATGTTTGGTGTTTCTTGGAATTCCTGTAATCCTAATCCTATACCAGTTATGGAAATACATGGTACAAATGATAATGTAACTTTATGGAATGGTGATTATAATGATACTTACTGGGGTCCTTATCCTGGGGTAGAAGAAGTAATTGATTTTTGGGTCGAAGAAAATGATTGTACTAGAAATGAAGAACTCATTTTGCAAAATACAAACACCATTAAGAACAGATATTTTGATTGTATTGATAATGCTGAAGTATGGCTTTATGAAGAGGTAGGAGGTGGACATGATTGGCCAAATTACTCAAGTCAGGAGATTTGGAATTTTTTTAGCCAATATATCTTTAATTTAGGTGATGTTAATGGTGATAATGAAATTAATATTTTAGATGTTATGCAAGTTATAAACTTAATTTTATTAAATCAATTTGAGCAAAGTAGTGATTTAAATGAAGATGAGATCGTAAATGTTATTGATGTAATCCAACTTATAAATATTATTTTAAACTAACATGACTACTTTAGAAACCTTTTAACTTAATCTTAAATGCTTAATATTTATTTTTTAAATTAATTCAATGAGAAAAAGTTTACTTCTATATTTTTCTATAATGTTTTCACAAGATTTATTTGAATCTTCACAACTTAATACATTAACAAATTGGTTTCAAGAGCCTTTAGGATGGACTTATCCATTAGAAATTAATATACCTGATTTAACTACACCTGAAACTGGTTTCCCAGTTTGCATTTTACTGCATGGTTTTGGTGGTAACGGAAATCAGCTAGTTTACCAATATCAAAATATTTTAAATACTCAAATTCTTATTGCGCCAACAGGATATATGAATAGTTGGAATATTAGCAATGAACCTAGTAAAGCTCCTGATGTAGAAATGATATCCGATTTAGTAAATCAACTACAATTATTTAATAACATTAATTCAGATAAAATTAGAATTATTGGATTTTCAAATGGTGCAGCATTAGCTAATAGAATATTCATAGAAAATTATAATAGTGGCATAGATATTATATGTTCGATTGTATCTCAATTATCCGAGGCGCAATACCATAATGATAATTTTTATTATCCATCAAATGGGACTAATGGTAATCAAGAATTTAACGGATATAATGATATAGCAATTCCTTTAATAGGCAGAAAATATTTGAATATTGGGAATATAAATGACCCTATTATTCCATATTTTGGAGGTGCAGCAGTTGGAGTAAACTTTTTAAACTCACTAAATTCAATATATCTTATAGCCAAAAGCCAAGGGTATCAAGGTGATATTTTATCTGATGAAGAAGGCATTGAAATAGATGGTTCATCTACTTATGAATATAATTACTTATCAAATCAAGTAGTTCATTTAAAAGGTAATTCTGGTCATAATCTGAATACTTATCAGCAACAATATTTAGTTAATTATTTAGAAAGCAGTCCAGATTATGGTGATTTAAATCAGGATAATTTAGTTAATATTTTAGATGTAGTTATTTTGGTTAATTATGTATTGCAAAATATAAATCAATCAATAGAATATGATCTAAATCAGGATGATAATATTAATATTTTGGATATAATATTGCTCATAAATATCATTTTAGTATAATTATAATTAAATTATATAAAATATTCTGATTAAACTTTTAATAAAAAATAATATCAGAATATTTTAATTCCTAAAACTTAGCCTAACTAAACGGTAATTTTTTAATTTAGAAATATTCAAGTATAATCAATTATTAATAAATAATAAAAATTTAAGGAAATATTATTTAAGTAACTTTTTAAAAGTGTAATCAACGTATTAAATTTTAACTAATTATCAAAAAATGAAATTATCTATTTATGTCTTAATATTATTTAATTCTTTATTTTCTGAAGCTGAATTATCAGCAAATAAAGATACCCTAATTGTCGGAGAGCATATAGAAGCTCATTTTAATGATTTAAATAGTTATGGTAGTGATTGGATTGGAATATTTTCAATTAATGCTTCCAATGAGGAATATCTTTATTGGCAGTATACAGATGGAACACAAAATAATAATTATAATTTTATTAGCTCAGGTTTTATAAATTTTTCTCCTATTTCATTATCTTCAGGACAATATGAGCTAAGATTATTTTATAATAATAACTATGAGTTGATATCTTCTTATCCATTCACAGTTATTGATAATTGTAATACCAATCTCTCTTCTGATTTTGAAGATACATTTAATGTTATGACTTTTAATACTTGGTATAGTGCACAATATGGTTATGGTGGATTAGGTCGTGTTGCAGAAATTATTACTGAATTAGATATAGATATAATTGGATTTCAAGAAACAAATCCCGGTTCAATTATTGAAATAAAATCATTACTTTATGATTTCGATGGTTATGAAGAATTATTTTCAACACCCTCTGAATCAAATATATCAATTATCTCTAGATTTCCTATAATTGATACCATAGACTATAATCTCTATGGAGTTGGTGCTAATGTATTAATATCTAATTATGATACACTTAAATTTATTTCCTCACATTTAACCGCCTATCCTTATGGTCCATATGATTTATATCAAGGAGTTTCATCCGAGGATGTTATTAATAATGAGTTATCAACTAGATATATTGAAAATTTAGATATTTATAATCAAATAATAACTAACCATGAATATAGTCCTAATTTGCCTATAATATATGTAGGAGATCATAATACGCCTTCAATATTAGATTGGGGTGAAAATAATATAAATCAAAATTTTGGGTTCCAAATTGATTGGCCAGTTTCTCAATTTTTATTAAATAATGGCTTCTATGACTCGTATAGATATATACATCCATTGGTAGAAAATAATATTGGTCTAACCTGGTCTCCAGGATATCCTAAAAATACTTTTGATAATGGAGAAATACATGACAGAATTGATATGATATACTTTAAAAATGGTTATTCTAAGAACTTGTATCCTCTAAATTCATATATATATGATTGTGATCCTTGGCCTTCTGATCATAGAGCTGTTGTTACAGAGTTTGCAATGTGTTTTGATGTAGAAATTGGTGATATAAATTTAGATTTTATAATTAATATTCTTGATATTCTATCCTTGGTAAATGAAATACTCTACTCCTCAAATTTATATTGTTTATATATTTATGGGGATATTGATAATAATCAAGAATTAAATATTACTGATATAATTCAATTAGTATCATTAATATTAAATTAAATTTTAATTAAAAATTTATTTGCTTTCGAAAAATTATACCAATAAGCGAAAAATATAGTGGTTACTCATTAATCAAAATATTCCACCGTAATTTTAGATTAATTAGTCCTAGATTTAAATCCTAAATTATCATAAACAAATAATTCTATAATTATAAATCAATCAAATATAATATCTTTAATATTTCTCAATATAAAGTGTTTTAAATTACTAGATATTTAATGAAAAAAGGATAGTATTTAGTTGCAAAGCAACAATCCAACTTAATAATTTAATGTACCCTTAATAGTAATTATTCTTATAAAATATCAGATAAAAATTGAATAGATAATTACTAAAATTTATGTTCCAAAATATTTTATTATAAAAATATAAAGGTATAAAAATATGAAAAATATAATCTCTATATTTTTAATATCATCATTAATTTTTTCACATTCATTTTTAGATAATTTCAATATTTTTAATAATAGAACAGATGGTGATATTAATAATGATGGCGTAGTCAATGTTCAAGATATAATTATATTGGTTAATTTTATTTTAACTAATGGTTCTAATGATAATGCAGATATTAATAATGATGGTCTTATCAACGTAATAGATGTTATCCAAGTTGTAAATATTATATTATATGGCCCTATTGCAGATGATTGTAATGAAGAAAATTTTTCTACTGATGGAATACTTACTAATATAGATGAACAGATTTATAATAATGATGAATCTATAAATTCATATAGTATATACTCCTGGTCTCAAGATGACCAAGACAGAATATTATCAGGTAATGGAATACCAAATCATGAGGTTGGTACTTTTCCTAACGCTAATTGCCCTAATTCCATCACAGAACAAAATATAAACCATAGTTTTTCCCTTTATCCTGAAATAGTATCAGAACAAGGTGAATCTGTCGGTGGTCCTGGAGGAGTAATCGCATATGCTTTGAATAGTGTAAAATTTGATCCAGGTACTGCTGGTAGATGTAATGACAATGGTGTATGTAGTTTAGCTCAGGGAAATGGTAATTGGAGTATTGAGGCTTTGGGGCATGAAACATTTGATTTTGGTGATGATATGAATCATGCTCATGTTCAACCAAATGGTGCATATCATTATCATGGAATGCCAGACCTCTTGATTGATTTTTTAAATGATGATGAATCAATATTACTAATAGGATGGGCTTCAGATGGTTTTCCAATTTATGCTGAATATGGATATTCAGATGCTTGTGATAATCAAAGTGAAATTATAGAGCTTCAGCCAAGTTGGCGGTTAAAAGATTCTCCTGATTTAGGGCGACCAGAAATATTAACAGAATTAACTGGTGGACCAGGTTCAGGTTCAGGGCTTAATATTCCAATACCTATGGGTGCTTTTACCCAGGATTTTGAATATATTGAAGGTTCTGGTGATTTAGATGAATGTAATGGTAGAATTGGTGTTACCCCTGAATTTCCTGATGGGATTTATCATTATATGGTTACTAATCAATTCCCATATTTTTCTAGATGCTTAAAAGGTGATTTTAACGGTACAGGTGGTGGTACAGGTGGTGGTGGTACAGGCGGTGGTAACCCTCCTGATTGTGAAAATGTCCCCCAAGGTATGCCTTGTTGTGGGGATGGCATCTGTGGAGGTCCTGAAAATAATAGTAATTGCCCTGAAGATTGTCAATAATCAATTTTGATTTTTTAATATATTTCTAAATACTAAAAGGAATACTTAATAAATGAAGTTAATTTTAATATTTATAATGTCAATTGTTTTGCAAAACTGTTCAAAAGACTATAAAAATGATGAAAATTTAAGTAATAGTAATATAGAGCTTCCAAATGATATTCGCTGGGTTACTAATTCATCTGAATATAAAATTTTATGCGAACAAATTTATTATAATGCATGGAATAATATTTCTCAAATTATAAATAATTCTAATTCCAATTCATGTATTGTGATGGATTTAGATGAAACAGTCTTAGATAATTCAAACTATCAAATTGATTTAACGGAAAAGAATGAATCATATAATCCAGATAGTTGGTCAAAGTGGGTAAATTTAAAAAAAGCTAAATTAGTACCAGGTGCAAAAGAATTTATAAATAATATTAGAAAAACAAATGTTAAAATTGTTTTTCTAAGTAATAGAATGGCTAAGAATGAAGAACCTACTAAAGAAAATATGAAAGATTTAGGAATCCTACATTCTGATGATATTTTTTTATTAAGAAGAGATAAAAAAGATAAAAAAGATATTAGAAGAAAAGAAATTTTAAATGGTAAAGGAAGAATGAGTAAAATTGGTAGTCTTGAAGTCATTGCATATTTTGGAGATGCAAAACATGATTTTCCAGATTTAGATAAATCATATAAATTTGGAAATAATATGTACATGTTCCCAAACCCAATGTACGGAAAATGGTAATAATATAATTTACAGAGCAGTAAAGAAATATTTTTTCTACTCTTTCCTGTTTTATATAATTATCACCAAAATCAAAAATTAGTTCCAAACAGGAAAAGGATCTGGAAATTTCGCCTAATGATTTTTACCAAGCAATAAATCGTCATCAGTTAATAGACAATTATCTAATTTTTCTGAAATTACTTTTTTATCTAAGCCTTGACCAATAAAAACTAAATCCTGACGCATATCTCCAAAAGGTTCTACCCATTTATTTTTGATAAAACTAATTGATTCCTTGTCAATAGGCCATCTTTCTTTAGGTATTGCTTTCCAGAAATAACCAGCACATCCATGATGAGCAATACCACCCGCTTGACTCCAATTACCTGCATATGCTGGACGAGTTGCAAGCCAAAAAAATCCTTTTGACCTGATAAGTTTACCTGCAATGTATTTGCTATTTAAAAAATCATGAAACTTTTGTGGATAAAAAGGTTTTCGAGCTTGATATACAAAACTACTTATTCCGTATTCTTCAGTCTCGGGAATGTGCTCACCTCGCATCTCTTTTAACCATCCTGGAGCTTGTTGTGCGCGATCAAAATCAAATAAACCGGTATTTAAAATTTTATCTATTTCTATTTTCCCATTTGATATTGGAATAATTTCAGCTGTTGTGTTCAAAGTTTTTAGTATAGCGGTTAGCTTTTTAATATCATATTTTTTTACTAAATCTTTTTTACTTATTAAAATTATATCAGCAAATTCAACTTGATCCACAAGTAAATCAGCAACACTGCGATGGTCATCTTCTCCTAGAGACTCGCCAACTTCCTTCAAGTTTTTTGCCTCATCATAATTTCTCAAAAAATTAACGGAGTCTACAATTGTTACCATTGTATCTAAATCTGAAACCTTTGATAATGAACGACCATTTTCATCTTCAAAAGTAAATGTCTCAGCAACAGGCAATGGCTCTGAAATACCCGTTGATTCAATTAGTAAATAATCAAATCGGCCCGTCTCTGCTAATTTAGCTACCTCAATTAATAAATCTTCTCTAAGAGTACAGCAAATACAACCATTACTCATTTCAACTAATTTTTCTTGTTTATGGTTCAATGTCAATGATACATCATTTTTAATCAAACTATGATCAATATTAATCTCGCTCATATCATTAACTATTACAGCGACTTTTTTTCCTTCACGATTATTTAATACATGAGATAATACAGTAGTCTTTCCCGCACCCAGAAAGCCTGAAAGGACAGTAACAGGTAACTTTTTTATTTTTATATTTTCCATTTCTAATTAATTAAATATTTTTGTTTAATCGGTTATGATTTAACTTATGATAAAATTCTACAAAATCAATCGTCATGTAAAGACGTTTATATTCAGTATTTTTGTGAGGCGACCTATGTACTAATCCATTACCTTCATTACCTTGCCAACCTTCACCCTTTAGTAATGCTACATGCCCAATATCAAGCTCCATAATATCAGATTCTTTTATATTTTTATCAATTAGATTTTGTGGTATCCATTGTGTTCCTGGCCCTCTATATGTGGTTACCATTCTACATCGAACATCATCAGTATGAAATTTTGGACACATTGGTTTATTAATAGCATCTAATCTTAACCAAACACTTTTAATATTAAATAAATCACAAAATTCATTAACTAATTTATTTATATCTTCAATTATAATTAATATTTTATAATCAAATTCAATTTCAGAACACATCTTTTTTAAAGAATTTTTTTTAATAACTTTTGAAAATTCTAAATTTGGATTTTTTAGAATAAAATGATTGCTTGCTTTAATTAAATCAGTATTTAATTTTCTTTTCCAAATTGCTATATTATTCTCTTTTTTAAAAATTTCTGAAAGGTATGTGGAATAATTACTAATATGGTGATTTTTAAAATCATTAACTTTAGTAGTTTTTGTTTTAATTTTTATCGATTTATCTGTTTTTTTCGTAATAAAAAATGAATCATTTAAAATATGGTGATTATTAGAAGTGATTTTTTCGTGATTTTTTTGCATTATACTTTATTTTTAAGAGTTTAATTAAAATATTTTTTTTATTTTGAACTAAAATATTACAGTTAAAATTAAATAGCTTTAAATCTTTATTGCAACTAAATTGCATTAGAGGTTTATTAAAATTATAACTAATTTTTACCAAAATAATGAAAAAATTTAGATTAATAGCCATTATAAAACGCATGAATATTTAACTTATGAATATGAAAATAACTATTCAAAATGATAATAAAGCAAAATTATTAATGATAGTTTCTGCTTTATCTTTTTCAATTATGGCATCTTTTGTAAAGGCAACGCCACATAGTACAGCAATTAAAGCATTTTCTCGACAGATAATTAGCTGTATCTTCATACTAATAATAATTTTCATATTTAATACTAGAATTATTCCTCTCAAAAAAAGTCGAATTAAATTATTTTTTAGATGTTTATTTGGATCATTAGGTATTTATCTGTATTTCTTTTCGATAGATAATTTGCTTCTAGCGAATGCATCAATGCTTACTAGACTTTCTCCGTTTTTTGTTACTCTATTTGCATATCTTTTTTTAAAAGAATCTATTAATAAGTTAAATTGGTTGATATTTATCCCCTTAATGATTGGATGCTTATTTATTATAAAACCTAATAGTAATCTTTTTAATCCCGTATCTATCTATGCAATACTTTCAGCTATTTCAGGTGCTTTAGCTTACACTATGATTAAATCGATTGGTAAAGATGAATCTGCATATACAATAATATTCTGGTTTACATTATCTTCATCTGTACTTTATGCTCTAATTGCCGGCGAAGAATTATTCAAAATGAATAATATTGAATATTTGAACCTTACAATGATTGGAATTTTTGGTCTTTTAGGCCAAATTAGTTTAACATTATCATATCAGCTATCAAAAGCAAGTAATGTTGCTCCATATAGTTATTTTTATATCTTATTTTCTGGTTTCATAGGTTATCATTTGTGGAATGAATTACCTGATAATTTATCATTATTTGGATATTTTTTGATAATCTGCTCTTACTCTATTTTATTAAGATTAAATAATAAAATATAATTTTATAAATATTCCTATAATTAATACAGTTATAAAAAAATTAACTAGAACTTATAAAAAACTAGAATTACTTTCCACAACTAAAAAAAATATATAAGTAATATCAATTTAAAATTAAAAATGTGATATTGCTAGATCCATATTTAAGTGTTTTTTTACAATCAGTTTAAAAAAATAAATATTTTTGATACATAATTAATTGTTAATATTATTTCAATTAATTAAAAGAAATAATAAATAAATGATTTTATAAAAACAAAAAATAATTTATTATATAGATAAGGTCTTATTATTAAAATAAAATATGTACAAAATAACATTATTATTTATCCTAGTTTTCGGTGCTTGTGTAAAAGAATTATCAGAATATGAATTATTACATAAATCCAATCCAGTCGGTAAATATGGAGATATAATTAATTCATCTGAATTTATAAAAATTGAAGAGTTAATAAATAATTCTAAAAATTATTTAGATAAAAGAGTCTTAATATCAGGAGAAATTATAGAGGTTTGCCCTATGCGAGGCTGTTGGATTAAAGTAAAAAATAAAAATTTAAATACCGATATTAGAGTTAAGGTTACCGATGGAGAAATAGTATTTCCTCTTTCAGCCAAAGGAAAGAATGTTAACGTAGAAGGAATATTTTCAAAATTAGAATTTTCTAAAGAACAAGCAATAAAATGGAAAATTCATTTAGCAGAAGAAAAGGGTATTGAATTATTACATGAAGATGTTGTTATTAATCCATCTGATTTAATTGAATATAGGATAATAGGAAAAGCTGCTGAAATATATAATTAATATGAATCGAATAGTATTATTATCTATATTTTATTTGGCATTTGGTCAGGCAAATCAAGTGGTAACAGGATATTTAATGCAAAATGAAATATCTATTTGTATGGAGTATTGTGGTGAGTATTATATAGAAACTTATGACGATATATATTGGCCTGTCGTTTTTGATGACAACATACAAAATATCAATCTTTATCTAAATAGATATATTGAAGTCTTGATTGGGAGTGAAGTTAATTGCACTGAATGTAACGCACATCAAATTCAAGAAATTAATTTTTCTGACGATTGTGTTTATATTCCTGACTGCTTCGTAGACCCATGTGAAATAGCTCCTGAATGTCAAATTAATACTCAAACAGAATGTATATCTAACTTCTGTGGTGGATGTTATGCAGACTTCTATGATTATAACGGTAATCTTATTGATTGTAATTCAGTAGAATGTGAAAATGGAGAAATCAACAATAATAATCCATGTAATCCACTAGAGTGCTGGAATGGAGAATGGTTTGAAATAATTATAGATTGTCAAGAACAAATGGGAGTTCCTTGTTTAGGAGGAGTTTATATACCTCCTGTAGAAGGAGAATGTTGTTCAATATGCAGTCTATTTGGCGATTTAAATAATGATTTAGAAGTAAATGTTTTAGATATAGTTCTGATAGTAAGCTTTATATTAATTACAAATGAGCCTACAAATGCTGAGCTGACTGTAGGAGATATTAACTCAGATGGGCAGCTTAATGTATTGGATATAGTTGCAATTGTTCAAATAATTTTAAATCCTATGAACGAAGAATGCTATATTGAGCCAGAAATTGGTCCTTGCGAGGGAATCTGTCCCACCTATTATTTTAATCATAATACTAATGAATGTGTAGAATTCATAACTGGATGTTGTGGTCTTGAAGCATTCTATACTCTAGAAGAATGTGAGATTACATGTGAATAAATATATATTAATATTATTATTATCTGTTTCATTTAATAGTGAGATTATTGAAGACAATAAAATAGAGAAATATAAATTGGAAAAAGAAAAACTGACTAAGCTTCAATTTGAAGTTACTCAAAATTGTGGCACGGAGCCACCATTTCAAAATGAATACTGGGATAACAAACAAAATGGAATATATGTTGATATAATATCAGGAAAACCATTATTTTGTTCAATTCATAAATTTGATTCAGGAACTGGATGGCCTTCATTTTATGAAGTCATCGATAAAAACGAAATTAAAAAGGATGTTGATTATAATATTGGTTATAAAAGAACTGAACTGAAATCTTCATCCTCTAATGCACATCTAGGGCATTTATTTAATGATGGTCCTAATCCAACTGGACAGAGATATTGTATTAATTCAGCTTCACTGAATTTTATTAAATATGAGGATCTTGATGAAAAAGGGTATTCAGAATATAAATACCTTTTCAAATCAAATATAAAAGAAAATAAAAATAAATAAATTTATTTATAATATAAAATATGTATAAGTTAAAAATTTTTATTATTACCTCTTTTTTATTCATGCAAGATTTTGATCAGCTAGAATTTGGTAATCAAAATCATTTAGATATTATTACATGGAATATAGAATGGTTCCCTAAAAATGAACAAATTACAATAGATTACGTAGCACAAATTATAGAAGCACTTGATGTTGATCTTATTGCTATGCAAGAATTAGATGATACCGTCCTTTTTAATCAGATGATTAATGATTTAGATAATTACAATTCATATTATGAATCCTCTTGGTTTGCAGGATTAGCATTCATATATAAAAGTAATGAAATTGAAATTAATAATATTTATGAAATATATACAACATCAGAATACTGGAGTCCCTTCCCAAGATCTCCTATGGTTTTAGATATGAACTTTTTAGGTGAAAATTATATAATAATTAATAACCATTTTAAGTGCTGTGGTGATGGCATTTTAGATCTTAATGATAATGGCGATGAAGAAATGAGAAGATATATCGCTAATAATCTTTTAAAAGAATATATAGAATTAAATTTCAATGAGAATAATGTAATTTTACTGGGCGATCTTAATGATTCCTTGACAGATGAAGTAGAAAATAATATTTTCCAAATGTTTATTGATGATAGCGAAAACTATTTATTTGTAGATATGCCAATTGCCCAAGGCGATATTATCGAATGGTCATTCCCTAATTGGCCATCTCACTTAGACCATATAATTATATCAAACGAACTGTTTTCAATTTTTGAAAATGGAAATTCTTATTGTGAAACAATAAAAATTGATGATTATTTTGATGGTGGATTCTATGAGTATGATCAAAATATATCTGACCATAGACCTATAGCTTTAAAACTAGCAGTACAGAATAGTATATTAGGAGATATTAATGAAGATAGCTTAATTAATATTCAAGATATTTTATTAATTATAAATATTATACTAAGTAATGAATATAATTATAATGGTGATATTAATACTGACAATACAATTGATATACTTGATGTAATACAAATTATTAATATAATATTATATCAGTCATGAATATATCAGGCTACAAATATAAAGACATAAATATTACTCCATGAAACCCATTTATATTAAATTAAATAGTAATATGTTCAACTATATGATTCAGAATCTACATAAAAAGTTAATAACTAATTAAAAATTATAATTCTATGATAAAATATATTAAATATTATTTTCCTATCTTTTCAGTGTTATTTACAATGTTTACAATAACACAAGGCTCTTATTATCCTACATTGTATGCAATTTTTTTCTCTTCAATTTTTATTTTTGGAGATTGGCTTGTTCAGCCAGATAAAGAATTAGAAATATTTTCTCATACTTTTATTTTAGACTTATCAATTTATTTAGCATTACCAGTATTATTTATTTCTACTTTTTTTACTGTATCTTTATTTAGTAATAGTTTGCCATTATGGTATACAGATGGATTAAAATATGCACTAAATATAGATTTTATACAAATAAAGCAATCAATGATTCTAATTGATAAAATTTCAATAATTTATATGGCTTTTATTGGAGCAGGTGCAATGGCAATTACTGCAGGCCATGAAATGGCTCATAGAAAAAAAAATAAATTTGACTTATTCGTAGCGAACTGGTTACTTGCTTTTTCTTTTGATTGTAATTTTGCAATTGAACATGTATATGGTCATCATAAAAATGTATGTCTTCCTGAAGACCCAGCATCTGCAAAGAGAGGTGAAAGTATATATCTTTTTATCATCAAAGCTATAATTAATGAGCATATCTCAGGCTGGAGCATTGAATTAAAAAGACTAAAAAGAAAAAAAATAAATTTCTTTTCATTTAATAATAGAATGCTTGTTGGGTACTCTAAAAGTATTATCATTGCTTTATCAATTTTAATATTTGGAGGAGTAAATGCAATACTTACCTTCATTTTAATTGCCTTTTTATCTAAATCAACATTAGAAGGAATAAATTATATTGAGCATTATGGATTAGTAAGAGAACGAGGGAAACCAGTTAGAATGAGACATTCATGGAACTCAAATCATTTTTTTAGTAGTATTTATCTTTTTAATGTTACAAGACATTCGGATCATCATAGAAATGCCAATTTAAAATTTTGGGAACTTAAGCCAATAGACAAAGATTCTCCATTATTACCATATGGATATTTAACAATGTTATATTTAGTTATTTTTTTTCCATTTTTATATAAAAAAATAATGAAAAAAGAATTAGATAATTGGGATAAAAACTTTGCTAATGAATTTGAAAGGAACTTAGCTAAGTATTAAATATATAAACTATATTAAACTTATCTCTCCGACAATTTAAAGATTAATATATTCAGCTTAATCACTAAGTAATAATCATTCTTAAAATTAAAAAATTCGGCGGCTAATTAATTTGGATATATTACATAATTCAATTCTTAAATATATAAAAGATAGTTTCTCTAAAATAAATCCAAAGACTAATTTCAATTCATTGAATAAAAATATTAGTGGCGATATTTTAGCAGGTATAACTGTTGGTATTATTGCATTACCCTTAGCTCTAGCATTTGGACAAGTTTCTCAATTAGGTCCAATTTCAGGAATACTTGGAGCTATTTCTGGGGGAATTATTGGAGGATTATTTGGAGGATGTGCTTTAAGCGTCAGTGGTCCAACCGCTCCAACCTCCTCACAAATTGCTTCATTTTTGAGTGTATTTATAATTGGAACAATAAATCAACCAGATTTTGTTGCTGTATTTTCAATTATTTTTTTAAGTGGAATTATTATTGTTGGAATTTCATTATTAAGAATTTCACATTATATACATTTTATACCATATTCTGTAGTAGCTGGATTTATGTGTGGAATTGGATTGATGGTAATATTAGGGCAAATAAATTCTTTTGTAGGTTTAGAATCAAAAAAAAATGTATATCAAGTCTTACAAGAATTAAATAATACATTAAAAAATATTAATAAAGATGCTTTATTGATAGGTATAGTTTCTTTATTTTTTATGTTTTTGTGGCCAAAATTAAAACAAAAATATAAACTTTTGTTCAATATTCCCGCACCATTGATTGCTTTACTTATAGGTACTAGTATTTCATATTTTCTAAACTTAAATATTCCATATATAGGCGATCAATTCAGTACATCAATACAAAGTGAAACGTTTAAAATTTACTTCCCAAATCTTTCAAGACTTAATGAATTTATTGCACCTGCATTCACTGTAGCGGGCTTAATAATTATAGATAGTTTACTAACTTGTATCATTTCTGATAATTTGACGGGAACAAGGCATATAAGTGATAGAGAAATATTTGGACAGGGAATAGCAAATATGGTTTCTGGTTTAATAGGTGGTGTTTCAACGGCAACAGCAACTATGTTTACTGTATCAAATATTAAATTTGGTGGTAAAACACCTTTATCATCAATAGTATATGGCCTGACTCTAGTAGGTATTTTACTTGGTTTAAAATCTTTTGTAGAAGCTATACCAATTGCTTGTATAGCAGCGATACTAATAAAAATTGGTTTAGATATATTAGATTATCGAGTTTTACCAATATTAAGAAAATTACCTAAAATTGATTTATTTATTTTTACAATTGTTCTATTTATTACAATTACTTATAATTTAATGGTAGCTGTAAGTATTGGTGTATTTATCGCAGTACTTTTTTATTTTAAAGACTTAAAATATATATTTAATTCAAAATATCATCATAATATGATTTCATTTTCTGAATCAAATTTTATTTTTGATAGTCAACAGGATAAATTCACTAAACTTCCTATTGTTGTTTTAAAGCTACAAAAAGCTTTATTTTTTGGCTCTATTGAAAAACTTCTTAATGTTTATAGGACTGCCCAGAATCATAAAATTTTAATTGTTGATATGGGACAGACCTCAAAAATAGATCTCTCTGGAGCCTATGCACTTGAAGATATAATTAAAAGTGCTAAGATAAAAGGAATATCGGTAATCGTATATAACCCAAATAATAAAATAAATAAAATATTTCAGAAACTAAATTTTGTTGATATACTAGGAAAAAACAATTATTTTGATAAACCAGAGCTAGTTTTTTCTTATCTCAAAAAACAATTTAATATCAATTAATTATGATTTAAAATCAAACAGGAAAACATGGAAGCTAAATTAATTTTATATCCTACATTTCTAATGGTTCTTTTAACTGCAATTTTATACGTAAAAAATTATTTTGATAATAAAAAAGCATACAAAGATAAGCAAGTTTCTGCAGACTATTTTAAAACTTACCTTGAAATTCCCCCTGAAAAAATTGCTATTTCTCAACAAACACTTAAAAATCAATTTGAATTACCAATAATATTCTATATATTAATCTCAATTCTTATTTCAATGAATAAAATCACAATATTTGATATATTTTTTGCATGGATTTTTGTTATTTCACGCTACTTTCATTGTTACGTTAGATTATCATCTAACTTTGTCCCTTTAAGAGCAAGAGTATTTAAAATAGGTTTATTAATATTAATAATTTGGTGGGTATATTTTATAATTAAAATTTCAATATAGGATAATAATTATGCAGAAGTTTTTTGTTTTTTATTTTTTATCTCTAATATTTTCAGAACCAACAATAGATTGGTTTAATACTTATAATGGTTCCGGAGAAGAATCTCATGGCCATTATATATTAACATGTGAAGACGGTGGATACCTTCAGGTTGGTGAAACAGATTTTTTACCGAACTCAAAAATTTATATAGTAAAAACGAATTCAAATGGACAGCTATTGTGGGAAAGAGAGATCTATAATGGTGGTCATAATTTAGGAAATAGCGCAATAGAAATGACTGATGGATACCTTATTTGTGGTGCGATAAATAGAAATAGTGTAGTAATAAAACTTGATAAAGAATCTGGTGAAACTATTTTCTCTGAAACTTATAATAATGGTGGTACCGATGCATTTGAACATGCTGCAGTGACACCAAATGGTATAGTTGCAGTGGGTTATAAAAATTCTCAAGACTCAAACAATACTTTTTACACTGAAGGACAAGGGCTAGTGACTTTTCTTAATTATGATGGTACTCAAATAAATAGTATTAATATAAATAATTACATTTCACAAGCATATCGAATTTTCAATATTAATAATGAATTAATAATTTCAGGATTAACAGAAGAAGCCTTCGACTATAAATTGATAAAAATGTCATTAGATGGTGAAATAATTTGGCATTATGAATATGGTGGAAATAATTATGACCACTGTTTTGGTATGGATATAAATGATAATGGAGATATTTTTTTAACTGGACATACATTATCTGGAACAGAAAATTGGGATACTTATACAATAAAAATAGATAATAATGGAAACCAGTTATGGGAGAAAAAAGTTGGAAATCCTAGACAGTTTAATCCACAATATATTCATGATGAAGCTTGGGGAATAAAAGCCACATATGATGGTGGTTGTGTAGTAATTGCTGGTACAGGAGATGAGTATGGAAACTATTCAGAATGTAATGGTTCTGATTGCTCTGATACCTGGAATGCATATTTAATTAAATTTGATAATCTTGGGAATATAGAATGGGAGAACACCTTTTCATCTTTAGATATTTCTAATCAATCCTATGATTGGGCCGGTGAAGATATAGACTTAACAGAAGATGGTGGAGCTATAATTGCAATTGATAGTGGACAATTTGGATTCTTAAAAATATCAAACATTCAAAATAATCTTATCGGTGATATAAATTTAGATAATACCATAGACGTTCTTGATATTATACTAATTGTTAATATGATTCTATCAAACACAGAAAATGATTCAGGAGATTTAAATTCTGATAATGAAATAGATATATTAGATATTGTTATTTTAGTAAATATAATTTTAGAATAATTATAAAATATTATTTAGATATAAAAAACAATTCATTACATAGTTTTACTTATATTATTATCCTATAAATCGTAGTTTTATCTATGAAAAACTACATATTAATCACACTATTATTCACACTTTCTTATACTCAAATCCAGCAAGAAGGATTTCCAAATTTTATTAATTCAAATAATATTAAAAATATTGAATCAATCAAAGTAAATAAAAACCAATTAATTGAAAAAAAATTTCATCCAATGGTTTTGAAATATGGAGATGAATTTTCAATAAATTTTAACATAGTGAATAATATAAACCCCATTCAATCTAATAATACACTCACCTATTTGTTAAAAATTGAATCTAAGGGTGCCCTTGGAATAGGGCTTATCTTTGATGATTTTTATTTATCAGATAATTCTACCTTGTACTTATATAATGAAGATGGTAGTATGTACATTGGAGCATTTACATCTAAAAATAATAAAAAATCAAATATTTTCCCCACGAGTATTGTAAAAAATGATAAAATAATTATTGAATTAAATATACCTGAAGATGAAATTGGGCAATCGAGATTAAATATTGGTTCTCTAATACATGACTACACAGATATAATGGGCTATTTTTCAGATTTAGAAAACACAACAAGAGAAGATTGTAATATAAATGTTTCATGCCCTGAAAGTGCTGGCTTCGAAGACCAAATTAATGGTACAATTAGAGTTACAATGGGTGGTGGATTATGCTCTGCTTCTTTAATAAATAATACACTTAATGATAGGACGCCATACGTTTTATTTGCAGACCATTGTGTCAGTGGTAGCCCAAATAGTTATGTGTTTTTGTTCAACTATCAATCAGCAACATGTAATGGAACTACGGGATTACAGACTCAAAGTGTAAGTGGCTCAAACCTACTTGCAAACGCTGATATTGATTCTGGGCCGGACTTTGCTCTATTAGAAATTACATCAAATATACCAGATTCTTATAATCCTTATTTTGTTGGATGGTCAAATATAAGTATTACTCCACAAAATGTATTAGGTATTCATCATCCGGGTGGTGACATAAAAAAGATAACCCAAGATGCTACAAATATAAATGCAAATGGATATTATTGGGAATTCCAATATAATGATGGAAGAGTTATACCCGGCTCATCTGGTTCTCCAATGTTTAATCAAAATAAAAGACAAGTAGGTATTGCAAGTTATATTTATACTAATTATTGCGATCCATCTCCGGATTGTTATTGTTCCCAACAATATAATCATGGATATGGTCGTTTTGATCAAGCATGGAATATGGGACTTAGCCAATACTTAGATCCGATTAATTCTGGTGTAAGTTTTATTGATGGTATTGGAATTAGTGGAATAAATATAGCTCATGAAAATTTAAATGATATACCTTATGAAGAAACTTCCATATCAATCAGTGCTGAAGTAACTTCTTATTTAGGAAATATTGAAGTTGTTGAACTATCCTATGATATTGGTGAAGGATGGAATACAACGGAAATGACTCTGAACTTAGATCAATATGAAGGAAATATATCTGGATTATATGATGGAATGATAGTTGAATATTTTTTAATGGCATTAAATTCAGATGGTATAACTCAATACTATCCACCAAATGGTACTGAAAATCCCATTTATTTTACAGTGGGAGATTTACCAGATTTTTATTCAACAGAATTTGAAACAGAATTAAATAATTGGACAATTGGAAGCGATGAAGATAATGCGACAGCAGGGATATGGGAGCTAGCAGATCCAGTAGGAACATATAATGATAATAATTTACTAATTCAACCAGATTCTGATCACACTTTAAATGGTACTCAGTGTTTTATTACTGGAAATGGTTATGAAAGTGGAAATGGTGGATTTGATGATGTTGATGGAGGTAAGACAACCCTATCTAGTCCAACTTTTGATTTAAGTAATACTAATGAGGTATTAGTCACTTATTGGTATTGGTATACAAACAACATTGGAGATAATGGTGGAAGTGATAAATGGAAAGTTCAAGTTTCCTCTAATGGAGGTAATAGTTGGAATGATCTTCACATTACTGCTAATTCAAATACTGAATGGATAAAGAAGAGAATAAAACTATCAGATTATACTAATCTAACTAATAATATTAAATTTCAATTTATCGCTGAGGATATATCTTATAATGGTGATACTGGTAGTGGAGGTTCACTTGTAGAGGCTGCTTTAGATGATTTTCTAATTGAGATTGTTAATTCTAATTTAGGTATTACAGGTGATATAAATAGTGACAATTTAGTCAATATTTTAGATGCAGTGATTATTATCAATATGATATTGGATTTAATCCCTTCTGATTTTTCTACAGCAGATTTAAATTCAGATAATACAATTAATATTTTAGATATTATAATTTTAATTAATATAATTTTAAATTCTTAAAAGTTATTCCATTAATTTTAAAATTAATGGAATAACTTTATTAAGTTTTATTAATAATTTTTTTAAAATATAAAGAACCTGTTCTTAATTTTCGTATTTGTGTAGTAAAATCAACTTCATGTAGGCCGAATTTCATATCATAGCCAAACGCCCATTCAAAATTATCTAATAAACTCCAATAAAAATAGCCTCTAACATCATAACCACTTTTTATTGCCTCTGAAACTGCATATAAATAACGTTTAATAAATAATTCTCTTCTATTATCTTTTGCATCAGCGATTCCATTTTCAGTTATATAAATTGGTAAATTCAATTTAGATATATCTTCAATAGCTCTGTAAATTCCTTCACCATAAATTGTATATGGCATATCTGTCATTATATCTTGATTTTTATATTTTACTATAAATGGTTCTTTAAATGACCAATTAAATTGTAAATAATTATGAGAATAATAATTTAATCCAATAAAATCATTAGCATTTTTTGCCAAATCATTTCTACTTGAATACCACATTATTCCTGGAATTTTTACACTATATTTCCCTGTTTTAAAATATTGAATTGTTGAATTATTAAAAAATGTATTTACAGCCCAAGTTACTACCCAATCTAGAATATTCCACCTACGCCATGGATCAAAATGATTGATGTTTTTAACTATTCCAATTTGAGATTCACTTCCGTTATTTAATTTTTTTAATGCATGATAAACTTCAACATGAGCATCTAAAAGATTATTTAAAACAATAGCTGATAATTGAGGATTTCGCTTTCCTGGAGGAAACTCACCATTGAAATATCCCATACTTGTCATCACTGCAGGTTCATTAATTGTACACCAAAAATTTACTTTTGATGAATATTGATTAAAAATTAATTCACAAAAATCTCTAAAAAATAATATATTAGATTTTTTTTCAAATGCACCTTTTTTTTCAAACCAAATAGGATGGGTAAAGTGATATAATGTTATAACTGGTATTATATTATTTTTAATTAAACTATTAATCATTTTATGATAATGATTAATTGCAGATTTATCAATAATGTTTTCTTTGGGTTGAATTTTACTCCATTCAATTGAGAAACGATAATGACTTACACCTAATTCTTTCATTAACTTAATATCTTCATCATATCTATTCCAACTATCACAAGCTAATCCAGATTTTTGACTACCTTTTATATTAGGATCACCATTTCCTTTAATACCTTTTTCAAATTCTGACCAATTATTCGTACAATTTCCTTCAATTTGATGAGCAGCAGTTGCTGTACCCCAAATAAAATTTTTTGGAAATTTCATATCATCAAATGATATTTTATTCCAATCCCAAGTTAATTCTGGAAATTTTTTATGAAAATAATATGTAAAATAAATTATTATTAATATTATAAAAAATATTTTAAATATGCCAATATCAATCATTACTTATCCTTAATATCTTCAGATGGAAATGTTTTTACCATCATTAAAATAAAAATACCACAAATTAGCCAAAAGCCATTTGCAATGTTAAAAGCCATATTTCTTCCAAAAAAATAAATCAAAAAACTACTTATTATAAATGGACCAAATCCTCTTCCTAAATCATCGGCAAGATTATACATTGAAAAAACTGTTCCACGAGTAAAAGAATTGTTAACATTCATTAATATTACTTTAATATTTGGTGGAGTCATTGCAATAAAAATACCACTCAAAATAGCGTATATGATTAATAATTGCTCATTGATATCACTATGTGAAGGAATATTAATTAGCATTCCAGTTGGTATTACACCTATTATTGTTGTTAATCCACAAAAGATTGGTAAATATTTTGGATTTTTTTTATATATTTTATTTCCTAAAAAACCACCAAGAAGGGAACTAAGAATAGCCATTCCACCAATTAATGTCAAAATCAATGTTGCAGTTGTTTTAAGATAGCCTTTTTCAATAACAAGAAAATCAATAAGAAAAATCGAGAATACGCTCCATGGAATCGTACCAAATATTCCTTGAAGAAATACAAGAATATTTGTTTTTATTTTAAAAATAAATAAAAAATCTTTTACTGTTTTTATTTTAAACTCATTCTTTTTTATTTTTTTCCTTTTTGGTTCATTCATAATAAAATAAAAAACAATTGCTAATAATAAGTTGGGAATAGAAAATAAAATAAACGGAAATCGCCAACCATGTGAATCTCCAAGAAATCCAGCAGTCAACTGTCCTACAGCAATACCTAACCCAGAGCAAAAACCAATAATAGTTACAATTTTTATTCTTTCATCAGAGCTATAAAAGTCACCTAATAATGAATAGGTTAATGGAATAATTCCACCAATTCCAATCCCAGTTAAAATACGCAATATGGCAAATTGATAATAATTAGTAGAAAATCCTGAGAGTAAACAGGGTATTTCACCAAAAAAAATAATTATACAGAATAAAATTTTACGAGATTTAATATCGGTATAATAACCAATAATTAGTGTAATTAAACCCCCGAAAATCCAAAAGAGTAATGGTATTAATCCGCCTAAATATTGATCTTTATACTCTAAAATATCAAATTCAGTGGCAATTAAAGTTAAATTTGGTCCCATTAAATTTTGATCTGCAAACATAAAAAAGGATATTAAGCCTATCAAAATTGTTGTAATTAATCTATTTTTCATCTTATTAATTTATTAAGAAAATACCTCATAACTAATCATTACCCTTTAAAATTATTGTCCATATATTGTAATGATAATCTTTCTAGAACTACCATAGTTTCGATGTTCACATAGATAAATCCCTTGCCAAGCTCCCATATTTAAATTTCCATTTGTAATTGGAATTTGTATACTAGAACCTAATATACTAGCCTTTAAATGAGCAGGCATATCATCTTTGCCTTCCATAGTATGTCTATAATATGATTGATTTTCAGGAACCATTTTATTAAAATGAGATTCAAAATCCTTCCTTACTGTTGAATCAGCATTTTCATTAATAGTAATTGATGCTGATGTATGTTTGATGAATATATTCATCATACCAATATTTATCGAATTTATTTCTGATAATTCATTATAAATTTCATCTGTAATTAAATGAAATCCTCTTGGTTTTGATTTTAATTGAATTTCTTTTTGTATCCAATTCAAGTTTTATTTCCTCCCTTAGATTCAAACGCTCTTTTCTTAGATAATTCAGGTACGCCAAACCAATTAATAATTGTGTCACTCAACCTTGGAAAAATTTGTCCAATTGCAATTAATGGTCTTATTGGTCCACTATTAACAATAATTTCTTTTTTATTTTTTACAATTGCATCTATTACTGCTTTGCTTACTTTACGTGGATTTGATTTTCCTAATAAAGGTGGTGGTGGATACCCACCATCATTAAACATTCCAGTTTCAGCAATATAGCCAGGACAGACCGAAGTCACTCCTACACCACTTTGTTTTAATTCTTGATCTAATGCATCACTCCATAAAATTAATCCAGATTTTGTTGCAGAATATACACCATTGAATACTACACCTTTCTTTCCTGCAAGTGAAGCGATATTAACAATATGTCCCTTATTTTCTTTAATTTTAGGAATTAATTGTCGAGTTAATTCCATTGGTCCAATCAAATTAACTTTTATAATATTTTCAATTTCATTAAGTTGATAATTTTCAAATTCTTTATAAATCTCAATTCCCGCATTATTAATCAGAAAATCAACATCCTTAAATTTATTAACTAATTCTGAAATTTTTAAAGCTTGTGAAAGATCAAATTCTAAATATGAAAATTCCCCCTGATTATTGGCAACAATTTTTGCTGTTTCTTTAAGTCCTTCAATACTTCGTGCGATTCCAATTACATTAACTCCATTTTTTGTTAAAGAATCTACAATATGAACACCAATCCCACGTGAAGCACCTGTTACAATAGCATTTTTACCATTTAAGTTTTTCATAATATTCTCATTTCGTTGTAAAATTATATTAAAATTTAAATGGATTTAAGTTTATGACAAAAGAACGACAAACTGTTGCTGTAAATGAATTTGTTTTACGGCAAGTCGAAGGCTCAGGAAAAACCTATTCGAAGGATTTGACATTTCAGGAAATTGCAGAATATGCTGAAAATCAATTGAATTATTATCCAAATTCAATTCAAAAAGGCTATCGAGAAGGCGTTTTAAAAATAAAATGTGAAAATAAAATGAATTCGCACTTTTATTCACCGATGGTTAAAATTAATGAAGATACAAAATTAGAAGCAATTGTAACAAAAAGAAGAAAAGAAGAAAGACCTTATATTCAAATTAGAGCCATTAAAGGAGAACTATTACCAACTGGAAGAGTAGATTTAATTCTTTATAGAAATGATGTTTTAGCAGAGAATAACGAACAATCTACAGATGCAGATTGGGAATTAATTGCTTTTCAAGCAGTTCCAGAAGGTATTGATAGTCTACCAATGGGATCTGTAACCATGATGAGGAATCAATTAGAAGATATAGGTGGAACTGCCGCACATTATTCTTCTGAAGAATGGGTAGAATCAGTTAATTTTTGGCAACAATATGCTTTTTTAAAACCATAAAAAATTATAATTAAATTGGAAGTAATAATATTAATTATTTCAACATTGATTACATCTGGAATTTCAGCAGTCTTAGGGAATGGAATGAGTGTAGGTATAATTCTTATGGGTAATGGCTGCTTTAATCCCAGAAGGTTATATAGTAATTACTCTTTATGGAATAATCTAACTAGTTAGTAATACGACAAGAACATTTGTATTTAGGAAATATCTTAAGTCTGCAAAAGAATTGAAAATATTATTAATTTTAATTTCTTTAAAACTTATATTGATAGTCTAATTATAAAATTCTATTTTTTTCAACATCTCATAAGAATAAATTCCCGTGCTATGATTATCTCCCCAAGATATTCTAATAGCATAGTGACCAACTTTTACAATGTTAATAATTCTAAAGGCATCTGAAGATAATGACTGATTTGGTCCTTTATACACATTCCCAAAAACATCTGTTTCACCTGAACAATATGCACATGGACATAAAGTCCTTAACTTTTTATAATCAAGTAATGAATCAGATTCATCATCCCATTTTATTGCTAGTCCTGTTGGAAATAATTGAATATCTACAATTCTAGTACTCATTTTAATCTCTTTTAGGTATGAATAATGTTAAGGTTTCTTTCTTAGTTTCTCCAATATCCAAACTTATGCTAGCATTAAATTCAAATATATTTTCTTTATTAAAATCTACTGAACTATTTAAGATTTCAGCAAATTTACCTGGTTTTTCCTGCCATATAATTTCAGATTTTTTATTTTTTAAATTTTTAAACTTTGCTTCAATTGTAATTTTATAACCTCTATTATTCTCTTCATATTCAATTTGATTAAATGAATGTAAAATATCATCAGACTTTTTAAAATAAAAATAAATTTGATTGCCTTTTGATGTTTTTGGAAATGATTTGTTACCTATAAAGATTTTCTGACCATCCTTAATTTGATAAATATTTAAATTACCCTCAGGAAGATGATATTTTATTTTATTTATTGAATTTAATTCTATAAATATATCTGTTGATTTTAATGAGTTTGAGGAATAATTTCTACGATTTCTATCGAAGTAAACTGGGGAATGTAAAGCAATATATTTTTTTTTCATTTGAAGCTGTGTTGGCGCAATAAAAGAAGAATTAATATTTGATTTTTTTTCTAAACTCATTTTACTTGGTACTTTATATATCATCACATCATCTATATCCAAAGATAATGGTTGATTAGAAGAATTTTCAATATTTTCAACAGATGTCATTTTAGTCATTGCTCTATAATTTTTTGGACTTGTTACTGCTATATCTTTACCAGCTATTAAAAACACTTCAGATGGTGGAAAGGATTTATCTGTTTTATTTTGAACTTGATAATTTGCACTTAATGTGGCCTTATCATCATCCTTCAAAATTAAATGATATTCTGCTTCCCAATTCACTTTTTCTGTAAAATAAGATAATTTTAAAATACTTGTTCCAATATTACCAATTCCAGTAGCCTCAATATAAATTTCTTCTTTTAAATCTTTTGGAATAAATGGAAAAATAGGTTCTAATTTTGGATTGATAATTACTCCATTTTCTGTTCCATAAACTGCTGTATTATTCTTATAGGAAATTAAAGTAGCATCAATTTTTATATTATTCTTATAATCTTTCAGAATTATTTTATTACCTACGAAATGATTTAATAAATCTTTTTCTGTTATTAAATCTCTTACTATTGAAAATGTATTTAATTTAAAATTATTTGCATTAATTTGGATTCCGGAATCAAGTAATTGGCTTGGTAAACCAATAATTTCTAAATCTAATTTACCATTTTTCTCAATCTTTAATTCTCTATTATCATTTACTAATGTCTTTCCAGATTGATAAATAAAAATTGTATTTTTACTATCATAGCCATCTTCTATTAAATAACTAGAATATAAATATGATAGTAAAAAAAATATATAAAGTTGTTTCACTTTTTCTCCTTAATAATAGAATTTATTTTATTAATGAATAAGTTCTTATCTTCAAATATATGATTTATCCGTATTGTAAAGATATGATGATTTTTCAAAAAAAATTCTGGAAGTTTTACAATATCTTTTTCTGTTGTAATAACATTTTTTGTTTTCTTATTTGAAATTTCTTTAGATAATTGTTTAATATTTTTTTTTGAATATGGCTCATGATCTTTAAAAACTTTTAAACCAGATAAACTAATACAATTTTTATCTAGAACCTGTTGAAATGAGTTTGGATCTGCAATTCCACAAAATGCAAACAAGTTTTTAGGTAAATCATATATTTTTTGATAATTATTATCTTTATACTCCCATACTTCTGCATCATACTTTGAATTAAAAGTTGGACAATCTATATTTATTTCACTACTCCATTTGGGTTTCTGAAAATTCTTTGTTTTTGTATAAATTAAAATATCGGCTCTTTTTAATTTACTAATTGGCTCTCTTCCATTTCCAATTGGTAAAACTTTAAATTCTGAAAATGACTTTGATGCATTCAACAAAACAATATCAATAGTTTTATGAATTCCTAATTGTTGGAACCCATCATCTAAAATAACTAAATCTGGCTTAAACTCTTCTTCTAAATTCTTAATGCCTCTTACTCTATTTTCATCCACCGCAACAATACAATTTCCTAATTTATTTGCAAGTAAAAATGGTTCATCTCCGGAATTTCTTGGAGATGATAAAAGTTTATTTCCATCGTTTACAAGATGAAATCCTTTAGTTTTTCTTCCATAACCCCTGCTTAAAATTGAAATTTTTGGATATTTTTTTTGTAATTCTTTTACTAAATAATAGACCATTGGAGTTTTACCTGTACCTCCAACTGTTATATTACCAACTGAAATTATGGGAGTTTTAAATTTTACAGCCTTTTTAAATCCATTTCTATATAAAAAATACCGTATAGTAATAACTATTCTATATAATAGTGCTATTGGGATAAAAATTATATATTTAATTAATCGAAGCACTTATCTGCTTCTAATTGATTCTCATTCATAAAATTTGATAAATACTTAGAACCTTCACCCTGCTTTATATCTTTTGAAAATTGCATTGGAGGAGATATAGTTATTTTAATTTTCCCAAATGGCATAGGTAATCTGAATTTATCCCATGAATTTACTTCTTTATATCCTGTAGATGTACCAGTGATTGCTAGAATTTGTGCGCCAAACTTTCTTGCAAGTGTAATCGAACCCGGCTTTGCAATATTCCGAGGTCCTTTAGGCCCGTCATTAGTTATACAAATATATGGTGAATCCGAATTAAAAATTTTAGTCATTTTTCGTAATACTTCTTTGCCTCCTTTATTACTAGATCCACGGATCAATCTATACCCCCAAGACTCTAAAATTCGGCCCATTATTTCTGCATCTTTATGCTTACTTGCAATTGCCCATAAACCTTTTTGTATTTTTGATAATCCAAAGCTTGCATAAATTAATCTACCATGCCAACAGCAAAATAAAATTGGCTTTTTAGTACTTATTGCATTTAAAGCATATTTTTTACCTTTAATTTCAATTCGATTTGTAATAAGTAAAAAATTCAATAGAAATTTACCTAAAAAAATTAAAATTTTAATTTTAATATATTCACGCATAATTAATTAAGAATATTATTAGAAATTTTATTAAAAACCCCAACATTCCCCAAACTATCTTTAACTTTTTTAAGCTGAATTAGTTTTTTATTATACTTTTTTTTATTTTTCAACAAGGACAATATCTCTGTAGAAATATTGTGTACAGTTGCATTTTTCTGTAAATATTCAGGCATAATTTCTTTATTAGCAATTAAATTAACCATCCCTGCAAATTTAACCTTTACAAATAATTTAGAAAGCCACCATGATATTGGTGATAATTTATATACAACAACTCCAGGTGTACCATAAACAGCAGCTTCAAGTGTTGAGGTTCCAGAGGCAATTATTGCGATATCGGCTACCTCTAAAGAGTACTGAGGATTATTGATTTCAACTTTTAACCAGCTTGGAATAATATTTTTATAAGACGTTAAATCAATTGAACTGGCACATCCTAATACTACTTGTAAATCTTTAATTTGACTGCGAATTATGCTAGCTGATTCTAGAAATAAAGGGAAATGTTTAGAAAATTCTTGATTTCTACTACCAGGATACAAGGTTAAAGTTTGACTTTTTGGATTTAATTTAAGATTTTGTACTAATTTATCTCTATTCTTAGGCTGCCATTCGTCCATTATTGGATGACCAGAAAAAAATACATTAACTCCTCTTTTATTATACCAATCTTGTTCAAATGGGAAAATAACTATTCTGTTATCTACGTATTTTTTTAAAATTTCAATTCTTTTTTCTTTCCAAGCCCAAATTTGTGGACAGATAAAATATGTGATTTTCGCTTTTGTTATTTTTTTTAAATTAGGTAAAAGATTAAGATTAAATCCAGGATAATCAATTAAAATAATGTGATCGTATTGTTCATTTGAAATTATTGAAATTACCTTATTCTTAACTTTAATAAAAAATGGTAGATGTTTAATAACTTCTACAAATCCCATAACGGATAATTTATTTATAGGAAATAATGATTTTAATCCTTCTTTTTCCATCATTTTTCCTCCAATTCCATTAAAATAAATTTTTGGATTTTTAATTTTTAAAGATTTAATAAGATAACTTCCATGTAAATCACCAGAAGATTCTCCAGCAATTATAAAAATTTTGTAAGATTGGGACATTTATTTAGATTCAATTATATTTTGAATTTGAATAGCTAACTTTAATGCCTTTGTTGCTTCTTCTCCACTATAACCTGTATTATATTCTGTATTTATAGTGTTTATAAAATGGTCAAATTCAGTTGAAAGAGCATCAGATTTTTTTACATCAACGTTATTATATTGGATATATTTTTTGTTAGGTCCGTCAATTGTATATATTTTTTGATTTAAACTAGTAGTTTTTGGTAAATTATCAAAAGAATGGTAATCATCAACTATTTGATTTAAAAAATCAATAGTTAAATATCTGTGTTGTTGAAAAATTCTCATCTTTCTCATTTTTTTTAAAGAAACTCTGCTAGTAGTTAAATTAACAACACAACCATTTTTAAACTCAATTCTCGCATTTGCTAAATCTGTTGTATCAGATACTACTGATTGTCCAAAGGCTTTTAAATCTTTTACATCAGAATTAACTATAGAAAGAATAATTCCAATATCATGAATCATTAAATCAAGTACAACTGGAACATCAATTCCTCTTCCCGGAAATGGTGACAAACGATGAGCTTCAATAAACATTGGATTTATATCTGAAAAATCTATCGCTGTGATAGCAGGGTTAAATTGTTCTATGTGTCCTACTTGAATAAATTTATTTAACTTTTCGGCATGTTTTAATAATTGGTGAGCTTCTTCAATAGTATATGTAATTGGCTTCTCAATGAATACATGACAATTCATATCTATTGATAATTTAGCAACCTCATAATGAAAAATGGTCGGAGTAGCTATTGTAACAGCATCACATTTATTTAATAAAGATTCTATATTTAAAAATGATTTAACGTTCAATTCTTGTTTAATAAAATTGCTTCGATCCTCATTTTGATCATAAAAACCAATAAAGTTAACATCTTTTCTTAATTTTAACTTTTCAATATGGTATTTACCAAGATGTCCTGCGCCTATTACGCCAATTTGTAGATTCATATTCAGAGAAATTCTATAATTTTTATTATATTAAAATTTAAGATGATTTATATAAATTTTTTTGATTAGTTGTGTAAGAATATTTTATAAAAAATAAATTAGATTTAAATTAATATTGAAATCAAATTAAAGAAAAACGTCTAATAGCGACTATATTAATGATTAATTATTGATAAATTCCATTTTTAAGGAAAATTATTCCTATTTAATTTTATTATATTTTTTATATTTTTATTATATTTTTTATATTTTTATTTATTATTTATATATTTTTATAATTATACAAGTTTGCTACTACCTATTATACTCTATTATTGTTTTTAATTGTCGATAAATGAATTAGGTTCATTTTTATTAAAAATTAAGTGGATCTTTATCAGGACATAATTGAGCAAGGATGCTCTTTTTAAACTTATATAATAACAAGGAGGTAATCACATGTTTGGTGATTTAACAAGAGTAGGTGCAAATTTTCATGCAATGGAAGCGTGGAGTAACCTTAAAAAAGTAAATGGTGATATTGGACAAATTCAGTCAAGATTATCATCAGGTAAACGAATAAATTCAGCTGAAGATGATACTTCAGGGTATGCTTTATCAAAACATTTAGAAAGTAGAGTTCGTGGATTAAGTCAAGCTTTAGATAATGTTGGGACCGCTAAAAATGTTTTAAACATTGCTGAGGGTGGTTTTCAATCACAAATGACAATTCTTCAAACTGTTAAAGAAAAGTTAACACAAGCTGCCGATGGTTCATTAAGTAATGCCCAAAGAGGTGCAATTGGAGACCAGATTGATGCACTTTTAACAGAAATAGATGATATTAATTCTGATACTAAATTTAATGATAACTCATTAATGGGTGGTGGTAGAACTAGAAATGCTGCCGATAATGGTTGGGACGTTAGTGGTAATGGCTCAATGACATTTCAAGTTGGTGAAGGTAATGGAGACATATTATCTGTTACTTTAGACAACTCATATCGTAGAGATATTGGCGAATCTACAACAGCTGTAGATTTAGATAGTATTGTTGTTCAAGATGCCGATACAGCTAATGGTTCTGCAACAGCAACAAGCACAGAAACATCAACTGCATGGGCGGCACTTAGTCAAACTGAAGCAGCAGCAGGTATTTCAACTGCTGATAGCGCTATTAAAGCATTAGCAAAATCTATTCAGAGTGTTGGTGATTATAATGCTAGACTTTCTTCAAAAGAAGAATCTCTATCATTAGCTGTTAGTAATACTGAAGCGACTAGAAGTCGAATCGAAGATGCAGATTTTGCAAAAGAACAAATGAGTATGATGAAATTGCAGATTTTACAACAGACTTCTGTTTCTGCTTTTTCACAAGCGAATGCAGCTCCACAAGTTGTTATGTCATTATTTAGATAAATATATATCTAAATAAATTACTGGGGGAGATGCTATCATCTCCCCTTTTTTATTTTATAAAATTTTTTCATTATATAATATTTAAATTTCCATTAATGCAATTATATTATTTTAATGAAGATTATTAAAAATATAAGTAAAATATATTTGATTTATTATATATTTGTAGCAAGTTCACTAATTTTTGCTGAAAATATTCTATTTCAATTTAAAAATGAATTTATAAATTATAATAAAAATGAGCTTATGGAACTTATTCAAATACCACATAACCTAAAAATCGAAAAGTGGTTAAGCACATCTACTCCCCAAGATATTTATAAAAACTCTAACCTTTCTTTAATATATCGTATTTCATTACCTAAAGACTATGTTAACAAAGAGGGAATTATATTCAAACTAAATAATACTCCCGAAATTAGATTTGTTGAATTTGAAAATATCCATAAGATTCATTATTTACCCAATGATCCACAATTCTCCGAACAATGGTATTTAAACCAAATAAAATTACAAGAAGCATTAGATAACTGGGATATAACTAATGGAGAACTACCAAATTCAGAAAATATTATCCTTGCTGCAGTAGATGTTGGTGTTGATTGGACACATGAAGATTTAATTAATAATATTTGGCAAAATTTAGATGAAGATGCAGATAATGATGGAAAAACTATTGAATGTAATGGTTTTTTAGAAAATAATATATGTAATGGTAATTGGATATTAGACCCTGATGATTTAAATGGCATTGATGATGATAATTGGGATGGTGATCAATCAACACTTATAGATGATTTAATTGGCTGGGACTTTGTTGGAGAAGTTGGAATTTCTGATAATAATCCAAAGCCTAATTTAGAAAATGAATATTATAGTGGCTGGAATCATGGAACACATGTTGCAGGCTTATTATCATCCAGAACAGACAACTTTTTAGGAATTGCATCACCTGCCTTTAATGGTAAAATTATGCCTTTAAAATGTACTATGGAAAGTTCAGGTTCTAATTTGACTGTGATAAATGGTTTTGATGCAATGCTATATGCGGCAAAAAAAGGATATTATTCTGACAACTTGACCATAATTAATGCATCTTGGGGTAGTAATATTTTTTCACAATTTGAATTAGAAATTATTTCCTTGATAAGTGAAAATTATAATTCAATTATTGTAGCATCTGCAGGAAATGGGTATAATAATTTGCAAATTAATGCAATGACATTCCCAGCATCTTATGAACCAGTCATATCTGTTTCACCACTGGGAATAAATGATAATTGGAATCACTGGGCAAACTATCATAATACCATAGATATTTCTGCCCCAGGAGAATCTATAATTTCTACTTCTATGAATAATCAATACTCAATTTATACAGGCTCATCGCAGGCAAGCCCATTAGTGGCATCAAGTATCGCTCTTTTATCAGCAAATTTTCCAGAATATAATACAAAACAATTAATAAGAATGATTTTAGAAACCGCGGATTCCTCAATATATGAAATTAATAATGAAAGTTATTTACAAAACAATTTAGGTCATGGTCGAATCGATTTAAAAACATCATTAATGACTCCTCTCTTCCCCAAATTTTCTACATCAATTAATACGTTTGAAGTTTTAAATGATTTAGATGGTTTACCTAGTGCAGGCGACTCGATAAAAATTACACTAAATATACATAACTCAGAAAACTGGGGCGATGCAGACAGTATTACTATATCACCATACGTTTTAAATCCATTTATATCTTTAATTGCAGAAGATATTTTTATCTCAAATTTAAATTCTGGTCAAACTAGTTCAATAACTGATAATGAACTAAAAATATACTTTTCAACTGAACTATTATCTGGAAATTATTATTTATATTTGTCTAT
The DNA here is from genome assembly GCA_002689995.1 of Fidelibacterota bacterium. Taxonomy (GTDB): domain Bacteria; phylum Fidelibacterota; class Marinisomatia; order SCGC-AAA003-L08. Next base: position 42,017 of record NZIV01000001.1, read on the forward strand.
TTATGCTAATCAATATTCTCCTGGGTTAGATTATTATCAAGAACTCTCTATTCCTTTATTTATTTATGATATGATTTATTATGGTGATGTGAATAATGACCAAAATGTTGATATTATGGATGCAATAATTACTCAAGAGATTATATATGATAATCTTTCTGAAATTGATTATTCCATATCTAATGCAAATTTAAATTTTGATGATACTATTAATATTTTTGATATTGTTTTAATAATTGAAAAAATAATAAATAATTAAAATGGAATTTTATTTATTTGGAATTATTATTTTATTTTTTGGTGGATATTTAATTATCCAATACTTTAAAGGCATAATAATTAAAAAAGAAATTATTACTGAGCCCTCTCTTCAAATAGAAAGGTTAAAGATTTGTGATGAATGTATACATGTTCGTTTAAAAGAAACGTTATATAAAAGGTGTACAGAATGTGGATGTTTCCTAAGACCTAAAACAAAGTTATTCCATCAAAAATGTCCAATTGGAAAGTGGGATAACTTAGAAAAACCATGATATATTAAATATTATATTTTATTCAATCATATCTGCTTCAAAAATATCGTCTACAGTAAATACACCACTCTCAACTAGTTCATAGGCTATCGATCTGATATTACTTCTAGCTTTCATTACTTCTGCTTTTGCAACTGGGGTGTCTGATAAATTATCAAACATAGCTTTTTGCCTCTCAGTTAATAAAGAAGTTATACAGCGATCATAGTCTTCTTCACCTATACCTTTAAATGCTAAAGATACTAAATTGGGTGTATTTGATAATTCTATAGCGTCATTACTAACAATTGCAGTCCATATTTTTTCACAAGTTTCAGGAGGACCAGAAATTAAATGATCAAATGTAAAAATTGCTTTTTTTACCTGTCCATATAATACAGGATTATCTTTTTCAATTTCAGATAAAAATTCAATAGCTTCTGATTCAGGTAATTCTCTTAGTATATCTTCTACTGAAGTTTTCCCACCACGTTTAAACTCGGTTGGATTAGCTAATTTTTTTGATTTTTTCTCTAACTCATTTGCTAAAGTAATTATTGCATCTAAAGGATTATTATTAATTTCAGATATTTCAATCATAACTTTTTTTCTGATATTTTTATCTAATCTCCGTAAAACATCCATCTTATTTTGAGCGTCTAATTGCTCGACAACAATAGCCTGTATAGATGGTTTTTCTTCTTTAATTAAATAAAAAATCTGTTCTGAAGTTAAATCATTAAGAAAATTGAAAATATGATTATATACAATTTCTAATTTACTATTTGAATCTTCCTCATCTTGATCATTTTTTGATATAACTACTGTACTTTCATCAAATGCTAATAAACTATTATAATACTGTTCAAGAATCATACGCTGTAATGCTGGAGCAACATATTCAATACGCTTTGATCTATTTTTTACTTTTAACAACTTATCTTCAGAAATTTTTCCTCGAAACATTGTTAAAGCTAAATCTTCACCCAAAACTTTAAATAAAATTGCGACTTTTACCTCGCCCTTAAGATTCGGATAATCTTTAAGTAAATACTTTTCCCTCTCTGTCATTTCTCCGAAATCTCCCTATTTCTTTTTATTCTTACCTTTACTTGTACCATCGGCTTTATTATCAGTAAGCTGTTCATCTTTTGATTCAGCTTTTTTCTCATTTACCTCATTTTCATCATCTAGCCAATTACTAATGATGTTTACAGCACCTTTCTTTTCACGGATACTTTCTGCTACAGCTGCTTGTCTAATATTTTTTACTTCATTTCTAATAACATCATTATCTTCGTCAAACTCTTGCTTTTCTACCATAATTGGTTCACTACTCTTATCGGTAGGTGGAGCACTAACATATTTTGGTTTAAGATATACTGGTTTTGGTCTTTTAAAAATTGCCAAACCTAATAGTAATGTCATTAATATTGCAACAGCCCATGGTAAATATTCTAAAATACTTTTAGTACCAAGTTTTTGCATACCTAAATCTGCTCTATCATATGCGGGATTAATCATATCTGAATCGTCTTTAGACATAACTCTTTCCAATTGTTCCTCTGCAAATTTCAAAATATCTTGAGCATATTTTTCTTCAGTTTCTAATCTTTTTTGAGTTAGCTCCATCATCATATCATCTTGACGTTTTTGATATTCATTTTCTCTTTTAATGAATTCAGACCACATAGTAGAATCGTTTACATGACTTTTTCTATCTCTCAAATACATATCTGCTTCAAGTTTTTCACGAACATCATTTGCTATTTGATTTAAACTTTCTTCTAGTGATAATTGTAAATTTGATATTTCTTGTGAACGTGAAAGACCTAATTCATTAAATCTATCTTCTAAATCTAATTTATCATTTTCACTACTCAATGCATAGTCAGCAAATTTATTTTCAATATTACCTTTTAAATTATCATTTGACAGTTTTATAGAATTAAATTGATTAGAGATTTCTTCTTTCAATAATTCTTGGTCTTCTAAAAATTTGTTTAGTTGATTACTAAGTGTTTGCGTTAAGAAGTTTTTCAACTCATAATCAACACAGTCAAAGCAATTTTCAATACCTGGAATTACGCTTCTGATAGTTGTAGTAATTTCCTGTTTCGTATTAGGACTTGAAATTGATTCATCTAAACGGACCATAACTTCAATTTTATCAATAATATATTCACTTGGGATGCTTTCAAATCTTGATTCATCTTTAATTTCTTTTTTAGTGTCAATTGCCATACCTTTTTCATCTACAGAGGCGGTAGGAATCGACGGTAGTCCGGGTAATAATCCTGGTGAAGTTTTAACCGGTTTTTGTTCTTCTAATTGTATCTTTTCTTCAACTTCTTCAAATGTACTTTTTGACTGAATTGTTAAATAGTCTGTATATTCAGCATTATCTTCTAAAATTACATTTACTTGAATATCAAATAAACTTGCATCTACAATTCTAGCAACAGCAAATTCTACTTTATTTTTATAAGAATTTTCTAATGTTGCTTTTTTAAAAATTTTATCAAAATCTGTAGCATATAATAAGCTACTTAAGAGTACTATGGTTTTAACTGAAATTTTAATTTTATCATTTAATTTCATAATCATTTCCTGATGTGTTATAGTTTTCTTGTCTGAAAGACAATTTTAATTCTTCTATTTGCCTGCCTATCCTCTGGCGTAACATTTGCTTGATCGATATACGTCTTATCAATTTTACCAAGTCTACGAAGTACATATGTTGCTTTAGCTGGCCATTGATCAGCATAACCACCTGAAACTAATCTACCTGCTTTAATCCCCTGCTCAATTAAATATTGTGTAACCTGTCCAGCTCTTGCTGTTGATAAATGCCAATTTGTAGGATATTTTTTCCAAACAGCCGATCCTGGGGCTGGATCTTGATTATCAGAATGCCCTTCAATTAATATAGGCCTGATATCAGTTGGATGATTTAAGTCATCCATCACTCTATCTAAAATTCTTTTTATTTCTGGTTTTAGATTTATACTTCCAGATCCAAAACATACCGCTCCGTCAAATTCAATCGCCATTCCTCTTGGGTCCTGAACAATTTTAGCTTGTTCATCTATATCCATTTCTTCAACAATTTTTTTGAGTTTCTTTTTAATATCAACCTCTCTATCAAGAGGTCTCTTCTGAATTTGTGCAGAACTTGCATTATCAACCTTTAAGCCCAATCTTTTCTGTGCTGAATCTTGCATCATTTGAATTTTAACCGGGTCTAATGAAGACATAGCAAATAATAATACAAAGAAACACATAAGCAGTGTCATCATATCTGCAAATGTACCCATCCATCCAGGCAATCCTTCATCTGGACATTTAGGACATTCCTTGTTATCAGACATTATTGATTCCTTATCCTTTCTGCTGGCTGAAGATATGAGTTTAATCTTTCTGTTACTGCTAGTGGATGTACCTTTCTAGCTAGCAATGTGACACCCTCTATTATTAAGGTTTGAACTTTTTTATTCTCATCATTTTTATTATTCAATTTCTCAGCAAAAGGTAAAAAAATTAAATTAGAAAATAATGCTCCATAAAAAGTAGTAATAAGTGCAACCCCCATAGACAAACCAAGCTTAGCCGCCATATCACCACCCTCATCATCTCCTCCTGCTCCCATTGAGAACATCATAATAACCAAGCCAATCAATGTCCCAACCATACCAAACGCTGGAGAAAAATCACCTAATTTTTTCATCACATTAGCTTCTGATGACTCTTTTTCATCTCTAGTAGCCTCCCTAATCTCCATCATTTCTCTTATTTCTTCTGCCTTAACACCATCTACTATCATTTGAACACCATCTTTTAAGAACCAATTTCGAATGCCATCCATTTCATTCTGTAAATCTTTAGGGTTTTTTCTTGCAACGTCAGCTAATTCAATAATTTTTTGAGCTAATTCTTTTGTTTCCCAAGGTGGTTTTTGGAATACCATACCCATTAACTTAAACACTGCGATAACCTTTGGAAGAGGAAATGCTATAGCGGTAGCTGCTAATGAACCACCTAATACAATAATTGCAGAAGTAGAATCCCAATATAGTCCTACTGACAATCCACCGCCATCTGCAGCCATAAACATGGCTACTCCAAGTAATACCACACCTAAAAGGGTCCCTACTATCGATGCTATATCCATTAATTATTCCTTTTTAATTTTATAATCGATCTCTATCTAAGCTATTATTTACTGAACTTAAAATTTCTCTAACCTCATCATAGCTTTGATCAATTTTTAATGCCATATTCCAATTAATTCGAGCTCTTTTAATATCTCCAAGTTGATAATATATTGACCCTCTTCGAGCAAAAGCTACTGCTAAATTAGGGTTTAATTCTATTGCAATTTCAGCTTCTTGAAGTGCACTAATATAATCACCTTCATAATAATGTTTTAATGATTTTGTTAAATGCTTAACAATTTTATTCTGATTTTTGTCAGACATTGATTGACGAATTTTTAGAGCTTCAGTTGAATCACCTAAAAAACTTAGTTTCTGATTTAATAAGCGATTATGATTTTGTAAAGTTTTAACTTTAAAATTTACTAATCTTAATGAATCTCTCAATTGCCCTACTGCTTCATCAAAGTAAATTAGAGATGAATCTAATTCTTCTTTATAAACACGTTCTGCAAAACTCTTTCCACTAGTCCCAACTCTCCTTAAAGATGATGGAATAACTACTGTCTTACCAGTTTTCGGAAGTTTTACATTGACTCCAAAATGAACTGATGGAGAGGAATATATCAACGCCGTATTCTGTAATGGAAAATTTTCTGTCAATGATTGCATGTTTAAGTCTGCAATATTATTGAGATTTCTAAGTCCTGTTGTGATAATATATCGTGGTGATAATGGTACTCTCATCCCTATATTTAAACCATTACCATCATATTCACCTATTAAATCTAAGCCACCATTCTTAACCAAATATGGGGTTTTTAATATAAATCCTAAAAAAACATTAACGCCTTGTTCTCGAATATAATTATCGAAACTAACTATTTCCGTACCACCATATGTTCCAATTTGGACACCATTTGAATCTAAAATTGGTTCTCCGAAATTAGGATGCTCTTCAATAATTTTAGAATCTTCATAGAAAAAATTATTTGAGGCAATTTTACCTGTTCCAGCACCAATATACGAACCAAGAGTATATTGCTCAAATTTTCGTTCACTTGAGAATACAGTAAAAACAGATGCATAATTCGGTTCAAATCCATTTATACTATTAAAAATTAAATCTTGTATACCTACTGAAATACTAACATCTTTAAAACTATACACACGATGTTGATAATGTAATCCAAATTCAACAGGTGTTTTAAATTGTGTTGAATTCATCAAATCATTTGATGGATTTGCAAGCGTTCCAATAGAAATACCCATATTAATATTATGTGTGATAAATGTATTAAAGTTGACCGCTGAGCTATGATTAAAATTTGTGAAATTATAAATATCTATAGAGGAACTGATGGTAAATAAATCCGTATCAACATAATTGGTACTTGATGGTATATTCATCATATTTCCTGGGCGTGAATATGATACCCTTGATGTTGCATTAAGAGTACTAAATACAATCAATCCTATTCCTACAATTTTATAAATTTTTCTCATTTAAACCCTTATTTTCCAAATAAAACTAATATTTATTGGTATTCATCCCATTCAATATCATATGAATAACCAATAAAAGGACCAAATGATGATGGAATAATTAATTCAAAGGAAGCTGATGCCCCAGGCAAAACAGAAGAATTTGCTGTAACGCCAGATTCGAAAGTATAATATGTACCTTGTGCAAATGCTGTCATTGTTTTTGTATCACCATTCCAATTCTTTTTTATATTGAAAGTTACTTTTACAAAGTCAGCTCTTTCTGTTCCAATATTTTTTATATCACCGGATAAAATAGTATTCCCTGAGTTATCTTTAATTTCATCAATATTACCTACTAAAACTAAGTTAGCACTATTATTAATCGGCTGACTATTATCTGACTGAACCCCTAAAGTACCTATAAAACCATTATCTGCATAATCATATTCAGCTTTAGCTGCTTGTGTTTGAGCAATAGCCTGCTCCACTGTATTAGGTGCAAGAGGTGATTTTTCAACTACTCTAATAATAGTATTCCTATCTACCGTCAAAGTACCAATTATGGTTTCTACTCTAAGCTCGGTAGGATCTTGGTATATAATTTTACCTTGAATTGTTGATCCGTTATTTAATAAAATTTCTTTATTAAATGACTTATATGGATCTGATAAATCCGAAGTTATTTTTTTAAGATTATTAATTTCAGATACTGCATTGTTTAATTCTGCTCGAAGTTTTTTAATTTCAAAAGTTAATTCATTTATTACAAATTCTTTTTCTTCCAAAAGTTTTGATGAAACACTGAAGCTATTATCAGGTGTTTCTACAACTTCTAAGTTTTTTATTTCTTTGTTTTTTTCTTCTTTAGAATCATCACCAATTAAAAATTGAAGGTGTACACAATTCATTGAAAAAAGGCATAATAATATAATTTTTATTAAATAAGGATAGCTCATCCTAAATCCTTTGATTAGTTTCTATATAGTTTCCTCGAAAATTACCCGTTAAATCTTAAAACTTTACAGGTACTAGAATATATTAAGTATAGAATTCTATAGCCAAGAAAAATTTCAGTATGTATCAGAAAAATTTACAACTAAAACACAAGATGTTGTAGTGTAATTTTTAATAGCACAATTAAAGTGTAATTTATTGTAACTTTTTAATTTCTTCGAACAATACTAAATTATTTAGCAAAATAATGGAGAAGTTTTTGCAAAGATATTTCCTTAAATGCAAAATTCATAGAGCAACTGTTACCCAAGCTAATCTTAATTATGTTGGATCCATAACGATTGATGAAGATTTATTAGATGCCGCGGGTATGATAGAACATGAAAAAGTTCATGTATTAGATATTACAAATGGTAACCGATTAGAAACCTATATCATAAAAGGTCAGCGAGGTACTGGTGAAATATGTATTAATGGTGCAGCAGCTCATTTAATTAAAGAAAATCATCTTATTATAATAGTAGCTTATTGCGTTATTGATGAATCTGAAATTAAAAATCATAACCCAATAGTTGTTCATGTTGATGAAAAAAATAAAATTAAAGATAAATTATCTAAATCAAGTAAGCAATAAAAATTAGTTTTGAAAAAAATTACTATTCAAGATATTCTAGATTATAAAAAATCTAAAACTCCTTTTGCTGCGTTAACTGCTTATGACTATACCTCTGCAAAAATAGTCGATTCTGCTGAAATTCCACTTATTTTGGTTGGAGATAGTGCTGCAATGGTTATGTTGGGACATAAAAACACACTCCCAATTTCAATGCAAGAGATGAAATTATTTGTTAAATCAGTTTCTAATGGTGCTAAAAATGCTTTAATAGTTGCAGATATGCCATTTATGTCTTATCAATCCTCTGTTAAAACTGCATTAGAAAATGCAGGACAATTTATAAAAGAATGTGGCGCAAATGCCGTCAAACTTGAAGGTGGTGAAAGTATTATTCCTCAGATCAAAGCTATAGTCAATTCAGGAATTCCAGTTATTGGTCATATCGGACTCATGCCTCAATCAATTCATCAAATGTCTGGATTTAAAATCCAAGGCAAGGGTGTCTCTTCTGCAAAAAAATTGATCCAAGACTCACTAAAAATTCAAAAATCAGGTGCGTTCGCTTTGGTACTTGAAGGAATTCCAGTAGAACTAGCCCAAATTATTACTAATAAACTAGACATCCCAACTATTGGTATTGGTGCTGGTCCATTTTGCGATGGACAAATCCAAGTTTTTCATGATATTTTAGGATTAGATAATTCGTTTCATCCAAAACATTGTAAGGTATACATTAACCTTCAAGATAAAATAAATCAAGCTGTGAAATCCTATATAGTAGAAGTATCAACTAAAACATTTCCAACATCTAAAAATTCAATTAATCTACATCCGTCTGTCTTAAAATCGATTTCTTAAATGAAAATCTTTAAAGATATTAAATCATTTAGAGATTGGCGTAAATCACAATCTGGAACAATAGGATTTATCCCTACAATGGGTGCTTTACATGAAGGTCATCTTTCATTAATAGAAAAATCAAAAAGAAATTGTAATATTACAGTCATCAGTATTTTTGTAAATCCACTTCAATTTAATAATATTCAAGATTTAGAAAATTATCCTAATAAGACTGATGATGATTTATTAAAATTAAAATTAAAAAAAGTTGATGCCGTTTTTTTACCTAATAAATCTATAATGTATCCTAAAAACTCTTCAACTATTGTTCAAGAACTTACTCTTAGTAATAGCTTAGAAGGACAATCGCGCCCAGGACATTTTAAGGGGGTTACAACTATTGTCTCTAAACTATTTAATATTATTAAACCAACTCATGCATATTTTGGGAAAAAAGATGCACAACAGTTAAGAATAATCCAAAGAATGGTTCAAGATTTAAATTTTGATATTGAAATAATCCCATGTAAAACACTAAGAGAAAAATCTGGCTTAGCATTTAGTTCTCGTAATCAAAATTTAGCTTTAGAATATCGAAAAAAAGCCAATATAATAAAAAAAGGATTAGATCTTGCTAAAATTTCATTAAACAATGGGGAAAAATCTGCAACAATTTTAAAAAATATTATTAGTTCAAAAATTAATTCTGAACCAGAATTTGATATAATTTATATATCTGTAGCTGAAAGCAATTCATTGAAAGAATTAGAAAATATTCAAGCAAAAGAAATTTTAATAAGTGTTGCAGTTAAAATTGATGGCATAAGATTAATTGATAATTTCACCTATTCTTCTTGAATATAATGTGTTCCTCTACTTTCTCGAGATTTTAAAGTAGCCAAAACAATCGATAGTGCAGTTTGCACACCATTTCTTAATTCTAAGATTTCTCTTGTCATTTTTGCTTTTTGATAAAACTCCTCAATATCACTTTGTAAATGTCTTAAGATTATTTTTGCTCTAAGTAGTCGATCTTTAGTTCTAACTAATCCCACATAATTCCACATTGTATTTTTGATGGTTAACCAATCCTGAGAAATTAGTGCAGGGTCAATTTCTTGAAACTCCTGCTTCCAAGACCAAATATCAGGAAAATAATTAATCTCTTCATTATTTTTTGAAACATCAATACCTGCATTTATCCCCCAAACTAAACATTCTAATAATGATGCGCTTGCTAATCGATTTGCTCCATGTACCCCTGTACAAGAAACTTCTCCAACAGCATATAATCGCCGCAATGAAGTCCTACCTTTTAAATTAACTCCAATTCCACCACATGAATAATGTGCAGAAGGAACTACAGGGATAGGCTCTTTTGTGATGTCAATACCAACCTCCAAACATTTACTATATATTGCAGGAAATCGATTTTTTATTTTTCTTTCTGATTTAAAGCTTATATCTAAATAAACACATGGATGTCCAGTTTCTAACATTGTTTGATGAATACCACGGGATACTATATCTCGAGGTGCCAATGGACCTAATTCATGAAATTTATCCATAAATTCATTTCCTTCTACATCAATAAGAATTGCACCTTCACCTCTCAATGCTTCGCTAATTAGAAATCTTCCCGAATCATGAAACAAAGTAGTTGGATGGAATTGAATATATTCCATGTTAAAGCAGCGCGCCCCTGCTCGCCATGCCATAGCAATTCCATCACCCTTAGCTTCTTCAGGATTTGAAGTATGCAGATAAATTTGACCAAGGCCACCAGTCGCTAAAATCGTATTTTGAGATACAATAGGAAAAACTTCATTACTATTTATATCAAGCACAATTGCACCAAAACAAGCTGGTTTTTTATATATATCTTTTGGATTTTTTGAATGATGGGAGAGTGTGAGCAAATCAACCGCAAAATGTTCTACTAAAACCTTAATTTTTGAATTAGTTTCAACTTCTTCTAAAATTTTTTGTTGAATTCCTTTACCTGTCTGGTCTTTTACATGAATTATTCTAGCATCTGAATGAGCAGCTTCAGAAGTAAAATGAAACTCAGTTCCATTTAAATCAAAAGGAATATTAAATTTATTAATTAGCCATTCTTGAATATATTTAGGACCTTTAAGAATTAATTCTTTTATTGCATTTTCACAACAAATTCCGTCTCCAGCACTTAAAATATCTGATTTTAAAGAATCAGGAGTATCATCATGTCCTTTAAAAATGATTCCACCTTGGGCATATGGTGTATTTCCACTTAAAAGACTTTTTGTCTTGGTTATAATTGTAACATTTTTTCCATTTTCAGCAGCAATAATTGCAGAAATGGCTCCTGCAAGCCCACATCCAATTATAAGTACATCTGTTTTCAAATAGTTTTAAACTCCAAACGAATATCAGAGCTTTTAATACTATGAGTCAAACCACCAATTGAAATCGCATTAACTCCTGTTTTCAAATAACTTTGAAAATTATCATAATTCATATTACCAGATGATTCTATAAAAATATTTTCACCTTGTTTTGAGTTTCGAATTATATCAACTGCTTTAACCGTTTCCTCTGGAGTCATATTATCTAAAAGAAATCCATCAACACCAATATCCAAAGCTTCAGAGATTTGACCTAAATAATCTACTTCTAGCTCTATGGGTAAATTGAAGTCTTTACTTCTTATCATTTCAATTGCAGGCTTTACTCCTCCTGCAGCTTTTAAGTGATTATCTTTAATTAAAATTCCATGCGAAAGAGAATAGCGATGATTTATCCCACCACCACAAACAACTGCATATTTTTCAAACTTTCTTAATCCAGGAGTTGTTTTTCGAGTGTCTAAAATTAATATTTTATGTGGATTTGCTAGTTTTGTAAATTTCTGAACATTTGTGGCAATTCCTGACATACGTTGAATTAGATTTAACATTACTCTTTCTCGCGATAATATTTCAATTGCATTTCCTTTTATTCTTGCAATGATATCCCCTGAGTCTGCTTTTGCTCCATCTTTTATAAAAATTTCAACTTCATTAAGATTTTTAAAGATTGCTTTAATTATTGGTCCACCAGAAAAAATCAAATTTTCAACAGCTTGAATTTCAGCAGTAATTTCTGTGTTTTTAGGTACAATACCTATTGAGGTTTTATCTCCTAAGGGAATATCCTCCTTAAGAAATTCATTTAATTTTTGAATTATAAATTCTTCTACTAAATCTGATTGTTGTTCGTATGAAATCAACTTAGTGCTAACATCCTTTCTAGTGGTTTTAATGCTTTTAAACGTAAACTTTCTGGAATTTCAATTTGTGGCTCTAAATTTTCTAATGCAAAAACCATTTTTTCTAATGTATTCAAGCGCATATGAGGGCATTCATTACATGAACATCCTTCTTGATTTGGAGCGGTAATATAATTTTTATTAGGCGCAATCTTTTCCATTTGATGAATTACTCCTGGCTCAGTTACAATAATGAAAGATTGAATTTCAGATTGTGTTGCATAATTTATAATTTTAGTAGTCGAACCAATCATACTTGCATGTTGTAAAATATTTTCACTACATTCTGGATGAGCTAAAATCTCAGCTTCAGGATTTCTAGTTTTTAATTTTATTAATTCTTTTTCAGAAAATATTTCATGAACTTGACAGGCACCATCCCACAAAAGCATCTCTCGACCGGTTTTTTTTACTAAATATGATCCTAAAAGTTTATCTGGTGCAAAAATAATTTTTTCATCCTCAGGCAAGCTGTTTATAATTTTTTCAGCATTTGATGATGTACAAATGATATCTGACATCGCTTTAACTTCTGCTGAACAATTTATATAAGAAATAACTGTATGTTCTGAATTTTTATTGATCCAACTTTTAAACTTCTTTGGAGGTGCACTATCAGCTAAAGAACAACCCGCATTCAAATCAGGCAAAATTACTATTTTTGTAGGATTTAAAATTTTCGCAGTCTCACACATAAAGTGAACTCCGCAAAACAGTATAACATCTGCGTCTGTTTGTTGTGCATACTGGGCCAACGCCAAACTATCACCCATGAAATCTGCTACATCCTGAATATCTGGATCCTGGTAAAAATGAGCTAAAATTACCGCATTACGTTTTTTTTTCAATTTTTTAATTTTATTGAATATATCCATTTATTATATATTAAATCAAATAGTAGTTGCGTGAAAATTCACCGAATGTGTGATTAAATTTTTATTTTTATAAATAAATTTTGCTGAGAATAATTGGTCTCTATTCAACCAATTCATAAATATTTTATCACCTTCCCAGAGATTTAGAAAGGATAGCTTCTCATCATCAATCCATTTAAGAATTCCTTCATCTGATTCAATGATATGACCAGTGAATTCATTAGCAGAGAATATGAATACAAACCAATCCTGAATTTCATCAAATAACGGGAAAGAAATAAATCCATGCAATTTAGGATTAATAATGTTTAATCCACTTTCTTCTTTTACCTCTCTTATTATGCATTCTTCAGGTGTTTCACCTGCCTCAAACTTTCCTCCAAGACCGTTCCATTTCCCTTCATGAATATCATTTTCTTTTTTCACTCTGTGTAGCATCAAAGTTTGATTATTTTTTTTTATATAACACAATGTTGCAAGCTGCATTTATCTGAAATTCATTTTTAATTCATTAAATTTTAAGTGAAAATAAATAATTTTTTCTGTTTAAATTCCTTCATATTATAAGACGTTTTTATTTTATATTAGATCTTATTCTATATAAATCAATTTTTAGTTATTATGTTTTAAATTTTCACCCATTTTATCATAATAATTTACCTTAAAATCACAGATAGGAAAAATATTAATGAGTACATCAAAAATGGTAATTTTTTGCATACTTTTAATTTTAATAAATGTTTTACATTCTGAAAATTGTGAAATAGAAATTGGGCAAATTGCTCCAGACTTTGCCTTGAAAAATCAAAATGGTAAAATAGAATCATTATCTAAATATAAGGGTCATAAAGTTGCAATATATTTTTACCCTAAAAATAATACTCGTGGCTGTACAAAAGAAGCATGTAATATTCGGGATAACTTTGAAATTTTAAATCAAAAAAAAATAAAAGTTTTTGGTATTAGCTACGATAATCAGAAAAAACATAAAGATTTTATTAAAGAATACAACCTCCAATTTGATTTATTGAGTGATTCAGATAAAACAGTCTCTAAGCTATATTGCGCAGACGGATGGTTTTTACCAAAACGAATAACTTATTTAGTGGATGAAGGTGGCTATTTCTATAAAATCATAAAAGATATAGATGTTGATAATCATGCCCAACAAATTTTAGAAGGATTTTTTTCCTCAAAACATTAGTTTGATTATATAAATAGAATATTTCAGCAGATTCTATATTAAATGAATAATATTTTTTATTCTGATTTTATCCTATCAATTCCTATAATTTTAAAAGTTGTTTCTTTTCTCTTAATAGTTAAGCTAAATTCATCATTAATTTTTTTACCATAAATCGTATTACCAAATGGTGAGTGATAAGTGATTATATTTGGATAAAGATCTAATTCAAATTCAATAGGGCCTAGTAGATAATACTCCTCAGGATTATCTGTTCCTTGTTCCTGAATTGTAACTATGTTTCCAAATCCTACATCTTCTATTCCAATGTATTGAAAGTCTACAAACTCGAAAGGCATATAAGAATGTAATAATTCTTTTTTATTTAAGATTAAATTCATTTTCTCTTTTGCTGCTTTATAATCATAATTTTCTTTTAAATCACCATGACTTGCTGCCTCTTTTATCTCATGTGATGTCTGTATTTTTAATTTATCAATTAATTTCATTTCTTCAATTAATTTGTTATGCGTTTCTCTTAAAATTAGTGTAGCCATAAAAGTTCGTTCAATCCTGTTAATTTCTTTGTATAAATTATATTCAAATTTTAAGAGGTTTTTAATTATCAACACAAATAGTTCTCATCGTATTTTTAGGTATTATGAATATGAAAAAAATTAAATTTATATTAATATTATTTGGATTAATATATTCTACTGATGTTCCATTTGGTGCATTTTCAATTACTCGAATTCACTATGATGGAGGTGGAGATTGGTATTCAGATCCAAGTTCTTTGCCGAACTTATTAAATTTTGTTCAGGAAGAAACAACAATAATTTTAAATCCAACCGAAAAACAAGCTAAAATTGGTGATGATATTTTTACTGGCTCATCCTATTTATATTTAACAGGACATGGAAATATTTCATTTTCAAAGGATGAAGTCTTCAGCTTAAGAAAGCACTTAAAGGCTGGTGCATTTTTACATGCTGATGACAACTATGGTATGGATATATCATTCAGAGAGCAAATAAAAAAAGTATTCCCAGATAAAGACTGGGTGGAATTACCCCCTAATCATGAAATTTTCAATAATTATTTTAACTTTGAAAATGGTTTACCAAAAGTTCACGAACACAATAACAAACGGCCACAGGCATTGGCATTATTTGATAAAGAAAAAATGATTGTTTTATATACTTACGAATCAGACTTAGGGGATGGTTGGGAAGATTCTGAAGTACATCAAGATGGTGAATTAATCCGAAAAGAAGCTTTGAAAATGGGAACAAATATAATTATTTATGCTTTAACCCGTTAAATGGAAAATTCACTCTACAATTTCATAAAAGAAGTAAGAATACAAAAAGCGAATCATAATTTAGTTTATTCAATTTCAATTTTTATTTTTATTTATGTTTTATTACTATCTTTTTTAGGTGGTATTGAATATACTTTTCATTTTGAAAAACATATTAGACTTTTATTTTTTGAATCTCTTTTATTTATACTTTTTAGTAGCCTTTTTTATTTAATTGCAAGATGGATTATCCAATCTAAATCACTCTTTGGAAATTACTCAGACTCAGAAATTGCTCAATGGATTGGTGAACAAAATCCAGAAATTGCGGATAGATTATTAAATTGTATTCAACTTGAAAGAACGAAGACTTTAGAAAATGAAGATTTAGTCAATCATGCAATAAAAAAATTAGTCAGTCAAATTGAAAGCTCTGCAGATAATAATTTAAATCAGGATAAAGGCAATTCTCATCTTGTTTTTTTCTCTTTATCAATTTTTATCTTTATATCTTGCTGGAATATTTTTAAGGAAAATCCGGAAAATGCAATTTTTCGAATTTTAAATCCAAATATCGAATATGAAATACCAGTTCCTTTTAAATTAATTTCTATTACTAAAAATCAATTCATTTTAGGAGGAGATACTACTAAAATAAAAATTGCAGGAACTGGCATATTACCAGATTCTATTGATATTTATATTCTGTCCAAAGATGAGATTAAAACGTTGAAATCCTATTTAAATGAAGAAACTTATTCGATAGAAATTCCAAATATTAAAAAAGATTTAATTGTTTGGGGACTATATGAATCAAATTCATGGTTTTCTCCGTGGAATGAAATTAAATCCAAAGAAGATACAATATTTGTCCAAGACCGCCCAATAATTGAAAAAATTAATTTTACAATCATCTCACCAGAATATACAAAACTAGAAAACCGTGAACATCCCGGAAATATCACAAATATTTCACTCCTTCCTGGAAGTAAAATTAAAATCAATGCTGAAGCGACAAAATCAATAGTCTCAGCCAAAGCATCTCTTGGAAAATTTGAAAAAAAATTATTCACAAACGAAAAACTAATCTCAGGTATTTTTTCAATTTTTGAAGACGATACTTTGAAAATAAAATGTGTAGATGAAAATGGAATTGATAATAACTCACCAACTCATTTCAATATCCAAACCTATATTGACATGCCTCCAGAAATTCTAATATTTGAACCAAAGATTAAAGTGGAATTAAATGAGTCAATGGAAATTCCATTAAAACTGATGGTGAATGATGATTTTGGTATTTCTAAGATGATGATTGAATATTCAATTCTTCATCCAGATTATCTTCCTGCAGATACTAATACCTACCAGGTTCTATTAGATGACTTTAAAAGAAATGTCAAATCTCAAAACTTTTCATTAAATTGGGATATTGATTTTCTTTCACTAATGCCTGAAGATGAAATCCATTTTAGAATTGGTGTTGCAGATAATAATATTTTTCCTAGACCTAGCTGGTCCTTTTCAAAAGAATTAAAAGCATATTACCCTTCACTTGAAGAAATGTTTTTTGATATGGAAGAAGACCAAAGTGAAATTATTGAAAACGTAGAAGAAATAAATTTATCAATAGACGAAGTTCAGGAATTAGTTGAGGATTTAAAATTAGATTTATTAAAATCTGAAGATATGGATTGGGAGCAAACACAGCAGACTGAAGAAATAATCCAAAAAATGGAAAATGTTTTTGAAGAAATGGCTCAAATGTCTGAGGTAATGGATGCAGTAAAAGAACAAATTGAAAAAAATGATTTACTAAATGAAAACCTTACAGAAAAATTTCAGAATTTACAGGAATTATTAAACCAATTAATGACACCTGAAATGAAAGAAGCATTAGAAAAAATGCGTGATGCGGCTGAAGAACTAGACCCTGAAAAAATGTTGCAGGCATTAGAAGAATTTGAATTTAATGCTCAGGATTTTGAGGAACAGTTAGATAGATTCATCGAAATGTTTGAGTTAGCTATGGCTGAGCAAAAAATGGATGAAATTCAGAAAAAGCTTGAACAGATGATAAATGAACAACAAGCAATAATGGAAGAGCTCAAAAAAGAAGATTCAAATTCAGAAGATTTAGCAGCAAGAGAGAAACGTCAACAACAAGAAATAGAAAATTTACAAAATACGATAAATGATGCACAAAATATGATGGAAGACATTTCTCCTTCTACTTCAGAAAATATGGATAAAATGAATGAATCTAATTTAATGGAAAATGCTGAAAAAGATATTGATGAAGCTCAAAAAGAATTCTCTGATGGCGAAAAACAGAAAGGTGGTGACAAAGCCCAATCCGCAAAAGAAAATTTAGAAGAATTAGCTTCACAATTTTCAGATATGAAAAAATCTTTCCAAATGGAAACTGTAGCAATGATGACAAAAGAATTTCAGAGAGTTGTTCATAATATTCTTTCTATCTCCAAAGATCAAGAAGAAATTTTCAAAACTACAAAACAGTTAAAATCTAAAAGCCCTATTTTAATTGAAACTGCTGTTCGGCAAAATGATGTTCAACGCCAAATGAGAAAACTGATGGATCAAGTTATGGAGCTTTCTACAAAAACCTTCTATATTACACCAGAAATTGGAAAAATGCTTGGTAGAACAATTTTGGACATGAATAAATCTATCGGTGCATTGGAACAAAAGCAAATCACAACTGCTAAAAAACATCAAAATAAAGCTACAGAAACATTAAACGATGCGGCCTATGTTTTATTAGATGCAATGAGTCAAATGAATTCTTCAGGTTCAGCTTCTGGAATGGAACAATTTATGGAACAAATGGCACAAATGTCTCAGCAACAGCAAGGCATCAATCAAGGTACAATGCAAATGGGACAAATGGGTATGATGGCACAGCAGGCTATGATGCAACAACTCATGCAACAACAACAGGCATTACAACAATCCTTAGAAGAATTGCTAGGTAATAATCCTAGTAAAAAAGGTGGTGGATTAGAAAAAGCTAGACAAGATATGGAAGAAGTCATAAAAGATTTCAAAAAACGGAAAGTCGACCAAAGAACTATAGATAGACAAGAAAAAATCCTATCTAGAATGCTGGATAGTCAGAGATCTATGACGCAGCGTGATTTATCTAAAAAAAGAAAATCTAAAGAAGCAGAAGAATTTTTATATATTGGTCCTGATGGTTTACCACTAGATTATGGTGAACGTAAACTTATCTTAATGGAAGCAATGGAACAGGCACTTCAGGAAGGATATTCACAGGATTACAATAAAATGATTCGTGAATATTTTCAAGCACTTCAGGAGCAAATGGAAACGGAATATGAAAACCAATAAATCTATATTTTTAATTTTTGGACTTTCTATTGTTTTCATATTTGCGCAATCGCGTTCCGGAGAGAATGCTCAATTATATAAAAGAGCTCGATCACTAGAACAGGCGGGACTTGTAGAAGAAGCTATTGATTTATATGAAAAGCTCATTAAAAATGATCCTAAGAATAATCAATATTTTAATACCTATAAACGGTTTCTAAAAAATACCGGTAACCAGGAAAAAATTATAGGCCTCGCATATAATTATTATCAAAACAATAGAAAAGATCCAACAGCATATTATGAGTGGATTTACGCTCTCATAATAAATCAAGATGACAATTGGAAAGCACAAGTTGAATTGTTCATAGATAAACATTTTACAAATAAGAATTTAATGAGGCAGATTCTTTATGCCATGTATTCTGGAGGTCTATCTCATGAAATTAAACCTGTAATTGAAAAAATCCGAATGCTTACAAAAACGCCATCATTTTTATCAAGAGAATTGGGTGATATTTATTTTATGCGAATGGATTATCAATATGGGATAATAGAGTTTTTATTATTTCTTGAAAAAAATCCACAAGACTTTAAATATATTTCTGATAAAGTAATGACTATTCCTGCTGAGGACTATGTTGTAAATATTATCCGGGATGCTTTAAATAAAAAGGAATCTACTCATTCACAGTTATTATTATCGAACTTAGAGTTTAGAGAAAAGAATTACATTTTAGCATGGGATATTTTAAAAATCCAGCCAAACAGTGATGAGTTACAAATTGAAATGGGAAATGATCTCATTGAAAATAAAGAATACGAATTTGGGGAAAAAGTCTTCCAAGAAATTTTAGAAACGACAAATAATAAAAAAATAATCGAGAAATGTATTTTCAATATCGGTAGAGCATTAGAGTTAAAGAGTATCCAAAATGTAAATAAATTACCCATTTCTGGATTTTTTAGAGGTAATTCATTTTTCACTTCTCCATTTATCAGTATTGGCAATGAAGATAATTCTTTATCAATTGCTGTTGCAATTTTTGATTCTTTAAGTCAAAATTCAAAAAGTAAAAATGATGCTAAACTCAGATTGGCAGAAATAAAATTTAGAGCATTAGGAGATTTGGATGGAGCAAATATAATTTTTTCTAATGTTCTTCAATCTACGAACAAATTTAAAGTGAAAAAAAATTGTATTTTAAGTATGATTGAAATTGATATTGCAAAAGGTAATTTAATTTCCGCCAAAGATAAAATCGAAAAATACTCAGATATATTTAAAAAGAATAAAGATAAAGTAAATTTGAAAATGAAGTATGCTCAAATTCTTATGTATGAAGGTAAGAAGGATTCTTTAAACAGCTTCCTAAGAAATTCTATGAAATTAATGAAATCCACTGATGAACACTTTAATGATGTTCTAGATATTTTATCTTTGAATTTGACATTTGAAACTATGGGAAATTTATATTCTGAATTTGGGAAAGCCCAATTTTTAATTCAACAAAATAAAAGGCAGGAAGCAATTTACACCTTAGAAGGAATGGGTGAAATTGAAGACCCACTTCTTTATGAGTTAGTTCAGTACCAAATTATTTATTTATATTTAATGCAAAAAGAATATTTTATAGCAATTCAAATAGCTACATTATTGAGCGGTGAAACTGTGTATTCTGAACTTGCATTTATTCTACAAGGTGAAATTGCCGATTATATTCATAATGATTATAAATTAGCAGTAGATTTATATTTAGAATTTTTAGATAACTATCCTGATAGTATTTATTATGATAATATTCGATTAAGATTACGAGAGTTAGCAGGTTAAATGAAAAAATATCTTTTATTTATTTTTATTACATTTTCTCTTTTTGGACAGAAAATTTTAATCCCAATGGATGCTGTACAAACAGACCATTTAAAAGCATATGGCATTGTTCATGGAATAATTAAAAAAGGCATTATGGTTGAATGGCTTTTAAATTATCGTGGTGGTTCATTTTTAATGGATTCTCACGATTTTATTTCACGAGAAGGTATGCTAAAAGGTGTAACTATGGAATCAGTAAATACTGGAAATTTGAGTCAGATTTATATATCAATTGAATCCAATAATATGGATATTATAAAATTAGAAAAATCAGCAAAAATTGCAGTTTATTCTCCACCTGACAAGCAGCCTTGGGATGATGCTGTTACCCTAGCATTAACATATGCAGAAATTGATTATGATGTAATTTTTGATGATGAGATTTTTCTAGGTTCTCTCAATAAATATGACTGGCTTCATCTACATCATGAGGATTTTACAGGACAATATGGGAAATTCTATAAAAATTATAATAGAGCAAACTGGTATGTTCAGCAAAAAGCAGATTTTGAAAAAAGAGCATTGAAATATGGATTTTCATCAGTAAGTGAAATGAAAAAAGCTGTTGCTAGGACAATCAAAGATTATGTTTTAGATGGTGGATTTCTCTTTGCAATGTGTTCTGCAACTGACTCTTATGATATTGCTTTAGCAGCAGAAAATGTAGATATTGTTGAAAGTGTTTATGATGGAAGTCCTGTTGATCCAAATTATCGGCAAAAATTAGATTATTCAAAATCATTTGCATTCGAAAATTTTGATCTATACACTAGTCCACTTACTTATGAATATTCAACAATTGATTTTCCATCTAGTCATAGACCTATTGCAAAAGGAGCTGAAGCTGATTACTTTACGTTATTTAATTTTTCTGCAAAATGGGATCCCGTTCCAACGATGCTTACCCAAAATCATGTAAATGTTGTAAATGGTTTTATGGGGCAAACAACTGGATTTAATCGTAATACTATAAAAAAACATGTGGTAATTATGGGTGATGTACCTAATGACGATATGGTAAAATATATCCACGGTAGAGTTGGGAAAGGTACATTCACTTTTTTTGGAGGTCACGACCCTGAAGATTATAGACATTTTGTTGGAGATCCTGTAACGGATTTATCTCTACATCGAAACTCACCAGGATATAGACTGATTCTAAATAATGTACTTTTCCCAGCAGCTAGAAAAAAGGAACGTAAAACATAAAGATATTATAAATTATGTCTCGTTATGCGTCCTTCAATCAAATATTCTACATCTTCAGCAATATTTGTACAATGGTCAGCAATTCTCTCTAAACACCTTGAAACTGATAAAATAGAAAACAATTGTTCTATATCATTTGAATTTTCTTTAAATGCTTTTTGAATAATCTTATACATTTCTGAATGATAATTATCAACAATATCATCTGATTTCTGAACTAATTTTGCAATTTTAACATCTTTTTCAAATAATGCGTCCAAACAATTTTTTAACATTTTTAAAACTATTTTAGTCATATTTGGTATTTGACCTGGTATCACTATTTGCCTCTTCTCGCTTAATAATAAAGAAACCTCAGCGATGTTTGCACCTAAATCGCCAATTCTTTCAAGATCATTATTTATTTTTAAAACGGATATTATATATCTCAAATCAATCGCAACAGGCTGATGTAACGCTAATATTTTAAGGCATTCTTCTTCCACTTCAATCTCTAAAGAATCAATCTCTGTATCGTTCATAACTGTTTTTTTTGCTAATTCTGCATCATTATCCATTAATGATTTAATAGATAAATTAAGATTTTCTTCAACCTTAGTACTAACGGTGGAAACTAATGTCTCTAACTTTTTTATTTCTTTTTGAAGTATTTTTGACATGGATTAACCTTTTATTTAACCAAAACGGCCTGTAATATAATCTTCTGTTTGTTTACTTTGAGGGTTTTTGAAAATTTCTTCTGTTTTCCCATATTCAATTTTGTTTCCCTCATATAGGAACAGTGTAAAGTCAGACACTCTTGCTGCTTGCTGCATATTATGAGTAACAATTAAAATGGTATAGTCTTTCCTCAATTTTTTTATTAAGGTTTCTATCGTAGCTGTAGACTTAGGATCCAAAGCTGAACATGGTTCATCCATTAAAATTACATCTGGTTTCATAGCTATCGCTCTAGCAATACATAGTCTTTGTTGTTGACCACCTGATAAGCTCAGAGCAGAATCATCAAGTCTGTCTTTTACTTCTTTCCATAGCCCAGCATTTTTTAGACTGTCTTCAACTAATTGATTTTGATCACCATCAAAACCATTCATTAATGGACCCCAAGTAATATTTTTATATATCGATTTCGGAAATGGGTTTGGTTTTTGAAATACCATACCAATACTTTTTCTTAACGTTGTTGAGTCAATTTTACTGCTATAAATATTTTCATCATTATACGATATTTCACCTTCAATTTTAAATGTGTCAATAAAATCATTCATACGATTGATTGTTCTCAAAAGAGTAGATTTTCCACATCCACTTGGACCAATAATAGCCGTAACCATATTTTTTTCAATTGATAAATTGCAATCATTTATGGCTTTTTTATCGCCGTAATATAAGTTGAGATTTTTTATTTCTATTATTTTTGTCATTTAAAAATCATATTTTTTATTTGCGTAATTTCTTAATAATATGGCGAAACCGTTCATCAAGATAAGCACAGTCAAAAGGACTATAATTCCTGCTGCTGCGACTTCATGAAATTCGGCTTGTGGTCTTGATGCCCAATTAAATATCTGAATAGGTAACGTTGTAAAAGGATCCATTATAGTCTCTGGTACAAATGCTACATATGTTAATGCTCCAATCATAATTAACGGAGCAGTTTCTCCAATAGCTCGAGACATTGCTAATATTATTCCTGTCAATATACCGGGAGTTGCTATTGGAAGAACATGATGAACAATGGTTTGTAATTTTGTCGCGCCTAAAGCATATGCTCCTAATCTAATTGAATTAGGAACAGCTCTGATTGCCTCTCTCGCTGCAATAATAATCACTGGAAGAATTAATAAAGACATAGTAAAACTACCAGCTAGAACAGATCTATCTAAGTTAAAAAATCTAACAAATATGGCCAGGCCCAATATACCATAAACAATGGAAGGGACACCTGCTAAATTTGAAATATTAATTTCGATCAATCTATTGATTTTACTTTTACTTCCATATTCCTCTAAGTACAATGCAGTTGCAACACCAAATGGAACAGAAATGATAGATACTAAACTAAGCATCCATATGCTACCATATAATGCTGACTTAATCCCTGCTTTAGCTGGAAATCTTGAAGGAAAGTTTTCAAAAAAGCTAAATGATAATTTACTAAATCCAGTGATTGAGACATGGTAAATTAATACTGCTAAAATTAAAATAGATGAAAATGTAACCAATAAGGATGTTTTTCTAAATATAGAATCTATCAGCTTACGCTTATTTTGATAAGACTTATTCATACACTTCTCTATACTTATTCATTATAAAATTGGATACAAGATTCATAACTAATGTTACCAAAAATAATAATCCCGCAACTGCAAAAATTGTTTGATATTCTATTCCTCCTGCAGGAGTATCCCCTAAACTAACCTGAACAATATAAGCGGTCATTGTTTGTATACTTTCTAATGGGTTTAAAGTAAACCTTGGTGTTGCGCCCGCCGCTAAAGTTACAGCCATAGTCTCTCCAAAAGCTCTTGAAATAGCAAGAACAAATGAAGCCATTATTCCAGAAAAAGCTGATGGTATCATAATACCTGTGGTAACCTCATATGAAGTTGTGCCTAAGGCATAACCACCTTGTTTTAATGATTTTGGTACTGCCTGTAGCGCATCATCACACAATGATGCAACCATGGGTAAAATCATAATTCCAACAACAATTGCACCACTTAAAGCATTAAATATCTCTGTATCTGGTATAAAAACTCTTAAAATTGGTGTAATAAATGTTAAGGCAAAATACCCATAAACAACAGTGGGAATTCCAGCCAAAACTTCCAAAACAGGTTTAATTATTCTTCTAACTTTTTTTGAGGCGTATTGACTTAAAAAAATCGCTGTTGTTAATCCAATTGGTATACATACAAAAGCTGAACCAACAACAATCATTAATGTTCCAAAGAGCAAGGGCAAGACACCAAAAGATTTTGGTTCAAGAAGAGGCTCCCATCTAGTGCCAAATAAAAATTCAGCTATAGATACTGTTTTAAAGAATTGAAACGATTCAGTCAACAATATATATACAATTAGTATTGTGGTTAAAACTGTTAAATATGCACAAAGAGCTAGTAGCTTTTCAGCCACTAACTCTTTGTAATAATTTGATTTCAAAGTTAATTCTCTATATTTTTAAATATAACAAATCATACAGTCTTGTAAATTAACAATATTTATACAGAAAAGTTTAGAACTTAAACTGAAAATTTAATTTATATTCTAATTCATTATCCATATCAGAATCTTCAAATGATGTCATCCTAACATTAGGTGCTACAGATAGTCCATTACCACAATTTAATAACAATCCAGCTATGAGATAATTTTCTCAATTCATATCATTTTCTACATTATCTGTATACATATCATAGCGAACGTATGCATCTAAATTATCAAGGGCTCTATAATTTGAAGTTACTGATATAATTGTCTCTTCTAGATCACCAGAGGTTTGTATATCATATACTGCACCTAATCTAAAATTATTTGCAGCATATCCACCAAAAACACTTATCATATTTATTGGATCATTTTCCGTTGGCATTGTTGAAAATACTAATCCAGCATTATATTCATCATTTTTATTTATTTTCATTTCACCATAGGTAGCATTTAAAGAAAATTTATGATATGTATTTTCCTGAGATTTTTTATAACCCTCGCCATTTGTAAGTTGTAAACTTAGATTTAAATTCTCCATAAGGGTATTGGAGTATCCTATACCTAAATCTGCTGTAGCTGAAAATTTGTTTTTATCAATAGCAGATTTTGAAATAAATCTATAGCCCCAATTTTTTTCTTGTACACCATATGTATTCATTCCAATTAAGCCTAAACTTATTTTCCCATAATTAGTAGTATAATCAGCCTGAGCTTTCTTTAAAAATGCTGTGAGTCGATTATCATCCCCATATCGGCCTACATCCATTACGACTTTATATTTCATACCTTCACCAGAAGAACCTGCGACAGAAATATACTGCCTCTTAAAATTAAATCCAGATTCATCTTCATTTTGTGTAAAATCAAACTATGTTAAACCTCCAACTTTATTTTGACCAATCATTATTGTTAAACTAACTAAAATAGTAATTAGATTCTTCATTTTCTATCCTTTTTGTTACCAGGTTGTATTTTTAGAAGATTTAAAATATTCTCTCCTATGTTTTAAATCTAATGTTACCTTTTTTTAATTTATTCTAACCATGTTCCGGTCATTTTATTATTGTACCGATTTTTTGCTTCCAATAATAGTTTATCAGGAAGTGCAATATAACCCACCTCAGCAGATAGAGTATTAGTGTTATCTAAATAAAATTTAACAAATTCATCTACTTCTTTCTTTTTTGAAGATTCAGGGTTTACATATATGAATATAGCGCGAGATAATGGCGTATAGGATCCATCATTAATAGTTTCTGGGGTTGGTTTAACTGGTCCATTACCACCATCAATTGGTACAAATTTTAACTTTTCTTTATTTTCAGCGTAGTATGCATAGCCAAAAAATGCCATTGCATATTTACTGCCAGCCACTCCCTGTACTAATACATTATCATCCTCACTTTTAGTGAAATCTGCTCTAATATTATTCTTTTTGCCAATTATAGCTTCTTTAAAATAATCAAAAGTCCCAGAATCAGTTCCAGGTCCATATAATTTTATTTCCTCATCAGGCAAATCAGGTCTCAAATCTTTCCAAGTTTTTATATTAGTTTCAGCTTTCCAAATTGCATTTAATTCTTCAACTGTGAGGTAGTCTAAAAAGTCATTTTCCTTATTTACAACTACAGATAGTCCATCATATGCTACAGGCAATTCGATATATTCTATACTATTCAATTTAGCTTTTTCTTTTTCTGAAGACTTTATCAATCTAGATGCATCATTTATATCAGTTTCCCCAGTTACAAACTTTTTAAAACCACCTCCAGTACCTGATATACCTACTGTAACACGTACCTTTGGATGAACTTTACCAAATTCTTCTGCAACAGCTTCAGTAATTGGAAAAACAGTACTAGAACCATCAACTTTAACTGTACCACTCAAGCCTGTTGTTGATTTATCTGATTTTCCGCATCCGAAAAACATAAGAGCTATAATCAATATTGTTAATATCTTTTTCATATCTAATATTCCTTTTTTATAATAATTAAAATCAGTTTGAAGATAATTTATCAATAATATCTATTTACTATTAATTTATATTTTCATATCATATTCATCTTAAATTATTAGAATTATATTAGCCTAATATTTTTTAAATATTAGGATTGTGTTAAGGCTAAAAAGAGAGGATAGAGAAGAAGAGGCATAGCTCCTTCTTCTCAACCTGGTAACTAGCTTTTTTTCAAAAGCATAGGAGAGATTTTTTTTATATCTAATTAAATTTTATTTGTGTTGTTACTTCAAATATTGATCTTGAATAATCTTGCTCAGTAAAGCTTCCATTTTGAAGCCTAATAGTTGGAGAAATGGTTAATTTACCTAAATCACTATCATAGATATTAAAAGAATATGAAAGCCATAAATAACTAGCACTTTTTTTATTTTTTAGTGCAAGATCATAAAAGAAATTTACTTTATTATTTATATGAGGAAAATTAAATTTTATTCTTGTATGATTTGCATTGTAATCTGAATTATTTGTTTGATAATGAGATATTGATGTTTTTATATCAAATAATTTTTCTAATTCTAATTCAATCCCAGCGGTATATGGTTGATCACCTTCACCAAAAGAAACTAATACATATGGAGATAATACAAAATTATTTTTTTTTATATCTGTATTTAAACCTATGGTATAATTATCATTTTTTACATTTGTAACACCTATATCATCTAAGGAAGAAGCAAATTCCTCAATTTTATTGGTACTATTTTGATCAATTGATATAAAAGTATTGATTTTATTTTCTTTTAAAAAAAAATATGCAAAAAAACCTGTGATTGTACTATTATTATATAAAATCCACGGTATTCCTACAATTTTATCAGGATAATAATGTAAATCTAAACAAGGATTTGATTTTAATGGATATGCTCCAATCCAATATCCATAACCATTAGTTTTTCTACCAAAGTATAGCTCTAAAAAACTTAAATTAGGACGATGAGAATTTTCGTTACCAGGTCCATTATGTTCAGAATCACCTATTTTAGTCATACCAGCAACACTATTAGTACCCACTTTTGATTTAAAAAACCAATCGCCGCCAATGTTACTTTTAATATTAATTCTAGCTCTATATTGATGATATAAATCATTAGTATTTTGATGTAAATTTTCTTTAATATCAAAACGAGTTCTAAATCTGCCATCTCCGCTAATATTTATATTTGAAAATAATAGCTCTGATATTATTAAGAATACTATATATCTCATATTTAGGAATCCATAATTTTTTATTTTATTAAGGTAAACTTACCGTATCCAATTGAACTTAAAGAAGAAATTCTATAAAAGTATGTACCTGAATTTAATTTATTATCATTAAAAATAATATTATTATTTCCAGCGTGAAGATATCCTAAATCTTTCTTATACATAGTTTAACCTAAAATATTTATTACTTCAAATATATATTCATCAGAAAAATTAACATTAAATTTTATATTTGTGTTTGGATTAAATGGATTTGGATAATTACCTAGAATTTCAAGTTTAAGTGGAATATTAAAATCATTATCAACCATCATTTCATTATCAAAATAATTATTATCACTTAACCAAGAAAGTCCTTCTAGCCAGTTGTCTTGTCCAAAAGCACCTTTATAATCTGTCTGTGTAAACCATGCATCTGCCACAGCATCAACACTTTGATATGCTGCTCCACCTGCTGTTGGCGTAACAATCATATATGCTGAACTTAATCCAGGATCAGCTTCTA
>NZIV01000002.1 GCA_002689995.1 Fidelibacterota bacterium
AATAAAATTAGATAAAATATATAAGGAAATTATTACCGGATTAAATATTTAATAAAAATTTGTTTAAATAAAAAAAGGCGATATAAATCGCCTTTTTTTATTCACCTCTATTAGTATCTTAAATTATCTCATTAAAGACAATACCATTTGAGGAGCTGAATTAGCTTGTGAAAATGAAGAAACAGATGTCTGTTGTAAAATCTGTAATTTCATCATACTCATTTGCTCTTTAGCAAAATCAGCATCTTCAATTCGGCTACGTGT
Organism: Fidelibacterota bacterium; assembly: GCA_002689995.1. Lineage (GTDB taxonomy): Bacteria > Fidelibacterota > Marinisomatia > SCGC-AAA003-L08. The sequence continues at coordinate 265 of NZIV01000002.1, forward strand.
AGCTTCTGTATTAGAGATTGCTAATGAAAGAGATTCTTCTTTTGAAGATAGTCTTGCATTGTAATCACCAACACTTTGAATTGATTTAGCTAATGATTTAATCGCACTATCTAATTTAGTAATACCTGCTTGTGCTTCAGATTGAACCATATCTGAAAATGTACCTTGATATGTAAAATCAAGAGAAAATGAATCACCATCACTAATATCAGCATTAGCAATAGTTAATACACCATCAGCTGCAATAGTGAAATTAGTAAAGGCTGATTCAGTACCAGTTGAGTCCGTTTTTGTAACTGAAAATAATGTATCAGCATCACCAGTTGTAAAGTTTGCCGGAATACCAAATGAAACATCAGCGCTACCATCACCACCACTTACTACTTCATTTTCAATTCTTGTCCCTAAAATACTATCGATATTTACAACATTAGCACCAGTTTCTTCTCCAACAGCATCACGTGTTGAAGTACTAAGAATAACGCCTAATGTATCACCATTTTGCTCACCGACCTGAAATGTTGTAGTTGTACCTGTGAATAAAGCATTATCATTAAATTTAGTATCTGATGATATATCATCAAATTCTTTTAATAAAGCTTCAACTTGGTCTCCAATTGCACCACGCTGTGCATCACTTAATGAACCATCAGCTGCCTGAGTCATTTTTTCTTTAACTGTTTGTAAAATAGACATCTGAGACTGATATCCGCCTTCAGCGATATTAAGTACATTTTTTGCAGTCCCTACATTATCTAAAGCCTGACTTAAGCCTCTTGTTCTACTCTCTAAATGTTTTGATAAAGCGTATCCAGATGTATCATCTTCAGCAGAATTAATCCTTTTTCCTGTTGAAAGACGAGATTGAATCTGGCCAATATCACCATTTACTCTTTTTAAATTGCTCCAAGCTTCCATTGCATGAAAGTTTGCACCAACTCGTGTTAAATCACCAAACATGTGATTACCTCCGTGTTTGTTGTCTTTTAAATAGCATCCTTGCTACTTTGATAATAACCTTATATATGAAAGATAAAACTTACATATCTACAATTATGATTATCGACAACAATAGGAGATAATAGACATGCTTATAAATGATAAGATATAAAGATATAGTAGTATTATTGAAATATAATTAATATTATATAGAAATAAAGATAATATAATAAAATTTACTAGGTATTATTTTCTCTATCATAATAGAGATTTGATAAATTATTCTGTAATAAATAATAACATTAGAAAGACTCTAATCATTTTTTAAAATTACACTTAAATAATTATTTGTTATTTATTTCAGTAATTAATTAATAGAATCATCAAGGGGCATTATTTGTGTATAATCTAATATACTTTTGTTAATTGAAATTTCATTATCAATAAAATGAAGTAAGACCTCATAACGTAATCCAATTTCTGGTAATTCTAATAATTTTTGCTTCTCTTCGATTGGAATATCCATTGCCATCGAAATAAAATTAACTAGAATTTCTAAATTAGGCTCTTCATTAGATAAATAACTTAATGATAGTGATTCATTTGATTGACCAAATAGATTTGAAAAACGATCAATCAATATTTTATATTTTTCTTTTTCATCTATTGATGAAATTATTTCATTCGTAGATGTTGTGGCAGCAATTCTATAATTTTTAGTTTGTTCTGCCTCGTTTATTTCAACTTTATCAACACCAAATAATATAATTTTATATTTACCATCTTTTCGATTTTCAAATTTTTTTAAATAGCATAAAGTGCCAATTTGATATATTTTAGGTGAATTTTCATAATCATTGTTCCAATTAGGTTTTAATAATGTTATTGTAATAAATCTTTCATTTTCTATTACATTTTGAACCATTTCTATATATCTAGGTTCAAAAATTAAAAATTCATTACCAATATTAGGGAACATTACAAAATTTGGTAATGGAAATATTGGACTACTTCCTGAGTAGCCTTTTAGTATTTTATCTCTATGAATCATAATTTAAGTTTATAATATCATTTTCTACATAAATAGAAAATTTTTTTACTGAACAATTTGAATTTTCTAATGCTTGTCCTGATGAAATTAAAAATTTCCACCCATGCCAAGGACATGTAATTACACCATTATTAATATCTCCATTTAACAAGGAAGCCCCTCTATGCGGACATCTATTATCAATAGCAAAGAAATTATCACCATTTTTAAATACAGCTATAGGCGTTCCATCATGAATAATTAGTTTGGACGAACAATTTTTAAACTCTTTAATATTACCAATTTTAATACTATACAATATTTCATTCAATAAAAAAGGGATTTATCGTTTAATAAATCCCTTTTTATTCTAATTAGAAAATAAATTACTTCATTAATATCATTTTTCGTGAAATATATAAATCTGTACTTTGCAAAGTATAGATATATATACCTGCCGCAGCTTCATTTCCAAAAGTATCTAACCCATTCCAATTTACTGAATGATGACCAATGTTCATTTGACTATTAACTAGTGTTTTTACTAACCTTCCTGATAGGTCAAATATTTTCATTGTAACCATAGTAGGTTCAGGTATACTAAAATTAATAGTAGTAGTTGGATTAAATGGATTTGGATGATTTTGAACTAATTTAAATTCTGTTGGTATTTCAACTTCTTCAACTGACATCACATTGTATAATGTAGCACATGTTGATATATCAGTATATACCAGCTCGTTATCACTATTAGTCATTTCTGTACCATCTGTACTTAAACATATTTCAGTAGAATCTCCACCATTCCATTCAAACTCAACGTTCATAATAGCACCACTTCCAACACCAATAGTTGAACCCATAAAACTGAATCCTAAAATGTTCATACCACCTGCGGAAGATTCACTACCTGAAACACTCCAATCACTTGGAATACAATTTCCATCGCAAGATAGACCCAAATCATTACCAGTAAAAGATACTCCACTAAATGAAATCTGATCAGGTTCATCTAATATTTTTAATTGACATCCACTGACCTCAACTTCATTTGACATATATATTTTAAATGAATTTTGGTTATATTGCATCAAGCTAACTACAGCATCATATGCACCAACACCAAATTCATATAAATCAGGTTGTCTGTAATACATTGCATTACCTAAGTCATCAGAGAATACTGTTTCATCGGTAACATAAATTTGAGCCATATCACCATCAGTCGCATCACTATTAACTTGATAATTAATTGTAAATAACGAACCATCACCTGCAGGTATTGGTGTTAAAGTTAATGAAAACCATATGATAATTACTTCATCATCATTTTCTTCTACACTAAATAAACCACCAGCAGGTAATCTACTACCCTCGATACCACTGATCGCCGTTACTGATTCTGGCATATCTTCTAAATGGACTTCAAAACCATAAACTGGATAAGGATTATTTACTGAAAAATCTAAATCAAATGACTCTCCTTGGTCTACCACACCACCTGGACCTGACAATGCTATTTCAATTCCTTCAACATCTGCAATAACTGTACTACACCCAGAATAAACAGGATAATTAATTGTAAAACTTTGAGCAACTACCTCATTTGCAGTACATAATGATACCTCTGTGGGCTCTGATGCATTAGCTTCAAATTCTAGCATAAATAAAGCACCTTCTCCTGCTTCTATATTAGTTCCTGCAAATGAAAATCCAAGTAAAGTTGCATTACCATCATTATTTTCATTGAAATTCAAAGTCCAATCTGCAGGTACCCTATCAGTTGGTGTTACACCTACTAATGTTAAATTATTAGGAACATCTAATAAATCAACTTCAAAGCCTGCTACAGGTTCATCATTATCCATCCATAATTCTACAGTACCTGTTGTTCCACTAAGTATATTTGCATCTGTCAAAGCTAATGTTACCCATGTTGAAGGTACAGCTGAATCAACGTTTGATGGACTTGATTCATACATATTATCATATTGAACAGTAATATAGTATTGGTACTCTTGGTTATTCATAACAGCTTCATCTAAATAACTCTCAGTATCTACTGTTACAATATTACTCCATGATGCACCACTATCATCAGATCTATAAACATTATAACCAGATATTTCTAAATCAATATTACTTGGAGTAGCATCTATCCATAAATCCATCAAGAAATTACCTACTGACGCATTTGCGGTGAAGGTTCCTGTAACAAGATCATAGATTCCACTATTAGTAGAACCTACAGAAGCATCTGAATCTAAACAAGGATACCAATCATCTTGACCGGCACTAAAATCTGATAATGGTTGTATAAATACTCCTATTTGGCTTGATGGAGCCATAACACCTCCTAAACCAATTCCTTCAACCCATACATTAGTATTTAACGCACCTAGAGCCTCTCCAGATGTTTCGTAAAGAACATCTCCATTATCCATGTTAATCACAAATAAATTGTATTGTCCACCATCTGCAGATCCCCATCCAAAATGGCTAAAGTCTACCATCTCAAGTGAAGCACCACTATACTCACTTAAGTCATATACGACACCATATCCTGTACTTGACTGATAATATCCATTAGTTGGTATTCCATCATGATATGAAATTTCAATCATATCACGTCGGTTAACTACAGGTGCTTTTGTATAATCGGTCTGTCTATTTGCATTTCTAGGCTCAGACATCACAAATGCATATGGTTCAAACTGAGAGTAGTCTTTTGTTAATTGTAAACCATGTCTCCTAACATCAGGTGTCGAGCTGGATACAGCACCCTGACAATCACCTGTTGTTATTGTTACGTTTGGTGACATTGTAGACCCTGATTCTAGCATCAACTCATAGGTAGCATTTGCATCAACACCAGAGAATATTACACCACCTACTCCATTAGTAAAATTATTTGGTGTTAAATCCATAAACATACCATTGTAATACAATCCTGTGGCAGTACAGCCAGCATTCCAATATATTATAAAATAAGGGCTTGGTGTAGTTCCATCACCAGGATCAAAACAAGGATCTTCCACTCCATCACCATCTAAATCAATATTACTTACTACGGAAAATTCATCTAATGATTCACAGTCGCTTGTTCCGCCTGTATCACCTCCTGTTGTACCAACACCTCCACCTGTTGTTCCACCACCACATTCACAACATGCTTCTAATGCGTTATAACCAAAATTAGTATATGTATCACCATAATCTGGACATCCTTGAGCTGCATACCATGCACAATCATAGACCGGACCATCTGAATCATACCATGGACCACCTGCTCCATCATCATAATCTTCACAGTCTCCAGTTCCACCATCGTCACCACCTCCATCGTCACCAGTGCCGCTACTTTGTGGGCTATCCCATGCTAGTGGTACCTGAGAATCAAATCCGCTCTCAGCAACCAGATTTAAAGCTGGAGGTAAAAATCCAGGATATACTTCAAATAAATCACTCACAAACTCCATGATATATAAAGAGTTCATATCCATATCCATAACATCTGCAGATGCATAGTAAACTGTACTATTACTAGCTAAAACACCCTCATCTACAGTAGACGTAACAGAAAACAATGCACCATCTCCAGCACTCAAAGCACTACTACCTGATGCCATAATCATTAATTGACCATTAACATCTTCCTCTGCGACAACATCCCAGTCTGTAGGAACTCTGTCAGTAGACTCAACAACCATGGATGTTATACTGCTTGGAGTATCTCCAATTACTAAGTTCATAGCATAAACATCTACACTATTATCCATTAGTAAGTGATATTCCACCTCTTCACCAATGTCAGCAGATACTGTAAGGACATCAACATGTAATGATACTGTATAGTCTAATGTAATATTAACTAAACCACAGCCTGAAGTAATGAAGAAGTTATTATCATTTGTATCTTCAACAGATTCTGCTGTTGTACACAATTCTAATGATGTTGGTGTACCAAAGGAAGTATTATATGTGATTGTTACAGTCGCACCACTTTCCATATCAGTACTACCAAATCCTGTAAATGCAACACTACCATTAAATAATGAACTTGCGTTAACTGTCCAATCTTCAGGAAATCCATTAGTTGAAAAACTTGTATAAGATAATAATTCATCATCTCCTGTTAAAGTAAAGTTTACGGATGAAACAGGATCTGGATTATCTATAGTAACAGTAACAGAAACTTCATTACCACCTATTACATCCTGATCAGAAACTGAGAAAGTAGTTGTTCCCATTGGTGTCGCCATCACCTCATTAGAAGGTAATGATTCACCTTCTAAATCAAATTGTGATGTAACTACATAATAATAAGAAGTACCATTTAAAACTTCTTCATCAGTGTAAGAAGTAGTTGTTGTATCTGCTGTATTATGTATTAATTCATAAGGTCCACCCATTTGCAATGATCTTTTAACATTAAATGAAGTAAAATCACGAGTATTTATTATTAGGTTATCATCATCATTTTCAAAAAATGTAATTTGAGATTTATCTGAATTCAATATTTGGTCTGGTGTTGCCATTAAACCTTCTCCACAAACACCATATGGATCGCCGCCTGTACCGCAATCACCACAATCATTACCAAAATCATCACAGTTGAAGAAATAACCAAAAGCTCCATCATCACAAAAACCATCTCCAAGCCAATCAGTAATAATACCATCTCCCGTAGTGTCTTCGCAGTTACCATCATCAACTACGCAATCATACGAACCGAATACTACATCTGTATTCGCAAAGCAAGCTCCTGAACAGTCCATATACTGACTTGGATCAGTCGGACATAATGGAAATGCACCTGTAGGACCAAATCCTTCGGGATAATCCCACTCAAGAGATACTGAACCATCAGCGACCTCTGTCACAACTAAATTCTCTGGTTCAGGTGGAGGAGGAGTATCTTCTGTAGAAATAGCCAATACATTTGAAGAACTAGATTCACCTGAAATATTTTCAGCAGTTATATAATATGAATACGTAGCTCCAAATTGTAAACCTGAGTCAGTAAAAAATGTAAAGGGTGTGCTAGCTACTAAAAAACCATCTCTATAAATATTATACATTTCTGCTAAATCTGATACATCCCATGACAAATCAATACTATTACCTAAAGTTTCACCAGAAAGATTCATAGGAGCCTCTGGAACATCTGGCAATTCACCCCATAAAAAACTACCACTATGAGCTACATCTTCAATTGTATTCCCTGCTAAATCTGAAAATACAAAATCATAACTATCATCAAAATAAATTTCAGAATATGCACTACTAAAATTACCAAGTTCTAAAACTGTTAGTACTTGCTCTCCTGCTGCAATGGGAGTTAATGAAAATGTAAATCCTAAAATCACACCCTCAGCACTTGAGTTTATAGTCCAACCAGCATCTTGAGCCGCACCACCTCCTGCACTTAAAATATCTAGTGCTTCGGGCATATCTGAAATTTTAAATTGAAAACCATAAATATCAACATCACTATCAATTAGTATAGGTAAGCTAGTTCCATCAAGTTCTCCAAATGAAACGTAAACATCATGACTTGGAGGTTCATAAGTTGGTAGTTCCAATACAGTACCATCATTCAATGCTGCAAACAATCCGAAAGCAGGATCATCTCCAGATAAAAATCCAGATGCAAATACAACAGCACTTCCACCACCTAAG
>NZIV01000003.1 GCA_002689995.1 Fidelibacterota bacterium
TTTTCCTTATATTGTTCAATACCACTATCATGAAATGCTGTCCGACCACGTCCTTTAGAATACCATAAATCTTTGAATTGCAAAACTCTACCTCTTATTTGCCCTGCTTGAATATCAGAAAAAATGGCTAAATCTGAATGCTTAATTATATCACCTTTACTTGATATTTTTGTAGCAGCATATTTTTTAGCATTATCCATTTCACCATATAAATCAGTCCACTCTTTCCATGTTCCATAATAACATGAACCTGCTCGTTCTACATCATATTGCTTTTGATTAGCTCTCCAATGACAACTAAGACCATAAGGGGGATCATTATCACAACAATTAAAAAAATATTTTAGATTTGGTTTCACATATAATTTTTTATGTTTACTATATAGATTCTTACCATATATAGATTGTTTATTTAGATCTACGTCTTTATTATATATTAACAATTTATCATTTCCTTTTTTTTCAAATTCCCAACCATTTAATGACATACCTTTATCTGATAAAATAACCAAATCTTTTGCATCGACTTGACTACCTGTAATTCTTACATCACCATCAACTATAATATTTTTTAAAGTAACTTGTTCTTCATTAAATATTGAAAAAATATTTTGTAAAATTGCTGTATTATGTATAGAAGATTCAGTAAATAATTCAAATGATTTATAATAATTAATATATTCAATAAATAATATTATAATAAATAAATAATAATTATTATCTAAATTTATACGTTTGAAATGATCTAATAACAAAATAATTATTAATAAAATAATATCTATATTTTTTTTTATCATTTATATAATGTATAAAGATTTTAATTATATAATATTTAATTATTTAATTAAAATAAATATTATTACCATTCATCAAAAAAACCTCCAGTACCCTTATAATATTCAAATCCACTACTCCAAATATTAAGGTAAGACTTTGGACCATATAGTTGAACATGAGTACAAAAAGGTGCATCTTCTGACCCTTTTCCACTGTAATTTGCATATGCATTACCAAGACATCTTACATTTCCTTCTACAATATAATCACCCTTAATAACTGGATTTATTTGTTCTACACGTTCATCAACATAGTCTAAAACAATATTATATTGATCTCTAAAATTAACTCCACCACATTCAATTTGTTTAAAATTAGCGTTTGGTATATATATTTCACCATTACCACTTTTTCTATGAATATCCACAAAAAAATTATTTTTTTTTTTTGAGGAATTAATGTCAAAATCCTGAATAGATACTTTATTAAATTCATTAATATCACCATTTAATTCTAAATCTCCATTTATTGTTAAATCACCATTTATAACAACATCGTTCATATTAGACATAGAATAACTAATACTATTAAATAATTTTCTATTTTCATCAACATCCTGAACAAAATTACAACTACAATCAAATCCTGGTTCACAGCTATTTGTAAAATGTTCATGAGTATATAATTTATTAATAATCTGTATTATTAAAATAATTATTACAATATTTCTATTATTTAATGTAAATAAGGTATTAATTTTATAAATTTCTGATAAATAAATAATCCCTAATATAATAGTAATAATATCCTTATTAATCATATAATATATATATATATATTTATTTTACAAATAATATTTATAATTAATTTATATTAAAAATATAAATTAATTATAAATTATATTTAATAGTTTTTTAAAAAATTGAAATTATTATTTATTATTAATTAAGTTATATATTCAGATAAATAAAAATTAAAGTAAATTGTGTCTATACATTATTTTTAATATAAAAGATCATGGGATCTTCTTTTACCAAGAGAAATAAAATAACAAATAATAAACATAAATCGTTTACTCAAACAAATGCAAATATTAATGAAATAAATATAAATAAAGAAATACCAATCGTATTAATTGAAAAAAAAAAAACATATCCAAATAATTTAGGTGACGGTGATTTTAAATGGCAAACTTGTTATTCTTATGGTGATAAAGATATCCATCTATTTATGTTAAAAAATAAGGAATGGAATCTTTATTACGAAAAAGGTGATGACGGACAAATGACGTGTTTCTTTGGAAAAAATAAAACTGTTCTTCACTTTTTTACTAAATTATCTAGTATAAATGAATTATAAAAATAAATATTTATAATATAAATTAACTTATAATTATATAAAAAATTGAATTAATTATTCTTTGATTATTTTATCCTAAGTATATTATTCTTAAATTAACTTAATATATTTAGTAATATTTGTTTATTAAAAACTAATTTAAAAATGGGTAATTTTTATGCTTCTGGATTTTGGAGTATGATAATCTTAATTGGAATTGTTGCAATTTGTGGAATGATACAAGCAATGTGCCAATTTTGTTTATATATCTTTCCTAAAATTAAAAATATTTGCAAATGTTTAAAAGATATATTAATAACTATTTGCAAATATATAAAAAATAAATTTGTAAAAATACGTGATTATATGAATAGCTCTTGTAATAATAAAATAATAAATAAAAATATTTTTTTTAAAAATCCAATTATTCCTTTTAATTCACCAGTATAAAACTCAAATAATTATTTTATTACTTAAAAACATAATATTATTAAAATTATTATATGTCAAATGTTTTTTTTGATGCAATATCGGAACTGGATGGTAACATAACAAATGATTCGCAAAATAATATTAAAAAAGAAAAAATTCATATTCGTAAACAACAAAGAAATAGAAAAAAATGCATTATTAGTATTAGTGGTTTAGGCCCATATTTAGAAAATGATAAAAAAAAAAATGAAAAAATTAGGTAAACAATTACAAAAAAATATTACACATTCATCTATTGCAGTAAAAGAAGATAAAGAATATGGATTAGTTTTTGTTATACAGGGAGATTGGAGAAATGAAATTAAGAATTGGTTATTAAATAATAATATTGTTGAAAAAAAAGAAAATATAATTATACATGGTGATTAATTAATTAAAATAATATAATTTTATAAATTTATAATATTTTATAAATTTATAATATTATATTTATATTAATTAATAATATATGAATGTAGAAAATACATATTCAAATAAACTAGATAATAATTTAATTTTTAATATTTTGTATAAAAGAAATGATAATAGAAAATATATTACAAAAAATATAAAAAAAATTTCAAAAATAAAACCTGAAAAAATACTATATAAAAAATTAGATAATAATTTAAATAAATTTATATATGATTCATTAAATAAGAATAATTTTGATATTTTAGTAATATATAATAAAAAACAATTTAATTATACATTTAATTTTACTCCTCTTTATCCAATAGTTATAAAAAAAGATGAGGAATTTAATTTAATAATTACTGCAATACAAGCTGAATTATTAAATGGATTCAATGTTACATGTAATAATGATAATGATTTTTACAATGATTTTTTATTTAGAGTAAATAAATTATATGGAGGTGTTATAAGTAATAAAAATATTTCTAATTTTAATTTATTTGAAGATTCTTTAAATGGATTTAAAGAATTATATAGAGATGGGATCTTTAAAAAATATAATATAAATAATATAAAAAATACAAAACATATTATTGAATATGAACATGGATGGTTATCTGAAAGTACTAAAATTAATTTGGAATATGCTATAAAAAAAAAAAAACCAAAAATAATTGTTGAATTAGGTACATGGTTGGGGTCAAGTACAAAATTTATGAAAAAAATAGATCCAAATGTAATAATTTTTTGTTTTGACATATTTCAACCAATATTACATACTAATTATAAATTTGATAAATATTCCCCTATTGATAATTTTTATTTTTCAATACCAAGAATAGAAACTTTTCATAAAAATATGAGTGCATGTGACCAAGTTTATAGTGTAATGACTTTAATAGAAATAGATCAAATAATTAATTTTTTAAAATTATGGTCCATAGAAGTTGATTTGTTTTATATTGATTTTGAAAAAAAAACATATTATTTAAATAAAGTATTATCGGTAGTAATGAATAAATATCCAAATAGTATTATTGTAGGAGATGATTTTGGTTTTGATTCTGTAAAAGAATCTATATATACACAACTATTAATTTTAGATAAAAAATTTGCTATAGCTAAAGAATCATATATTATATCAAATGAAATAATGAATGATTATGGATATATTATTAAAAAACATTTTAAAAATGAAAAGAAAGAAAAAAATATATTAAAATTTATAAATAAAAAAATATCTGATTTAGATATTAAGTATATTGAAAAAAAAGAATATGTTAAAACATTTATAAATAAATGCTTGGAACTAGGTAATTTTAATTTATTATTAAATTTTTTTAAATATTACAAAATTGATCTAAATAGTCAAGAATATACTATTAATAAAATGACTATATATCATATATTATCAAAATATTTAAGAATTTTTAAAAAAACAGAAAAAATAAAAGACTTTTATAAATATCAAAAGCCAAGTAATAAAAAAGATATATTTTTTTTAAAATATGATGATTACTTAAATTTTAATATAAATTTTTCATAATCATATATAAGAACGCTCTCCTAATTTTGTAAATATTTTATTTTTTTTCCTTAAAATTAATAAAATTTTATCTTTATAAACAATTTTAAAAAGATGTTTGTTTTTATCTAAAAAATTATTAAAATAATTTGTTTTAAATATATTCTTTGTATTTATTGTTTTATATATATTTATTAATATGTGACCATCTTTTTTTATAAGATATAATAATAAATAAAAAATTTCTTTAAACTCTGTTTTATTTTCATATAAAATATCATTAATTATGAGTGTATCGAATAAAATATTTTTTGATGAAAAAAGATTTAGTAAAACATTTTTTGTTGAAGGTTTTAAAAAAAGTTTATCATGCATAAAAATTCTATCTTTTTCTATTTTATTAAAATTTTCCGATAATAAATATAATTCATTATTATTATCAATACAATGAGTTATCATTTCATTATTATAAAAATTATATGATAAGTTTTTTTTTTTTGTAAATGATAATATTTTTTTAATATATATTTTATTAATATAATATTCTGAAATTTCATATTCTGGTATATGATATGAATAAAAGTTTACTAATTCAACTAAATAATCTTCCTTATTAAATTCTTTTGGTTTTAAAAATGTTTTTTGAATTTTATAACATTTTGTATTATACAAGTCTATTATCATTTCATTTTTATAATAACTAAAATTTAATTTTTCACTTATTTCTATCATTTCTTTTCCGGTATCCATTTTAGAAATTAAATCTGATATTTTTTTTTTAAATTTATTATTAAAATTTATACATATTATATAACAATGATATGTATGATGTTGTACATGAGGTTTATGTAGAAAAACATATTCAAACATACTTGATATTAAGTGAATTAAATTTTTGGTTTCTCTATTAAAAATAGATATTGTATAAAAAATAATACTACCACCAATATTTAAATTTTTTAATATAATTTTTATTATTTTTATTATATTATTATATTCATTTTTCTCTGCATCTATTTTTATTTTTTTTACCCATTTATAAAAAGACAAATGAATAAAATCATATTTTTTTTTTTTATCAATTTCACCATCTATTTCATAACAATTTTTTAATTTTTTATTTTTTGAAAATCTTATCATTAAATTATTTAATGATACAGAACCAGTGAAACATTTTTTTACATTTATATCACTATAATCAAACACATATTTTAACATAGTTTGAAAAATTATTGCATTAATAGATTCAGTAACACGTTCCCAATTATTTTTATGAATTTTATTATATGATAAATTTTTTAAATTTATAAAAGGAATAAAATCATTATTTTCTAAGAATTTTATACTGTTAATATAATGGGCAGGATTATAATGTATATTTTTTTTTTTTTGAAATTCTAACCATATTCCTTCTTTTTCTTCTAAAGGATATGTAAATTTTACTTTTAAAATATTTTCAAAATAGTCCTTACCTAATTTTGATATATATTTGTCCCTTTTTACTATTTTATAATTATAATTTATATTATCATTTACTATAATGTAATTTATATCATCATAAATAAATTTTTTCTCTTTTTTTACCATTTATAATAACTTATAAGAATATATTTTTGTTAAATTATATAATGTATTATGGATTCAATATTACCTCAAAAATGGACAATAAATCCATTATGCTCATTCTTAAATAAAAAACCGAAAAAAATTTATATTGATATATATATATAAAATGAATATAATATAAAATGTATATTTGATAATACAAATAAAAAAAATAAAATATATAATTTAGAAAAAATAGTTAATAAACTAAAGAATAATTTAATATAAAATATCTAAATAATAATTAAATGACAGATAAAGAATGTCCTATTTGTTTAGAATCAATAAAAGAAAAAATATATATAACAACTCCTTGTAATCATGTATATTGTACAAAATGTTTTATGAATTTACTTGATACAAAATGTCCATTATGTAGGAAAGAATTAAAAGAATATTTATCAGATAAAATGTTGAATTCTATTTTTAAAAATAGATCAAAAGAATTACCTACCTCAAATCTAAATTTTCATAATCTTATTGATTTTCCACCATTACAATAAACATTTAAAAAATAATAAATAATATTTAGTATATGTTTGGTACATTCACACAATATTTAAATGTCATTTATAGTTTAGGATTTTTTTCATCATCAATACTTTTTTCTAAAAAAGAATATATTTTTGGTAATAAATTTTTAAATAAATTACCAGATGAACTTTTATCATCTGAATATTTAACAAAAATATTTCATCATTGGAGATATATTATTAGTATATTATTATTTAAATTTGGTACGGTATATTTATTTATTAGCATTAATAATATTTATTATCCCACCAAATATTCAGGATTAAATTGTTTCTTATTAACAATACTATTCTTTTTATACAATTTAGCAACTTTAATATTACATTTTTTTATTCCATATCCTAATGAAAAATGTAAAGATAATATAATACCAATAATCGCATTTATTCCAGGAATAATATGTTTATTATGTGATTTATTTTATTAATAATATTAATTTTTAATAAAATAAATAAAAATTATATAATTTATTGTATTTTTTCTTTTTTAATAATATAACAATAATTATTTAAAAAAAAATTTATTTTTTCTTTAAATTTTTTAACAAACATTTTTCCATTTTTAAAATTATTAATATAAATATTTTTATTTTTTTCAAATAAATTTATCAATTCACTTTCTGTAAAATTATTCCACCCACTAAAACCAGTATCTTTATTTGTAAAATATTCTTTTAACAAAAATATTATTTGAGTTATATGATTTTCTTGAATTTCATATATAAGTTTAATAGGACTATACAAATATTTTGTATCTTTTATTATTAAATCATCTGGAATATAATTGGGTATATTATCAAAAAAAATTCCTTCTATTTTATTTAATTTAATTAGATAAAAATTGATATTATACTCTATCATTATTTAGTTTATATTATATAATATTAATTTAGTTTTAAGTTAATTATAAATAAATTTTTATCTTCTTTTTCTTTTAAATAAAAAATATAGTATGAATCAACATACTATTAAACAAGCAATCATTATATTTTTTATATATATAATATATAAAATATAAAAATACATAATATTTAATAAAAATAATGAAAAAATGAAAAAAATTTAAAAAAACTGAAAAAATTAAGAAAAAATTAAGAAAAAATTAAGAAAAAATTGAAAAAAATAAGAAAAATTGAAAAAAAGTGAAAAAAAATTGAAAAAAAATAAGAAAAATTAAAAAAAATTGAAAAAAAATAAGAAAAAATTAAGAAAAAATTGAAAAAATAAGAAAAAATCAAGAAAAAATTGAAAAAATTAAGAAAAAATTTAACAAAAATTTACTTTTTTTTTATAAATATTTAAAAAAAATAAAAAATAAAAAAAAATATGTATTAGATTATTATACATTTCTTAACAAATAATTACAAAAAGACAAATGGTTCTAAATAATTACTTATGCAAAGCCAACTATTATACTTTTTTAGAGGTTTTTAAATCCTTCATAAAAATATAATTTAAAACTCTTAATAGAAAAATAAAAAAAAAAAAAACTTTTCATATTATATTTGCCCCCCCCCCCCCCTCAAGTAAATATTCCAATTTTGGAATGAAAAAATGGTTTTTTTTTACATAAGAAAAAAATGAAGTAGTATATATGTATTCTTTTTAAGGTGTTTTTAGTGCGTTTGTCAGAAAACAAAAACGTTCGATTTCGTTCGATTTCGTTCGAAAACATTATTGAAACGCATATATTTCGTTCGTTTTTCGTTCGGTCCGCGTTTCAATAATGTTTTCGAACGAAATCGAACGAAATCGAACGAAAATCGAACGAAATCGAACGAAAAATCGAACGAAAATCGAACGAAATCGAACGAAATCGAACGAAAAACGAACGAAAATCGAACGAAAA
>NZIV01000004.1 GCA_002689995.1 Fidelibacterota bacterium
AATTACTTTAAATGAAATAAATTTTCCCATATATCTCTTTTATAATTTGCTAATTTTATATTTTTTTATATTTTTTTATTAAAGTTTCATAAATACTTTCCGATAATGTTTTCATAACCAACAAGGATGTTGGAAATAAAATATACTTAAATTAAATACAAGGAAGTAAGATATGTTTGGAAACATTACCACAATAAACTCAAATTTTAGTGCAATGGAAGCACTTTATAATCTCAAGCAAACAAATGGAAAGATGGGATTACATCAAACAAGATTGTCTACAGGTAAGCGTATTAATTCAGCTGAAGATGATGCTGCAGGTTATCATATTGCGAAACATCTTGAGAGTCGTACAAGAGGTCTTTCGCAGGCTCTTGATAATGTATCAACAGCTAAAAACATACTAAATATAGCTGAAGGTGGTTATCAATCTCAAATGGATATTCTTCAGCAAATTAAAGAAAGCTTAACTCAAGCTGCAGATGGCTCTCTAAGCGATGAACAAAGAGGTGCAATTGGTGATAGAGTTAATTCATTATTGACTGAGTTTGATGATATTTATACTCAAACAAAATATAATGGATTTCAATTATTTGCTGAAAGTGATATAGATAGACAAATGACCTTTCAGGTAGGAGAGGAATCGGCTGATATATTTCAAGCAACATTTGATGCTTCAAATAGAGAAGACGTCGGTGAAAATGGAAGTATTAATTTAGATAATGTCTCTTTAACAATTACAGATCCAACTGAAGGATTTAACTCTATTACGTTAGATGGTGGTGCCAGCGCTGTAGCAGGTACAGATTATATAGTAAATTCAGATAATAGTGTAACATTTACATCAGCTGGTACATATACCTTTGTAGATGATGATGGAGATAACTCTGAAGTTCAGGTCGGCTGGGGAAGTTTAAGTCAAAATCAAGCTACTAATGGTATAGATACTTTAGAAAGTGCGATAGATTCATTGTCAGCAACAATTCAAAGAATGGGTGACTATCAGGCCCGATTAACGTCTAAGGAAGAGTCTTTAAGTATAGGTGTTGCAAATACAGAAGCGAGTCGCTCACGTATAGAAGACGCTGACTTTGCTAAAGAGCAAATGGAAATGGTTAAATTACAGATATTACAACAAACTGGAGTATCAGCCTTTAGTCAGGCAAACTCTGCTCCCCAAGTTGTCCTTTCTTTATTTAAGTAAAAATAATTTATTGTGGTGATGAATGTGGGGCATTTATCTAAAGATATAATGTCCCACTATTAATCACAAATTCAGAGGAAAAATAAAATCAGAGGAAAAATAAAATGACAATGACAATACAAGAAACATCAAAATATCTTGGCATTAATGAATTTACAACATATCGATTAGTTAAGAATGGTAAAATTCCAGCAGAAAAAAATGAAGATGGTAAATGGTTGATTTATAAAAATAATATAGATGGACTATTTGAAGTAGCTTTAAGAACCCATAAATCAAAAAATTAGTTTTTGATTAAGGATGCATTAAAAAGTGGTAAAATTTCGTTTTTTAGTTGAGTGGCCAAGTTATTAATTGCTTGGCTACCAGCGTTTTTATGAGATTGAAAATCTCCACCTTGAACCGGATTAATCGAAAAATTAAATATCTCTTGATTGGTGTCTTTCATAATAACCTGCATATTGAAATCAGCATAAGATTTAAAAATACCCCACTCATTATTACCATTATTTCCTTTATAGGTTTTCAGCGTTAAGTTTATATGTAAATCGCTCTCTTCTTTACTATCAGAAATTAGTCCAGAATAATTATCAATGATATATTGTGAAACAATAGGGTATATTTTTTTACTATCTAATTTTTTATCAAAATTCATTTCTTCTGATTGAATATAAAATTGCAGAGGAAGAATTTCAATTGTTATCCTAGCAGAAGGTTGGATTTTAAATTGCCTAGGTATATTAATTCTATTTAAAATGGCGGGGGTATCTAGTTGAATTGATATTTCACCACTTATACTATTTGGATAAATTTCATCAATTAAAATTTGCATTGAATTATTTAAGGCAATCATTTTTTTATTCGTTTTACCAGAATCAAAATTTATTACAAATGGTAGTCCATCTGAAGACTGATTATCAGTTGTAGAAATATTAATTGGAATTTTTTTACGAATTGGTAAAATAGATTTAAATTTATATATATATTTTTCAGGATTAATTTTTATCCCTTGAATACATTCTGTAAACTGAAAAATAATTTCTGAATATAAATTTGAGTTTGGATTACCATTATAATTTACATATATCGGAGAATCTAAAAAGGTTTCAATTTCCTCGTAGGCCTTAAAAATAGTCTGGAGGGCTTCCCTTTTATTTAGATTTTTAGCTTCTCTTAAAAAATTAATGGCAGTTATTTTTGCATTCTGTCTTTTATCTTCTAATAATTTAAAATAATAGTTTTTATTTAATGATGCCCGAGCATACCAAGTATTATTAATTTTAATAACTTCATTAATTTGAACTTCAGGTAATGAAATATTTATACGTGATTCAATTATAGATTTGCTGAATTGATCAATTTCAAAATTATGTTCAGTTTTTATAAATTTTATCTTGGATTCAATTTGAACAGATATTTGAGAGGCAATTGAATTTATTGCTTGTTGGGTTGCAATTTCTCGGTTCGGCCCTAGACCAACACTACTCCAAATTTGAGGGTCATTTTTTGTATGTAATATCCAATCAGGTAGCGGCTTAGGATTTTCTGCACAACCTAAAATAAAAAAGATGATTATTAATAATTTTTTAATCATTTAAATATTCCCGTTAAATGATTGAAGGAGATATATTTAAATTTATTTAAGGTTAATTATCGTATCTTTTACGATATTTAGCAACTTTATCTTCCATTTCGTCAAAAAGCTCAGTTGCTCTTATTGCAGTATAAATTTTTTCATTTGCTTTAATTTGAGCTAGTAAACGATTATTAGCAGCACCTTCATTAAATTCAACTAAAACATAAGCACGATAAATTCGACCTTTATCAGTTTTTTCATCTTGAACAGTTTGTTCAGAAATAGATATGTCATTCAATCTTTTACTTATAATCTGTTCTTGAGTGTTGGAGAATTGATCAATTATATCAGAATCCACTCCAAGGCCAGTTTCTTCTTGAGCTCTCTTCACTAAACCATTCCATTCTGATTCTACTAATCCAGCTAAAGTCGTCGTCGCAGATGTTCTTGCTTTATCTAAAGCCATTTGCATATCTTGACTAGTCGCTGTTGAAGCGTAATAGCGAAACCCCTCTTTTTTAGGTGGATTTATAAACCATTCTGGCATATTTCCAATTGTTTTTCTTGATGCATTTGGAGATAAATCTGGACCTTTTTTACTAGCACAGCCTGAAAATAATAATAATATTGATATTAAAATAATTTTATTCATGGATTTTCCTTATAATTGACTATTATTAAACTCTTGATTTGTAAATGTTTTCATAGAAAATGCGTGGATTCGACTTCCCATATCTTTTCCTAAGATATTATATATTTTTTGATGCCTTTGTACTAAATTTAAACCAGAAAAGTCTTCTGAAATTATAATTGCATTAAAATGTGAGCCTTTACTTGGATCTCCATGACTAGAATGTTGATGGGATTGATCAATAATTTCAACTTTTGCAGATGATAAATTATCCAAAATTCTATTTTTTATCTCGTCTAATAAATACATTGAGTATGCCTTTTAATTTGATAATAAATATATGTTGAAAAAGTTAATAAAAAAAATAAAGTCTTTTTATTTAGATTAAGTTTCTTAATTTGATAATTTAACTTATTATATTAAATTGATTTAATTAAAATGATTTCTAAACAACGTTTCATTTTATTTTTACAAAATATCCCATTAAGATATTACGTAAAAATAAAGTTTTGTTACATTATAAACTGAA
Organism: Fidelibacterota bacterium; assembly: GCA_002689995.1. Classification (GTDB taxonomy): domain Bacteria; phylum Fidelibacterota; class Marinisomatia; order SCGC-AAA003-L08. Next base: position 3,941 of record NZIV01000004.1, read on the forward strand.
TCGAAAGATAATATTTTAATATTTGAAATAATTAAAAAACAATATTTAGGTCTACAATGTAAGTTATATTTTAATCAAAAAACAAAAGAACGGATGAGATCCGTTCTTTTGACAAAGAATATAAGCGGAGATTTATATGGGTTTTAAATCGCGTTCGCTAAAATCCTTTGATTCGCTTTAGGAAGGGAGGAATTTGAAATTAAATTCATTAGTAAAAAAAATATATCTGCTAGATTCATTCTGTAAAAACACCATTTACGCTCATAGAATTTTAAACCTGGCTCAATTTGTTTTTGTATCTTTTCGTGTATCGTCATGATACGATTTATATTTTGAATTTGTGGTATTTTTTCTAGGGAGATTTTTTCTAATTCTGGGTGAATAATTGGATTTCCATCATTAGATATCATGAGAACAATTGCTTTAGGATTTAGATTTCTAATCTTCCTGACTAATACTAATCCTTCATAATCTTCATAACCTTTATTTAGTATATATATATCTGGTTGAATCATTTTTGAGGTTTTGTAGAGGATTTTATTTGGAACGTTTAGAGTTTGACATTCTAAGTCAAATAATTGATTAAGAGCAGAAGTTAGTCTACAGTCTTTATAACCAGGTTTATTTGCAATCACTATTTTTAACATATAAACATAATAAATCTCATATATATAATATATTATGAATTTCTTAATGGCGTAAATCGGTTTTACGCTGAATATAATGTAGGATTTAGACCTACATATTAATGAGTTTATTTGCAATAGCGTATTGGGTTAAATCAGTATTCGACGAAAATTTCATTTTTTCCATGATTCGAGAACGATATGTACTGACTGTTTTGCTACTTAAATTTAATTCAATTGCAATTTCAAAAACTTTTTTTCCAATAGCAATCATTTCAAAAACTTGATACTCTCTATTTGATAATTGTTCATGCGAAGGTATGTTAGCATCATTTCCGATAGCATCAACTAAAATCTCTGCAAGCGAAGGACTGATATATTTTCCACCATTATGAATCTTATAAATAGCATCTACTAAATCATCTGAAGCACTTTCTTTAGTCATGTACCCACTTGCTCCTGCAAGCAACGTACGTTTTGCATAAATATTTTCCGAGTGCATGCTTAAAATTAATACTTTTTGTCCTGGATAGATACTTTTAATATCTCTTAATAATTCTAGTCCACTTTTACCTGGCATTGAAATATCTAAAATAATTATATCAAACTTATAATTTTGTATAAGACGTATAGCTTCTTTACTATTTCCTGCTTCAGAAATTACGTTGATATCATCGCATTCATTAAGGATTCTTTTTAACCCTTCCCGAACAATGCTATGGTCATCTACTATTAATGTTTTTATATTAAGACTCATTAGAACTATTTGATTTACGATAGTAAATAAAAAAAGAAATAATAATTATAATGAAGATTAATGATTCTATGGTTTCATAGCTATTAATCTTAAAATCTCCATTTTTTAACTGGGTATTTAGCTTCAATAGAACCTGAATGAACCAAAAAAAAGATATAACATATAAAATATTTAAAATTTTATTCATCTTACTTAGAATTAGTTCTTGTTATTAATATTTTCAATAATCATAAATGGGTATTTATCAGAAATTTTTTTTGGATTAAAATCCCCATCATTTTTCAAGAAATAATTAAAGAATGATAGCTGTATTTCATTCAAGCAATTATAAAATTCCATTGATTCAATTTCACCTGTTAATTTAAATGTTTTAGTATGTTTTGTAAATAAAGGTAAATCTAAAAAATCAAAATGTTTCGAATTTAAAAATGTACTTACCCAGCTCCTTCCACTAGAATTTTTAATTAATAAGTCACGGTTTTCATAATTAAGCGGTTTTTCCCACTTTTCTTGTCCTAGATGAAAAAAAGGTTTTGCTAATCCATTCTTCAATATTTCTGGAGGAAGAATTTCAAACCATCCATCTAGTGCAAGGCTTGCACTAATTCTTGAATCATTATACAGAGCTGATATACTTGTAGCACCACCAAATGAATGGCCGAATATTCCAACTTTATCTAGTTTAAGTTTATTGTAAAATTGACTACTAAAATCTTTGTTTATTTTTTCAAATTCATTCAAAACAAAAATAATATCGTTAGTTCGTGCTTTTAATTGTTTAAACCGAAGTTGATAATATTTTTCTTCTGTTTTAATGCTTTCTGGCACATTAGATTTATAATTTCTAATTTTATTATTAGGAAAAATTGTTATATTGGCATCAAAAGTATGATCCATAGCAATTAAAATAAACCCATGGCTTACTAATTCTTGTATATAAGCTGAGTTTTGAACACGCATTCCTCCTAAACCATGTGAAAAAAATATAACAGGGTATGAGTTTTTATTATTTGAAATTTCTAAATTTTGAAAAGATTGTGTTTTTACTGTGTTAATTTGATTAACTAAAAATTTAGGTAACCCAACTTGTTTAGAAAATTCGGGGATTCGTTGATCTAAGTTATCCATATATGGATTTGGAGACAGGTCTAAACTTTCATCAGCAGGATACCATATTTGCACCATTAATTCCCTGAAATCTGTTGTATCATTTTCAGAAAACCATTCTAGTCTAGAATCATCTATCCAGTGAAATTGTGTTGTACCAACGATATATTTACCTGATGGTGACGGTAGTGAGTTTAGAGGAATAATAGTCCTAATAAATGGACTACAGCCTAAAAAAAGTGCATTTGTAAAAAAAAATATATAAAGTTTGTAATTCATGAGTTAAAATAAAATATATAAATTTTATAATCTAATAATTTTGCTTAAAAAAGTCGCTTAAATTAAGCATTAATCTACCTAATTTATAAAAAAGATTATTTATAAATATTGAGTTTTTTTAAGCACCTCTTATTTTTAAAATCTGTCTTCGATAATATCAATTTAATAATCATTCTAAAGTCAGAAAAATTGGATTAATTTTATGAATTTTAAGTAAAGTTAGATTCATAAAATGTAATATTCTAATATTCTTGTAGAGTTTTTTGTTAGATTTTTGAATATGATTCTGTCATACTGATTGATTACAACGAATTATTTTATATTCTGTAATAAGATCTTTTTAATAACATTCGTTGAATCGATGGATAAAATGAAGTAATTAAAATAGGAAAAGTTAAATTGATAATTAAAACTAGGAATAAAGTAAGATAATTTTTGCCAAAATTTAATTGGAAATTAAATATCACTTTTTAATATTTGAATTAATCATTTATATAATTACGAAGCTTAAACTAAATTCATAATGTAAATTTCATCATACTATGTTAAAAAGAGTATAAATATTTTTCAAATTATATATTTAAGTTAAATAGCTATTAATAAATTTAATAAGTAGTTAAAAATTTTATTCTTATTTTCTCTTGTTTAATTTAAAGTAAAAATTCTTGTAAATTTATATGAATAAGATTTTAAAAACTTTTATATTTCAATCCAGTAATTCAAAATAATGAGTCAAAAAAACCTTAAACTAATTATCGAGTATGATGGTTCGGATTTCTTAGGTTGGCAAATCCAAAAGTCTGGGAGAACTGTACAAGGTGAATTAGAATCTGCTTTAAAAAGAATTTTTAATACAAAAATAATTACATTGATTGGCTCTGGACGTACCGATTCAGGTGTTCATGCGAAGGCGCAACCAGCACATGTTAAGATAGATACAGAAATGCCTCTAGATAAAATTCAAAATGCAATAAATGGAAATATAGGTAGCGACGTATGGGTTACTAAATGTGAATTTGTAGATTTAGAATTTCATGCACGATTTGATGCAATTGAAAGAGAATATAAATATTTTATAACGAATACATATTCACCTATAAATCGTAAAAAACAATGGTATTTACCACAAAAGATAGATTTAGATTTATTAAAAAAGTGCGTAGAAAAAATTATTGGGACTCATGATTTTACTCGTTTTTGTAAATCAAATTCAGAGGTAAAAAATAAAATATGTACAATCAAACATGCTGAATGGAGTTTTAAAGACGGTTCTGGAGTATTTACAATCTGTGCAAATAGATATTTACAGCATATGGTCAGATATTTGGTTGGGACCATGATAGAAGTTGCTCTTAAGCGTTATAAAATTGAACAATTTGTATCCTTAGTCAACAATGAAAAAAATAATTTAATGGTCTCTAGAGCTCCTGCAAACGGATTGTTTTTATGGAGAGTCAGTTATGATTAAAAGAATTTTATTCTTTGGTTTTTTATTTTTTGGCGGGATTGCATCACTTCAAGGACAAAAAGATGAAATAAAAGATTCTAGACGAACTGCAATATCAAATGCAGTAGAAGAAGTTTCTCCATCTGTAGTTGGAATTCATGTTACCCAGCTAAAAAGACAAAGAACACGAACTTTATTAGACCCCTTTTGGGGGGGGTTTTTCCCTCATACGCGTACTTATAAAGTAGAGAGTATGGGTTCTGGTCTAATTGTTTCACCTGACGGTTACATTGTTACAAACGCACATGTTACTGCTGATGCACATGAATTAATTGTTACACTTGCTGGTGGACAACAATATAATGCAACTATAATTGGTCAAGATGAACTCACAGATATTGCACTATTAAAAATTGATATTACAGGTTTTACGCATGCACCTTTAGGCAATTCAGATGATTTGATAGTCGGTGAATGGGCAATTGCAATAGGTAACCCATTAGGGCTATTTGATGTATCTAATAAACCAACAGCATCTTTAGGAATAATAAGTGGTTTACATATGGATTTTGGCTTAAAAGAATCAGGTAGTGTATATCAAGATATGATTCAAACTGATGCATCAATTAATCAAGGTAATAGTGGTGGACCACTTGTTAATGCTTTAGGTCAAATTATAGGAATTAATACATTTATTATGACTGGTGATACATATAATCATGGCTCTATTGGAATTGGGTTCGCAATTCCAATAAATATGGTTAAAGATATTGCTGAAGAGCTGAAGCAGCATGGACGAATTGAACGTAATTTTACAACAGGAGTTCATGTACAAAAAGTAGATCCATTTATACAGCGTTATTTAAAATTACCCACAACCAAAGGTGTTATTGTTACAGATATTGAAAAAAACTCTTCAGGTGAAAGAGCAGGTTTAGAGACTGGGGATATAATTTTAGAAGTTAATGAAAGACTTATAAATAGTCGTGATGATATCCTCAGAGTTATTGATGAGAGTTTATTGAAAGTAGGTGATGAGATTGAATTAAAAATTTGGCGTAACGACAAAGTTCAATTTAAAATATTAAGGTTAGCAGAAAGAAAATGATTGATCGGTATAAAACATCAGATATGGATCGAATATGGTCCGATCAAAATAGATTTGAAATATGGAAAAAAGTAGAATTAGCAGTTACTGAAGTCCTGTGTGAACGTGGGCTTGTTCCTAGTGAATCTTGGAAAGTTATAAAAGAAAAAGCAGATTTTAGAATTGAAAGAATATTTGAAATTGAAAAAGAAACTAGACATGATGTAATTGCTTTTTTAACAAATATGGCAGAATTTATTGGTCCAGAATCTCGATTTGTTCATATGGGGATGACTTCATCTGATTTATTAGATACATCTCTCGCTTTACAGTGTAGAGAAGCTGGAATAATTATTTTAAAGAAATTAAATAAATTTCATAAAGTTTTATGTAAACGAGCTGTAGAATTCAAGAATACTTTTCAAATGGGTAGATCGCATGGGATACATGCAGAACCAATCACATTTGGCTTAAAACTTGCAATGTGGAGTGAAGAATTAAAGAGGAATATTACCAGATGGGAACGTGCAATAGATGCAATTTCTATTGGGCAAATTTCTGGTGCAGTTGGAACATATCAGCATATTGATCCAGATATTGAGCTCGTAGTATGTGGAAGGTTAGATTTAACTGCAGCAACTGTTTCTAATCAAGTGGTACAGAGAGATGGCCATGCTGAATATTTAACAACATTAGCAGTTATAGGTGCAACTCTAGAAAAAATTGCAGTTGAAATTAGGCATCTTCAAAGAACTGAAGTTTTAGAAGCAGAAGAGTTTTTCCAAAAAGGGCAAAAAGGTTCTTCTGCGATGCCTCATAAACGAAATCCCATTGTAACCGAACGTATTACTGGAATGGCGCGGTTGCTTCGTGGGAATGCTCACGTAGGTTTAGAAAATGTAGCATTATGGCATGAACGTGATATCTCTCATTCATCAGTAGAGCGTGTAATTATACCTGACTCTACCACAATCATGGATTATAGCTTGAACAAAATGATTCATTTAATTGAAAATCTTATAATATATCCTGAAAATATGATGAAAAATATAAACTTAACATGTGGATTAATATTCAGCCAAGAAGTGCTTTTATCTTTAGTTAAAGCTGGATTAACTAGAGAAAATGCCTACGCACTTGTACAGAAAAATGCGATGAAAGTATGGGAAGATAGGGTAGACTTTAAGGAGCTGTTATTGACTGACGAGAAAATTACTCAATACTTAACTAGAGAAGATTTAGATCAATTATTTGATTTAGAGAAAATAAAAACTAATATTCATAAAATATTTAAAAGGATTGGACTTAATTGAACGAAATAAGAGAACAACTAAATAATACTTTAGATATATTTGATCACCCAGAATTAGGTACACCATATAAAGGAAAAGTAAGAGATGTATATGATTTAGGTAATAAACTTTTAATGATAACATCTGACCGAGTAAGTGCATTTGATAAAGTGCTTAGTACAATTCCTTATAAAGGTGAAATTTTAAATAGAGTAGCAAATTTCTGGTTTGAAAAAACGGGTAACGAAATACCAAACCATGTAATAGATACTCCTGACCCTCAAGTTTTAATTGCAAAAAAAACAAAACCATTACCTGTTGAAGTAATTGTAAGGGGGTATATTACTGGCAGCCTATGGCGTGATTTTGAAAAAGGCGCTCACACAAGGTATGGTATTCCATTTGCTAAAGATTTAAAAAGAGATCAGAAATTTAATGAACCAATTATTACACCTACAACGAAAGCTGAATATGGTGAACATGATGAAGCAATATCCAGAGAAGAGATTGTGAATGGTTTAGTTGATTATAAAATTTATGCAAAAGCTGAAGAATATGCATTAAAATTATTCAAATCTGGTCAAGAATGGGCATTAAAAAAAGGATTAATTCTCGTAGATACAAAATATGAATTTGGTATTGTAGATGGTGAATTAATTTTAGTTGATGAGGTTCACACACCAGATTCAAGTAGATACTGGATAGAAGAAGAATATGAAGAGCGATTTAGTAAGGGTGAGTCCCAAAAAATGTTAGACAAAGAAAATATTCGCCAATGGCTTCTAGATAGAGGCTATTCAGGAGATGGGATAGCTCCTGAGATAACAGATGATATTCGGATTCAGCTATCTGAAAGATATATTGATTTATATACTCAGTTAACTGGAAGTAATTTTGAGACAAAAACAGGATCTGTTGAAGAACGAATCTTAAATAATTTAAAAAAAGCAGGTTATTTAAAATGATAGCCCCAGAAGGTAAAGTCATATTGATTCCCGCATCAGTTTTTTTATTAGTATTAGGTTTTCTATCATATAAATCTGGAAATGTATGGATAAAATCTACTTTTATTATTGATTTTATATTTGTTATTTTCAGTTTATACTTTTTTCGTGATCCGGAACGAGCCATACCCGAAGATTCGTCTAAATTCATTTCACCTGCTGATGGAAAAGTTGTACAAATCATTGATATAAATGACCCTGAGGTTGGACAGGCAAAACAGATCTCGATATTTTTATCAGTATTTAATGTCCATAAGCAAGTTGTACCAATGGGGGGGGAAATAGTTCATTCGAAATATAATAAAGGGAAATTTTTAGCAGCATGGAACCATAAAGCTTCGATGGACAATGAGCAAACAGAGGTTTTATTTCAAACAAAATCTGGATTAAAATATAAAGTAAAGCAAATTGCGGGATTAATTGCACGTAGAATATTATGTTATATGAATGAGAGTGTATCTTATGAACGTGGAGACAAATTAGGTTTTATCCGTTTTGGTTCAAGAGTGGATATAATTGTACCATATAGCTTTAACATTGATGTAAAAGTTGGTGATATTGTAGAAAATTCAAAAAGTATATTAGGATCTGAAGTTTGAAAATAAAACGTCACATACCAAGTTTATTTACTATAATTAATCTATTTTTAGGATTTCTAGCTATTTTAAATGTTCAATTAGGAAACTATAATCTTGCTTGTTATTTTATTTTAATTGCTGGTTTTTTAGATTCAATGGATGGTAAAATTGCAAGAGCATTTGGAATTTCAACAGATTTTGGAATGGAAATAGATTCACTTGCAGATATGGTTAGTTTTTGTTTGGCACCTTCAGTTATGGTATATCACTTGTATACCTTTGACTTGCCAGGGATTTTAGGAGAAATTATTGCTGCTGCACCATTAATTTTTGGAGCAATACGTCTTGCAAGATTCAATGTTAATAGTAGTAATGAACCATCTTCAGTTTTTATTGGTCTCCCTACTCCTGCGGCAGCATTATCAATTGCAGCGCTTGTTCTTTTTACTACACAAGAAAGATATATAAATCCGGAATATACACAGCCAAGATTAATTTTACCTGCAATCTTCTGTATCGCATTTTTAATGGTTAGTAAAGTGAATTATCCAAAATTTCCCTTATTAAATATGAGGTCTGGCTTTGCCAACACTTTATTTATTTTCTTACTGATAACATTTTTCATCACTTTTATTATGGGCTTAATTTATAATTTTGAGTCTAGAGTTTTAATGTTATTTACAGGTCTTTATATTTTTACAGGAATTTTTAAACAATTTTTTAATTCAGAAACACAAAAAATGAAAATAACTATATTATAATGAAAGCAAAAGTATATATAAATTATAAAGATGGTATATTAGATCCACAAGGTGCAACGGTCAATCATGCATTAAGTACAATGGGATATAAAGGTTTTGGTGAAATTCGTATTGGAAAATTAATTGAAATTAAATTTAGTAAGGACGTCAGTAAAGAAAAAGCAGAGGATATGACAAATTCAGCATGTAAAGCATTATTGGCAAATCCAAATACGGAATCCTATCATTTTGAGATAGTGGAGGATTAATTCATGAGATTTGGTGTAATAGTTTTTCCTGGATCAAATTGTGACCATGATACATATCATGTTGTTAAAGAAGTTTTAGAATGCTCTGTAAATTTTATATGGCATAAAGAAACAAACTTGAAATATTATGATTGTATAGTTGTTCCCGGAGGCTTCTCTTACGGCGATTATCTAAGGGCAGGTGCAATTGCAAAGTTTTCTCCAATTATGAAATCTGTGGTAAATTTTGCAAAAGAAGGTGGATTAGTCTTTGGAATTTGTAATGGATTTCAAGTTTTAGTAGAATCTGGATTATTACCTGGATCTCTGATTACTAATAATAAAGTTAAATTTTTGAGTAAGGAGGTAACGTTAAAAGTTAATTCTTCCTCATCAATATTTACTCGAAAATTAGTACCTGGTGATTTACTTAAGATGCCAATCGCACATAAACAAGGAAATTACCAAATTGATGCTGATGGTTTAAAAAAACTAATGGATAATGAACAAATAGCATTTACATATCATCAGATTGATGGTTTAAGTCCTAATGGCTCAATTGCTAATATCGCAGGAGTTTTCAATAAAAATAAAAATGTTCTAGGAATGATGCCACATCCAGAAAGGGCGGCAGATAAAATACTTCGCTCGCAAGATGGATTGCGAATATTTAAATCTATTTTGAGTACTGTATGATTAATCCAAAAGCAAAAAGATCTATTTTTTTACTTTTTTTAATACTGTTTTTTGGTGCAGTCTGTGGTTCAATTTTAAGTCAATTTGTTAGTAGTATTATACCCGAAGGTGTTGTGAAAGATTTTTTTCTGTCTAGTCATTCTTTCGGATGGGGTGCGAATGAAAATAATTGGGCAGACATAGGAGTAATTCGTTTTAAAACTGGATTTTATGTTGATATTAGTATTGCAAGTATCATTGGCATGATAGTGTCCTGGTATTTTTTAAGATATTTTAAATAGGAGGTTTTATGGGATTAGGACCTTGGGAAATAATAATTATTTTTGTTGTAGTACTGTTAATTTTTGGTGGTAAAAAATTACCAGAATTTGCTAAAGGGCTGGGTGAAGGTATAAAGGAATTTAAAAAAGCAACAAATGATATAAAAGATGAAGTAGATAATGCAATAAATGAAAAAAATATTGAGAAAAAAGATTAATTATCTTGTCAGAATTTATATCAGATAATATAGATCAATTTAAAAAAAAAAATAAGCTAAATACCCATTTAAATGCAATTGTAGAAGACTTGTCCGAAAATCCAATTACAGGTAGAAATATTAGTGGTAGATTATTTAACAAAACAATTGCAATAAAAGAAAATATCCATATTAAAGGTGTTAAAATTAAATGCGCTTCTAAAATCTTAAATAATTATCAATCAATTTATGATGCCACAGTAATTGAAAAGATTAAAGATGCCGGTGGTAGTATTCTTGCTACTACAAATATGGATGAATTTGCCATGGGTTCATCTTCTGAACATTCTATCCATGGAGTAGTAAAAAACCCTATAGATCAAACTCGCGTTGCTGGAGGCTCTAGTGGTGGGTCGGCAGTTACAGTTGCAACCAATATGGTTGATATAGCATTAGGTACTGATACTGGAGGTTCTGTTAGGCAGCCAGCAGCTTTTTGTGGCATTTATGGATTAAAACCTACCTATGGTAGAATTTCACGATATGGTATTGTATCTTATGCTTCAAGTTTTGATCAGATTGGTATTTTTTCAAAATCAATCGAAAACATGGTATCAATGTTTGAATCAATTGCTGGATATGATAAAAAAGATTCTACTTCTGCCAACAAACCGATTAATAATTATAATTTTAAGAATAAAAAATATAAAATTGGTATACCTCATGAGTATTGGGGTGATGGTTTAGATAGTAAAATAAAAGCTAAATTGGAGCAATTTTTAGATAAATTAAAATCTAATAATCATAAGCTAATTCCAATAAAAATGCCATATACTGAATATTCAATTGCAACGTATTATATATTAACAACTGCAGAAGCATCTTCAAATTTAGCACGATTTGATGGTGTGCAATATGGATATAGAGAAAAAGGGTCTAATCATATAGATATGACAACAAAAACACGAAATTTTGGATTTGGCGATGAAGTAAAAAGAAGAATTTTATTGGGAACATTTGTTTTATCTTCAGGATATTATGATGCTTATTTTGAAAAAGCCCAAAAATTACGTAGGTTAATTCAACAAGATTTTAAAAATGCTTTTTCTGAAATAGATATTTTATTAACACCCACAGTTCCAAGTATACCATTTAAAATTGGTGAAAAAACAGATGATCCATTAAAAATGTATCTTTCAGATATTTACACAGTTCCAATGAGTTTAGCTGGTGTCCCTGCTCTTAATATTCCGATTGGAAAGCTTGAGAATGATTTACCTCTATGTATTCAAGCTACTGGCAATTTCTTCAATGAAAACGAGTTATTTAATTTCGCTGAAGGCCTTTTTAAATAATTTCAATTTTAAACATAAGTAAATAACTTTTATTTATAATGGATAGGTTTTAAATTTTTAGGTAGATAAAGTGGGTGAGATGGATAACCATTTTTAGTAATTCGTAAACATTTCAAATTAGAAAATAACTCTAAAACTTGATTCCCTCTATTCATATATTTACCGTTTGTACCCCAGGCTGCGATAGTTAAATCGGCTTCTTCATAAAGTCTTTTTAACCAATAATCATTTTTAGGTCCAATTGGGTCAGATGTATTCCGTAATTTTGCTGGATTAGTAGAACGAAATGCAAAAATATTCCCCATTATATAACCACCATATCCCCAATATTTAGCATAGCCCATACATCTGCGAATTGTAGGATCATTTTTAGTTTCAGTAGCAGTCGAAGGGTTTAGACCGATAAAAAGTACTTTAGGCAATTCTTTATTCCATATCCGCCAAAGTGTATAGCGATGGATTCTATCATCGGAAAATATTGCATCAGATTTTACTAATGGGAAAAAGGTATTATCTATAGAATTCATATTTTTATTATATGCAATTTATTTATGTCATTAATTACTTCTATTCCAAAAAGAGTTAGAAATGGCTCGAGATCATGTTTAATTGATAATCCTGGAGAAATTACTGTGCTGAATCCTCCAGTTAAAATTATTCTACAATTTTGCCAATTCATTTCATTTTGGATTCGTATAATCATACCCTCTAAAGATTCAACAGCTCCAAACATAATCCCAGATTGCAAGTTTGTTTCGGTATTTCGTCCAACTACATTTTTAGGAAATTTAAAGGCTGTATTCTTTAGCAATGCTGCTTTATTATATAAATTATTTGCAGAAACATCAATCCCTGGAGAAATAGCACCACCAATAAATATTCCATTTTTATTTATGACATCATATGTTGTGGCGGTTCCAAAATCCACAATTATTTTCCGTCCAGAATATTTCTTATTAGCACCAACTATATTACAAATTCTATCTGCTCCGACCGAAGACGGTTTATCAACATCCAATTTTAATCCAATAATATTATTATGTTTAATAATAAATGGCTTTAAATTTAAGTGCATTCTACACCAATTTTGGTAATCAATAGTCTTTTTAGGAGCTACAGAACTGATTATTACGTTAGTAATTTTAGATAAATCTATATCTGTTAAACCTTCATTAGCGGAAGTATGGGACTTAATTCTATGAACCATAATTATTTCGGAATTTTCAACAATTCCTACGGTAATATTTGTATTACCTATATCTAATGCTAGTAACATTAAAGGATTAATTCACCTCCTGGAAATATTTGTATTTCATCATTAATTTTTAATTTAGCATACCCATTACTATTAATTCCTATAAATTTACCAAAGATACTTTCGTTACCATAATTAAATGAAATATCTGCATTTATGTGATTACAATACTGAAGCCATTTTTCAACAATATTTTCAAATTTTAAGTACTCGGATTCTATATTATTCAGAATTGATGCTAATATTGTCTCTCTTTGAATAGGCTGTTTTGTTTTTGAAATTAAAGAAATACTTGATTTTTGAATGTTATCTGGAAACTGAGATAAATGAGAGTTAATATTAATCCCAATTCCAACACATAAATATTTTTTTTTATTAATTTCTTTAGATTCTATTAAAATGCCCCCTAGCTTTTTATTATCTAAGAATATATCATTTGGCCATTTTAAAGTACAATTTAAATTATTAAAATACTTTATTCCATCACAAATACCAATACCAACAAGAAGTGAAATTAACCCCATTTTTTTTAAACTTAATTTTGGTTTTAATAAAAATGAAAAAGTTAAATTTTGACCTGGACATGAAAACCAATAATTATTCCCTCTTCCTTTTCCTTTTCGTTGATCATCAGTGATTACTAAACTACCATTTTTAGCTTTATTATCTATAGCGAGCTCCCAGAGGTCTTCATTTGTAGAGTTTGTAAAATGATAATATTCGATATGTTGACCAAGAAATTGAGTACTTAAATTACCTTGGATTAAATTAGAAAAAATCAATTATGAAAATATTCCAAATTCTTCTCGAAAGACATTGCTGATTTCTCCAAGTGTTGCATGATTTTTAACAGCATATAATATACCATCCATTAAATTATTATTTCCTTTTGCAATTTTTCGGAGTCCATTTAAAGAGGCTTCTACTTTATTTGAATCTCTTGTGTTTTTTAGATTTTCTAGCCGTGCTAATTGGGATTTAACAGCTTCTTCATTTATTTTTAGAATTTCAGGTTCAACTTCATTTTCTTCTCTAAACTTATTTACGCCAACTATGATATTTTCTAAACTATCTATATTTTTCTGGTATTCGTATGCTGCTTGTCCTATTTCATTTTGTTGAAATTCAATTTCAATTGCTGGAATAGCTCCTCCTAAACCATCAATTTTTTTAATAAGTTTCATTGTTTGAAATTCAATTTCATCTGTTAATGATTCAATAAAATAAGATCCAGAAAATGGGTCTACTACATCAGCCATCCCTGATTCATGTGCTATTATTTGTTGTGTTCGTAAAGCTAATCTAGCTGATGCTTCTGTAGGTAGTGCAAGTGCTTCATCAAAAGCATTAGTATGTAAAGATTGAGTACCACCTAATACCGCAGATGCAGCTTGAATTGTTGTTCTAACGATATTGTTATCTACTTGCTGTGCTGTTAATGTTGATCCAGCAGTTTGAGTATGAAACCGACACATCATTGCTTTTTGTTCTGTCGCTCCAAATCGTTCTTTCATAATTTTTGACCAAATTCTTCTAGCTGCTCTAAATTTAGCTATTTCTTCAAAAAAATGATTATGAGAATTAAAGAAAAAACTTAATCGTTTTCCAAAATAATTTACATCTAAACCTGCATCAATTGCAGATTGAACATAAGCAATTCCATTAGAAAAAGTGAATGCCAATTCCTGTACTGCTGTTGCACCTGCCTCTCTAATATGATATCCTGAAATTGAAATTGTATTCCAAAGTGGTGCTTCATCTCCGCACCATTTGAACATATCAGTAATTATTCGCATACTACTTTTAGGAGGATAAATAAATGTCCCACGAGCTATATATTCTTTTAAAATATCATTTTGAACAGTACCTCTAAGTTTTTTCCTAGATACACCATTTTTTTCTGCAGTAGCAATAAGGAAGGCTAATAAAATACTTGCTGTAGAATTTATTGTCATTGAGATAGAAACTTCATCTAGAGGAATATCTTTCATCAATAATTCCATATCAACAAGTGAAGAAATCGGAACACCAACACGACCAACTTCACCTAAGCTTAAAGTATGATCAGAGTCATATCCAGTTTGTGTAGGAAGGTCAAATGCAACAGATAATCCCATTACACCTTGTTTCATTAAATATTTATATCGTTCATTACTTTCTTCAGCAGAACCAAATCCAGCATATTGACGCATCGTCCAAAGTTTACCTAAATACATATTTTGATAAATACCATGTGTGAATGGAAATTCACCAGGATTTTCATTAATTGAAGAACCATAAAAAGATCTTAATTCTATATTTGAACTAGTCTTTTTCATAAAGTAAAATATATTATATTGATGTTTTTAAAATTTCTAATTGTTTATTAAATCTGTTTAAATATTCTTGAGCATATAATGAATTTGGATATTTATTGATATATTCACTTAATAACTTTAATGCGTTCTTAAAATCAAATTTATTATAATTATAGATTATTTCTTTAAATTCTTCTTGAATATTATAGTTACTCAATCCATCCTCATTATTATTATATAATTCATATATATCAATTGCTCTGGATTTACCTCTTATATTTTCTTCAGAAACTTTTCTTATTAAAAACTGATTTTTTTTATTTAGTTTTAGCCAAGAAAATTCACTGAGTAATATACTTGATTTAAATTTTTTATTTAGCTGTTCAACTCTAGATGCAAGATTAACAGTTTCTGAAATTACGGTACCTTCCATTCGTGTATTACTTCCGATAATACCTTTCATAACGTGGCCTGAATTTATACCAATACCAATTTCAATTGGCTTATAATCAACATCATTCCTTTTTAAATAATTATGGATATATACTTTATCTAATAATTGATTTGCGCATTTTACTGCATCCATTACACTCTCATCAAATAATGCCATAAAACCATCACCTTCGAATTTATTAACATAACCTTTATGTTGTTTTACAATAGGTTCCATTCTATTAAGAAAAGTATTTAAAAAAATAAAATTATCTTTTGGTGCCATTGTTTCGGCAAAATCACTATAATTTCTTATATCCAAAAATAATACTGTCATAAATTTTTCAACATGATCGCCTAATTTTGTTTCTGTGATATCTCTGCGATTTAAACTATCAATTAATTCAAAAGGAACAAATTTCTTAAATGTTGTAATAAGTTTTACGTTTTTCTTTGATTCAAGTTTCATATTTCTAAGAGCATTTAAATTTTGTTTTTTATATGCTTCTACTTGATATGTAATACTAAAAGAGTGTAATACTAGTTGAATTCCTAAAAGTGCCACAGCCATCCATACTGGAATAAAAATATCAATTATACCAAAGAATGCTACTGCAATAATAGTGAATGCAATAACAAAAGGTATTCCTGATAAACTGAAAATAATACTCTGACTACTTTTATGTTTGAATGAAATTGTAAATGCCATTGAGTAAACTAAAATGATTCCAAAAAACATGTAAAAAATTGTACCTTTCCCAGCAATTTGATTCTTTAAACTAAAAGTTGAAAAAGTTAGGATTATACCTATTAATATAGTTGCAATAATTATATGATAGTAAGTTTTATTATATTTTTTCAGCTTAAGAAAACTAGCAGCAAATGCAAAATACGAACAAAACCATAAGTACATGGTTGACAATTTTATTTTCTCAAGAATTATCATTGAAAAATTAGGGAAAAGTATTTTTCCAAAGCCAAAATACATTAAATATTGAGGAATAAATATAGTTAATGTAATTATGTAAACTATATAATTAATTTCACTTGTTGATAGGCTTAAAGCAATATTGTAAAGAAGAAGACCTATTATTGCTCCTATTATTAATGCGTGAATAAAAAAAGTTAAATTATTATCATGCCTATATTTTTCTTCGGTTTTAATTTGTAAGGGTAACGGCGTTGATGACCCTTCGTTAAATTTTAATAAAATTAATGTTGTATCATTACCAAATAGACATTTAAAACTTGGCTTTATATCTCCATTTGAAATATGAAAGCCTAGGGAGTCTAAATTTGAAATAGATATATTTTCATTATTTTTATTTTTATAATATAATTCAAGTCTATCTGGAGTTAGACTTCCTTGAGAATCTATATACCAAATATCATTTTTTGAATTATTTATAACATTAAATTTTATCCATATATTTTTTCCAGCCCACTCATATCCTAAATTCAATGTTTTATTTTTATTTTTTTTAAATGGTATTTTATTTAAGTTGTTTAAAATATCATGATATTTTAACTGATTGGTTGTATCTATATAGTAATATAAGTATTCTCCAATATCGTAATTATTTACGTTATCCTGTAGATATAGATTAGATGAAAATAAGTTTGAAAAAACTAATAATGATAAAAGTGATATAATTTTCATATTCAATTATTAATAGTATTCTAAAGTAAAGATATAAATAAATATTTAAAAGGAGAAAAATTAATTAAATCTTAATTATATTCAGTTTTTAAGGTTTCCACATTTTATTATATCCAACTTTTAAATCTGTCTCTTCTACGTCATCATAAGTAGACATTTCTGTCGTTAGCCATTTTTGATTTATATAATTTAATGTATATACTGCTCTTGCAGATAAATATTTTTCATTTGAATTATTAACTCTATCAAATCTGATATAAACTAATATTTTATCATTATCCTTTAATATTCCTCTTAATTCAATGTTAGATTGTTTATAATCCTGTTTTCTTAATCTGTTAAAAAAAGTTTTTACAAATATTTTACCTGGTATTCGTCCTCTAATTAATGATGAGAAAAAATTTCCAGTATAAATCTTTAAATGCTTTCCATCACCACCTTTTCCTGTTTTATCTAATCCATATTGATAGACATTAATTTTATGATTAGGAGCAAAATAATCATAGAAAGCTTGGAAATCGTAATTAATATAGTATTGAGCTAATTCAACTTCAAACTTTTTCTCCATAGTTTGCCATAAATCGGAATTACTAATTGGGAAAAGAATGCTAATTGTAAAAAGTGTTAATATTTTTTTCATTGATATAGTTAACCTATTTTTTTTTTTGAATAAATATCTTTAATTCTAAATTACTATTTTAAGATATTAACTAAATATAATTTTTTATAATGTTATTTATCGCTGTGTTTATTATTTGATATTTCTATGTGAAATAATTTTTTGGTAAGCATCATTCAATTGTTTAAATTTTTTTTCGGCCATTTTTTGATAATCTTTACCTAGATGAAGAACCTTGTCTGGATGATATTTTTTAGCCATTTTTCTATAAGCTTTCTTTATTTCATTATCGGTTGCAGTGTCATCAATCTCTAAAACTTTATAAGCAGATTTAATATCATCGAAGAACATTGCTTGTATAGATTCAAAATCTCTCACACTAATATTTAGATAATTACCAATTGTTTTGATAACACGTATTTCTTCGGGATGAACTTCACCATCTGAGGCAGATAATCCAAATAATACGTGCATTAACTGAAGTCTTGATGGGTGATCCATATTTTGTTGGATTTGTTCACATACTTGATTTAATGTAAATTCTTTGTTAAGTAATTCTTTTAACATTTTTAATGCCTGATTTGCATGTGACTGTCCAAAATTATCGACTAGGAAGTTTTTCACATATTCTAATTCAGATTTTAAAATTTTTCCATCAGCCTTCATAACCGCTGCTAGAAGAATTAATAATGCAACACCAAAATCACCAGATTGAGTACGTCCTTTTGTTCTTGAATAAGATGAACGAACATTAGATTGAGAGCCTAAAGTATAACCAAGAATTCCACCAATAGGTCCAAACATTGCCCAGCCTAATGCACCAAAAATTAATTTATTCCATGACATTTTAATCAATCTCCATTATTATATCACCTTTTTCTATAGAACTTCCTTCTTTAACATTTATATATTTTATTAAACCATTAATTGGCGAATTAATTTCATTTTCCATTTTCATGGCTTCAAGTACACATACATGAGATCCCGCTTCTATTCTATCACCTTTTTTAACAAATAATTTAGTTATTAAGCCTGGAATTGGAGCTTTAATAATTCCAACTTTTTCAGTTTCAAAATTTTCATATCCAAAATCATCCATGATGATTTTTAATTGATTTTTGATTGTAAATACACTGTAATTTTTAGAATCACTTATCAAAATATCTTTATATTTATCTTGAAATGATATGAACCATGATTGATTATTTAAAATAACACTAAAAAGGTTTTTAGAGATTTTTTGAATATCTGCGGTAGTTTTTTTTCCATCTATTTCAAATATGAATGGATTTTGTGAGATAAGTACTGCATCAATTGAATAATTATTTTTTGTTAAACGAATTTTCATTCAATACCATCATTTATTCCAGATTCAAGCCAATTAGATTGCATATCATCAGTTTTGATTTGCCCAATTTTTTTTTGATGCTGATTTAATATTAATGCTGTATTTGAAAGTTCAATTTTTTTTGTTTGATTATTAATAATTTCTGGTAAAATCTGGTTTAAAGTATGTATAAAGTAGGTTCCATTTTTAAAAGTCGAATGATTAATTATATCTTTACAAATTGGAATATTTGTAACTGGTCCAATAATCTTAATTTCTGTTAATACTCTGTCCATTTTTGCAATAGCTTCTTTACGAGTATTTGCTAATACAATTAATTTAGCTAGTATTGGATCATAATGGGATGTAACTTCTTGTCCTCGAATAAATCCTTCATCCATACGTACACCTGGACCAGCTGGTGGGAAGTAATCAATTATTTTTCCTGTTGAAGGTTGAAAATTTATTAAGTAGTCTTCTGCATAAATCCTACATTCAATTGCATGACCTGATGGATTAATATCTTTTTGAGAAATTGATAATTTTTTACCATTTGCAATATTGATTTGTTCTTTAACAAGATCTATTCCATTCACCATTTCTGTAATAGGATGTTCCACTTGAAGCCTAGTATTCATTTCAAGGAAATACCATTTTTTATTTTTGTCCACTAAAAATTCAATAGTGCCCGCACCCTCATAATTACAAGCTTTTGCTAGGATAATTGAAGCTTTTGAAAGCTCATTTCTTAAAGTATCATCAATATAAGGTGATGGAGTTTCTTCGATTATTTTCTGATGACGTCTTTGGATTGAACATTCACGTTCACCTAAAGTAATATGGTTACCATTAGAATCTGACAAAACTTGGATTTCAATATGACGTGGATCTTCAAGGTATTTTTCTAAATATATACGTGAATCTGAAAATGCTTTTTGAGCTTCAGAAGTGGCTCTATCAAAAGCTGCTATGAGTTCATTTTTAGAATAGACTATTCGCATTCCTTTACCACCACCACCACCAGCTGCTTTAACTAAAATAGGGAATCCTATTTGATTGGCAATTCTAGTTAAAGAATTAATATTTTTTATTGAGTTTTTACTACCGGGAATAAGAGAAATTGAATGTTTTTTTGCAACATTTCTTGCAGCTATTTTATCTCCCATTAACTTTATAGCTTTAGTTGGTGCACCAATCCAATTAACACCAATTTTTTTAATACTTGTTGCAAAGTCAGCATTCTCTGATAAGAAGCCATACCCAGGATGTACAGCATCAGCTTTGCTTTTTTTTATGACGTTTAATATTTTTGAAATGTTTAGATAGGATTCAGTAGAATGAGATGACCCAATTGGATAAGCTTCATCAGCAAGAATAACATGAAGCGAAATTCGATCAGCATCAGAGTAAATAGCGACAGTTTTTATACCAATCTCTTTACAGGTTCGAATTATACGAACCGCAATTTCACCTCTATTTGCAATTAATATTTTTTTTATCAAAGGATTGAACTATTTTTTTTAATCAAACTAATTACATAAAATTAAGTAATTCAAATGGGTTTATAAAATGGATAGTTATATTTAATCTGATTATAACTCTCTGATTTGATTTTTTAATATCCAACCTACTGTTCCATCTAATAGTTCAAAATTTATCCATTCTTCTTGATTATTTAAAATTTCGACTTTTAATCCTTCATGAACTTCTACAATTTTACTAGAATATTCATTAGGCTCAGAATATGCAATAACAATCTGGTCATAGATAATACCTTTAGGATTAGATTTTAAATCAATATAGGAATGAGTGGATACAAAAAATAATAATATTAGTTCAATAATTAAAAGTGTTTCAAAATTTCTAAGCCAATTTTGGTTTAATATCTTTCTGAATGCAATTAAAATTGATAAGGTTAATAGACTAATAAAAAAAACATTTAACCATCCTTGAAAATTAAAGTAATTTCGAAATGTATTATACCATTTTAAATAAATAGGTGGCTCAGGTAAATCAATTTTGTCAACTACATTTAAATTAGCTAAGCTTAGATTATATTCAGCATCTGAATGGGATGGATTCAAGGAAAGACATTTTTCATATGCCCATACCGAACCAGCAACATTTTTTTGTCTAAAATAGGCATTTCCTAGATTATAATATAGTTGTGGAGATTCCCAATTATGTTTTAGAATTTCTTCCATTTCTTGAACAGCTAATTGATAATTACTATTACTATACGCATTTAATCCGTTTTGATATTGTTTTAATAATTCAGGATGAATTGAAAATCCAATCGTAAAGATAATTAATGAAATAATATATTTTTTTAACATTTTTCATCCAAATTCTTGATTAATTTTTTCATATTTTCCAAGTCACTTTTGGATTCTTTGTTTGATACTTGCGCAAATCTTACAGCATCACCTCTATCCAATATTTTTTTCATTTCAGTAGATAAACTCTCATTATTTAATTTTTGGTTAATCCATTTTAGAATTTCATTATTTGAGCGTTCAGCTTTAATTCCAGTTCTTGCATTTATAAAAGTATTTAGTGCTTTTTGGATTGAAGAATAAACTAATAAAGCATCTTCACTGTCATTTAAATCTGATATAGAAAGTTTATAAGCTTTCTTAGCAATTCGTGAACTTTTTGTTTCATCTAATCTTGATTTACTTATATTTAACATACTAGGAAGAATGAAAAAGAATAAAGCTAATACAAAAATAAATATTGTTGATTTTGAAATTGATTGTTGATTCATTTTAAGCCAATTAGGTTTCATTTGATCAGAGTACCGTATATCTTTTTCTAATAATGCAATTTCTTTTTTTGTCAGCCCCGTTGTATTTGTTCCTATGTTAGCATTGGCTTCTACGTCTAAAGTAATAGCTTTTGTTGATTTTATACGCCATTTTTTTGAATTTAGGTCAAAATATAGTAAATCGACTTTTGGGATTATTATTTCACCTGAATATCGCGGTATTAAAATATATTCAATTATTTTTGTACCAGATATTTTATCAGTTAACTCATTTTGCTTTATATTAATTTCAGGATCAAAGACTTCTAACTCTCTTGGAAATGTAATATCCTGAATATCAACAGTCTTTATATTTCCTGTTCCTTTAATAGTAATTATGTAAGAAATAGCCTCATCTTGTTTTAATTCATTAGACTTAATTTTACTACTGATACTCCAACTTCCAACAGATCCTGATCGTCCAGAATTAGTTTTAGGAAGTGCAGAAACATCTAAATTCAAACTATTTGTTGATACTGTATACTCTTTTGAAGAAGAGAAAAAGAAGCTTCGCCGGCCTTTTTCTCTGACACCAACAACTGCGGTCATTGGTTCAATTTGTATATTGCCTGATTTTGTTGGAAAAAGAGCAATTTTTTTAACAATAGATCCATACCATTTATCATTTCCAATCCATGCTTCTTTCAATTGTAAATTAGATGGTGAGTATAGCTCTTGAGTCCAAAATCCTTGGTATCGTGGTAGTTCTAAAATATCAAATCCGGATAAATCAGTTTTTGTGTATAAGGTATATGTAAGAGTAATCTGTTCACCTCGATAAGGGTTTTGATTATCGACCTTTGCTTCAATAAAAAATTTTCTATCAGGAGTTTGATTATTTTTTTTATTAATTTTAGAAGAATCCAAAACTGAAATTTTTATTGGATTAGATTTAAAGGATTTTCCATCAACTTTAATATTTAAAGCTGGAATTTCAGATTGCCCTTTTTTCTTCGGTATAATCGTCCATGATAATGAATAATTGGAAGACATTTTTCCATTAATCCATTGCATATTTGTAGATTGACTTGGCCCCGAAACAACGCGAAAATCACGTAAATTAGATATATTTACATTTGGCATTTCATTTCCATTTTCGGCACTGACCGTTAATGTAAAAGAATCACCTTCATATAATGTTCGTGGTTCAGCAGAAACTTTAACATTTACTTGAGAAAATCCTAAATTTATAACGAAAAAAAATAGAATTAAATTTTTAACTACCAATCTTTCTCCAATTTAATTCTATTTTTTGCTTTATATTTCTTCTTCATTAAGTTTTTCTGATTGGCCTGTAAAGCATTTAAAATTGATTCTGCTTCTTCTTTTTCTAGTCTTTCTTCTTCTGATTGTTCTAGCTGTTTTTGTTCTTCGTTTTCTTCTTGATTTTCAGAACTATTTTGTTCTTCGTTTTGTTTTTCTTCAGAATCCTGTTTTTCTTCAGAATTTTCCTCTTCTTTAGAACTTTTTTCTTCACTCTGCTCGTTTTTAGATTTGTTTTGCTCTTGACTTTCTTCTTCTTCTTTTTCTTTTTCTTCACTCTGCTCGTTTTTAGATTCGTTTTTTTCTTGTTGCTGTTGTTGTTGGAGCATCTGTTTAGAAATTTCGTAATTTATTTTTGCATCTTTATCATCTGGGCTCAATTCTAATGCTTGTTTATAGAAGTCCATACTTTCTTGGAATTTACCTTGGCTATACATTGAATTACCCATATTATATATTGCATCAGATTTTAGATTATTATCTTCAGAATCTAAGTCATTGCGAAATGCATTTAAAGCACCTTCATAATCGCCTGCAAGATATTTTAAATTACCAAGATTATATTGAAGACCAGATTTTTTAGGATGTTTTTTTATCAGTTCTTCATACTGAGCTATTGCATTTTGTAATTTTGGATCAATTTGTGGAGATGTATTACCAATTTGCGGTGTTTGTATATTTTGCCCTGAAGGGATTTGTGTAAATGAGCTTTTTGGACTTTGACTAAATAAAAATGTTATAGAAAATATTGATATTAATAGGTTTATCATTGAGAAAACCGACCTTCCCATTTTAATTCTTTTGTACTTCTTGTTGAAATTAAAAACTCCATTAAAAAACAAATTAATGCAAGTAATAGAAATATTTGATATCTATTTTCATACTGGCTAAAAACATGTGCTTTAATTTCACGTTTTTCCATTTCATCTATTTCTTCCAGTAATGGCATTATCGCATTTGCTTGATTTTCGACTCGGATATATTTTCCACCAGCTGTATATGCAATTTCATTTAGAATTGCATCGTTTAATTTTGTAGTTACAATATTACCGTTACCGTCTTTTTTAAATTCTAATCTATTACCATTATCATCTGATATAGGTATAGGGCCACCAGAAGATGTACCAATTCCAAGAGTATGAATCATAAAATCCATCTTTGTTGCTTCTTTAGTTAGATCCATAATATTTCCCTGATGGTCTTCACCATCAGAAACAATAACAACTACTTTATATTGGTCTGAATCTTCTTTTATCTGTTCAATAGCAAGATTCAATGCTGAGGATAAATCGGTTCCTTGAGTACTAATTAAATTGGTTGAAATTGATTGCAAAAATAATCTAGCTGCTGCATAATCTGTGGTTAAAGGTAAGTGAAGATGCGCAGTTCCAGCAAAAACAACTATACCAACTCTATCTCCTTTTAAATTATTTATTAATCTTGATAACTCATACTTGGCCTTTTCCAGTCGGGAAGGTTTTACATCAATTGCATCCATACTTGTAGAAACA
This sequence comes from Fidelibacterota bacterium, assembly GCA_002689995.1. Classification (GTDB taxonomy): domain Bacteria; phylum Fidelibacterota; class Marinisomatia; order SCGC-AAA003-L08. The sequence goes on from NZIV01000004.1 coordinate 28,784, forward strand.
TCTAGCGCAATTATTAAATCAACTCCTTCTCTTTTTAGTTCCGTAAGTTTAGTACCTATTTGAGGACCGATGGCCGCAATTATTAAAAATGAAGTTCCTAATACAAATAAAACACTTTTTAATTTTATTCGTCCAAATTGTATTCTATTTAATAAAAATTTACGATTATGGTTGTTTGCAAAATTTTTAAATCGAAGATTTTCTTTTTTATTGTAAAAGTAATTAGAAAATAAAAATAAGACTATTAGAAGAAATAGTGAAAATAATTCAGGATGCTGAAATTTTACCATTAACCAATTTTCCTAAAAATTCCACGCGAAAGAAATAAAAATCCCAATGCAAGAAATGTTGCTGGAATAATAGCATAATCGTATAAATCATTATAATTATTAAATTCTTTTACTTCAATTTCAGTTCGTTCTAGTTCATTGATTTCATCATAAACCTGTTTTAAGGATGTGTTGTCAGTAGCTCTGAAAAATTTTCCACCAGTAATCTCTGCAATCTGTCCTAAAGTTTCTTCATCTACATCTACTTCTACATGTTGAATTATTTGCTGGCCACCATGTAGTCCAACAGGGTAAGGAGCCTTTCCTTTTGTACCAGCACCAATAGTATAAATTTTTATTCCAAACTTTGAAGCTAATTCTGCACCAGTTAAAGGGTCTAGCTCGCCTTGATTATTACTCCCATCTGAAAGCAAAATCATAATTTTAGACTCTGTGTTACTTTCCCTCAAACGATTAATTGCATTTGCGATAGCCATCCCAATTGCAGTGCCGTCATGTTCTTTTGGAGCAATTTCTATTTGATCAGCAAAATCAATGAGCACTTCAGTATCAGTTGTTAATGGGCATTGGATAAAAGATTGTCCAGCAAAAACAATAATCCCTAGCCGATCCCCATCTCGTTCTGCAATAAAAGATTTAGCAACTTCTTTTACAGCTCCTAGTCTATTTGGCTCAAAATCCATAGCTAACATAGAAGAAGACTGATCTACTACAAGCATAATATCAATCACTTCCATGTTAGATTCAATTACTTTTTCAGAAATTCTTGGGCCAGCAAGTGCAAAAATAATTAAAGTGAATATTATTAATTTATTAATTAATAGGAAAAGTGATTTTGTCTCCCCACTTTTGATAGCTGAGTTTGGAATTAATTCAATATGCGAAAAGCGCATAGTACCTTCAGAGGTATGACGACGTTTGCGGTCAATACTAAAGAGTATTGGCACTAAAAATAAAAGTAATAATAATATAGGATATTGAAATTCTATCATTAAGTAATTTAAGTTTAGTTCTGCTAATGCAGAAATTGACAAAATGTTTCTATTAAATTTACGGATATTGAATTATTTAGGTGCATTGGTATTTTTAGAAAATATTATTCCAATATAATATATTTTAGTAACTAAGTGTAATTCTTGTTTTTAGGTAGAATTAGTATTTTGTAAATTAAAATTTATGCAAAATATATGGAGAATTTAAAATGAAATATTTATTTTATATTTTAATAGGTTTTAGTTGCTCTCAGTCTGCAGAAGTCACTAAGGTATTTAATATTAATGGGATGATGTGTGGACATAGTTGCCCTATGAAAGTAAAGGAATCCACAAATGAAATAAAAGGTGTAAAACTATGCGATGTGAGCTATGAAAATAGTAATGCAACAATTACATTTGATGATGAAGTAGTCTCTGCAAAAGCAATTGCAAAAAAAATAACTGATTTTACATATTATAAAGTTGAATTAAATGATGAAAAAAAAACTTTTTGGGAAAAATTATTTGGTAATTAGTAATTTTTTAAAGCTCTCTTTTTAGGGAGCTTTTTATTTTGTTATCAAAATTATTTTTAATAAAACAGGGTAAATGCTGTGGCCATGGTTGCTTACAATGTCCATATATTCCACCTCATTCTGGAGCGTCAAATAAAATTAATATTGATGTATATAATAATTTAGAAAGTTGGGAATTGAAGGAGTTGAAAAGAGCGGGAATTAAGATTCCTGATAAATCAGAATAAATTAATAAGTTAAATTGATGATTTTAATAGTTTTTTTTTCTTTTATATTTACACAGGATTGTAGCTGGTGGCAGACCTACGTTGAAAATATTCCAGAAAATATCAATATTGAAGAAAATGATGATAATTGTTTCGGAACGGATGATTTAGAAAATATTCAACAAATAATAAATTCAAATGAAAGTCTTGAAGGATTTTCACCTTTGGAAGTTGGAAGTCAGACATGGGAAAACCATAGAATTATCTATTTAAACTTATACGGGTCTGGACTGGATACTATCCCTGAAACAATTTCTGAAATGACTGAATTGGAATATTTATCCCTATCAGCCAATCCATTAAGATTTATTCCTGAAACTATTAATGAATTAGATAGATTGGAGCGATTCTATATTCATACATGTCAATTACAAGAGATTCCTGAGTCTATTGGAGATTTGTCCAATTTAAGAAGTATATGGATATATAATAATCAAATTACCTCGCTACCTGAAAGTTTTGGCAACTTAGAGGAGTTGGAAATATTAAAAATTGGTAATAATAATTTAGAATCATTTCCTAATAGTTTTGGAAATCTTCAAAACTTAGAAGAGTTAGATGCAATAAATAATAACCTTGAATTACTTTCAGAAAATTTTGATAACCTTATAAATTTAAATTATATCAATCTTTTTAATAATAATCTGGGTGAATTTATCAATAATATTTCAGATTTTGAATCTTTAGAAGTTCTAAATTTAGGTAATAATTCATTGGATAGTATCTCAAATGAAATTTGTAGTATATATACAAATCTTAACTATCTGTCATTAGAAAATAATAACTTATGCCCCCCTTATCCTGATTGTTTGTCCGAAATAGATATAGGTTCTCAAAATTTAGATTCCTGTAATTTGTGTGATGAGGGTTATCTATTTATTGATAGTACACCTGAAAATGTTCATATTTTAAATGAATCTAATTGTTTTTTTGAGTCGGACCTTGAAGTATTATCAAATGTTGTCCAGTTTAATAATTTACAAACAGTATTTCCTTTTTTTGGATTTAATCAAATTTGGAATAGTGGCAGATTGATTTCTTTAAATTTATCTTATAATTTTTTGACTGGCGTACCCAATGAAATTCAGAATCTAGAATTTTTAAAAAATTTAGACTTATCAAATAATCAAATATTTTTTTTAAATGACGCAGTTACGAATGTTCAAAATTTAGAAGAATTAAATTTGACAAATAATCCATTAATAGAGCTCCCTAGCTCTATAGGTAATTTGATTAATTTAGAGAAAATCTCTATCAGTTCAGCTAATTTGGATTCAATCCCTGAAAGTTTTGGTGAATTAGATTCATTGAATTTTATATTTATTAATTCAACAGAAATTAGAACAATACCATCTGGAATTGTAACTAATCAAAATTTAATAGAGTTGAATTTAGTTGGTAATGAAATTGAATCATTGCCAGAAGATTTGTGTGATTTACCAGTATCAACTTTTATAGATGTTTCAAATAATAATTTATGCAATGATTTTTTTTATGAATGCATTGATTCCTGGGGTATACAAAATTGTTTATTTAATGATGAAGAAATAATATCAGATAATTATAGAATCAATAAAATATATCCTAATCCATTTAATTCTAATGTAAATTTTGAAATTTCAATCCCATCACTCCATAATAGGTCATATAAATTAGAAATATTGAGTTTAAATGGTGTACTAATTCAGGAAATTGAAATTCCAAATAAAGCTGGCACCCAATTAATTTCATGGCAAGCAAAAAAATATTCAAGTGGTATATATTTTGCCAAATTAGATTTAGAAAATATATCCAAATCGAAAAAATTAATTCTAATAAGATAATTAACTTTTTAAGAAAATTCTCTAATAAATTACCATATTGATCTAAAATATCACTTTTCTTAAAATCTAATTATTCTTCTTCAAAAATTTCTTTTATGCAACACTATAAATAAGTTATAATAGAATATGTAAAACTTTTTTATTTTTTGTAATTTTATGTAACAATTATGCTAGGACTATCTATTCTTTTGTTGAATGAATATCTCAAAAGTATTATTTGAATAAAATTGAACGATTTCAATTTTAAGGAGGAAGATGTTGAAAATGTTAACAAGACTAAGTTTTTTATTTATAATTATGGTGACTGCATTATACGCGGAGACAGAACCAGTAGCAAATGCCGGAGATGACCAAACCATATATATTCAACATGATGGCGATCCATTAACGAATACGGTAAACGTTACTTTGGATGGTAGTAATTCAGCTGGAGTTAGTTGTAATTGGTCGTCTTCTTCAAATAGAGATAACCTTGAGGGTTGTGAGATTCAATTAACATTAATTGAAGGAGTTTATTCATACACCTTGACAGTCACTGGAGATGATGGCACCGTGTCTGAACCTGATGATGTAACTATTACAGTTGTAGCAGAGCCGAATCAAATACCAGCAGCAGTTATATCTGATCCTGGAGAATTCCAAGCGGAACATAGTGGGAATCCACTAAATGATATTGCATCTGTATTCTTAGATGCATCTACTTCTTCTGATGCTGATCAAGATAATATTACTTATCTATGGAACCAAATTTCAGGTAATTATATAGATCTGGGTACAAGTAATCAGTCTTCGTTATCCTTTAATGCACCACCAGGCGTATACGGTATAAGACTTACAGTAACAGATTCATATGGGGACTTTAATCAATATGAAGTTACTATAACAGTAAATCAAGCACTGAATCAAAATCCAACAGTTGCTGCCGGAGATGACCAAAATTTAGAGATAGAACATGACGGTGATCCAAATACAATAGCTGTAGATGCACAAGT
>NZIV01000005.1 GCA_002689995.1 Fidelibacterota bacterium
GTAGTAATGGAGATTTTGTTGGTTATGATTATGGTACTAATGATACAGACCATGAAGCTCAGCTATATCAGGGCTTAATTCAAGAATATTGTTCCTTAGATTCATTAGAATTAGAAGGATTATTAAATCAAGGCGAAAACCAGTTGGCTATTCAAGTTCATAATATTGATATTACATCTTCAACAATAGATATTACATTTAATTTAGATTTAAGTAGTCAACTTGGAGGTTCTGAGGGTGGAGTTTATGTCGCAGGAGGAAATGAATTTGGTATTCCTGGTGATTATCTAATGGAAGATGAAAATGAAGATGGTATTTATAGCATTACTATTACTCAGCCTTCAAATTTATACTCTTATTATACATTCATAAATGGTGATTGTGGATGGGGATGTAAGGAACAGATTGGAGGTCAATCTTGTTCAAATACTAATCATTATAACGATCGCTATTTAGAATGGGGAGAAGAAGACATAACAATAAATGCATGTTTCGGTATCTGTGGTGATGGTTTTTGTTCTAATATTCCCCCTCCATTTAATTATGATGGATTAAATCTACCTATAATCTATATAGATACTTATGGAGAAAATATAGTTGACGATCCTCGTATTCCCGCATTTATGGGAATTATAGACAATACTAATGAATTGAATTATTTAAACGATTCATATAATGATTATGAAGGTAATATTACAATAGAACTTCGCGGTAATTCATCTCAGTTTAATCCAAAAAAGCCATATAGAATAGAAACCGTTGATGAAAATGGTGAAAATAATAATGTTTCTTTACTTGGTATGCCTGAAGAAAACGATTGGGTTTTATATGCTCCTTATCAGGATAAAACATTAATTCGGAATGTTTTAACATATCAATTATCCAATGAAATGGGTCAATATGCTTCTAGAACTAGATATTGCGAATTATTCATAAATAATGAATACAAGGGTATTTATATACTTATGGAGAAAATTAAAAGAGATGCAAATAGAGTTGATATATCAAAACTTGAAAATGATGAAATTATTGGAGATGATTTAACAGGTGGTTATATATTAAAATTTGATTGGCCTGGAGCAGGAGAAAATAATGGAGGTTTTGAAAGTGAAAATGATGGTAATTTTTATAACTACCATTATCCTAAACCAAGTGATATTGTTCAAGAACAAGAAGATTATATTTTTAATTACATTCATAATTTTGAAAGTATAATGTTAAGTCCTAATTATGATGATGCTGAAACAGGTTATCCCTCAATATTAAATACTGATTCATTCGTTGATTTCATTCTTTTACAAGAAATTTCAAAAAATGTAGATGCTTACAGATTAAGCAGTTATATTTATAAAGATAAAGAGAGTGTTGATGATAAATTAGCTGCAGGTCCAATATGGGATATTAATCATGGCTTTGGCAATTGTAATTATGGTGAAACATGGTTAACAGATGGATGGCTACTTGAATATAACCCCGAAGGCGGTGATCAAATGAGCTTCTGGTGGGAAATTTTATGGCAAGATGATAACTTTAGAAGTCAGGTATCTGAAAGATATACTGAATTAAGGTCTACAATCTTTTCAAATAATCATATTCATACAATAATTGACAGTATTACTAATTATCTTGGTGACTCTGTTGATAGGAATTTTGATAGATGGCAGTTACTTGGTAATTATGTATGGCCAAATTACTATATTTATGATACTTATGATGAAGAAATAGATTATTTAAAATTATGGACAAATAGTAGGCTTGAATGGATAGATAGTCAAATTTTACAAGCTAGTTCTGGAGATATTAATAATGATGGAATTATAAATGTAGTTGACGTTGTATTATTAGTTAATATGGTATTGGGAATATCTCCTAATGATTACATAGCTGATTTAAATCAGGATGGTATCATTAACGTAATTGATATTGTTCAATTAGTTAGTATAATTATTGTAAACACTAATGTAGATGCAACTACTGCAGTAATTTCTAAAGATGATCAATCCTTAAATATTTTAGGTGATGGTTATATTGGTGCAATTCAGATAAAATTATCTCATGATTTAGATTTTGAAATTGATTTAAATAAAAAAGCTATGGTATCTGAATATGTGACTAATGGTATAAATACTAAGCTAATTATAGTTGCTCCTCAAAATGAAAAAATATTTTCAACAACAAATAATTATGAGATTGATGAAATATTAGTAACAAATAGTCATGAACTTATTAAAGTTGTGAAGCCATTTGAATTTATACTTAATCAGGCATATCCAAATCCATTTAATCCTTCAACTAATATTTCTTATATATTGCCTGTGGATACTCATGTTACTATAAATATTTTTGATATTGAAGGTCGTAATATAACAACGCTTATAGACCGAATTAATACTGTAGGGAGCCATAGAGTAGAATGGAATGCTTCAAATTATCCAAGTGGAGTATACTTCGTTAAATTAGAGGCTGGTGAGTTTAAACAAACACAGAAAATAATGTTTATTAAGTAATTGTTAAAAATAAAAATAATAATTTTAATTATATTTAGTTCTTGTATGAAAGAATCAAAAGTAAATGGTATACTAAAAGATAATTACAAAATAATATGGCATGAAGATTTCATTAATAATAGTTTAGATACGGCTATATGGAATATAGAAATAAGAAAACCTGGATGGGTAAATAATGAACTACAAGCTTATACTAAAAAATTAGAAAATATATATATTGATAATAACAACTTAATTATCGAAGCAATCAAAGAAAAAAAAAGACAAACTGAATATACTTCTGGTAGATTAAATACAAGTAATAAGTTTAATTTTAAATATGGACGTATTGAAGTAAAAGCAAAAGTACCTAAAGTTAAAGGTGCATGGCCTGCTATATGGTTATTAAGTGAAACTATTTCTGAAGAAGGATGGCCTCATTGTGGAGAAATAGATATAATGGAGCATATTAATACTGATGATATTATTTATGGAACTATTCATACTAAAGAATATAATCATATGAACAATAACCAAATTGGAGGCAGTACTACTTTAAAATATTTAGATTCTGAATTTAATGTATTTGGTCTAGAGTGGGATAGGAATACTTTAGTATGGTTTATAAATAATAAAGAATATTTCAGAATTAATAAAAATGAATATTTTGAAAATAGTTGGCCCTTTGATAAAAATTATTTTTTAATAATTAATCAGGCGATAGGTGGGTTTTGGCCTGGGGAACCGGATTCAACCTTTACAAAAAGTAAATTTATAATTGATTGGATAAAAGTTTATCAATAATTATCTAGTTAATTTAAATAAATTCTATTTAAAAAATAGACCATCAAACTGAAAATTATTTTAGTATCAAAAAAAGATACATTTTCATATTTAGCTTCTAAAAAGTTTATTAAATAAATTTCCTATATATTTAAAATAAAAGTTTATAATAATTATATAATTAATGAATGAATGAATGAATAAATCTCTATTTAAAATTACTAAAATGGATTGTCCCTCAGAAGAAAATCTAATAAGATTAAAGTTGGATTCAATTCCTGAGATTATTAATTTAAAATTTGATTTATCAAGAAGAGAATTATCAGTTTACCATCACAATAATTCAAAGATAATTGAGTTTAATTTAAATCAATTAAATTTAGGTGCAGAAAAATTATACTCAAAAAAATCACATTATAAAGATTTTAAGAAGAAAAAATCACAGTATAAATTATTTTTAACATTACTTTCAATTAATTTTCTTTTTTTTATAATAGAGGTTTCAACGGGTTATTTTTATAATTCAATTGGGCTTATTGCAGATAGTTTAGATATGTTAGCCGATAGTTTTGTCTATTTAATTTCCTTAGTTGCTATAGGTAGTAAGTTTAAAAGAAAAGTTTTTATTTCAAAAATTGCCGGTTATTTCCAAATTATACTTGCTTTGGTTGGTTTAATTGAAGTTATTAGAAGGTTTTACTTTAATTATCACATACCAAATTTTAATTTAATGATAATTGTCTCTTTTTTTGCCTTAATTGCAAATGCTATTTGTTTTTATATTCTCTTCAAATCAAATGATAACAGTGAAATTCATATTAGGGCGAGTATGATATTTACTTCTAATGATATAATTATTAATTTAGGTGTAATAACTGCTGGCTTATTTGTTCAAATTTTAAATTCAAATATGCCTGATTTGATTATTGGCTTAATTATATTCTTATTAGTTATTCAAGGAGCATATAGGATATTAAATTTAAATAAATAAACTTGAATTTTATTTATTATATTTATTCAAGCAGGCTATAATCGATTAATTATTAACTAACTTCAATATCTGTCTACAAATATTGATTGGAATCATTGTTTTTTCATGAATTTTATCTACTTTTAAAGTTGACGCTTGTTTAAATGAATCAAATTCATTCCAAAATCTTTTAACTCTTTTTGGTCCCATTCCAGGGATATCAAGTAAAATTGATTTGTTTTCAGATTTTTTTCTTTTTTGACGATGAAAGGTTATTGCAAATCTATGAACTTCATCACGAATTCTTCGTAATAATAAAAGTCCTGAAGAATACTTCGCAATGTTCTGGGCTTCAGTAAAATGGGGTAGATACACCTCTTCTAATTTTTTTGCCAATCCAATTATACTAATATATCCTAGACCTAGATGATCTAATGCACTTTTTGCGGAAGATAATTGTCCTTTACCTCCATCTACTAATATTAAATCGGGTAATTGTTTCTTTTCTTCTAATACTCTGGAATATCGACGATAAACTACTTCATACATCGATTTAAAATCATCTGGACCTTCAACTGTTTTAATGTTATATTTTCTATATTCTCTTTTTAAGGGTTTACCATCTACAAAGCAGACCATGGCAGCTACAGGGTGATTACCTTGTAAATTGGAATTATCAAATCCTTCAATTCTTCTAGGTAAAACTTCCATATTTAAATCTTCTTTTAATTGCTGTACTGAATCTGGAATTAATTCTTTATATTTTTGTTTTTTATTTAAAACTTCAATCAATTGGAGTTCACAATTTTTTTTACAAATTTTAACTAAGCTTTTCTTCTCACCAATTTTAGGTATAATTAATTTAATTGATTTTTGTGCAATTTTATTTAGCCATGAGATATGCTGCTCTTTATCTTTAAGCTTACTCTCAAGTAGAATTTCTTTTGGAAAGTCGTTTGTTAAAGAATAATAGTGTTTGAAGAATTCAGAGTTCAATTTATCTTGAGTAGAGTTTAAATTTACAGATAGATTAAATTTTTCTTTGCCAATGAAAAATCCGTTTCGGACTTTTAAAACTATTCCAATTCCAATTTTTTTTGCAGAAACTACAACAAGTATATCTCTATCTACTCCATCTTGTGTAACTTTTTTCTGTTTTTTCATAAAAGTTATTATAGCATTATATTTATTCCTAAACCTTATCGCATCTTCAAATCTTAACTCTTCACTTGCTAATTCCATTTTAGATTTAAGGTGTTTTTTTACTATTAAATCTCTACCGCGTAAAAATTGGATTATTAATTTTATTATATTATTATAATCAATTTCTGAAACAAGTCCTTCGCATGGTCCATCACATCTTTTAATATGATAATCTAAACAAATACTATGTTTATTACTTTTTATAGAATCTCTATTTATATAAAAATTACATGTTCTTAAGGGGAATATATAATGTATTACTTTAATTACTTCTCTTAAATATCGAGCATCTGTGTATGGACCAAAAATCTTAGATCCATCTTTTGGCAATGTTTTCAATCTAACTAAAGTTACTTGTGGATATGGTTCATTTGTGATTTGAATATATGGGAACGATTTATCATCTTTTAGTAGTATGTTATATTTTGGACGATGCTCTTTTATTAAATTTGCTTCTGTAAGAATTGCTTCAACTTCATCTCGGACTACTAGCCATTCTACTGATTGAATATTTTTTACAAGTACATCTGTTTTTGAACCACCATGGCCTGAAGTACTGAAATATGATCGAACTCTATTTTTTAATATTTTAGCTTTTCCAATATATATTATTTCTTGTTGTTTATTTTTAAAGAAATAAACACCGGGAGCATTAGGGATAGAGTTGAGAATTTTCCGCGAAATCACGGCGATTTATGATTTTTGACAGAGTTCTATTAAGATACCATCTGTAGCTTTTGGATGAATAAAAATAATTTTAAATCCTTCAGCGCCAATCTTAGGCTTGTCACCAATAAGTGGAATATTTTTACATTTTAAATCATAGATTGCATCTTCTATATTTTCAACAGATAAAGCAATATGATGTACCGCGTTACCACGTTTCGATAAAAATTTACTTATAGGTGAATATTCTGAGGTAGACTCTAATAATTCTAGTTTACCAGATGAAGTATTAAAGATTTGAGTTAGAACTTTTTGATCCTTAACATCTTCATTGATTGGATTTTTTATTTCTAAAATATTTTCAAAGAAATTTGATATTTTATCTTTAGACTTTACAGCTATACCGATATGTTCTATTCCTAAAATTTTAATCATTTTTTTCAACAGTACAAATTACTTCATATTCAGAAGCTGAAATAACTTTAGCCTCTATAAAATCACCAACGGGGAATACACCATCAATTCTAAAAATATTATCAACCTCAGGTGAATCTCTAAATGTTCGACCTAAAGACTCATTTGTATCTAGATTTTGATCAACTAAAACTTTTTGAGTTGTCCCAATTAATTTTTGATTATTTTCATAACTAATTTCTTGTTGCAATAGCATTATTTGATCCATTCGATCATACTTTATTTGCTGAGGAATATCATCTTTAAGTTGATCTGCCGCAATAGTACCCTCTTCTTCAGAATAAGTGAATACACCTAGTCTATCAAATCTAACATTTTCAACTAAATCATATAATTCTTTGAAATCTTCATCTGTTTCGCCAGGGTAACCAACAATCACTGAAGTTCTAAGCGTAATTTCAGGACATGCTTCTCTTAATCCTTCAATTCGTTTTAATATTCCATCACGACCTAAACCACGACGCATTGATTTTAATAATTTAGTCGATCCATGTTGAATTGGCATATCGATATAGGGAAGAAGTTTTTCTAATTGTCCAAATCGAGCAATCATTTCTCTATGTAAGTGTGCGGGATGAGCATAGTGAAGTCTCAACCAATTAATAGAATCAACATTATTTAATTCATCGAATAAGGCATGCAAAGAGGACTTAGGATTTAAATCCCACCCATAGGAGGTTGTATCTTGACCAATGACTAAAATCTCTTTTACACCTTGTTCTCCAAGTTTTTTTGCTTCAGTAATAATAGATTCTACTGAGCGACTGACTTGTAAACCTCGCATTAGAGGTATTGAGCAGAATGAACATCCATTATCACATCCTTCAGCAATTTTTAAATAGGCATAATGTCTTGGTGTAAGTAAAGATCTAAAATAATCTGGATCTGCTTTAAAATAATCCTCACCAGTTAGATACGATACAATTTTTGCATGATCATTTGTACCAAAAAATGCATCTACTTCAGGTATTTCTTTTCTTAATTCATTGTCATAGCGTTCAGAAAAACATCCCATGACAACTAGTTTTTCAATATTCCCTGAGGATTTTAAATTACCAGCTTCTAAAATAACATCAACAGATTCATCTCTCGCTGTATCTAAAAATCCACATGTATTTACAATAACTATATCTGCATCTTTTGAATTTTCAACAATATTAAAATTAGTTTTTTTTAGACCACCAAGTAAAATTTCTGAATCTACTAAATTCTTTGCACAGCCAAGGCTGATTAAATTAATATTTTTATATTCCATTTTTAAGCCTCAGACAATTCTTTTTCATAAATTAGTCCCTTTATATAAGAATCTTGTTCAAAGGGGATTAAATCTTCCGCTTTTTCACCAACTCCTAAGAAATAAACTGGTAAACCTAATTCAAGCATAATTGGTATTGCGATTCCACCTCTTGCGGTTCCATCCATTTTTGTTAAAATAATTCCATTAATTGAAATATATTTTAAAAATTCTCTTGCCTGTGTAAGACCATTTTGCCCCGTATTAGCATCCAAGGTTAGAAAAGTTTGAATATCATTAGATAATTTATTTACTACTTTTTTAATTTTTACTAATTCTTGCATTAAGTTTTCAGATGTATGCAGCCTTCCAGCTGTATCAATTATTATTTTATCAAATTTTTTAGAGATTCCACTATTAACTCCATCAAATGCAACTGAAGCAGGATCTGAAGATTTTTCATTAGATATTAAATGAAAATTAAGTTTATTTGACCATTCTCTTAACTGCTCAACTGCTGCCGCTCTATAGGTATCAGCTGCAACGAGTAAACTATTCTTACCCTTTGATTTAAACCATGCTGCTAGTTTTGCAGATGTTGTTGTTTTTCCAGTACCATTAATGCCTACTACCATTATTACTTTTTTAAAAGAATCAGTTTTTGGCGTATTATTTAATAATCTATTAAGAATTAAATTAAACCTTTCTTCCCAATCTGAAGTAGTTTTCGATGGTAATTTTAATTCCTCTATAATTTTATCTGTAGTTTCCCATCCTAAATCTGCTTGAATTAAACATTCTTCGAGCAATTCAATATCCTCTTTAGAGAGATATTTTTTTCCTAATAATATATTGAAAGTTTGCTTTATTTTATTTCGAGTTTTTGATAAACCTTGAATTGTTTTTTTAAATATTGAGAACATTTGTGTCTTCTATTTTTAATTCTTTAAAATTTTTCAAATATCTTTTCACATAATAATATGTACTAAAAATAAATAATATTAATGAGATTGAATAAAGTCCATATGATAATATATTATTTAAATTTAAGATAAAGCTTAGCATCATAAGAGAACTGGTGAAAATGAACCATTTCCCCGTTTTGTTTGATGCAAAAACCCGATCCTGTTTTAACATTAAATAAACTCCCATGGTAATTAATACAATATCTCTTATTGCTGTAATAAAAAAGAATATAAGCATGGGAAGACCAATTTTAAAAACTAAGAAAATTACTACAACCATCATACATACCTTGTCAGCAACTGGATCAATAAGCTTTCCAAAATGAGTTATTTCATCAACTTTTCTTGCAACCCAGCCATCAATTAAATCTGTAAAAATAATTAATAAGATTATGGATAATGCCATATTTAATTGATTTTTATCTAAATAATAAACTAGTGGAAATGATAATACTATGCGGCTAATGCTTATGCAATTCGCAAGAGTAAGTATTCTGTCCTCGCGAGTCACTAAACGTTTCCTTCTTATTCGTTTTCGTTTTTTTTTGAATTTTATCAATAATTCCGCTTTAAGTTAAAATTTAAGATATTAATTAACGCCTCTTTTTCATAGGAATTTGAAAAAATAGAGATCTCTTTTTCAGCCAAATTTGTGAATTTTTTTAATTGCTGATTTGTATAATCTAGACTTCCTGAATTAATAATCATTGCTCTAATATTTTTAAGGTCATTTTTCTTTGCATGATATTTTATTTTACTAATTAAATTTTTCTTATTTCTAGAATTTTTAATTAAATGAATAAAGGGAAGGGTAAGCATGTTCTTTTTTACATCAAATCCAATAGGCTTTCCTACCTCGTCTAGTTTACCAATAACATCGAATAAATCATCTTTTATTTGAAAACAAATTCCTAAATATTCACCAAATTGATAGAGAGCATTTAATTTTTCTTCACTTGTATTTACGGTAATTCCCCCCAATTTACATGCTGAAGAAAATAAACTACCCGTTTTATCACTAATCATCTTGTAATAAGTTGCTTCTGTCATTTCTTTTTTAATAGCTTTTTCAATTTGTAAAATTTCACCTTGACTTAACCTTTCTGCTGTACTTGAAAGTAAGTCTAAAGCATCAAAATCTCTTAAATAAATCATGTTTGACAATGCCTTGGAAAACATATAATCACCTACTAAAATAGAAATTTTATTTTTCCAAATTCGATTTACTGAAGGCCATCCTCTTCTTAGATTAGATTCATCGACAACATCATCATGGATTAAAGTTGCAATATGTAGAATTTCAACAAGCGCAGCTGCATAATATGTATTCTGATTTGGTATGCCTGTAATTCTAGCACAGAGTAAAGTGAGAGTTGGACGGAGTTGCTTCCCCTTTTTTTTTGAGATATATTTTATAACTTTGTTTATTAAATTTACATTTGAATTTAATGTACTTTCAAAAGTTTCTTCAAATTTTTCAAAGTCCTCTTTTATTAACTTAGAAATTTCATTTATTTTTGAATTTAAATTATTCATGAACTATTTCGATGAATTAACCAAGACATAAAAATACTAAACTCGTATAAAATCATTAATGGTATTACAATTAAAATTTGACTCAAAGGATCTGGTGGAGTTAAAATGGCTGATATAATTAAGAAAAATACAAAAATATATTTTCTATAATGTCTTAAAAATGATGGTGTTAATAAACCAATTTTTGAAAAGAAAAAAGTTACAACTGGTAGTTGGAATAATAATCCACATGACAAAATTAGCCAAAGTATATAGCTTAAATATCCATCAAGTGTATAATTATAATTTACAGGAAAATTTTCAAAAGTCATTGAAGTGAAAAATGAAAGTGTGTAAGGAATAATTATGGTGTAAGCAAAGGATAGTCCACTGAAAAAAAATATAGAAGAAAAGAGCACTATCCCAATAACTTGAACTGTATAATTGTCTTCTATTGCAGGAGACACAAATTGCCAGAATTGAAAAATAACTATTGGAATTGAAAGTATAAAACCACCCATTAATGCAATCCCTAATTTAATTGTAAACATACTAGTTACTTTAAGGACTTGAAGATTCAAATTAACTGATAATTCTTTTGTCGGAGCAATTAGGATTTCCATTAATATATCACTGTAAATAAAAGAGATTATTGAAAAGATAATTATTGAAAAAATACATTTAAATAATCGCCACCTTAATTCTTCTAAATGATCCCAAAAAACTAGTTTATTCGGATCATTCATTTTCTATACAATTCTTCCGAAAGTTGGTAAGGAGATTTTCTAGTTGAAACACTTTGTGATAGTTGTGATTCTAAAACTTTATTTTTTTTATTATCCCAAAATTCAGTTTTATGTTTTTCAGAAATTAATTGTTGTGTTAGATGTGAATATCTATAATTTTGTTTTTTTAACAATAAGCCATTTTTTTTCATATAAATGTAGTGCTTATTAATTTGATTTTGTAATTCTTTAATTCCTATATTTTTTGTTGCAGAAGTCTTAATAATAGAAGGGATCCAGTCTGAAGGTCTATTTTGAAGAGTTAAGACTTGGCTTAGTGATGTGAATAATCTATTTGTACCTTCACGGTCTGATTTGTTAATGATAAATAAGTCTGCAATCTCCATTAAACCTGATTTCATCATCTGAATATCATCACCTGATTCCGGAACAAGAATAACTATAGTTGAATCAGAAGCATTCATTACATCTAGCTCTATTTGTCCTACACCTACTGTTTCAAATATTATTAAATCAAATCCTGAGGCATCAAAAATATCTGCAACTTCTTTACTCTTTTTTGCAAGTCCCCCTAAACTGCCTCTTGTTGCCATACTTCGTATAAATACATTAGGCTTATCATAATGTTTCATCATACGAACACGGTCACCAAGAAAAGCACCATTAGTAAATGGACTACTAGGATCTATTCCAATTATTGCTACGGATTTTCCTTGTGATGTATATAACTCTATCAAACAATCTGTTAATGAACTTTTCCCCGCACCTGGAGGGCCGGTTATACCAATTCTATGTGCGTTTCCAGTGAATGGGTATATTTTTGATAAAAAGTCTATACCTTCTTTTGTTCCATTTTCAATAAGTGTGATTGCCTTAGCAATTTCTAGTTTTTTTTGAGATTTTATTCCAGAAATTAAATCATTAAAATTTATCATTTATTTATTAATATCTAACCGAATACTTTTTTGTAATATCCATAATTTGGAATAGTTAGTGTGTGTCCAGATTTTGTTACAAATCCTTTTTCTACCAATAATTTTAAAACACGAGAAACTGTTTCTCTAGAAGTACCTGCCATATTTGCAATATCTTGCTGATATGGTAATTTTTTAATTGTAACTTGCCCTTTACGAATCACTCCATTATCTTCAGCTAAATTTAATATACAAACACCTATTCGATGTTCTGCATCATCTAATGAGAGTGCTTCAATTTGTTGGTCGGAATGCCGAATTCTTTTTGCTAATTCAGATAATAATTTAAAAGAGATATTTGTATTGTGCTTTAATAAATCAATAAAGTCACTTCTATGAAGTAAATATAATTCACATTCTTCCTGAGCTAGGGCATTAGCAGAACGAGCTTCACCATCTAATGCAGCTAATTCACCAAAAAACTCTCCAGCACCCATTAATGCTAAAATAACTTCTTTTCCTTCATCATTGAGGCGAGTAATTTTTATTGTTCCAGAGCGTACAATATAAACAGTGTCTCCAAATTCTTCTTCTAAAACAATCATGCTGTTTTTTGGATAAGTTTTGATAGACATGACATTTTCAATTCGCTCTAATTCAATATCTTCTAATCCAGAAAAAAGTATAATATCTTTTATAACATCATCCATATAAAACTTCTCCAAACATAATTAAATATTAATATAAAATATATTGTAAATTAAATTTATTATCTTTCGAATTCCAATAATTATCAATTAGAATTCTTCCAAATAAAACGGACATGCGACAAAATGATCTTCCCCAATATTATTTAATATTGGTATATCATTTGCACATTCAGATTTTGCAATAGGGCATCGAGTTCTAAAAGCACATCCAGACGGTTTATTCATTGGAGTTGGAATATCTCCTTTAAGAATGATTCGTCTTTTATTTTTATTTTTTGGATCAGGTTGCGGTACTGCGGAAATTAAAGCTTTTGTATATGGGTGCTTAGGATTATGATAAATTTCAGATGATTTACCAATTTCAACAATATTACCTAAATACATTACAATTATTTTATCTGATATATGTTCAACTACACTTAAATCATGGGCAATAAATAAATATGATAAATTAAATTCTTCTTGTAAGTCCATCATCAAGTTTATTACTTGCGCCTGGATCGATACATCTAAAGCAGAAACAGGCTCGTCACAAACAATTAATTTTGGATTTGTTGCTAATGCTCTAGCGATTCCAATTCGCTGTCTTTGTCCACCTGAAAATTCATGAGGGAACCTATTAGATTGCTCCGGTTGTAATCCAACTTTTTCTAGTAACCATAAAACTTTCTCATGAATTTCTTTAGAAGAAATTTTAGAATGGATTTGTAATGGTTCAGCAATGATTTGACTAACAGTCATTCTAGGATTTAAGGAAGCATAGGGATCTTGGAATATCATTTGTATTTCTGAACGATATTTTTTCATTTTTTTAGGAGGAATTTTTACAAAATCAATTGATTGATTTTCATGATGATAATTTATATTACCTGAAATTTTTACATCTGGAGCAACATGTTTTAGAATATTTATTATTGCACGGCCAACGGTAGTTTTACCACAACCAGATTCACCTACCAGACCAATCGTTTCTTTTTCATTAATTGGAAAAGTTATTCCATCAACAGCTTTGACTACTGCTACTATTTTTGATAATATTCCTCCATATACCGGGAAATGTACTTTTAAATCTTTAATATCTAATAATCTTTTTGTCACTTATACAATATCTCCATTAGTTTGAACTAAATGGCATCTTATAAAATGATTATTACCAATATCAATTAATGGCGGTTCATCTGATTCGCAAATATCTTCCTTCAACTCACAGCGAGTACAAAACTTACATCCTTTCGGCATAGATAATATATTTGGAACCATTCCTTCGATAATCTCTAATCTATTATTCTCATTAGCTTGATTTGGATTAGGTATCGATTTTAATAATCCATGTGTATAAGGGTGAAGTGGGTTTGAAAATAATTCTTCTACAGGTGCAATCTCCTGAACCATTCCACCATACATTACTATAACCCTTTCGCAGGTTTCTGCTACTACTGCCAAATCATGTGTTATTAATACAACTGCAGATTTTGAATTATTTTTCTTTAAATCTCCCATTAAATTTAAAATTTGAGCTTGAATAGTTACATCTAAGGCAGTAGTTGGTTCATCTGCAATTAATAGAGATGGCTTTTTTGCTAATGCCATTGCAATCATAGCTCTTTGTCGCATACCCCCCGAAAATTGATGAGGATAGTCTGACATTCTTAAATATGGATCCGGAATCCCAACCATTTCTAATAATTTCGCACCATCATTAAATAAGGTTTTTAATTCATCAATTTTAGTATTGGGTATTAGATTATAAAATAATTTAATTAGACTTGAGTAAAGTAAAGGAGTAATTACACCAATAAAAAATGACTGAACTATATCTATAATTTGAAAAGTCCAACCCAAGGATAGTTGATTTAATATTAGAAAAATACTTCCAAATATAATCGAAGGTTTAATAAAATCTTTTAATAATTTTGAACTAATATTTTTATAGCTAGCTATTAATCCATTTTGAATATATTCTAAAAATGTTAGTGGTTTTAATGATTCAATAATTTGAAAACCAATGGTAAATACTGGATTTAATGAGGTCATTGGTTCTTGAAAAATCATAGCTATTTCATCACCACGAAGTTTTCGCATCCTATTGAAATTTTTTTCTCGCCATTTATTTAA